>NZ_JAYSDT010000001.1:0-216312 GCF_041914225.1 Chryseobacterium sp.
TTTTTAAAACAATGCGCAAATATCTTAAATATTAATGAATTGTAAAAATTATATGTGGTTAAAGTTTGTTAAGGGCCTTTCTTCAGAAGAAAAATGCAAATTTTCACAGATATAAATAACAATTCTTTATATAAAAAGATTACCTGATAAGACGGCTTACTTTATCAGGCTTACTCTGTATTTTACATTTTAAGCAGACTTAATTTTATGAATTGAGATAAGATTTTTTATCTTTGAAACATGAATTGGGAGAATATCGCCGGACAGACGAATCTGAAAAAACTTCTTAGAGAAAGCATTGCTGAAAACAGAGTGAGCCATGCCCAACTTTTTGTAGGAAAGGAGGGATACGGAACACTCCCGATGGTGCTGGCTTATGCAAGGGAAATCTTCAGCCAGGAAAATGAACATGCTGCTGCAAAGGTAGAGCATCTCAATCATCTTGATCTTCACTTCAGCTTTCCGGTTTTTACGGATAATAAAAACTCGTTAAGTAAGAATAAATTTGATGAATTCAGGGAAATGATCCTGGCTTCCCCCTATGCAAGTTATGATGACTGGACTGCTTTTTTGGAGTCGGAAAATAAGCAGTTATTTATTTCTGCAGATGAAATAGATGATCAGAACCAGAAATTTTCTCTGAAAAGTTTTGAAGGAGGAACCAAAATTCTTATTGTCTGGAGAGCAGATAAGATGAATGTTGCCGCTTCAAATAAATTTTTAAAATTCTTGGAAGAGCCGCCGGCAAAGACTGTCATCCTTCTTACTGCTGAAAGTACCAATGATATCCTTCCTACCATCCTTTCCAGAACACAGATTGTAGAGATCCCGAGAATTCATGATGAGGATATTGAAAATTATCTCAGACAGAACTTTTCAGTTTCAGAAGAAAAAATTAGAGAGATTGTTCATGAAGCGCAGGGAGATCTCAACTATGCCATAAAATTGCTGAATTCGGGTGACAAATCCAATGAGTTTGAAAAGCTCTTTGTACAATGGGTAAGAGATGCATTTATGGTAAAAAAGAAACCCGAGTATCTCAGAAGCATTATTTTCTGGGCAAGAGAAATTGCCGGATGGAACAGGGAAAAACAGAAAAACTTCCTGAATTATTGTTCTGAAATATTCAGGTTGGCATTGCTTCAGAATTACCAGTCCGAAGATCTTGTCTATAAAAAAATCAATGCGAATGGTTTCAATTGGGCAGGATTTTCAAAATTTATAAGCGGAGCCAATATTGAAAGCATCCTGGAAGAAATCAATGCAGCCGATCTGCATCTGACAAGAAACGGAAATCCTAAAATTGTCTGGACGGATCTGGGAATAAAATTATCAAGATATATACATAAAAGCTCATAAATAAACTCCGGTGGCAGCCGGAGTTTTTGTTTTCAACTACAACCGGTTATCATATTGCTTGTAGTTTCCTTCTTTTTTTATCTATTATTTAATGTTAAGTATTCAGAAAATTCAAATACTGTTATTAAAAGTTTTCATTACTATTAAATAAATATGAACTCTTTTTTAAGCTGTTTTCCATCAAAAACAGCCTTTCCTTCGGTTTTAGCATCTATTATAGAAACAGTCTTTTCTTTGCAATAAATTAAATCTATATTAAAAAATCAATCAATCGTTTGATTTGAATAAAAACTTATGTAAATTTGCGCCCTGAAAAATGAATACTAACATGATTTCAAAAGAAGAGAATATATTATTTGCCGCTGAGGAGCTCTTTGCTGAAAAAGGGTTCGAAGGAACCTCTACCCGGGAAATTGCTAAGGCTGCTAATGTAAATATCTCTATGATCTCATATTATTTTGGCTCTAAGGAAAAACTTTATGAGAAATTAGTAGAATACAGAATGAATGAAGGTCAGTTTTTTTCGAAAGATCTTTTGGGGAGAACTGATATCAACGAATGGCAGAAAATTGAAAGAGTAATTGATCAGTTTTCCAACAAAATCCGGAATCAAAAATGCTTTTACAGGATTATGCAGAGAGAGCAGCTGCATACCAAGAATCCACAGATTGTAGAATTTTTGAAGCAAACCAAAATGGGATTCCTTTCCATGTATTCACAGATATTGGAAAGCGGTCTTAAAAATGGAATTTTCACCAAAAAACCACCTATTTACCTGCTTCATTCCACAGTAAGCGGAACTTTATTTTATGCATTCAATGCAAAAGAAATGTATAAAGAGTTCCTGAATGAAACAGAAGATGAGGAAGCTTTTGACGAAAAATACTATACAGAACTTAATAAACATATTAAATATTTACTAAAAGACCTTTTAGGTTATGAAGAGAATAAATAACTCAGTGATTGCATTATCACTATTCGTAGGAATAGCCCATGCAAATGCTCAGGAGAAAAAGACACTTTCTCTTGACGAAGCCGTGCAGCTGGGAATCCAGAACAGCAAGAATCTTAAGATAGATGCAGCCAAGATAGAAGAGGCTACAGCTGATCTTCTGGAAGCTAAAAACAGACAGTTACCGGAGCTGAAAGTATCAGGAAGCTATATGTATCTTCCGATAAAACCGAATATTGATATCAAGCTTCCCGGTGTTTCAGGTGCAGGAGGTCCGGAAGTACATCAGGTGCTTTACGGAACTGCCAATCTGAGCGTTCCGATCTACAGTGGCGGAAGAATCAAATATGGTATTCAGTCGGCTAAATATCTGGTGGAAGCTTCCAAACTAAGCACTGAGAATGATAAGATTGCTATTGCTTATAATGTAGCTCAGGCTTATAACAACTTATTCAAGGCAAACCAGTCTATTAAGGTTTTTGAAGAAAATCTTGCAGCTTCCCAGAAAAGAGATGAAACTTTCCTGAAAATGGAAAATAATGGTTTGATCGCGAGAAATGACAGATTAAAAGCCAACCTTCAGACTTCAAATATTGAGCTTCAGCTATTGGAGGCAAAAAACAATTACAATATTGCCAATATCAATATGGATCTTCTGCTAGGTCTTCCTGAAACAACGATACTTGAAGTGGATGAAAATTATATTGAAGAAGGATCGGATGTGAAGCCTGTTGATTTTTATGTTAATGAAGCCCGAGAAAACCGTAAGGATTTGCAGGCTTTGGCACAACAGAGAAAAGCAGCAGAATTTGGAACCAAGGCTGCAAAAGCAGAAAATCTTCCTTCTATAGCATTCACCGGAGGCTATGTAGCTGCTGATATTCCTAAGTTTCTTACCGTATATAATGCAATCAACGTAGGAATCGGAGTATCATACAATCTATCCAACCTTTGGAAAGAAAACTCTTCTTTAAGACAGTCACAGGCCAGAGAAAAACAGCTTGCCGCTACCGACGAATTACTGAATGATAACATTAAGCTTGATGTCAACAGAGAATACCAGAACACAGACTATTCCAAAAAAAGAATTGCTGTTTTCGAAAAATCTGCTGAGCAGGCCAATGAAAATTACAGAATTACAAAAAATAAATACGACAACGGTCTTGCAACCATGACTGAATTGCTGGATGCAGACGCCGCTCAGATTGCTGCCAACGTTGGCGTAATCAATGCTAAGGCAGATGCTGCACTGGCATACAGAAAACTATTACAGACAACAGGAACTTTAACAATTAAATAATCAGATCGAAACCAAAATGGAAAATAATAATACACAGGCAGCTGAACCTAAAAAGAAAAAAAGTTTAGTTTTTCCTATCATTTTAGCGGCAGTAGTAATCGGAGGAGGAATCTACGGTTACAGAGCTTATACTTACGGACAGTATCATGAAGAAACTGACGATGCTCAGATTGCTTCCAATATGGCACCGGTAATTTCTAAAATCTCCGGCTATATAGCTGAAGTAAAAGTAAAAGACAACCAGTTTGTAAAAAAAGGAGATACTTTGGTGATTTTGGATAACAGAGATCAGAAAATGGCTCTTGAACAGGCTCAGGCAGCATTATCTACGGCTAAAAGTAATATTTCCAATGCTGAAGCTGCTACAACAGCAACTTCGAAAAATATCGGTTCTTCAGAAGCAGCAGTAATCACTGCTAACGCTCAGATAGAAGCTGCAAAAGTAAATGTATGGAAAACATCACAGGACCTGAAAAGATATGCCAATCTTGTAAAAGACCATTCTATTACAGAGCAACAGTATGAGCAGGCACTTGCTGCAAAACAATCTGCAGATAAACAGCTACAGGTATTGGTTGACCAGAGAAATCAAATCGCTCAGCAAACTCATATTGCTTCTTCCCAGACGGCGGCAAGCTCTCAACAGATCAGTGTTGCAGGATCAGTAGCTAAACAGAGAGAAGTAGATGTAGAAAATGCAAGGCTGAACTTATCATATACAGTAATCCTGGCACCGGAAGACGGCTATGTAGGAAAAGTACCTACACAGGCAGGTCAGTACCTGCAGGCAGGATCACAGTTGTTTGCTTTGGTGAAAAACGACCAGAAATGGGTAGTGGCCAACTTTAAGGAAACACAGGTAGACAAAATGGTAGAAGGGCAGAAAGTGAAAATTGAGATTGATGCTTTCCCTGATCAGGAATTTGAAGGAGTGGTAAGCTCATTCTCCCCGGCTACAGGAGCTACTTTCTCTATTCTTCCTCCGGATAATGCAAGTGGTAACTTCGTAAAAGTAGTTCAGAGACTTCCTGTAAAAATTGATTTTGTGAATCTTGACAAAAATATTGCAAAAAGATTGAGAACAGGAATGAACGTGAAGGCAGAAGTTGCTTTGAAATAACATTTAAATTGTTAAAAGTCAATGAACTTCGTTGTCAATAGTGAATCAGTTTTGCTGTCAATTAAAACGGTAGGCTTTACAATTCACCATTCACTTGCGAAGCAAAATTCACCATTGATTTTTCACATCGAAAAAAACTTATGCAAGATTCATTAGTAGAATATGGAGCGCGGAGAGTGATCATTACGATTACTGCTATCCTTTGTGCCCTTCTTGAAATTGTAGACTCCACGATTGTTAATGTTGCCTTGAATGAAATGAAGGGGAATCTTGGAGCTACGCTTTCAGAAGTGGGTTGGGTGATTACGGCTTATGCCATCGGGAACGTTATTATTGTTCCTATGACAAGCTGGCTTTCACAGCAGTTCGGGCGTAGAAATTACTTTGCGGCATCCATCATCATATTTACGGTATTTTCATTTTTATGTGGAAATGCCACCAATATCTGGGAACTTGTTTTCTTCAGATTGATGCAGGGTATCGGAGGAGGAGCCTTACTGGTAACCTCACAGACGATCATTACGGAATCTTATCCGATTGAAAAGAGAAGTATGGCTCAGGCTATCTATGGTCTGGGAGTAATTATCGGTCCTACATTAGGTCCGCCACTTGGAGGATACATCGTTGATAATTACAGCTGGCCGTATATATTTTATATTAATATTCCGATCGGGATTGCAGCCACTTTAATGACCCTGCAGTTCGTGAGAAGTCCGAAATATGCTGAAAAGCGTAAAGTTTCAGATGTCGACTGGATCGGTATTGGTTTACTGGCTGTAACGGTAGGTTCATTACAGTTCATTCTGGAAAGAGGACATGAAGAAGATTGGTTTGAAAGCGGAATGATCGTAGCCTTTACAGTAGCTGCAATATTAGGATTTATATTATTCCTCTGGAGGGAACTTACCTTCAAATATCCGATTGTAGAACTCCGGGTATTGAAAAATGGAAACTTAAGAATCGGAACGGTGATGTCGTTTGTATTGGGATTTGGGCTGTATGGGTCTACATTCATCGTTCCGCTTTATACACAGAGTATCCTGGGCTGGACGGCGCTTCAGTCAGGAGCCTTAATGATTCCGGCGGCTTTAACGACTGCTTTCATGATGCCTATCATCGGAAGATTACTGACGAAAGGAGCAAAACAGCAGATTTTAGTTTCCCTGGGATTGTTCATCTTTTTTATCTACAGTTTCTGGGGATATAAAATCCTGACACCAGACACCAGTAAAGATGCTTTCTTCTGGATGCTGATTGTAAGGGGAGCAGGTCTGGGACTGCTGTTCATTCCTATTACATCACTGTCATTAAGTACACTGAAAGGCCAGGAGATTGGTCAGGGTGCAGCTTTTACCGGGATGATGAGACAGCTGGGAGGGTCTTTCGGGATTGCAGCAATTACAACCTTTATTGCCAACGCTGGTCAGAAATACAGAAATAACTTAATTTCCCATCTGGACGAGAACAGTTTTGACGTTCAGCAAAGGCTGGCTGCCCTGAAAGCAAACTTTATTGCAAAAGGAATGACTCCTGATGCCGCAATGAATGCCGCTTACAAAATGCTGGATCTGTCCGTAACCAAACAGGCAACCGTTCTTTCCTACATGGATGTATTTCTTTATCTCGGGGTCATATTCCTGATATGTATTCCGTTTATCTTGTTCATAAAAGAAAGAAAGAGCAAAGAAAAAATAGATTTGAGTGAAGCCATGCACTAAATTTTAAGATCAAAACCTTCGAAATTTTCGAAGGTTTTTTATGTTGTTTTTTACGTAAAATAGTAGGAGACAGTAACTTTCTGTTTTCATTTTGTTAAATAAAAAATAATATCACTTGTTGGAGAGTTTATTTATTTTTTCTAGCTTTACATAGTTTTACGACTTCAACTACAATCTCAAAATACTAATAACTTATTATATGAATCAAATTCAGCTGCCGGAAACTTACGTGGCATTATCAGATTTCAGAAAACATGATGTTTATCTCCCTGAAATGAATCAGGCTCAGATTATCGCAGATTTCTTTCCCGGAACTTTTACAGAGCTTACCCAGCGCCTTTCTGATATTACAGGAGCTTTCTATGGAGGAATGCTTAAACAGGCCGGAAAACTGTATGGAGCAGAAGCAATAGAACAGCTTTCCAGCACCTTTATGTATGATCTTGGGTCAAGAATGGCCTTAAAGAACCTTGAAACAAAATCCAATCTGCAGCCTGGGATTCCTGCTGTTGCAAAAATATTAATTGGAGCAGTTTTTACATCCAGTCCCGAATATAATTTTGAATTTAAAGAATTAAATGACCATACATGTGAGCTGCTGATCAAAGGAGTAGACCGTTACCATAGAATCACCCAGAGCCTGCAGATTGCAGGACTATTGAAATGGCCGGTTATAAAACCTTTCATACAGGGAGCTTGCGATACTATGGGGCTGGATGTTTTACTTGAAATAAAAGTCCTGAAACTTGATCCGGACAGTACATGCAGCTATCATGTCACTGTTTCTGAAAAATAGAATGAGAATGCCGGGAAATTAAAAATGCATTCATGAAATATAATAGAAGCGGACTTTAGTCCGCTTTTACTATTATAAATCGAAAATCAGGTTCAGCCAAAAAACTAAAACTGGCATCCCGTACCCCGAACTCCTAGTCAATCCTCTCTATCCATTCAATACCGCTGATGTCAATCAATTTTAAGGAATGAATTTCATTTTTCTGAAAAATATCATCAATATTCATAGTCACATCAGCTTTTGCTCCCAGTGGAACTACAAGACTGTGTTTCCCCGGTTTCACTTTGGCAACATAATGATTTTGAATATTCTCTTCAGGAATTCCGCCGAGTTCTCTTTGATCAAGTTCCTTTAAAATATTTCCGTTTTTGTCCAGAATATGGATGCCTATTACGAAAGATCCGTATACATCGGCACCTTCAGTTCTGTATACCTCAAATTTCAGGTGTGATTGATTATGGGAGATATTTGAAATTTCCAGTTTAGGCTTTACTGATTTATTATGGAGAGTTCCCCATACACCGCCATGGAAATACTGGTTGGTAAAAAGGGTTAACCCAAATATGATTAACGATCCTGCCAGTACGAAAATTTTAGGTTTTGAGATGGGGAAACTTCCGGATCCCAGCCATTGAAACCAATTCTTTTGAGTGAAATTTTGGCTCTTCTTCATAAAATAATAATCCAGTGAATAAGCACCGCTTCCCGAGAGAAACAGAACAAATCCTCCTGCGATTCCCAGAACACCTATCTGCCATTCATCAAGACAGGTTGTTCCCAGCCAGCCGGAACCCAGTAAAATTCCAAAAGCAAGGCTGAAGATACCGATGCTCATGAGGCGGGTAAATAATCCGAGGATGATGAATAATCCGATAATAGCTTCAATAATAGTAAAAATCATCATGGAGCGCTGTAATGCGTCGGGATGGGTAACCAGGTACTCAATAACAGGTTTTATTCCAAGTGCATTAGGTAAAAAATGATTGAATTTTTCCCCGATATATCCGTTTTCATCGGGAATAAGTTTGTTTTCCAGGATAAGTCTGCGCCAGAATGCTGAAAAATAAGTCCATCCGATGACCATGCGGAGGGATAAAGTATATAAGCCGGCCAGGTTCGAAGACTGGCTGTTTATGGTATGTTTCATTGAAATTAATATTGTATTGTAAAAAACTGATTTTATAATTTGATTTTAAAAAAGTTTAAATCAGATTAAGTTTCAGTCTTTTAAACAGAATATATTTCGGAGGGCTGTTTCCTGTTGAATGCCCGGAATAGTTATTGAGAAAGATCTTCTCTTCAACGGAGCTGACTGCAGCAGCAGTAAGACCGGATAAGAATTTATTATACTGGTTTTGAACTTTGTTTTTTGAAACTGATATACCTGAAGAAACAGATGCCTCATCGCAGCTAAAGGAAAGTGAGGAAGTGGTTTTTACCTTATTAAGTCCACTGATATACTGAATGTCAAAAATGTCAAGAATATTCCTTTTAACAGGGCACGGAGACAATGAAAATACCAAAATAAGCATCGTAACGACAGCTTTATAGGTTTTCATATGGAATCCTGAATGGTGCATGATTACAAAACTATACTTTATTTCAACATAAGATTAATAAATTCCAGGAAATCATTCTGCTGATCTACAAATAAATAATGGGAGCAGTTATCAATCAGTTTAAAGTTTTTCTTTCCGACAATATTTTTAAGATCATTAAGTTGCTTTTCCGAAAATATACCGTCATTCTTACCATACACTGCAAAAAGAGGAATTCCTTTTTTTCGGATATTTTTTAAAACGGTGGTATTATCAAGATTATTCAAAGGTTCATTCTGATAAAATGTAAGTGGAGAGTTGGGGTTTCTTATATTGTTTTTATAAAATTCTCCTGCCTGGTATTCCTTTCTCAGCATTTCACTTTCGGAAGTAGGATTGGGCATGTCAAAGAAGCCAAGTTTTCCAGCCATTTCATAACATCTTTTTCTGTAAGCCGCGGAATTTTTATCCAGATTTTCTATTGCTGAAATTTCTGCAAGCTGAACAGAATCATTTTTGAAATGTTCTTTTGCCTTTTTAAGAATATGATCATAGGTCTCCTGCTGGGTAAATAAAGCGCCCGCAAGAGTCAGCGACTTTACCTTTTCAGGAAATTGTGCCGTAAACAAAGTTCCGATAATCCCGCCGAAACTGTGGGCAATAATATTGGCTTTTTTGATATTGTATGCGGAATAAATACCTTTTAAATCCTCAAAACTTTCTTTAAATGTCATGGTTGCACTTTCATCTTTTGAACGTCCTTCACCACGTCTGTCATAGACAATGACGTAAAATCCTTTGTCAGCAAGTTTTTTGGCTGTAGTTCCTTCAAATAAAGTGGCATTTCCGCCCGGTCCGCCATGAATAAAAATGACAGGCGGGTTTTTAGGTTCACCATAAGCCTTGGAATATAAATTCTGTGCTTTAAAGAACATTGAGCCTATCATAAAAAGAAGGGAAAACAGTACTTTCATATTGGATATTTTGACTCTTCTAAACTACTAAATTTCTCTGGACGGAAAGTCATAAAACTGTTTTAAGAGCTGTTAAATTTAAAAATTAAAACACTACTGACGGACAGTTGTCACAATCCCGCTTTATCTTTACAGTCTGAAAGTTTTACAAAATAGAAAATATATTGAAATGAGTTATTGTTTGGCAATAGAAGGGATGCAGCCCGAAAGCAGAAAAGAGCTGCACAGGAATTATCATGACAACTATTACGGGTTTCCTATTCATGATGATAATGAATTGTTCGGAAGACTGATCCTTGAAATCAATCAGGCTGGATTAAGCTGGGAAACTGTCCTGAAAAAAGAAGAAAGCTTCAGAAAAGCCTATGACAATTTTGATATTCAGAAAATAGCGGCTTATACAGAAGAAGATCGGGAAAGACTGCTGAGCGATCCGGGAATTATCAGGAATAAACTAAAAGTAAATGCTGCGGTTGAAAATGCAAAAACAATTATTGAATTGCAACAGGAATTCGGTTCTTTCGAAAAATGGCTGGAACATCATCATCCTAAAACATTGCAGGAATGGATGAAGCTGTTCAAAAAAACATTCAAGTTTACAGGTGGGGAAATTGTAAATGAATTTCTGATGAGCACCGGATATCTGAAAGGAGCCCACCATGAAAGCTGTCCCATTCACCCGAAAGTATTGGCGCAAAAACCTTTGTGGAAAAAAGCTGAGGGAAAGTAGAATACGGATTATTCTTTAATTAACAAACCTGGATTTCTACGGAATGACAATAGAACTGTTTGATATTATGCACGAACAATGTCATTCCGCAGGAATCTCATTTTTTAAATCATTCTTCGATGTTTCCTTCATCAGTTCTTTATGTTCTTTGCCCCATTTTTCAAACTCAAGGATAATGGTGTTCAGTTTGTAGCCTATTTCTGTAAGCTCATATTCTACCCGTGGCGGAACTTCGGCATACACTGTTCTTGTAATAATTTTATCCTCTTCCAGCCGGCGGAGCTGAAGCGTAAGCATCCGCTCGGTAATATTCTGAAGCTTTTTTCTAAGTTCCCCGAATCTCATTTTCCCATTAATCAGATAACAGCAGATTGCCAAAGCCCATTGTCCTCCGATAATATTGGAAGCATAAATTTCCGGGCACTCATCAGCAAGTGCTTTTTTATTGGCATAATTGGTTGAGGTTTCCTTTATTTTAGTCATTACTTACATTTTTTATAGTACCATACAATAGGTTGCTAATGTACGAAATGTAAGTAACGTGTTGTAATTTTGCAACAGAAATTTAAACATAAGAAATTTAAACATAATGAAGACCTTAGTAATTGTGACGCATCCTGATATTGAAAAATCAGTGATCAATAAAAAATGGATCGATGAATTGAAGAAATACCCTGACAAATATACGGTTCATCAGCTGTATGAGGCTTATCCTGACGGGAAAATTGATGTAGCTCAGGAACAGAAAATGATGGAATCTTACGATAAAATTGTATTTCAGTTTCCTTTTTACTGGTTCAGCAGTCCGCCGCTTTTAAAACAATGGCTGGATGAAGTGGTTTTGTATGGCTGGGCCTATGGAAGCAACAGCGGTTTCAAGCTGGCGGGAAAGAAAATGTCACTGGCTGTTACCGCAGGAATAGATGAAGAAGGATACAGCGCATCCGGAGAATATAAATATACGATGAAAGAGCTTTTCCGACCTTATGAATTAACCTTTGATTATATAAAGGCAGATTATAAAGAACCATTCGTTTATTATGGAATTGAAAGAGATTCTTCCGATGAATGGATCAACAGAAGTGTTCCGATGTATCTGGAGTTTCTGGATAATTTATAACAATATAAAAAGTAAGTTGAACTTGAATTAAAATGAGTTCAACTTACTTTTGTATGTATTCAAAAGGTTCCACATTCCAGTCATGGACATATTTCTTTATGGTATTTCTGTCAATGCTAAAGGGTACATCCTGATATTTCCAGCCTTTTGAAGGAACTTTTAAATCTATAAGGTAGTTTTCAATAGAGTAGATGTCAAGTATTGCTGAATTATCGGGTTTTATAGAATCAAAGACGATGAGAAATTTATCTCCTTTCTGATAAGAGACATTAGCAGTTTTAGAATAGGTTATACCATTAACATCATATTTGTAATCTATTCCTACGCCATTATTATTTTTGTGATGCCAGTCCGAACTAGCTTCTCCAATTGTATATTTAGGGCTTTTGAGTATGTTGTTTATTCCTAAATTGGCACTAATTAAACAAAATATGATAAAAATTAAAGTGATTATCAAACAATAATGTGAAACTTTTCTGAAATCAGTTTTTTCATGCTCCGGTTCTATATTTCTCATTGAACTTCTGCAGATCTATTGCCTGCTCCTGAAAATATTCTTTAAATGTATCTGAAAGATTTTTATCTTTAAATTTCATAAGAGTATACCCACTGTCAAAAGCAACAATTTCTAAAATACTTTCCGGTATTAAAAATTGATCAGGTTCCCAAATGATGGAATTTTCAGCAGATAATTTGGAAATTAATGAAGCATCAGGTTCAATATTATCTGGAACAGCTGATATTATTCCCCAGATAATTTGAGGACTGTTTTTGTAAAGCTGTTCAAATTGTTGATGGCTTAAAATGAAAAAATCGTATTCATAGTTGATAGGGATTGGCTGGCCATTAGGAATAAATTCCAAATCAGTCAGGATCCAGTTATAAGTAACCAGGTAATTCCATATAGGCATTAAAACTTCATGGAGATTTGTATGGAATTTTACCTTTTTTGTACTTCTGATAATCCAGTTCATTTATTCTTTATGTAAAATCCGATAAATCCTCTTCTCTGCTTCCTCCTTTGTAATCCCACTATAAAAATCGTCCACAAACGGATGATCATAACTTTGATGAGGATAAACAAAAGGTCGTCCGACAGAATTATTTACTACTACAGTTGTAGGAACACTTTCCTCAAACTCATAATCCGGAAGATAGGTGGAAAGCCATCCGAAATATTCAGCCTCGAACTCCTTGTTATCATAGTTCTCAACGTATTCATTGAAGTTTTTTTCACTCAAAGAAACCCAGATTCCATAATCCAGATCTTTGCAGTCATCCACTACTTCCTGTACAAGAACAGTACGGATAAACCTGTGGGAATCTTTTGCTTCTTTTATGACGCACAGATCTGAGCTAAGTTCTGCATTTTTCAATTCTTCTTCAGATAAACAGGAATAAAAATAAGGGTATGAATAGGCAATTGCCGGCCAGTCTTCTTTCTCTTCTCCACAGCATTGGCAGATGTATTTCATCATTGTATTTTATTTATAATATTGATTAAATTTAAAAAGCTAAAAATCCTTATCCTACCGTAGGCGTATCCTCTTCTTTCAGTATTTTTTTATCCTTCATGGTAAGCATCATTCTTTCATATTTGTACTTTTCCCAATCAAAGCTGTTGAGAAAATCAAGGGCTACCTGAAATCCTCTGTTGAAGAGCTCTTCCTTTTCCTCCCTTTTCATAAAGAAATTCAGCCAGCTGCTGGTCCCACAGTTAACAGTCTGTATGCTGTACAGTTTATAAAAGGTGTGTTTGGTAAGAAATGTTTTATCATTAAATCCTTTTAAGGTACTGATGATATTTCCGGCGTAGCTGAATGGTGTTTTAAGGATTTCTTCACTGGTTTTCCCTTTTTCCGAAAGGATAGTAGAATCACTTGTGAGCTGCACCCCAAAAAGGGGCATTCTCGGATAAAAAACTTCATCCGCATGAAACAGATCAATGGGGAAGTTGGAAATACTGCCGCCATCAATGAAAACTCCTGCAGGATTGATATCTTCAGGCTTGGTATTCATCCAGTACCTCCAGGCATATTTTACAGAATCGTCGTCTTTATTGATTTGTTTCTGAAAAGGCTCAAAGAAAAAGGGAACAGCCATAGAAGCCCGTACAAATTCTGCCGGACTGATGTGCTTCAGTTCCTCTTCAGACCAGTAAAGATTAGCCATCGTGGGAAGCTCTACCTTAATTTTTGCATTGATATCGGTGGTGATGACAACATATTCGGACTTGAGAAGGTAAAACGGGTTATTTTTATAATAATCATTATTTACAGAGCTTTCGTAGAAAATCCGGTATCGGGTCTGATCAATATGTTCCTTATTCTTTTCCTTAATCTTTTCGATGCTTTGCAGAGCCATCAGGTAATATTCCTGTCCGTTTCCATACCGGTAATTGAGGTTGAGCTCTCTTTCTTTCTGAATGAATTTTTTATTGAGATGAGCAACCGTTTTTATTCCGAATTGATCCAGCGCATTCTGCATCGTTTTCTGAAAAGTATTTCCGGGATTCAGTCCGCTGTTTTCTTTTCTGAAATTGTTGTAAAGCTTTTTGATACAGAAAAATAGAATGACGGCTGGTATCAGAGGAATCAGGAACATCAGTTTTGCATTCAGAATCGTTGTTGAAGGTGCCAGAAAAGGAATACTGATCAGGATAATAAAAAGGATAGCAGCAATAACAGCATTGATCTTAAAAAAATCTTTGTTATTCAGCATCGCATGAAGGGTGGTTTTTACATACGTCTTCCCATCCATGAAATCTGAAAAATCCCAGCTAAAAAGGATATCCTTGATCAGCTCACTTTTAGATTCCTCTTTGGTTTTACAGGCTGCAATAAGCATCGTATTAATGGCGCCAGCACTTGTTCCTGCTACTTTCAGAAAACGGATACCGAATATTTCCAGGCCGTAAAGATAGCCTACCAATGCACTCCCCCAGACACCACCACCTTCCTGAACAAACTCCACATACTGATTACCTGATTGATCCAGAAGGTCAGAAAATTCTTTGCCGGAGATATTCTGATGTACAGCCATCAGCTTTTCTTTGGATGCCTGTGAAAGGGACGGATCTTCCAGGATTTTATTAAGGTTTTCAGAGGTCATGGTATTTTTGTTTTGTGGTATGATGGTTAAAGACAACAAGTAATCAACTGGTCATATTTACAGTAGATACGCCTTTGTGTCAATATAAAATCTGATCACCATTGCTTTCGTCTTACATAAATAAATGTACTGATCACAACTGTAGCCATTGCTCCCAAAGTTATAAAATAGCCATACTTATGATGAAGCTCAGGCATATTATCGAAATTCATCCCGTAAACGCCGGCAATGAAAGTGATCGGTAAAAAGTAAACGGAATAAATGGCCAGAACCTTCATCACCTGATTGGCCTTCTGATCAGAAAGGGCCAGGAACATGGAAATAAGGTTAGTAATCTGGATATTCAGATGATCAAAATCCGCTACAACATCTTTATGCTTGTCCTTTAAATCAACAAATTCGGAGTCCTGTAAATTCAGGAGTTTAAATTTATCAATAGCATCCGTAGAGATAACCAGTACCCGTGAATTCAATCCTGATTTTCGTTTCAGTTTATAAAGACGGCGGATCTGGCTGGTATGATTGGTGTTTTTAAGGAAAATCTCATTCTCAATATTATCCATCGTTTCGAAAAGACTTAAAGATTCATCATCAAAACTTTTCATAATCAGGATAGCAATCATGAGGGTGATTTGCTGAGGAGTAACGTCCTGCTGAATCAAAGAAACCTTTTTTTTGGTCTCCGTGATACTTCTGGTCTTCATCCTGTGGATGGTAATAATGGTATTTTCAACCAGAAAAATTCCAATTTTGGTGCTGATATCGCTGATGGTATTCAGATTTTTCCTTTCCAGCTCCGTACTTTCACGAAGTAAGAAGAATTTTACATTCCCGTCTTCTTCATATTTCGGAAGGTGGTTAGGATCCATTGTATCTTCAAGAAGAAGATTGTTGATTTCATATCTTTCATGAAGAAATTTCAGGTCTTCTACAGTAGGAGCCTCTACATCTACCCATTCGCACTGGGAGGTTCTGTATATCGTGTCAATTGGCATAAAGTAAAAATACTAATATTTTGAAAAACTATGTGTTAAATAAGTTTTATCTTTGCCAAAATTAAAAAACTATATGATTAAAAGTACAATAAAAGGTGTGGGATTTTATGTTCCAGATAACGTTGTAACAAATGATGATTTAGCAAAACTGATGACGACCAATGATGAATGGATTACGGAAAGGACAGGCATCAAGGAAAGAAGACACAGAAAAAACAGATACGACTCTCAGGAAACCAGCGCTTATCTGGGTTTTAAAGCTGCAGAAAAAGCCATCCAGAATGCTGGTCTTACCTCAAAAGATATCGATTATATTATCTTTGCCACACTTTCTCCGGATTATTATTTCCCAGGATGTGGTGTATTGCTTCAGGACATGCTGGGATGTGATACGATAGGAGCATTGGATGTAAGAAATCAATGTTCAGGATTTGTATATTCTATGAGTGTTGCCAATGCATTTATCAAATCTGGGACTTATAAAAATATTCTTGTGGTAGGAGCTGAAGTTCACTCCTTCGGACTGGATTTTTCTGATGAAGGAAGAGGGGTTTCTGTCATTTTCGGAGATGGGGCAGGAGCTATTGTTCTTTCGGCTACAGAAGATGAAAATGCGGGTGATATTTTAGCCATGAATATGCATTCTGAAGGAAAATATGCAGATGATCTTTGTACTCAGTTCCCGGGTTCAAAGTTCGGATGGAGCGACAGGATGAGAAAAGACCCTGAAAATGTAACAAACAAAGAAGTATACCCGATTATGAACGGTAACTTTGTGTTTAAGCATGCCGTAACAAGATTCCCTGAAACAATGATGGAAGCATTGAACAAAGCTGGAAAAAAAGTTGAAGATCTTGATATGTTCATTCCTCATCAAGCGAACCTGAGAATTGCCCAGTTTGTACAGGAAAAATTCGGATTACCAGACGATAAAGTGTTCAACAATATCCAGAGATACGGAAACACAACAGCGGCTTCTATTCCGATTGCTTTAAGCGAAGCAATTGAGCAGGGAAAAATCAAAAGAGGAGACCTTGTCCTTCTTTCTGCTTTCGGAAGCGGATTTACGTGGGGAAGTGTCCTGTTTGAATACTAAGAGAAGCAATTATTGCTTATTGCCTCATAAAAAACAGAAGGGAAACCTTCACTTATACCACAACTGAAGACGTGAAAATTCCCATCCTTTGGAGGGGTGGCGAAAATTCAAAGAATTTTTGACGGGGTGGTTTATACATCATAAAAAAACGCAGAACGGAGTTCTGCGTTTTTTTATTTCAGACCTTAATAATCAATTAAAGGCTTTTCAGTAATTTTTCCGTGTCAGAAGAATCCTGTCCGGTGCTTTTCGCAAGTTCAATAGACTTTTCAGCCCATATTTTTGCATTTTTCTTATCACCCACCTTATTGTAAAGGTTGGCTAAAGTATCTGTATTGGCAAAGTTCTGGTCTTTTTTTACAGATTCCTGCGCCCATGCAATCGCTTTTTCAAGGGACTCCTTGTTGCTTACATTTTCAAAGAAGTTCCACGCAAGGGAATTCAGTTCTTCGGAACCTGCTGCAGAATAATCTTTGTAAAGGTCAAGGATTAATTTTTCATATTCAGGAATATTTTTATTCTTTAAAGCTCTGTTGGCTTTCATTCTTTTTAAGATCTTGTCAGCCTCTTCTTTGCTCAGGAATTTCTGCGCTTCAGACATAAAATAGCTGTCATTCCATGTTTTAGCATCTGCATTGTATGCTTTTTTAGAAATAGTATTCAACTTGATATTTTTATCAAACTTTTCATACTTATCTTCCGGGAAAAATTTAACGATATCGGCTTTTTTATCCTGGAAAATTTTGTACAAAGGACTGTCTGTAGTCTGAACTCCTGAAAGAAGCATCTGAATATCTTCCTGATCTAAACTGGTTTTCTGCTGAAAATAACGGTTCATCACTTTACCGGCGAACTCAGCATCATTATACATGGTAAGGCCTGCAAGATTCTTTAAAAATTCAGGATCTTTTTCTCCGTTTTCAAATTGCTGCTTCAGAGAAGTCAGTCTTTTATTCGGATCTTCAGCATCTTTTGCAAACTGGATAAAGTCTTTTTCCTCTACATATCCCAAAGTTCTGTGTACCGCTTCACCATTTCCGTCAATAAACAGGTAAGTAGGAAATGCTTTTACGTTATATTTTTTGGCAAGCTCAATTCCTTCCCCTTTTTCCATATCAATTTTAGCATTGATGAAATGAGAATTATAATAATCACCCACAGACTGAAGCGGGAAAATATTTTTAACCATCAGCTTACAAGGCCCGCACCATGAGGCATACGCATCAATAAAGACCAGTTTTTTTTCCTTTTTCGCTTTGGCAAGGATAGAGGCAAAATTGCCTTCTTCAAATTTAATTCCCTGCGCCCATGCCAGGGCTCCTATAAAGATGGAGGAAAGTATTGCTATTTTTTTCATAAAAACTTTTTATTCCCTACAAATGTAATAAATATGATGACACATGAGCCGTTCATATTGAAAATAATTATATAGGAACTTTAGCTTTAAAACAGAGATCAGGTGATTATGAAAGATAATCATATATTATTTTAGTTTTATTATTAAAATTAATGTAAATGATTGTTTTGGGTAAATGATTAAATTTCAAGATAATATTTTAATAAAAAATAAAATATCACTAGTTTTGTAAAAAACAAAAAGACACTCCCTGAAAATAATGATGAATTATTATAAAATCAAAATAATAATTTGTTTTTTTATGCCTAGAAGTCTTCTGAAATTTTTGTTTTTGCTGATAACAGCAGTTCCTATATTCGCCCAGAAAAAAAATAACTTTGATCTTATCTGTGAAAGGACTTCTTCCGTCACAGCTTATAAGGATTTACCCAAAGCAATCAAAACTGCGGATTCTCTTTATATGTCAGCTCAAACTCCTGCAGAGAAAATCAGATGCCTCATTCTTTCTTCAGAACTTTATCACCATGCGGGCGAACTTAAAAAAGCAATTTGTTACAGTGAAAATGCACACTCGGTCATCAACCAGGTTAATGATCCGCAATGGATGACTGTAGTAACCAGATTACTTGCGAGACAATATAGACAGGTAGGGTTATACGAAAGATCCAAAAAATACATTCTGAAAGGACTGGAAGCTGCCGGCCGGATCACTGATTTTCAGAAGAGTAACGAAGCGGCAGGACTGCTGAATCAGGAAATGGCCTTCTATGAAATGGAGATGGGGAATTATCCCAATGCTATACAATATATCGAATCTTCTCTGAAATATTTTGAAAAAATAAACAGTGATAAAGAAAAAAAGACAACAGCCGCTTCTTATCAGCTGTTGGGAGATATTTATTTCAAACTTAATGATTATCCTGTTTCTGAAAGCTATTATAGAAAAGCAGAAGGTTTACTTAAAGACGGAAGCTGCACCCTGGGTTTGGTGTATAACGGATTGGGAGGTATCCGTCTTAAGCAGAAAAACTGGAAAGATGCTGAATCCTATCTTAAAAAGGCGGAGAAAATTGCAGATACATCCCGGAGTCTTAAGCTTAAAAAGGCCGTATATTCCAATATTAATGATTATTATGAAGGAACGGGAGATAATTTTAAAGCTTCATTGTATGCGGTGAAATATATACGTGCCTATGACAGCATTGCAGCCCGCAATCAGAGTTTTGCAATGAAATCCTTTGAAAACCCAAAGGGAAAGCCTAATAAAAAGAGCGGGCAGATGAACGGAGTAAAAAATGCTGCTATTGTAATCCTCTTTATTTCACTGGTAGGCTTACTCATTTTTATCAGAAGAAAACAGAAAAAACAGCGTTCAAAATTACGAAATATGATGAGGGCTCAGTTTAATACGATCAGCAGCAGAAACCATTATCCTTTATTACAGCCCGATTCTGAGTTTTCCAATATATCTGTAGAAGAAATTGATGACAAAGAACCTGAAGCAGACCGGAGAAGAAATGATTCCCTGATGACTTCCGAAACAGAATCTAAGCTGCTTGAACTTCTTGAAGACTTTGAAAGAGGTAATCTTTATAATAACAAAGGAATGTCCCTTTCTTTTCTTGCCGGTGAACTGAACACCAATACAAAATATCTTTCTTATGTCATTAATCAGCATAAAAGCGCAGACTTCAAAACATACATCAACCGTTTAAGGATTAATTATATTGTAGATAAACTCATCAATGATGAGAAGTACAGGCAGTATAAAATAAGTATCCTTGCCGATGAATGCGGGTTCTCTTCTCACAGTAAATTTGCATCGGTGTTTAAAGCGGTAACGGACTATTCTCCATCTGCCTATATCAAATATCTGGATAATGAAAATAAATCCGATACACATGTTCATTTTCCGGAAAATGATTAAAAAGACCTGATTTTTTAATTTCTATCTTGTCATTTTCATGAAAATGAACAACCTATTGTTTTAAAGAAACGCCTTTCTATCATATATTTGTGTCAGTTTCACAGAACAGGAGACAATCCTGATACATCTTATCGCTTTTTATTCCGCTTTCTGAATTAAGGTCATTTAAGTGAAACAACAATTCCTCTTTTTAATCTTTTAAGGAAATATTCTGTATCAGAATATCAGCCATATTTTATAATCGGGGTTGATTGCCCGGTTTTTTTTCAGTCAAGTTTTTTTAAGTGCAAATCCACAGAAAGTCTGTGGATTTGTGATTTTATTTAACTTTTGTACTGTCTGTCTTTGCTTTTGAGGTATCAGCCGGTGCTGGTGAAGGTATAGAATTGGCAACTGCAGAATCACCCATTCTGTTTCTTAAGGAATCTTTATTGTGGGCTTCTTTATATTCCTCCCTTTTTTCTTTGTTTTGAGCACAGCTTCCAAGGAAAAGAAATCCGAGAACGGCTCCTATGAATAATTTTCTCATTGTAATATATTTTAATGTTTGGTGTTTATCAAATATAAGGATTTAAAGATAAAAGATAAAAGATAAAAGATAAAAGATAAAAGATAAAAGATATTCTCATTAAACACTACTATACATTTGGATGTAAAATATCAAAAGGAATTTCTTCTGTTTTTAATTTCATCAGGTTTTATAGGATTAATAATGGGTTAGATTCCTACGGAATGGTAAGGACTGATTATATCACGTATTTGGTGCTGCTTAATTCTTTTTGTCATTCCGAAGGAATCTATATAACGTTATTTTCAACAAGTTTGAAGAATAAACGATTTTTTCATTAAGCTATTATTTGTCAGGATATCAATAGAAGTGGGCTTTAGCCAAACCTAATTTTTTCATCCATAATTAAATTAAACCATCTACCCTTTAACTTTTTATCATAAAAAAATCTGCAGCGCTTTCATCTGCAGATTTTCCATGTTAAGTTAAACGTATATAAATACTATTTGACAGGAGACGTTGCCATAGAATCCCTTTTTATCTTGATAGTGTCAGGATTCGTCATTTTTGTAGTCATTGTATCAGTAGTAGGCGGTATACTTTTTTGTGTACTGTCTACTGTTGCTGAATCACGATTACTTGTTGACATTGTCGATTCTTTGGTTCCACAGCTCACTGCAAATATTCCTATTCCGATGGCTGTTAGCAATAACTTTTTCATATTATTTTATTTTGGGGTGTATAATAACGGAAAATCAATAATTATTCCTAACAGGGCATTAAAAATCGTAAAATACCTGTAAAGTTTGTTAAAAGATGTTAGTAGGGACGAGGAGCGGGCTTCGAGGTATGAGGTGTAAGGTGAAGTGGGAGAGTTAGAGAGTTAGAGAGTGTCGGGAAGTGAAGAGTATTTTTCTGGTTATCAGTAATTTTAATTTTAAACCCCAAACTTTGAACTTTTAACACCACCCATAACTCGAATCCGAACCCCCGAATCCGCATTACCCCACAAAAAAGCCCCGAAACCGAAATTCCGAGGCTTTATATGAAGAACAGACTATGATTACTCATTGCCCATTACTTATTACTCATTACTTATTATCCAAGGTATGGATATTTGTAGTTTTTCGGAGAAACAAAAGTTTCTTTTACGCTTCTTACAGAAACCCATCTCAGAAGATTCATTTTAGAACCTGCTTTATCGTTTGTTCCTGAAGCTCTTCCTCCACCGAAAGGCTGCTGTCCTACTACAGCACCAGTTGGTTTATCATTAATGTAGAAGTTACCTGATGCATTTTCTAAAGCCTTATAAGCTTCGTTGATTGCGTAACGGTCTTGTGAGAATACAGAACCAGTCAATGAATAAGGTGAAGTAGAATCTACAAGCTTAAGTGTTTCTTTCCAGTCTTTATCTTCATATACATAGATGGATAAGATTGGACCAAAGATCTCTTCTACCATACTTTCGTAGTGAGGATTTGTAGTTTCGATTACCGTTGGGTGTACAAACCATCCTTTAGAATCATCATATTTTCCACCGATAGCTACAGTAGCTTCACCTGAAGCGTTCGCTCTGTCGATATATCCTTTGCACTTTTCGAAAGAATTTTTGTCGATTACAGCGTTTACAAAGTTAGAAGTATCTTCAGGAGAACCGATTTTGATTGTACTCATCTGATCTTCCATTACTTTTTTCACATCAGCCCAAAGAGATTTAGGAATATAAGCTCTTGACGCTGCAGAACATTTTTGTCCCTGATATTCGAAAGCACCTCTTACCAATGCAGTAGCTACAGCTTCTACGTTTGCGGATGGGTGTGCAATCACAAAGTCTTTACCACCTGTTTCTCCAACAATTCTTGGGTATGTTCTGTAGTTGTGGATATTGTCACCGATCATTTTCCACATTCCCTGGAATACTTTTGTAGAACCTGTGAAGTGAAGACCTGCAAAATCCGGGTGAGCCAATACTTTCTCAGCAGTTTCTTTACCATCCGTAAAGATCATGTTGATAACCCCCGCAGGAAGACCCGCTTCAGTCAATACATCCATTATTACTTTTGCAGAATATACCTGCTTGTCAGACGGTTTCCAAACCACCACGTTTCCAAGCATAGCCATACAAGTTGGAAGGTTTCCGGAAATCGCTGTAAAGTTGAAAGGAGTTACCGCAAAGCAGAATCCTTCTAATGGTCTGTACTCAACACGGTTCCAGATTCCGTTGTCAGAAACCGGCTGTTCAGCATACATTTCTGTCATGAACTCTACGTTGAATCTTAAGAAGTCGATAAACTCACAAGCAGAATCAATTTCAGCCTGATGTACGTTTTTAGACTGTCCGATCATTGTGGCAGCGTTGATCACATCTCTGTAAGGACCAGCCAAAAGATCAGCTGCCTTTAAGAAAATTGCTGCACGCTGTTCCCAGCCTAGTTCATTCCATTCTTTTTTAGCTGCCAATGCCGCGTTGATAGCGTCATCCACATGCTGCATACCACCCTGGTAATAGAATCCGAAGTCATGAGCATGATCCTGTGGAGACTGAAGCTGTACTTTTGTATCAGTTTTTACTTCCTTTCCGTTGATGATCATTGGGATTTCTACCTTTTCAGCCCACATTTTTTTATACGTGGCAATAAGACTTTTAACTTCCGGAGATCCCGGTTCATATGAATTTACCGGCTCATTTACCGCTAATGGTACTTGCGAAATTGCTTTTGACATATTACGTTTTATTATTTTATTAAATTAAATAAGATGTGTATACAAATTTACGATAATTATAAGGAAAGAAAAAATACGGCCTGATTTTGTGAAATAAACTTAATTGTTAATTAATTCTTAGTAAATAATGTTTTTTAAGCCAATATAATTGATAATAAAACATGTGTTGGTCCTGTTTTTTAAATAGAAGAAAAAGATGAGATGAATAGTCATAGTTATAGGAATAAGGACAAAAAAATATTTGTCATAGTTCATAGAGAGCGCTTAAGCGTTGTAAACAAAGGATTTGTGGCTGAATGTTAAAAATACATAAAATTGCATTTGTTGCGATTTTGAACATTTTAAATAAATTTTTTGATAGCCGGGGCTTTCAGATTGTTCTAATTTTACAGCATTATTAACAGGTATGAAAAAAAGAGTCTTATTTTTCTCTTTTGTGATATTTTTCTCAGCGCTGTGTGCAGGTCTTTTTGCACATAAAGGGAAAACTCAGCCATACTCTGATATCCTTTCAAACATTCATCTTCTTCAGCAGAAATCCGATCAACAGACCCAGCCTGAAATGTACAGTTTTTCAGATGTACAGGATGTGCAGGATTCCAATGACTGGGAGAAAGTGAAGTTTGATTACTCAGTACTTACACAGCAGTGGTTATATTATTTCTTTGCAGGCTACACTTACAGTACACGGGTTGCGGCCGTTCAAAACCGTATTTATATTACAGCACCAAGATACATTCTGTATCATTCCCTGCAGATTGCGGGCTGCTAATCCTTTTTTTTAATCGTAATGACTTTTATGGTTTGTATTAATGTGAATACAGATCCGTAAGAATCATTTCCCACTTTACATTTTTGAATATTTCTATTTGCCTTTACAAAAGGTGAACAGGATTCTCTTTGTCCAATTTTAAATAAAAATACTATGCATTTAACACCGAGAGAAACGGAAAAGCTTATGCTGTTTCTGGCAGGCGAACTCGCTCTGAAAAGAAAGGCAAGAGGCCTTAAATTAAACTACCCTGAATCCATAGCACTGATCAGCCACTTCTTGCTTGAAGGTGCAAGAGATGGAAAAAAAGTAGCCGAGCTAATGCAGGAAGGCGCTAATCTTCTTACAAAAGAGGATGTGATGCCCGGCGTGGCAGAAATGATCCACGATGTTCAGATTGAAGCAACGTTCCCGGATGGGACGAAGCTGGTAACCGTACACAATCCAATCCGTTAATACCTATTCATCATGATACCAGGAGAAATTTTTGTAAAAGAAGGTACAATTATCTGCAATGAAGGCAGAGAAACTGTAAAAATAAAAGTAACCAATACAGGTGACCGTCCTATTCAGGTAGGTTCACACTTCCACTTTTTTGAAGTCAATAAAGCGATGAGCTTTGACCGCGAAAAAGCTTTCGGAAAGAGATTGAATATTGTAGCAAGCACTGCAGTACGTTTCGAACCGGGAGAAGAAAAAGAAGTGGAACTGGTAGAAATAGGAGGAACCAAAAAAGCAATGGGTTTCAATAATCTTGTGGACGGACAGATAGATTCCGAAGAACAGAAAAGAGAAAGTCTTGCAAAAGTTGAAGAGTTAAACTTTAAAAATCACTAAGATGAGCTTACACGTAGACAGAAAACAATACGCCAATATATTAGGTCCTACAGCCGGAGATAAAATCAGGCTGGGGGACACTGAAATTATCATTGAAATTGAAAAAGATTTCACTCATTACGGTGATGAAGCCGTTTTCGGAGGAGGAAAAACCGTTCGTGACGGAATGGGACAGAATGTTACCGCGAAAAGAGATGAAGGTGTTCTGGACCTTTGTATCACCGGAGCTGTTATCATTGACCACTGGGGAATTGTGAAAGGGGATATCGGAATCAAGGATGGGAAGATTGTAGGAATCGGAAAAGCTGGAAACCCTGATACAATGGATGGTGTATCTCCTGATATGATCATAGGGGCTTCAACTGAAGTTCACGGAGGAAAAGGATATATCGTAACGGCCGGAGGTATTGATACCCATATCCACTATATCTGTCCTCAACAGATCGAAACTTCTTTATACAGTGGAATTACTACTATGATTGGCGGAGGAACAGGTCCAAACGACGGAACCAGCGCAACAACAGTAACTCCGGGAAAATTCAACATGCAGAAAATGCTTGAAGCAGCAGAAGAATATCCTATGAACCTTGGTTTCTTCGGAAAAGGGAACTGATCAGCAGAAGAACCTATCGAAGAACAGGTGGAAGCCGGAGCTTTAGGCGTAAAAATCCATGAAGACTGGGGAGCAACTCCTGCGACGATTGATGCAGCACTGAAAGTAGCTGATAAATATGACGTTCAGGTGGCCATCCATACAGATACATTGAATGAAGGAGGTTTTCTTGAAGATACGATGAGAGCCATCAACGGAAGAGTAATCCACACCTTCCACACAGAAGGAGCAGGTGGAGGCCACGCACCGGATATCATTAAAGCAGCCATGTATCCCAATGTATTGCCGGCTTCTACAAACCCTACACGCCCTTACACCGTAAATACCATCGATGAGCACCTGGACATGCTGATGGTTTGCCACCACCTGAGCAAAAATATTCCTGAAGATGTGGCATTCGCAGATTCACGTATCCGTCCTGAAACCATTGCTGCAGAAGATATTCTTCATGATATGGGAGTTTTCAGTATCATGAGTTCAGACTCTCAGGCGATGGGAAGACCGGGGGAAGTGATTACCAGAACATGGCAGACTGCAAGCAAAATGAAAGAGCAGAGAGGTGATCTTGCAGAAGATAAAGACAGTGGAAACGATAACTACCGTGCCAAAAGATATGTGGCTAAATATACTATCAATCCAGCTATTGCACATGGTATTTCGGAATATGTAGGATCAGTTGAAAAAGGAAAACTGGCAGATCTGGTGATCTGGAAGCCTGCATTATTTGGAGTAAAGCCGGAAATGATTGTAAAAGGCGGATTTGTAATCGCTGCTAAAATGGGAGATCCTAATGCATCTATTCCAACACCACAGCCGATCATTTACAGAAATATGTTTGGAGCCCACGGAAAAGCTAAGTTCGGGACTTGTGCCAACTTCGTTTCGCAGATCTCTATCGATAACGGAACTATTGCTTCCTACGGATTAGAAAAAATGATTCTTCCTGTGAAAAACTGCAGAAATATTTCCAAAAAAGACCTTATCCATAACGATAAAACGCCTTTAATTGAAGTGAATCCTGAAAACTATAAAGTAACAGTAGATGGTGAATACATCACATGTGAACCGGCAGAGAAACTTCCTTTAACACAGTTGTATTATTTGTTCTAAGATAAATTTTATGAATCAAACCTAACAGGTTTCAAAAACCTGTTAGGTTTATTCAACAACGAAAAAAGATTTATCAGACCCTATTTTAAAACAATTATAGAACTACGTTTAGAATGAAATATTTAAATAAAACAGTTTTTTCTGTTGCTGTAGCCGGAATGTCGTTACTTTCCAGTAATGTAAGTGCTCAGTTTTTAGGAGGGCACAGGCTGAAAAGCGATGAAGAAGGACCAAAAGGCCAGTTTATGATCTATGGTTCCCTGGACTATTCTAAAATTACCACACCGTCAAGCAGCAGCAGTACGGTTTCCAGTGCACCGCTTGGAGTGGGATACTTTATTAATAATAATGATCTTATCGGGGTTAATTATGCCTACTCACAAAATTCTGTTGATCATCATGTGGCTTATAAACAAAATGAAGCAGGTATCTGGTATAGCCCTTCACTGATGCTTGGAAAATACTTTGTACTGATCGGGCAGGTAGATGCTCACTATGTCTGGGGACAACAGCTGTCAACGGCTGCTGATGCGATGCAGAATTTTAACGGATTCCGTCTTCGTGCCTATCCTTTGATTGGAATATTGCTTGGAGGCGGCTGGGCTCTGAAATTCAAATTTGCAGAACTATCAATGCTTCAGACCAAAACAAAAGAGGAGGGCTGGACAAAAAGCTACATAGCAGGAATCAGTGGTTCAACATTCGGGGTAGGAATCTCCAAAAACTTAGACTTCAGAAAAAAATCCAACAATGATAATTAATCAAATCATAGGCAATCTCGCTGAAAATCCTACGGACAAAACCATAGATTATCTTGATCTGGAATGGTTTGAAACGACGAAAAGAATCCAGCGCAAAAAGACCAGACAGGGAACTGATGTCGCGATCAAATTTCTCAGAGAGGGACAGCGTCTGCGTGAAGGGGATATTCTTTTTGAGGATGCAGAAAAAATAATCGCAGTCAATGTTCTGGAAACAGAAGCCATTGTGATGTCGCCCACTTCACTGCTGGAAATGGGTACTGTATGTTATGAGATCGGAAACAAGCATATTCCGCTTTTCATTCAGAATGACAAAGTCTTGCTTCCTTTTGAAATGCCGATGTTCAGATGGCTGGAAGCGAGTGGTTTTAAGCCGGAAAAACAATCGGTGAAACTGCTCAATCTTCTTAAATCTAATGTAGAACCTCATGGACATGGAAGTCTGGGCTCTACAATCTTTACAAAAATCTTAAAAATGGCAGCTCCGAAAGATGAATAGCATGAATATAAATTTTCTGTCGGGTTTGCTTCATTTGGCGGATCCTACACTTCCTATCGGAGGCTACACCCATTCCAACGGACTTGAAACTTACGTACAGGAAAGAATTGTACATAACGTAGAAACTGCAAAAGAATTTGTGCAGAATATGCTCCAGTACAACCTGAAATTCAATGACGGGGCTTTTGTAAAGCTGGCTTATGAAGCAGCCGAAAAGGGAGATTTTCAACAGCTTTTAGAACTGGATAATGAATGTAATGCGATAAAATGTCCCAGGGAAATCCGCCAGGCCAGCCAGAAATTAGGTCTCAGGCTGATTAAGATATTCAAAAGAAGAGAAGATTTTCCTCTTATGGAGGTTTTTGAAAAAGCAGTTCAGCGTAAAGAAGCCAATTCCCACTACTGTATTGTATTCGGAGTCTATGCCTGTTTAATGAAAATTCCTTTGTACGAGGCGCTTTTAGGGTTCTATTACACTTCAGTGGCGGGAATGATTACCAATGCTGTAAAGCTGGTCCCTCTTGGACAGCTGGATGGACAGGATATCCTTTTTTCTCTTTACCCTGTGATGGAAAAAACAGCTTTGGAAACTATAGAACTGGACAGAGATCTAGTAGGGCTTTGCAATACCGCTTTTGACATCAGATGTATGCAGCATGAGAGATTGTATTCAAGGCTTTATATGTCCTAAAAAGATAAAAGGTAAAAGAGCAAATTGGCGAATTGCTCTCTGCTGAGTGAAACGTCCTTGCGATCGAAAAATATTCGAGGTAAAAAAACTTAGCGCCCATAGCGTTAAAAAACAAATAAAATTTTAGAAAAAAATGGAAAACAGAAAATATATAAAAGTAGGAGTGGCAGGACCGGTAGGTTCAGGAAAAACTGCATTACTGGAACGTTTAAGCAGGAAATTATTCGGGACTTATGATCTTGGAGTAATCACCAATGATATTTATACCAAAGAAGACGCTGAGTTTATGGCAAAAAACAGCCTTCTTCCTCATGACAGAATTATCGGAGTGGAAACAGGAGGATGTCCACACACAGCCATCCGTGAAG
This sequence comes from Chryseobacterium sp., assembly GCF_041914225.1. Classification (GTDB taxonomy): domain Bacteria; phylum Bacteroidota; class Bacteroidia; order Flavobacteriales; family Weeksellaceae; genus Chryseobacterium. The sequence continues at coordinate 28,977 of NZ_JAYSDT010000001.1, forward strand.
ATGCAAGTATGAACCTTGAAGCAGTAGATGAGCTGGCAGCACGTTTCCCGGAAATCGAACTGGTTCTTATTGAAAGTGGAGGGGACAACCTTTCAGCGACATTCAGTCCGGACCTTGCAGACGTTACCATTTTCATTATCGATGTAGCAGAAGGAGAAAAAATTCCCAGAAAAGGAGGACCTGGGATTACAAGATCAGATTTACTGATCATTAATAAAATTGACCTTGCCCCTTACGTAGGAGCCAGCCTTGAAGTCATGGAAAATGATGCCAGAAGAATGAGAAAAGGAAATCCTTTCGTATTCACAAATCTTAAAACAGATGAAGGACTGGACAAAGTAATAGGTTGGATTAAAAAATATGCTCTTCTGGAAGAAATTGAAGAACCGAACCTGGTAAGATAAATGGACAGTCGTTTAAAAATTATTGCAGGATTCAAGGAAGGAGAATCCTATGTGAAAGATCTTTATATCTCACTTCCTTTCAGGGTAGTTTCTGTAGGACAGCGAAAAAATGACAAAAAGCTCTATCAGATGGTAATGAGCTCCTCTCCGGGAATTCTGGATGGAGACCATTATCATCTGGATGTTACGCTTGAAAAAGGAGCTGCGCTTCAGTTGCAGTCACAATCTTATCAAAGGCTTTTCAACATGCAGGACAAAGCGCTTCAGGAACTCAACGTCTCTATGGAAGATGAAACTTCTTTTGCTTACGTTCCACATCCCATAGTTCCTCATGAAGATTCCAATTTTAAAAGTAAAGCCAATATTCATATAGGGAACAACAGCCAGATCATCATCAGTGAGATTATTACCTGCGGACGGAAGCACTATGGAGAAGTTTTTAAGCTGAAGCGCTTTCAGAATGTAATGGAAATCTATCACAACAATAAGCTGGTCGTGAAAGATAATGTTCTCATTCAGCCTGATATGATCCCGATCAGCAGCATCGGAAATCTGGAACAATATACCCACCAGGGAACCCTGATCTTCTACAGTACGAAAGAAAATGTAGACAGAAATGGATTGATTGAAAAAATAGTTGAAGCAGCAGCGCAGCACCATGAACAAATGGAAGCAGGAGTTTCAGCAATGGATGACAACGGTTTTGTAGTAAGAGCTCTGGGACATGGAGGAGAATTGATGTACAACTTCTTCCTTCATATTCAGGAGATTCTCTGGTCGTTGGAGTAAAGAAGATCTAATGCTTACGAGAGACATATTCAATAGAAGCGGGCTTTAGCCCGCTTAATAAAAAGAAATCTTCCATTGGCTTTAGCCAAAACTTAATAAAGAATCTGAAATAACAGAATTAATAAAAAATGGATAGTACAGTTTGGGCACTTCTTTTGAGTGCCGTTTCAATAAGTTTTATACACACCGCTTCAGGACCGGATCATTACCTGCCATTCATAGTGATCTCAAAATCTAAAAAATGGAGCGGTATGAAAACAGCAATATTAACGGTTGTCTGTGGTTTCGGACACGTATTCAGTTCTCTGATTTTGGGCTTTATCGGGGTTTTTCTCGGATGGCAGCTGAATAAGATCTCCTGGTTTCAGGATATCAGAGGAAACTTCTCAGGATGGGCACTGCTGATTTTCGGAGGCGTTTATCTGGTATATGGTCTCATTCAGGCAATCAGAAATAAGCCTCACAAACATTTTGACGTGATGGGAGATGATGTCTATGTATACGAACACAATCACAGCGAAGTTGTAATACCTCAGAAAAGAATAAAAGTAACCCCGCTTGTATTATTCATGATTTTCGTGATGGGACCAAGTGAACCATTGATTCCTTTGTTGTTTTATTCAGGAGTAAAACACTCAATGTCTGAAATTGCCGTACTGGTAATTTCTTTCACTGCAACTACAGTCTTAACCATGCTTGGAATGGTTCTTCTGGGACGTTATGGTTACTCAACACTATTTAATACCGAAAAACTGGAAAGATATATGGGGGTGGTAAGCGGAGCTGTGGTAACCGTGTGCGGAGTCGGAATGGTCTTTCTTGGATGGTAAACGGGTTTCGGGATGCGGGATACGAGATACGAGTGGTAGAGTTTGAGGGTAAAAGGGTTTGAGAGTTTTAAGGTTGAAGAAAAAATTGAAGCTGAAAAATGATGAACTTTCAATCTCGCATCTTTTATCTTAATCTAATCCTCGCACCTCGCAATCCGAAACCCGCACCTCGAATCCAGCAACAAAAAATAACCAGCGAAAAACAAACAACCCCCCCATTATTAATAAATTAAAAAAACTATGAACGAATTTTTCAAAAAACTGCCTTTTTTAGACAATATATTAAAAGGAATCGGGCAGATTATGCTTCAGGAAAACAGATGGACCGGTCTTCTGTTTCTTATAGGAATCTTCATGGGAAGCTGGCAGTGCGGCGTGGCGGTATTGCTTTCAACAGCAGCCGGAACTTTCACAGCAATGAAACTTAAATATGATCAGTCTGAAATTAATGCGGGACTGTACGGCTTCAGTGCAGCGCTGGTGGGAGTAGCCCTGGCATTTCTTTTCGAAACTACGGTATTGATCTGGATTTTAATACTATTAGGTGGAGCGTTGGCTGCTGTTATCCAGCATTTCTTTATCCGGAAGAAAATTCCGGTGTTTACTTTTCCTTTTATCATTATTACATGGGTATTGGTTTTTGCATTGCATCATTTTACCCACATTCCACCTTCTGCCATGTTGAGCAGTGAAGTAGTTCCTACAGAATATGATGATTTTCTTACCTGTACCAATGGATTTGGTGAGGTGATATTTCAGGGCGGGGTTCTTTCAGGAATGATTTTCTTCCTGGCTGTTTTCATCAGCTCTCCGATAGCAGCTTTATACGGGTTAGCCGCATCTATTCTTGGTGCCGGATTATCACAGTTAAATGGAGAACCCATCAAAGAAATCCACATGGGATTATTTGGATTCAACGCGGTGCTTTCCGCTATCGTTTTTTCCGGAGTCAAAAAGACAGACGGTCTATGGGTGCTTATTGCAGTCCTTATTACCATTGCCATTGATGATTTCTTAATAGACAATCATTGCCTGGATATCGTTGGCGGAGTATTTACTTTCCCATTCGTAGCCGGAACGTGGATTACACTTTTAATTCAAAAAATATTTCTTAAAGCGAAAGCGTAGCTTCTGAGTTTGAGAGTTGAAGGGTTTGAGAGTTGTGGAGCCTTAAGAGTGAGAATTTTTCCAGTCTCTCATCTCTTCGTCTATTATCTCTCATCTCTTATCTAATTTATAATTTAACTAAACAAAAAATGAAAATAACAAAAATAGCAGCTGCATTTCTGGTCATGACATTCAGTGGAAAAATGATGGCGCAGGAAGCAGAAAAACAGTTGCTGATCAAAGATGCAAATGACAAATTTCCCATTGCCGATGCTTTGGTAAAATATGACCACGGAAACAGCCATACCCATACAGGACTGGATGGCACTTTTGCCATTCCTGTAAAATCCCTTCCTGATACCCTTGTGATCAGCCGTCAGGGATATGATGAGGTAAAATGGGTGGTGACTAATGATGAAGATAAAAATAAAGTTATTTTTTTGCAGCATAAACCTTTTCAGATTTCAGAAGTAGCGATCAATCACAGTTCATTTCTATCAGCCATTACCAAGGTTGATCTGAATAAATTTCCAGTCAACTCAGCGCAGGATCTGTTGAGAAAAGTTCCGGGACTTTTTATTGCCCAGCATGCCGGAGGAGGAAAGGCAGAACAGCTTTTTTTGAGAGGATTTGATGCTGATCACGGGACTGATGTAAGCGTGAATATAGACGGAATGCCTGTGAACATTGTTTCTCATGCCCATGGACAGGGATACTCTGACCTGCATTTTGTGATTCCCGAAACAGTAAACAATATCGATTTCGGAAAAGGGGCATATTATATGGATCGCGGAGACTTTAATACCGCGGGATATGTAGATTTTCAGACGTACAACGGATTGAAAAACAGTATGATTAAACTGGAAGGAGGCTCGTTTAATTCCAAAAGAATTCTGGGAATGTTCAATATTCTGCATGATGATCTGGGTAGGAAAAATGCATATGTAGCAGCAGAATATAATTATACAGATGGTCCTTTCGATGTGAAACAGAATTTTAACAGGGTTAATATTTTCGGAAAATACAATCAATGGCTTACGGATAATGATTATTTCAACATTCAGTTTTCAACATTTAATTCTTCCTGGAATGCTTCCGGACAGATCCCGGAACGTGCCGTAGATGAAGGAATTATTGGCAGATGGGGTAGTATAGATCCTACTGAAGGTGGGAAAACTTCAAGAACAAACCTTCAGATGAACTTTAAGCACATTATTTCTCCTTCCGAACAGATTGATGCGATGGCTTTTTATTCAAAGTATAATTTCAATCTGTATTCTGACTTCACCTTTAATTTAAAAGATAAAGATCATGGGGATGAAATTCAGCAGACTGACGGAAGAAATATCTACGGAGCCGAAGTAAAATATACAAAAACGTTTTCCCTTGCAAACAGCTCTTTAAACTGGACTTCAGGAATAGGTTTAAGAAATGATGACATTAATACCTTACAGCTTAATCATGTTTACCACCGAGATATGCTGCTCGACAGGCTATCAGACGTGACAGGAACTGAAACCAATCTTCATACATACTCTGGACTGGTATGGAAAACAGGAAAATGGACGATTAATCCGGCTTTGAGAGTAGATCATTTTATTTTCAATATGCACAATCTGCTGGATGCAGAGCAATTACCATCCGGACAGTCAAAAGAAGCCACCAGGCTGAGCCCAAAACTGAATTTCTCCTACGCTCAGAATGATAATGTGATGTGGTTCCTGAAAACAGGAATGGGCTTTCACTCCAATGATCTGAGAGTGGTAGTTCCCAATAAGAACGAGAATACTCTTCCGTACTCTGTCGGAGCAGATTTTGGGGTAAGATTGCACCCTTTCAAATCCTTGATCATTACTCCGGCAGTATGGTTTATGGATCTTCAGCAGGAGTTTGTCTATGTAGGAGATGATGCAGTGGTAGAGCCTTCCGGGAAATCAAGACGCTTTGGGGCAGATCTTGGAGTTCGTTTCCAGCCGTTGGAAAATTTTTATCTGAATGCGGACATCAATTATTCCCACGCAAGATTTACCGAAGAAGAAAAAGGGCAGGATTATGTTCCGCTGGCTCCGGTAGTTACCAGTACCGGATCTGTAAACTGGGACTTCCTGAATGGCTTTTCCTTAGGAATCCAGTACAGATATCTTGGGGCAAGACCGGCTGTAGAGGATAACAGTATCAGAACCAAAGCCTATTTTGTGAATGACCTAATGCTTTCTTATAACCGTCAGAAATGGGGTGCCAATTTTCAGGTTAATAACCTTTTCAACGTAAAATGGAACGAAGCCCAGTTTGCAACCGAAACCCAGTTGAAAGGAGAAACTGAACCTGTTACAGATCTTACCTACACACCGGGAAGCCCTTTTGGAGTGAGAGTGGGTGTGTATTATAAGTTCTAAATAGGAGAGTGAGAGAGTATAAGGTTTGGAAAGTTTTCGGGATACGTGTTTCGGGGTTTTTACCATTTACGCTTTAGCTTTTTCACTCTTTTACTTGCCTCTTTGCTTTCAAATATTTTGTATAACTTTAATTAATCATAACAAGGATATGGAAGTTCTGTCCAATTTTCAATATAAAAAACTTTTTCTTCCGAATATTACGGACAAAATATTGGCTAATAATGCTGATATACAGCTATATCGGATAGAAAATTATCTTAAAGGAATTCTTATGCCGGTAATTCCATACCGTACAACGTTCAATTTTATTATTTTCGTTACCAATGGCCATATCAGGCAATACCTTGAAAATAAAGAGTATCATGCCGAAAAAGGCGGAGTGATTTTTATCAAACAGGGAACAATCACAGCAACCGTTGAGCTATCCGATGATATTGAAGGTTTCTTTCTGGCTTATGAAAACAATATCTTGTCCGAGCAGGAACTTCCAAAACATAAAAGCAGCATCTTTTTCATGACCCCCTTCCTGAATCTCGACAGTCTGACATACGGAACCATTACCCAGCTTCTCCCCATCATGGAGCAGGAATTGTGGCTGAACAACCTCAATGTGAATGACGTAGTAGTAACGATGCTTCACCTCATATTGATCAAAATGCTGAGCACAGATTCTGATACCCATCATAAATCTGCAACACGTCCCATGGAGTTATCCCTTCAGTTCCGGGATTTATTGTTTAAATATCATGTAGGAGAAAAGAGAGTGGCATTTTATGCTGACAAACTGTCTGTAACAGAAAGCTATCTGAACAAATGTGTGAAAGGAGTTACCCAAAAATCCCCGAAACAGTGGATCAACGAGATCGATATCAATTACAGTAAAGCATTACTTCACTCCAGCAAGGATATTGCAGAAATTGCTTATGAGCTGAACTTTCATACTGCTTCCCACTTTACCCAACTTTTCAAAAAAATTGCAGGCATAACCCCGAAGGAATACAGAACCCAGTTTTTGAACAACAACAGGATTTCAATATAATAGGGCTGGAAGCGGGAAGTCAGATGCTGGAAGTATTGAGTAGCCTGATCAAAAGAGGTTGAGAATTCAGAAAGTTGTTTTAGGAGTTTCATAACTTCCATCTCCCAGCTTCCCTTCTTCCATCTTCTACATCTTCTCGTTTTCCAGAATTTTCAAAACCAGCCTTTCTTCCTTTGTAAGATCGGCCTTTCCGTCATTTTCTTCAATAACTTCCAGTTCGTCAAGATACTTTTTTATGGTATTGTTTTCGTAAAGATTGATGACTAAAGGATGAACGTAATATTTTCTGCAGACGGCCGATGTATTCCCCAGATTCTCTGCAACGATGTCCAGGGCTTCTTTTACTTTCTTTTTATACTGAGTGTCATTTTCGGCATACCCGATCTCCTTAAAGGCAATTAAAGCACTTACCGTTCCGGACCATGTTCTGAAATCCTTGGCTGTAAAATCTTCGCCGCTGATTTCTTTGATATACTCATTCACCATACCCGAATCTACAGAATGGCGGTTTCCTTCATCATCAAAATATTGAAAAAGCTCTTTCCCGGGAATATCCTTACATTTCTGAACGAGCCTTGCCAGTCTTTTACTTCTGAGGTCAACATGATGCATAACCCCTTTTTTTCCTTTAAAAGAAAAAGTAATCTTTTGCCCTTTTACCTGTACATGCTTACCTTTCAAAGTCGTTAAGCCAAAAGATCCATACAGTTTTTCATAAATAGAATTACCAATACGGATGTTGGTTCTTTGCATAAGGCTTACAATTAAGGCAAGGATTTTCCGTTTCTCAAAGTTCCTCAATGCGAGATCCTGTTCTATATGCAGCCGCATTTCTGGTAATGCATACCCGAACTGAAGCATCCTGTAAAATTTCGTATGATTTCTTAAAGCGCTCCAGAGAGGATGGTAACGGTACTGCTTTCTCTTTTTGACATCAAAACCTGTTGCCTGCAGATGTCCGTTTTCCAGTGCGCATATCCATACATTTTCCCAGGCCGGCGGAATGACCAGCTTATTGATCCTTGTGATTTCTTCCTTGTCCTTTATTTTTTCACCGTCTTTGTAATAGGAATATTTCTTTCCCGTTTTCTTACGAGTAATTCCGGCGGTTTCTGCATCGGTGGTATATACGAGATGTACCGCCTTTGCAGAAGCTTCCGGGTCCTTCATGATTTTAACAATTTTTGAAGGCTTCAGATGAGAAATGATTTCCAGGTCTGTATTCTTCTCCATAAAGCATGGTTAAGAGTTTTTACCCCTCGAAAAAATCAGTAAAAGAATTCCTGCTATTACACAGACTAAAAGAATTCCCCACCACATTCCTGCCTTGAAAATTGTTTCTACTGCCTCACAGCTTGTCAGTGTCAACAAGCTAAATATCGTAATACTGTATAAGCTTAATTTTTTCATAATCCTATATTTTGTGATGTTAGACTCTTAAATGATCAGCTCTCCAGTTTTTTATAGATCTTTTAATTTCATCTCCTGAGATGTTTTCATGAAGAGCCCTGTATAAAAGCTCTTTGAACTCATCATCATAAGCAAACCTCAAGGCAGCAATCTGGTCGAACTTCAGTTTTTCAACAGTTTCATCTGATCTTATGTTGAAGATTTCAAAATACCGTTGCTGAAATTCCAGGATCACCATCCGGTTTTGAAGTCCCAGCGCATAATGCTGCCGTGTCATAAATGCAAGGTAGAAAAGCAGAAAAATCACAATAGAAAACAGGATCCAGATCAACCGGTTTTCCGGGTCATCCCAGATTTTATAAATTCCAAAAATCTCCAATAAGATCAGTATTGGAAGATAAATAAAATGATGTGGCGGATAAAATTTCCTGTGGTTATTGTAGTTTTGCTGTTTCATAAGGTAGAATGCTGCAATAATCTTTCCAAAATTTATTATTTTGATATTAAATTGCTATTTGTGGTATGTGCAGTTTGTATATTTTGGCTTTTTTGTATTCATATTCTTTGCTGTAAATTTATATTGTTTGCATTCTAATATTTACGTATATTTTCGTTTGTACCACGAAGAGTATATTGATTTTAAAAAGTTTAAACAAATTCAATATCAGGATAACAATCTTTTCAAAAAGAATTCCTTTAAAAATAACAGATTATTAAGCAAAATAGCCCGTTGATTCATCTTCCGACTTTAAATTTTTCGTAACTTTCGGTGGTTAAAAAAGAAAAGAATGACTTCAAAGGAAAAAGTTGCTGCGCTTCGTGAAGAAATGCAGAAAAATAATGTTGATGCATTTATTGTATATTCTGCAGACCCGCATATGAGCGAATACCTTCCCGAAGAATGGCAGGAGAGAGCCTGGCTGTCTGGTTTCTTAGGTTCTGCCGGTTTTGTGGTAGTGACCAAAGATAAAGCCGGACTCTGGACAGACGGAAGATACTTTACACAAGCTGCGATTGAGCTGGAAGGTTCCGGAATTGATCTTTTCAAAGACGGTATGGAAGGAACCCCTCATTATATCGACTGGATTATTTCAGAAATTCCTTCGGGCGGTACAGTGGCAGTAAATGCTTTGGCTGCTTCTAATGCCAACTGGGAACTGCTTTCTCAAAGATTTAATTCAAAAAATATTACCCTGACAGATCTTCCGCTTTTAAAAGAAGTATGGAAAGACAGAGGAACTCCATCTGCTAACCCGATTTTTGTACATCCGGTAGAAAGAGCAGGTAAATCCGTATCAGATAAACTTGCTGCCATCCGTCAGAAAATGGAAGAGCAGGAAGCTACCGTACACATCATATCAAGTCTGGATGATGTAGCATGGACATTGAACCTCAGAGGAAGTGACGTAGACAGTAACCCTGTTTTCTTAGGATATGTTGTTATCACTAAAAATGATGCAGTCTTATTCACAGGATTGGAAAAAATGGAAGTGGAGGCAAGAAAACAAATGGATGATTCCTTTGTGAAAATGATGCCTTACGAAGAATTCTACAATTATCTGAAGAACTTCAAAAATGAAAAAGTCCTGGTTTCTCCAAACAGCAACCAGCAGATTTTTGAAACATTAAAAGCTGATAACCAGTTTATCAAAGCTCCCGTACCTGGTAACCTTATGAAAGCTCAGAAAAATGAAGCTGAACTGGAAGGTTTCAGAAAAGTGATGGTAAGAGACGGTGTGGCTATGGTGAAATTCCTTTACTGGTTGACGCACAACGCAGGAAAAGAAGCCATGAACGAATATTCTATCGGTGAGAAACTGAGAGGCTTCCGTGCAGAAGGAGAAAATTTTGTAGGAGAAAGTTTCGGTTCCATTGTAGGATATAAAGATAACGGTGCGATCATGCATTATTCTGCCAAAAAAGAAGGAAGCAAAGAAGTAACCAATGAGGACACTATTCTTGTAGATTCGGGAGGTCAGTACCTTGAAGGAACTACGGATATTACAAGAACGTTTGCTTTAGGGACCGCTTCGGAAGAATTTAAAAGAAACTCAACATTGGTATTACAGGGATTGATCCGTTTATCAATGGTGAAATTCCCGAAAGGAACAAAAGGGGTACACTTAGATGCCATCGCAAGACTTCCGTTATGGATGGAAGGAAAGGACTTTAACCACGGAACCGGACACGGTGTAGGGAGCTTCATGAATGTACACGAAGGTCCGCAGAACATCAGAAAAGATCTGAACCCTCAGGAACTTCTTCCGGGAATGGTGCTGTCCAATGAACCGGGATACTATCTTGAAGGCCATTACGGAATCCGTCATGAGAACCTTATTGCTGTAAAAGAAGCAGAAAAAACAATTCATGGAACATTTTATGAATTTGAAACGTTAACATTCTGTCCATTCTTTAAAGATACAGTGGTAAAGGAAATCCTTTCAGAAGGTGAAATAGCATGGCTGAACAGCTATCACAAAACCTGTGAAGAAAAGCTTGCTCCTCACCTGGATGGAGAGATTAAAGAATGGTTCCTGCAATTGGTAAGCCCCCTTTAATATGATGAATGGTGAAAAGTAGATGACAATCATTGCTTTACCCCTTATTTTTAAACCTTAAACAAAAGAATTGTTAGATAAACCAGAGTCCTGTAAGGTATTTCCTGCAGGGCTTTTCTTTTTACACAACCGTATTTTTACGGATATAATTCTAGGGATTCCACTGAGGGATAAAAACTGAGCCTGGCCTATATTTGTACCAACAAAACATCATTCATATCTTCATAAATAACTCAAGTAAATTCAAAGCGGTAAATCATCTCGTCCTGAGATGATTTTTTTTGTTTATTTTCGCTAAAACTAATCTAATATAATGGAACGGGACTATTTTCGAAGCTTTAATCTGTTTTCTGAAACCGAAATTGAAGCGTTTCTGAAGCTTTCCGAGTTCCGGCACATCAGTAAAAATGATTATTTCATACAGGAAGGACAGCAATGTAAAGAAGTTGGACTGGTGAAGTCCGGTATTTTCCGTTCTTTTTATACTTCTTATGATGGAAAGGACATGACTTATTGCTTCAGGTTTCCCAACCATATGATTGCAGCCTATTCATCATTTATTTCAGGATGCCCGAGCAAAGAAAGTATGCAGGCCATTACCAGTGCAGAACTTATTATTCTTAAAAAAGATGCGGTAGATGAACTGGTTCAGAATAGCCTTAACTGGACAAAGTTTTTAAAAATTATCGCGGAGCAGGAATACCTTGAACTTGAAACCCGTTTTTTTCAGCTTCAAAGAGACAATGCAGTGCAGCGTTATGAAGCATTATTAAAGAACCATCCTGATTATATTCAGAAAATCCCACTGCAATATCTTGCTTCCTATCTTGGCATTACACAGCGCCATCTGAGCCGTATAAGAAAGGAAATTTCTTTTTAGACATTTGTCCTGTTGATTAGACAAGAGGCTCTCTATTTTTGTCAAAAAGATAGGGAGTAAAACATCTGATACTTCCTATCTATGAAGCAATCAATCATGAAAAAAATAGCAATTATCAACGGACACCCTAACAAAAACTCATTCAATTTCGGCATTGCAGAAGCTTATAAAGCGGGAGCAGCAGAGTCAGGAGCTGAGGTCAGGGAAATTATCATCAGAGATCTAAATTTCAATCCTAATCTGCAGTTTGGCTACCAGAAAAGGATGGAGCTTGAACCGGATTTGCTGAAAGCCTGGGAAATAATACAATGGGCAGATCATATGGTTTGGGTTCATCCGGTTTGGTGGGGTGGGCTTCCTGCCCTGATGAAAGGATTTATAGACCGGCTATTTTTACCGGGAATGGCTTATCAATTCAGAAAAAATTCTGTATGGTGGGATAAACTGCTGAAAGGAAAAACAGCTCATATCCTTACCACATTAGACCAGCCGGGATGGTATTACCGTTTGTTTTTCGGGAGGCCAAGCGTCAATCAGCTTAGAAAATCTGTCCTGGAATATTGCGGAGTAAAACCGGTTAAGGTTACTTACATCGGAATCATCCGGAACTCTAAAGATGAGCAGAGAGCTCAGTGGCTGAGAAAAGTAAAGAATTGGGAAAGAAACAAAAATAATCCTGCATAGTATGAAAACTTTATCCGGCAATAATTGCTCTATTGCCAGATAAAGTTTCTGTTCTCTGTTTACAACCCTTTTTTCCCTTCTATCCAATACGCCTGCGATTTTATGCATTTCGGAGATACGCCTCTGGCTTTAAGGAATTTCCTGATCAGTGACATTCGTCCTCCGTTTCCGGTAAGGTAAAAAATAACTTCATCATCGCTAATAGCTTCTTTTTCTTCTGTCAGAAAATCATTCAGTGCCTCGATCATTCTCATGGTATTGTTTTTAGGGCTGTGATAGCCGTACAAATTCAGTTTTTCAAGAGCAGAACCTTCTTCCAGCTCATGAAGACAGATAAACACTGAACCACATCCTTCAGTAGCTTCTTTGATGGAGATTGAGCTTCCCAATGACGTTTCATCACCTACGGAAAAATGAATTCTTGCATGAGGAATATAAAACTGTTTTCCCCTTGGCATCAGCATTTTTATAGAATCTCCTTCACTGAGCCGGGCTACAAAACAGCTTCCCACTGCACCGACATTATGCAAATGAAACAAAACATCGAAAGTTCCGGCCTCCCTGTTGAAGTTGAATGGTGAATAATTCCGGAAATCCCTGTCATTGATCCTTATCCCTATTGCATAACCAGGTTCATAAGGGACATCCTGTAAATCTGTCTCAAAACGTACACGGCGAATATCTTTCGTGATTTTTTCTATGTGGATAACGGTACAGTCTTTAAATTTTGAGGACCAGACACTTTCTACGGTGTCGTTGATCCATTTAGGTAAGCTTGGCATAAGTGATTTTTATTGCAAAGGACGTTGCAAAATCAGAAAATACCGATAGCGGTTTCGGGGAATTAATTGGACTATTCGTGGTTGGGTTTATTGGTTTTGATTCCGGAATTCTGAAGGCGACTGGTCTTCCAGTTTTGAAAATAAACGGCTGAAGTAGGTATGATCACTATACCCAAGCTCATAAGCCACCTCTTTTACGCTCAGATTGGTAAAAACCAGCAATCTTTTGGCTTCAATTAAAATCTCCTGATGAATCCAGTGCTGGGCAGGCTTTCCAGTTACTTCACGGACTGTTTCTGTTAAATAACCTCTCGTAATATTCAGGAGTTCTGCGTACTCGGATGGACTTTTCAGGGTTTTGAATTTCTTTCTGACCAAAATCCTGAATGCCCTCGATAGTTGTAAAGCACGGCTTTCGTTAGAAACAGGGAAATTATTTTTCTGGGAATACATCATCGTAAACATTCCCAGGAAGGCATTGAGGAAAGACTGAACAACCAGAAAGCCGTCTTTGGCAGACAGCATTTCATGAGTATACGAATCATGAAGCATCCCTGCTGTTGTGCTGATTTTTTCAATAAGCTTCTTACCAACAGACAGAGGCTGTATTTCAACCAGGGATTCATCAAAAAAAGACCGTACGGCATCGGGAACAAGTTCTGCTTTAACAGCCACAAACCATCCGGTTACATCATTCATTAAAAGCCCCTGGTGTACCTGCCCGGGCAATACACAGAAAATAGTGGAATCGTTTGCTTCTATGGTTCTGAAATCCACCATCATTTTTACGTGGCCGCTTTCCATACAGGTAAAAATATAATGGCTGTCCCGGTGTATTCCTTTGTCCATAAGCGCTTCTTCAGGCTTCTCATTCCATTTATCCATTCTTTTGATATGGAACCTGTGGTCGGAAATACCACTCAGATCATAAGTAGGAATTGTCTGTTTCATTGCTGAGCCTGTTGTAATGAGGATAATACGCAACCACAAAATTACGTATTTTCACGGTTTTACATCCCGGATTTTAATCTGAAATTCGCGGTGAATAATGATCATGTTTTCTTTGGATCAGATTTTATATGAATATACACAGGAATCCGGGGCAGAAAAAAAACTGTTCCGGATTTTATTTTGCTTTTGAAAAAGCCATTTTTATTGCCAGATAAGTCAATACACTGGCCATAAACCATTTCTGAACCTTTATCCAGACCGGATTACTGGAAAAGAACATGGCAACTCTTGCAGCAGTTAATACAATGATAAAGTTAATGCTGAAGCTGATCAGAACCTGGATAATTCCAAGCTCAAGACTCTGCGTGAATACGGAGCCATACTCAGGTTTGATGAACTGAGGAAAGAAAGACAGGTAAAAGACAGTTACTTTAGGGTTTAATACATTCGTTAGAAAACCTATGGTAAAAAGCTTTTTGGGGCTGTCATGGGCGCCATTTTTATCAACATCAAAAATATTCCTGCTCTTTGGTTTTATAGCCTGATAGGCCAGATATAAAAGGTAAACAGTTCCCACAGCTTTAAGAATGGTGTAAGCCAGCGGAACGGCCAGCAAAACTGCAGTAAGACCAAAAGATACCATGATAATGTGGAATAAAAATCCGCACACTACTCCGGCAAGGGAAATAAATCCGGACTTTTTCCCTTGTGTTATAGACTTTGAAATCAGGTAAATCATATTAGGACCGGGGCTGATCACTAAGATGAGTGCAGCCAGGATGAAAAATATAAGTTCGTGAAATGGAATCATAGGTAGTAGTTATTAAATGGAAGTATTTCCGGCACAAAGATACAGACTGTCTCTCACCTTATATTATAAAAAAGTAAAGAAGTATTAATTTTCACTCAATTCAATTTTATTTCCACCGGGAATCTTTTGATTAATAGCGCTAAGCAGAAAGAAGAGTATCTTCAGTATCCCTTTCAGGCAATTCCTTTCTCTTTCTCCAAAAGAAATAAGCAACAACAGCAGTCGCAATGGGAAGAGCAATGCCAAATTCATCAATATAATAATTGGTATTTCCCGTATCTACAGTAAGTGGTGTAAAAATAGACTGTATAAAAAGGTTATGGCTGGCATGCAAAATAGCTCCGGTCCATAAACTTCCGGATTTTAACCGCAGCCAGGTGAAAATAAAGCAGGATGCAAATATCATCACTGTAAAACATAAAAGAGCCAGCCATTTGGGACCACCTGTGTTATAATTGGAAAACAGGAGAAGAGGATAATGATAGAGAGACCATATAAGTCCCATCCAGAGAGAGGTAACAGTATAAGAATTAATCTTGGCCAGCTGCGGAGTGAGAAGACCCCGCCAGCCTATTTCCTCACCTAATGCCGAACCTACGGAACGCACCATCCCAAAGCTGCTCATCAGAATAATGTACAGGATCAAAGTCTGGCCATCAGAAAGATTCCAGCCCATACCTTTACCCGCTTCTGCTACAAACTGATGATTATAAAACCCGCCAGCTCCACTGATCCAGATGATGAGGTAAGGAACCAGGCTGTAAAGAACAGGAATACAGTAAGCCATGATCTGGTATTTCGTAAGACCCCATTTCCAGCCCAGAGAAGAAACAGGTATTTTCCGGATACGGCAGGTAAGGAGTGCAGCAATAGCCGGACACCACATTACAATAGTAGCGTAAGATATAATTCCGCCACCGAGCTTCCCGGTACGGATACACATATAATAGACCGGAAGACAGAAAAGCAAGGTGAGGCACAGGTAAGTGGCAATATTCTTCCTGATTTCGGATTTGGATATTGTATTTTCCATAAACTGATCTGGTGTTGAAGTTTATAAATAATTGAAAAATAGTGGGTTATTTTTTTTAATAAAAGTACACTTATTTCTTATATGAATGATAATTTTAGCACTGTTCAGTTTATAAAAAAGGTATTCTGTTTTTTAATAATGGAAAACTGTAAATTAGCCAAAACAATTTTTTCCGAATTACCTTAGACCATGTCCAGACTAAAAGCTATAAGAGAACAAAAAAATCTGACTCAGGAGGAGCTGTCAGAAAAATCAAAGATTTCTGTAAGAACCATTCAGCGGATAGAATCCGGAACAGAGCCCAAAGGGCATACTCTGAGAGCGCTGGCGCAGGTTTTGGAAATAGAAGAGTCTGAATTACTGCATACCCGGGCACAATCCATCAATGAAAATACTGAGGTTGAAAAAACGGATGAAGAAAAAGATCCTCAGATCAATTATTCTTACATCAAAATCATCAACCTTTCATCACTCATCTTCACCCTTTTGCCTCCACTGAATATTTTTGTTCCCCTGATTCTGATGTTTACCCTGAAGCAGAACAACAGCCTGGCAAGACAGATCATTTCGGTTCAGATGATCTGGACGGTCATGGCACCCATTACCTTCATGCTCGGAATCCTTCTAAAGTTTGGAAAACAGTTTACCGTTGTCCTTATGATCCTGATTGTTCTTTCCAATGTATTTATTATCCTTCGCAATGCAGCGGAAATAGACCGGAATAAAAAACTCTTTTTCAGGCTGAAATTCAGTATGATATAACCCCTGTCAGGACTTTGTCGGGTTTTTGTCGGGTCAGTTTTTAATGAAAAATCTGTTAAAAATCTAACCTTTGTCAAAAAAATAATAATGACAAAGTCTTCACAATTGATGCTTACCTTTTTTATTCTGTTGGTGAATGTATTGCATGCACAGGTAGAAAAAACAGATCCTCTTTATAAAACTATTATGTCGAAAGACAGCCTGTTTTTTTCAGCAGGCTACAATACCTGCAACGTTAAACTGATGGAAAGCCTGTTGAGCGGAAAGTTTGAATTTTATCATGATAAAGGAGGCTTTGAGGACAGAGAAAAATTTATTAATGATTTTAAAACCGGATTGTGCAAATCTCCGGAGACCTACCAGCTGAAAAGAGTCCTGGTTGATAAAACCACAGAAATCTATCCCATGTATAAAGACGGAAAGATCTATGCTGCTATTCAGAACGGAGACCATCTGTTTTATGAAAAAGCAGGTAATCAGGCTGAAAAATTAGTGGGAGAAGCAAAATTTACCCATTTGTGGATATTGGAAAATGCTGAGTGGAAGCTTAAAAATTCGTTGAGCTTTAACCACCATCCAAAACAAACCACTGATAATGAGGCAATGTTTGATAACGATCAGTCGATGCAGAGCTGGCTGAAAGAAAATAATATTCCTGCTCTGGGATTAGGAATTATAGAAGCAGGAAAGTTACAGCAGGTAAAAGTTTTTGGTGATGTTAAAAAGGGTGTTTCAGCGCCTCAAAATGCCTTATTTAATGTGGCATCACTCACCAAACCTGTAACAGCAATGGTAGCCTTACGCCTTATAAGTCTTGGCCAATGGAAGCTGGATGAACCTCTTGATGCCTATTGGACGGATCCAGATATTGTGAATGATGCGAGACATAAAAAATTGACAACCAGAATTGTTCTCACCCATCAGACGGGATTTCCGAACTGGAGATGGATGAATGCAGATAAAAAGCTGAACTTCCAGTTTGACCCCGGAACAAAATACCAATACTCAGGAGAAGGTTTTGAATACCTGAGAAAAGCAATGGAAAAGAAATTTGGGAAATCACTGGATCAGCTTGCCAAAGAACTTATCTTTCAGCCGCTCAGAATGAATGATACCAATTATATCTGGGATCAGAACACTGATGCATCAAGATTTGTAACGGGTTATAATGAAAAAGGAGAGACTTATCCAATAGAGAAAATCACAAAGGCTAATGCTGCCGATGACCTGCATACCACCATTCGGGATTACGGAAATTTTATGGTGAGTGTCATGAAAGGAAAAAATCTGAAGCCGGAAATATTCCGGGAAATGATAAAAAAACAGGTAAAGGTTAAAGAAAATAAATATTTCGGGTTAGGCTTTGAGATTTATGACCTGGGAAATAATCATTATGCATTATCGCATAGCGGAGCAGACCAGGGTACCCGCTGCATTGCCATCATATTACCCGATTCAGGAAAGGGGATCATTATTTTTACCAATGTTGATGACGGGTATAAGGTCTATGAAAAGCTGGTTCTTCATTACCTGGGAGAAGATGGGAAAAGGATTGTAGACATAGAAACCAGATAACTGCCTATACAATAGAAATCTTTGTATATTTAAAGTATTAATCTGAAAATAAGCATGATATCATTGATGTTTTCAGAAAGCAACAGGTATGGGGAGTAATAAAAAGAAAACGATGTGGCAATATTATATCATTCTCGGTGCAGGAATAGCGCTGTTTATTTTTGCATTCTTAAGCTTAAGAAATACGCTTACATTCTTAAAAAAAGCAGAAAAGGCAACGGCAGCCGTTACCTCACTGCGGATAGATGATTCGGACGGGGAAGTGTATATGCCACTCTTTACTTTCCGTACCCGTAATAATGTTGAATATACTTTTGAGCTTCCGGAAGGCACCAATCCTTCAGCCTGGTCTGTAGGTGAGACGGAGACTGTTATTTATGATCCGGATGATCCTTCTTCTGTAAGCTTATATACCTATTTCAGAATTTTTGCATGGCCTTTAATACTGATCTCAATAGCATTGCCATTACTGGTGATTGGTAGCGGGTATTTTATTGCAGAAAAGTTTTTACAGTAATCAGAAATCTTATTTTACCTTTTCAAGGAGATATAATTTAGCACCGGAAAATCCTAATTTGGGCATAAGGTTGCCTTCCAGAACCATTGTTTTACTGTTGACATCAATAACCGAAATATAGTTGTTGGAATTATACTCTATATAGTTTTCTTTTTCCTTCGTTGAAGGATTCTTTCCGAATTCCATAGAATATTTTACCCAATCTTCATCCTGGGTGCTGCAGTGTACCGGCTTGAATTTGGATTTTTTAGTCTTGAAAACAATCTGGTCAAAACCTTCTGTACATTCTGAGGTAAATGACCCGTCAGGATTCTGATCCTTAGAAAAATCCTCAAAAGAACCACGGTAAACACCCACTACTTTCCAGGTGCCGTCCAGACGGTCTTCATCTATTTTTCCTTTAGCCTTACTTACTGCCCAGCTGATTCCGTTAACCGTTCCCTTTACAGCTTTATATCCCAGATTTACAGCTCCGGATACTACTTTTGTTGCCGTTCTTACCACACATGAATTGAGAACCAGTACAGCCGAAGCCAGAAATAGCATTTTTTTCATTTTGTCAAATTTTATCCTGCGAAGATAGTATTTTAAAAAAAGACGTCTGTAATTTTTTATCAGGAAGAACCAGGAGAATTTGTTTTATTGAATTACATCTTTTATTTCCCGTCAAAATACTTCTTAAGATCAGAAATATTTCTGATATGGAGCTCTTCAGCCTGTTTTCTGCGCATCATCAGTGCATAAGCATTATTGAACCCCAAAGGCTGCAGCCATTGAATTCCATATTGTTTTTCAAAAGCTGCATTCACATAATGGTATGTTTTATCAGGACTTTGGGAAACCTCTCTGATTGTCTCTGCTGAAGGTTTTAAAAGAACCAGAAGGCCGGTTCCTGTATATTCAGGATAAAAATCAATCGCGTCATTCATTAAGGCATCAAAGCAGATTTTCGTTCCCCCTAAACCGGTTTTGGTTTCTACTTCATAATTGGTATATCCTTCAATAAGCATGGTATACATTTCCGCAAGGATATATTGCTCACCAAAGATTTTTGAGCCAATCCGGATGGTTCCCGAATTTCCTTTCCGGGGACTTTTATACAGGTTATTGCTGATGAGGAAATCCTTTGCGATCCTTTCAGGAGTCTGGTTGAGATGATCAGCTCTGTAATTCAGGTCCGTCATGATGGAATCATTGAATTTTCCGGCCAGCAGATTTAAAGCTTTCTCCAGATCCGGAAATTTTTTCAGTGTCTTTGTTTTGATAATAGGAGCCGCATAATAAGGAGGGAATATTTTTTGATCATCATTCAGTACATACAGATCATAAGCTTTGATCCTTCCATCTGTAGAATATCCGCTGATCAGGTCCAGCTCTTTCTCATAAGCTGCTTTATACATAATCGCATCACTGACTACGAGAGGATTGACATTGAGTCCATATACAGAACGAAGTCCGATATCACCATCCTGCCTTCCCATAAATTCCGGGGTAAAACCGGCTTTAATGGTCCGGTGTGACACAGAAGTCAGAAGATAGCCTGTTCCCAGAACAATAAGGCTCACAGGAAGAATATATTTCAGCTTCTGAAAAAATCTGTAGCCTGATTTCTGGATCATCGCAATGATCTGATCCAGTACAACGGCCAGCAATGCTGCCGGAATGGCTCCGGCAAGAATCATATTCGTATTGTTGAGCGAAATCCCTCCGAAGATAAATTCTCCCAGACCACCTGCTGCCACAAAAGAAGCCAGGGTAGCTACCCCCACATTAATAACCGCTGCAGTCCTGATACCCGCAATAATCACCGGCATCGCCAGAGGGAGTTTTACTTTAAAAAGAAGCTGCCTTCTGTTCATTCCCATGGCTTTTGCCGACTCAATCACTGCAGTATCTACCCCTGTAATTCCGGTATAGGTATTCCGGATAATGGGAAGAAGAGCATAGATCAGTAAAGCCGCAATGGCCGGTTTCGGGCCAATGCCGAAAACAGGAATCATAAATCCCAGCAGGGCAATACTTGGAATGGTCTGTAAAATACCAGCAGTGCCCAATACCGGACTGGAAAGTTTCTTTTTCCTGGATATCAGTATGCCTAAAGGGACTCCGATCATGATGGCCAGAAGTAGTGACAAAAAGGTAAGCCCAAGATGCTGAATGATCTGGGATGTCAGCTTCTCATGCTGGTCAGCAATAAATTGCCAGAGACTCTGCTGCTGTGTCATACCATCTGTGATTTTTTATAATGATTAAACGCTTTCACCACTTCTTCATAAACTTCAGCGTTTTGGTGATCAGAACTGAGTTGCTGTAAAATATCCCATACACTTGTATCATCTGTACTTTCCGGTCTGTAGTATGAATTTTCAGGAGTAAGAAACGGACTGATATGGTGCAGCGCGGCTACTTTATATTCTAACAGAAGCCGGTTTTCAGCAAAAAAATCACGAACAAAATGCGTGGCAGGCTGATAAAGCATTTCCCTGGGAGTACCTGTCTGTATGATTTTTCCATGATCCATCAGGCATATCCTGTGCCCCAGTTCAAAAGCTTCCTGCACATCATGGGTAACCAGGATAATAGTTTTACTTTTAAGTTCTTCCAGCGATTTGAATTCGGAATGAATATCAGCTTTGGTAATATTATCAAGTGCTCCGAAAGGTTCATCCATCAGCAAAACAGGGCTGTCTGCAATCAGTGCTCTTGCAATGCCTACCCGTTGTTGCTGCCCGCCGCTTAGCTCATGGGGAAAGCGGGACAGAACTTCTTCAGAAAGGTGGAGCTTTGCCAGAAGTTCATGCGTTCTTCTTTCTGTTTTCTTTTTATCCCATTTCAGAAGTTCAGGAACTACGGCAATATTCTGCTGAACCGTATAATGGGGAAATAATCCGGAATGCTGCATCACAAAGCCTATTCCCATCCTCAAATCCTCGGGCTTCTGATCCCTGATGTTTTTACCATTAATGAGAATGTTCCCTGAATCTGCTTCTATAAGGCGGTTAATAATCTTAAGCGTTGTGGTTTTCCCGCACCCGCTCGTGCCCAAAAGGACAAGGATTTCCTGATCAGATGCCTGAAAAGAAATATGATCCACTGCTTTTTTTCCGTTAAAACTCTTTGAGACTGATTCTACTGTGATCATAGGTGAAAATTACCGGGCAAGTCTGATTCCTGTGAACTGCCATTTTAAATTGGGTTGAAAAAAATTACGGTAGGTCTTTCTGCTGTGTCCCGGAGGTGTAGCTTCTGATGCTCCCCTTAAAACCATCTGATTCACCATGAATTTTCCATTGTATTCACCTACAGCTCCTGCTTCTTTCTTAAAATGAGGATAAGGCAGATAAGCAGAATTCGTCCATTCCCAGCGTGTTCCCCAGTCAAAATAATCTGAAGCAACTTCCCATTCTGCTTCAGTAGGAAGACGCATTCCTTTCCAGGAGGCAAAAGCAGAGGCTTCGTAGAAATTGATATGGCACAGCGGGGCATCGGGATCTGTTTCCTGTAGTCCGTTGAGCGTATAATACATCCATTTGCCTTCAATATAATGCCAGTATAGCGGGGATTTTGCAGAATTCTGTTTTACCCAGTCCCATCCTTCAGCATGCCAGTGCCTGAAATCTTCATATCCGCCAGCTTCCATAAACTCTAAATACTCCCTGTTGGTTACCAGTTGACTGGCAATTTCAAAGTCTGTCAGATATACTTTATGCCTTCCCTGCTCATTATCAAAACAGAATCCTTCCCCTTTAAAACCAATTTCATACACTCCTTCAGGAAAGCTGAGCATTCCGGCCGTTTTTAAATCGTTTTGTACAGATTTTTCTTCTGTATAAGCCGGGAAAAGCGGATTATGTCCTAAAATATACTTAATATCGGTTATTAATAATTCCTGGTGCTGCTGTTCATGGTTAAGTCCTAGGTCCAGAAGCGGTTCAACAGCTTCTGTCAGAAATGAACTTTCAAGAAAAGCCTTCATGTGTTCATCTACATATTTTCTGTATTGGTATACGTCTGAAACAGAAGGACGGCTGAGGTTTCCGCGGTCTGTCCGGATTACTCTTGCTCCGATGGTTTCGTAATAGCTGTTAAAAACAAAATTATACTGAGGATCAAAAACTTTATAATCGGGAAAATGAGGAATAAGGATGAAGGTCTCGAAAAACCATGTAGTATGACCAAGATGCCACTTCGGCGGGCTTACATCAACAATAGGCTGTACTACATAATCTTCAATTTCCAGTGGGGCACAGATTTCCTCAGAACGTGTGCGGACATCCATATACTTTTTCGTAATATCTTTTGTGGCGGTCTCTGGTGTCATGTCTTTTAGTTTTTAATGATTGGTTTTAAATGAAAGAAGCATGATTTATTTTCACTTTGCAGATGCTGTGCAGCTTTTTTATTGTACCTGCCAGATCACATCCACAAACCATTTTTTAGAATCTCTGATCTCTCCGGTTATGGAAAATCCCGATTTTTCACTCAGCTCCCTGATCTTTTCAGGGGAAAACTTCTGTGAAATCTCCATATCGATAAGCTCATTTTCTTCAAATGAAATCCTCGTATTACCAATGGTTACCTGCTGGCTGATAAGGCTCACCAGAAAACTTCTGCAGGCTCCGAAGACGGGGTCATAAGTCTGATAATGCTGAAATTGTTTCAGATCAAAATTACCGCCAAGTTCATTGTTGATACGGCTCAGGAGATTAAGATTAAAGGCAGCGGTAATCCCTTCCTCATCATTATAGGCATTCAGAATAGTATGCGGATTTTTCTTCAGGTCAAATCCTACCAGTACACGGTCTTTGGAAGAAAGACTTTTGTTCAGGTGCACGCAGAAATCTTCAGCTTCTTCCAGGGTCATATTCCCGATATTGCTTCCGAGGAACAAAACCACTTTTCTCCGGTTGGATAATGCAGCAGCTTTTTGGAGCATTTCAAAATAATCACCTTCCAGACAGGTAATTTTCATGTCAGGTAACCGGTTGCTCAGTTTTTCATGAAGTATGGAAAGAATATTTCCTGAGATATCAATCGGCATATAGGTGAAATCAACCCCTTTACTGGTCAGCCGTTCAAGCAGATAGGTTGATTTCATCGCGTCTCCCGCTCCTAGTTCAATCAGGTCAAAAGATTCGTTTCCGGGAATAAGGAGCTCAATAAGTTCATCTGTTTTATTTTGGAAAATATCCAGTTCACAACGGGTCAGGTAATAAGCAGGCATAGCCATGATTTTCTGAAAAAGGTGATCACCGGTTTTATCGTAAAAATATTTTGAAGATAATTTTTTAGGAGTACTCTGCAGTCCGTTCAAAACATCTGAACGAAATAGATCTGCAGCATTTTTTTCAGTCTCAGCGTGTGAATCTAACTGTACATTCATAAATCTTATTTTGTGTGGTTTTGTAGATCACTGCAATTATCCTGCCTTTTACAGCATGAAATTTTTTTGCTTTTATCTAATTAAATATAGACAATTTTACTTTTAATAGCATGATTTTCATGATGTTTTTATCAGATGTGGTACTTTTGAGCTCATTATTCAATCAAATAAACTGTAGTTCGAACATAAAATTTAACAGCTTTACAATGGTTCCTTATTTCCGGTATTATCATTGATTCCGTGCAGGATTTCACCACCTTCCAGAGACATTTCAATAGCCTGGTTACTATACATTACCATTTGTTTTTCATAGTCTGCAACAGCTTCCGGAATACTGTTTTTACTGATCAGATAACGGGTCAGAAGAGCAGCATCTGTAAAGGCTGTATTGGCTCCGACTCCTCCTGCAGGGCTCATCGTATGAACGGCGTCCCCCAATGCGGTAATATTTCCGGATTTCCACGGTTCCTTTGGTAAAGAAGACCGGATAGGAGTTACGGATAAGGAAGACCGGTCTGCATGCTGAAATAATGCTTTAAGCTGAGGATGCCACTGATAGGTCACTTTATGAACAGCATTTAAAATCTCTTCTGCTGAATGGCTGTAGAAATCGGACTTTACCATTCCAAAAGCCTGAGGATTGCCTATGAATGCCCAATAAAAATAATCGGAGATCGGGCTGAGAAGATCCCAGGACGGATCTTTTCGGGAAAAATCAAAAGACATAAAATCTGTAATTAAAGAAAACCGGTCACCGATAATTACTGAAGTGCCTTCCTGTAATTCTTCGGCAATGGCGTGCCGGGCTTTCTCAGAATGAAAAGTTCTCCCATAGATCGTAATATTCCCGGTATTGATTTTTCTGTCTCTGCAATATTCCTTTCCGATTCTTGAGTGAACTCCGTCAGCAGCTACTACCAAATCTGCAGTGTAGGTAGAGCCGTCTGAAAATGTAAGTTCCACTTCACCGGTTTCTGTTTCCTGCCAGTCTGTGAGTTCTTTTCCAAAACAGATATTGTCCTGTATGCCCTGAAGCAGAATTTCACGCAATGTCAGGCGGTTGGGTTTCAGGTCAGGCATTTCTTTTACTCCGTCACTCCAGGATTCTACAAGGGGATTTTGAGAGCTTTCAAGAGTTGTTGTTAAAACCTTCATTCCGCTGTAGCTTGCCGCGCAGGTAGCAAGGAACAGCCTGTACAGATCTCCGGGAAGGCATTCTTCTAAGGCTTTTCTGCCGGGTTCATTCACCCTGATTCTGTATCCTTGTGAACGGGTGTTTATTGCGGCATCTTTTTCAAATACGGTGCATGGGATTCCATTCTTTTTTAATCCCTGGGCAAGGCACAGACCTCCCAGTCCGGCTCCTATAACAGCAATACGTTTGCTTTTTAATTGTTGTACCATCATAATTGTTGATCAATCTTTTTATTGTTTCTGATGATTGACGGGACAAAATTAGAGCCTGGGGGCAGGGAATACGAGAGCTATTTAACGGTGATGATGGGACAAATCATGGTTTCCGGCTCTGAACTGTAAAGCGGTCATTCCTGTTCCTTTTTTAAAGAACCGTGAAAAATAAACAGGATCATCATAGCCCAGCTCAAAGGCAATCTGCTTTACATCCATATGGGTGTAAAACAGCAGACGGCGGGCTTCCCACAGAATTTTCTGCTGTATCCAGAAGCTGGCAGGATATCCGGTAACATCTTTTACGGCTTCATTCAGATAGAGTGGAGTAATATTCAGGAAATCTGCATACTGCTTTACCTGTTTGACAGTTCTGAAGTGATCTGTGATCAGCTTTTTAAACTGCCTTGTAATCGAATACCTTTGGCCCCTGTGCTGAAAATTTTCTGTTTCTGTTCCTGAAATTCTTGAAATAATGATTCCAGCCGCAGATTCAGCCAAAGACCTTGTGATGGAAACAATATGCAGTGCCGGATCTTTTTCTGCTTTTTCAAACAGGGGAGGCAGGTCAAAAATAATGTCATTTTCCGTAACGGTCGAAGACTGGCGGAGCCATTGGCAGAGGTCCAGTATTTCACGGTAAGATTCAGGAATAAGTTC
Source organism: Chryseobacterium sp. (assembly GCF_041914225.1). Taxonomy (GTDB): domain Bacteria; phylum Bacteroidota; class Bacteroidia; order Flavobacteriales; family Weeksellaceae; genus Chryseobacterium. Next base: position 54,955 of record NZ_JAYSDT010000001.1, read on the forward strand.
AGCTTCTATGAATAAAAACCATCCCTCGTTGTCTTTCTGATGAATGTACTGATGAATTTGCCCGGGACCGGCAAAACATAAGGAAGGGCCTTTTAAATCTATCCTGTTAAAGTCTATTTCTATCACAAAGTTTCCTTTCTGCTGAAGAATAAACATATAATGATCATCCCTGTGAATTTCAGCCTGTTTCTCATGGAATATAGATAAAGGCATCACCCGGACAGCTGAATTTTCCAGTTGGTTGTGATGGGAAGGAATTATTTTTTTCATATGGCTTACGAAGATACGTGATAAATTGATAATTGATGATTGATGATTGATGATAGGGAATGTAATGTATAGATAATTGGTACGAAGGCATGCATTTATGCTGCTGTCTGCTTTAACGTCCGAAAATCAGGATTCACCGCTTAATATGACCTGTTCAAAGTTTTTGTACTGAGTTCCGGTTCTGCTTTATCATAATTTTACCCTCATAAAACATCACAATTATGAATACTACATTGAACTTCAGTAAGAAAATAAGCTCCGCTTTATCCCTGATCATTTTTATAGGGGCAGGATTATGGCCACTGAAAGCACAGGCGCCTTCCACTGGTGAAAATGATCAGGATAGTGCAGCGGTCAGATCAGCTTTTCAGAATACAAAGAAAATCAGGGCCGGGCTGCTGGATGTTGGATATGCAGAAGCAGGACCTGCCAATGGCAAACCTGTTATCCTTCTTCACGGGTGGCCGTACGACATCCATAGTTTTGAACAGTCTTCTGCCATACTTGCTGAAAAAGGTTACCATGTTCTGGTACCTTATTTAAGAGGGTACGGGACAACAACGTTTGTATCACCCGATACAAAACGTAACGGTCAGCAGAGTGCTGTGGCATTGGATATCATTGCTTTCATGGATGCACTGAAAATTGACAAGGCCATCATTGGCGGCTTTGATTGGGGTGCCAGAACTGCAGATATTATGGCGGCATTGTGGCCTGAACGCTGTTCCGGACTGGTGGCAGTAAGCGGATATCTGATAGTAAGTCCAAAGGCAAACGAAAAACCTCTGCCTCCAAATGCTGAGTTTTTATGGTGGTATCAGTATTATTTTTCAACTGAAAGAGGGTATAAGGGGTATAAAGCCAATACAACGGCTTTCAATAAACTGATATGGAAAATGGCTTCACCCAAATGGACTTTTGACGACCAAACCTACGAACGTTCTGCAGCAGCATTTGATAATCCTGACCATGTTGATATCGTGATCCACAATTACCGCTGGCGCCTGGGATTGGCGAAAGGGGAGACGCAATATGATGCGCTTGAAGCCAGACTGGCAAAGTCTCCATCTATCACAGTCCCCACAGTTACCCTGGAAGGTGATGCCAACGGTGCTGCGTTTCCTGCTCCGGAAAGTTATGCTTCAAAATATACAGGTAAATATGCACACCATACGTTAACGGGCGGAATCGGACATAATTTGCCGCAGGAAGCTCCAAAAGCATTTGCAGATGCGATCATGGAAGTAGATGCTATGTCACAGGCCAGATAGAACCTGACAGATTTAGAAAAACCACTGCATTGAGCAGTGGTTTTTTATTTTATCTTATCAAAATGTTATTCCTGAAAACCATTTTCAGCTTTCAGCTTGTTAACCAGGGGATTGGCATACATAGCCAGGAAATATTCCCTGGAAACAGGATCCGACGGATCAATACGCATTTCAAGCCTGCGGACAAATAATTGTTTTTCCTGTTCCGTATATTTGGAAGCGTAGGTATTGGTATTGTGAAGGAGGTCGTAAGCGATGTACTTGGTAGGCCAAAGCTTATAATTACTGATGATGGAACGGTCAATCACCTGGGCAATTGCCTGTAGCTGCTTGTTTTTATTGTCGATAGTGGCCGCAATTTCATCCAGTTCTGTATCAAGCACATCACCGGCATGAAGGTGAATACGTTTCTTTTGTCCCAGAATTCCGCTCAGGATATTGGTAAAATCTTCATTTTTCCCCTTGATGTATTCCTCATCCCTGTGCTGTGCCAGGAGCTGAGGCATTTTTAGGGAATCTGTAGGGTCATATTCATAGGAGATGGAGACCGGAACAATCTTTAAGGATTTAAAATAATCCGTTAAAGACTGGTCACCGGCTGCCATGGCCAGCATTTTCAAAACACCCTGCTGGGTAGAATCGTTACCGTCTTTGGTACGGCCTTCACGTTGGGCAATCCATACGGAACGGTTTTCATTATACAGCTGTTCCCTGATGTATTCAGATATTGTCTGTGAACTGGTGAGCTGCTCACGAAGAGGAAGACCTCTTTGCACCAGAAAATTTCTGTTCAGCTTAGCAAGTACATTTAAAAACTTTTTGCGGACAAGATTATCTCCGATCGCCGAAGCGGTCATAATATAACCACCCTCCAGCAAGACCAGATTAAGCAGTGAAGTATCCAGAACAATATCCCTGTGGTTCGAGATGAAAAGGTAAGGGGTATTCTTATCCAGCTTATCGAAGCCCGAAGTCGTTAAGCCGTCAGAACTTTTCGCAAGGATCTGCCGAACGGCAAACGCCACAAACTGATGCTGGAAATCACTAATGGAATGAACATTTTTGAACTGCTCCAGCCAAACCTGCTCATCCGTATCAGGAAAAGTAAAATTCATCAGTGCTTTCATCATCGGATCACGGGCTATGCTCTGTAATCTCTCATTCACTTCCTGATCATAGAAATACCGGATTTCATCAAACTTAGACATGCGGTTAGGTAAAAATTAAAACTTTTTGCAAAAGAACGAAAATTTATCCGGGAAGCGGGTATAATGGGTGTTAAAGTATTATGAAGGGCGTAGGAGTTCGGGGGGAAATAAATGTATTTATAACAAAGCGATCTATGTGCGCGTTCACTTTATACACCAACACTTATGCGCTCACTTTGTCATTCCGTAGGAATCTAACCTGTTATTATCACCATGCATTAAGAAAAACTTTCTGTGTCTGGATTCCTACGGAATGACAAACTGTGCGGCTAGTCTAAGTGAGTATAAAGTCTGGATTAAGTCTGGAGCAAGTAAGCGGTTATACACTAATACTTATGCGTCCACCTTGTCATTCCGTAGGAATCTAACCTGTTATTATCACCATACATTAATAAAAACTTTCTGCGTCTGGATTCCTACGGAATGACAAACTATGCGGCTAGTCTAATTTGTATCCATTCTATGTATATCTTCTAATATAGGACTAGAATTTCTGTAAAAGAAATCGTAAGCTTTTAAAAAGCTTGATTTTCCAACATTATTTTGTCCCAGAAGGAAAATTGTATTTGAATTATTAAATTCGATTGTATTTTTTTCTATTCCACCAGAAATACCTCTAAAATTATTTACTCCAAAAGAAATTATTTTCATAATATTATTTTGTTTCAAATATATTTCAGACTATCTGTTATGCCTTACGGGATTCCATAATTACAATTGTTATTTCAATCTGTTCATATAATATGATTATAATAAAACCTTCTAAAAATTAGAAGGTTTTATTATTTATTTTAGAAGTGAAATAATTATTATTTTACAACTCTCACAAAAATACCTAGTACTTTAAAATCAACTGTTTCCTCATCTCTGAGAATAATTGGTTTAAAATTGGGATCATTTGATTTTGGTAGTAATATTATTTCTTCATGATGCCATCCCTCTTCATCAGTTAATTTTTTGCTGGAGTATTCTTTAATAGTATAGTTACTGCCAAATTCCAGATCAGCAATATTTCTTCCTTCAACTAAAGTGATTAGTCCGTTGCGCGAACCGCCACTATATTTTTTAAATAGGCAAATACTGCCGTTAGGTATAATCTTATTCATAGATTCACCCATCACAATGCACGCAAAATAGTCGTCTTTATTGTTTATATTATCTAATTCAAGATATTTTATATTTTCTGATTCTTGCAGTTCAGAAAAAGAGCCTGCAGCAATATTTAAATCATAGAAAGGAATTGAAAATTCTGTAGGTACGTCAGAAATCTGTACTGATTTATCTTGTGTATACGAATTAAAAGATGGAATATATTGGCGAAGAAAAAGTTTCATATTTTCATTGCAAGCGTAAATATATGTACCTTCAATTCCTCTTAACAATATTGTTTTATAGATATTGATAATAAAATCGAATAATTCTTCTTCATTTTGAATAGAATTTTTACCATTTTTATCTTTGTACTTTTGTTTATCAACAATGAATTTACCAGCTTCAAAATCATAATCTAATTCAGGTCCTATAATAACACCTGTATAATTCAAATCGTAACCTTGTGTGGTATGAATACACCCAACTTCATTAATAGAATTGGGAGAATTTACCCAATCTACGGAAATACTGTTCCATTTTAATTGATTTTCACCAATAATGATATCATAAGCTTCAGGGTTTTTGTTTGAAACCCACTCCCATGCATATCCTGCTACTATTCTAGACAACCCATAAAGCTCATTTTTCTTTTTAATCCTGTCAATCATTTGTGATAAGTCATCAAAAAGATATAATTCGTAATCATCAGTTTTATTCTTTTCTAAGGAAGGTGTAGCAGGTGCATCAAAAATTTTATGTATTAATTTTATATAATTATTGCCACCTCGTACCCGAAGTTGAGTTTTTAGTTTTTCAACACGTGTTGAAGGTTCCAATTCTAATTTTTTAAAGCTTTCCTTAAGAGTATCTGATGGTTTTATAGATTGATACTGATCATAAAAGATAATGGATTTAGTACTTTGCAGGATAACCCAATCCAATTCAGAGGCGGAAAATTTATCTAAATTCAACTTTTCACAGTTACGATCGAAAGTTCCAAAGTATGAACCTAGATTAACCCGTCTTCGTAATCGATGTCCTTCGTCAACTATAATAAGGTCATATTTATTTTGTGCTAAATCTGAAGGGCCAATTACCATCTTTGCTGATAAACCATTTACATTCTTAAAAACATTGGAAATCGTTTTTCTGAATGAGGCCATAGGAATTACCAGCGCCATATTTAAGTCTGTATATTTATGTTTAACTCTCTTTAACAAATCAAAAAGTTCCTCATCATCTTCATCAAAATCAGCATAGTTAAAATCTTCCAGATTTGTCTTTAATAACTTGAATAAGAAAATAGCTAAAATTGATTTACCCGTACCGGCACCTCCATGAATCAAACTGACTTTAGCATTCTCATCAAGCAGACAGTTAAGAATCATTTTTAATCCTTTAATTTGTTCTTTGGAAAGAGATTTATAAGGAGAGTATTTAAAAAGGTCTGAATTATTGATAAAATCCAGAGAATGGCGGGATATACCTAACTGTCGCAGTTCATCCCAAATATCTTTGAATAGGTCCCAATATAATTTCTTTTCATGATACTGGTGATTAGAAATACCAAGGTTAGCATTTTGTAAAGTGTATTGTCCGTCAGCAGAAATGTATTTGATAAGATTTGACTCTAAGTCCAGAGTGGCGGATTTGTGGAATAAATCGCTTAAAATGAGATTTACTGACGATAATTGCTTCTTTTCTTCTGATTTTAAGTGAGTATTTATTCTCGTTACTACATCAGTAGTCTCTCCCACATAAGCAAGTTTAGTTTTTTTATTTTTCAGGAAATATACTACAGGCCAAGATAAATAGTCTTTGTGATTATTATATATTTTTGTTTCTGTGAGACGATCCAAATCGTATTCCTCCGTAATTGTAAAATTCTTCATTTGTCCTACAAATCATCGTACTTATTTGATTTTCCTTTTGCTTTTTCTACAGGATATTTCTCGTTATTTCTCTGTAACTTTTTTAGAATAATATTATTGATATCTATATCATTTTTATTTGCAAGGAGAATTCCATACATAAATACATCTGCCAATTCTTCTTCTAGCCTGTCTTTATTAAAATCTTCGTTTTTTTTCCATAAAAAAACTTCCAACAGTTCTGACGCTTCAATCGATAGGGCAAGCGCCAGATCTTTTGAATTATGAAACTGTTCCCAATCCCGTTCATCCCGAAATTTAAGAAGTCTTTCTATTGTACTTTTATCCACCATGGTATTAATTAATAGATGAAGTTAATTCAACTTTAAAAATAATAAAAACTTAAGTATAATTATGCTTAAAGTACCAGATTATTCTGGAAATTTTGAATAAGAATGTATTATCAATATAACAAATTATATTGAATCACCATTAAAAAAGTTATAATGAGGTTTCAAAGTCTTAATAATATCAAATGATACTATAAAGGCTAAAGATTGATTAGAGCGAATTGATATTTAGGAAAATGAACTATTGTTGTAAGTCCATGGTTATGGTCTGCGTCCTCCTACACATCCACCTCCTCAATCTCCACACCGGCAAATATACAAACACCACAGACAGCACAGCAGCCAGTACACCTACCACCACAGCTATTGCCGTAGCATCCAGCTTATAATCTTTTGAGAAATTATACTGTCCTATAAAGAGCAGGGATAAAACCAATGCTCCTGTAATCAGGCCGTGTAAGATGCTGAGTTTGGTCATGAGCTTTTTAATATTCAGCTGTTCATCTACGGTAAACTCTATGGCTTCCTGGCTGGCGGCATCGGTTACCCTTTTGATGATATCAATGGTAAGGACTACCGGAAGGAAAATAGCCATCGGCAGGGTAAGGCGGGCCAGGTTCTGGGTTCCTGAGAAGAAATGCGTGTAGCCTAACTCTTTGAAGCTGGCATACGCGATGATGAAATTAAAAAATACATTCGGAAGGACATAGTAAATCGTACGCTTCATGAGAAAGCGTCTGAGGGTGGTTTTTTTGATGGGTTTTGGCTTTGGAGGCTTTATTTTCAATTTCATACGGAGGTGGTCAGTAGCTCGATGGCTTTATCTTTTATCTTGTGGGCTTCCTCTTTCGGAAGAAAATTTTCATTGGACATGAAGGTGAAGTCCATCTGCTGGTTGTACGTACTGGCGACTAAGGTATTTGAGTTCAGCCATGGGAAAGCCACGGTAGGACTAAAAACGGTTTCCAGACTGAAGTTTTTATAATCATTCGGGATATTCACCTTTCCCATATTGGATAGGGTCACATCATGGCCGCCTTCACTGGATTTCAGCATGCTGATCATACGGTCTACAATGGGGTGCATATGTTCTCCCATCCACAGGAGCTCACGGGCTTCCAGTTTATTGATTTTCTCCGTAAGATCTTTTTTGATCTGTTTGGCATTGCCCAGCACATCCTTGCTGTCTTTTTTGAGGGAAAGCTCTACCGTTGGGGCGAAAGCAAATAAATGATCCTCCTTGATTTCCGGAATAAAATGACGCACATCTACCGGACTGATCACCTTCCCTTTGGCACGGTCTCCCTGAACATCACGGAAGGCCTGCATCACGGAAGAACACAGCAAAGCATGTACAGAAATTCCGTTGGCTTTACATTTTTCTGTGATCAGTTTGGTGTCTTCAGGGGTCATTTTCCAGTGAATGGCGTAGTTTTTCCCAAGGTTTCTCTTTTTACTTTTCCGCTGGATAGAAAAGAATATCCTGGCAAAAAGCAGATAAAGGCCAGCTTTATATTTTTTAATGCCTGTATTAAAATCCGAAGGCAGAAAATCATCTACCGATTCAAAAGCAACATAAGGAATCAACGGCAGATAAGGATTGTCCAGCAGGCTCAGAAGCTCCCGCATTAAAGTCACTCCGGTAGTTCCGTCTGAAATGCAGTGGGGCATGATCCAAATGATTTCCGAAGTATCCTTTCCTTTTACCCATACTACTTCAGCCAGTGGTTTTTTAGGTTCTCCAAAAAATCTGAACCATCCTTTTTCGGATTCCTTGAACCAGTCGTCGTCTGTTTTTCTTTCTACAATCCGGAGCGGAATAGGTTCAATATCCTTTTGTTCTATAAAAAAAGGATAACGTCCTTTGCTGTGATCAATATTGGCTCTCAGCATAGGATGTTTCTGCTGGATTTTGAGTAGGGCCGTTTTAAACGTTTCCTCAGCAATCTGCCCGTTGATCTTTGCGGTGTAAACACTGTTTAAGGGCGTTTCAGGATCTACATACATGATCCTTTCCACCATCATTAGAGGTCTTTTGATCATGATACTGCCATTTGTTTTAGTTGTGAATGAATCGTTTGCATAACTTCGTCACGTACTGCCATGGCTTCAGTATATGGTAAATAGCCTTCGCTTCCCATGAATGAAAAATCCATTTTGCCACGGTAGGTAGAAACCACCAGGGTAGTGGTATTTCCCAAAGGACCAATGACAGACGGGCTGAGGATGGTTTCCACTGTAAACGCTTTGTACTCATGAGGAATCTGAATACGTCCCAGATTGGAAAACATACAGTCGTTGGATGATTTCCCGTTCTTTAAAAGCTTGGTGAAATTCTTAAGCGCATCATGCCCGGATTCCATAACCATCATGGTGAGGTAAGGATTCAGCTTTGAGGTCTTCTGTTCCACAGATTTCTGCATGGCCCGGAGATTATCTGTAAAGCTTAGCTTTTCATCAGCAGACACCACAATCATCAGCCCGAAAGCGAAAATGTGGTCTTCTTTGATCTGTTGGGCAAAACGCCTGATGTCTACAGGGCAGGAAACTTTATTGAAGGATTTTTCTCCCCTTACTTTTTTAAATGCCTGCAATACTGCTGCGCTCAAAAATGTATTCACTGTTACCTTCTGGGATTTACAATAAGCGATTAATTCTTTGCTTACCGTTTCATCCAGTTTCCAGTTGATCAGGTAATCACTCTGTCTTTCCACAGCTTTTTTACCTACCGGAATCCATTTGATCGCAGTAGCAGCCAGCCTTCCGATAAATCTGGCTTTCAGTTTCTGTCTGCGGCTGTTCAGAATATGTGCAGGAACCACATCTTCAATTCCTAAGATCGGGTTTTCTGTCCCGATATCGGCCGCCGGGTTGTCCAGTGCTACCAGGAATTCTTTTAAAAAGGCCATTGCAGAACCACCATCGCAAAGACAATGGTGGAACGCAAACAGCATGTCAGAAACGTCTTCCCCTTTGATCCAGATAAACCGGATCAGGGGTAATTTTTCGTAATTAAAGGTAGTGTTCCATTCTTTCCTGGATTCTTCCTGCCACTGATCTTCACTTTGTCTGGTGACGATTCTTACAGGAATGGAAACTGTTTTTTCAGGAACATTAAACCATGGAATATTTTTTTCATCATGGCTGATCAATGCTCTCAGCCATGGGTGTTTGTTTTGAATTTTGGCTAATGCCTGCTGGATCTCTTTTAAGGTAAAAGTCCCTCTCAGTCTGAACGGGATGACTGCGTTAAAAGGTTCTGTTCCGTCCCCTAATAACATACGTTCCCCGAACAGCAATCTTCTTTTTATAGGTGGATTCATAGGCTACACAGAAGCTAATGTTGAATGTTCGCGTACAAAATTTTCTAACAGTTCTACGGCTTTGTCATTTCCTCCGGCAAGGGTGAAGGTGTTCTGAACTTCCCTGGCGGCTTCCCTGTATTTAGGATTTTCCAGCAATTCAAAAACGGTTTCACGAAGCGCATCTACACGCAGTCTCTTGTACCGGATGCTGATTCCGCAGCCTGCCTGCTCGATCAGTTTGGCAATATGGAAATGATCGTAAGCAATAGGTGTGATCAGCATCGGTAATCCGTTACGGAAAGTATCGTTTACCGTATTGAAGCCACCGTGGCAGATCACCATGTCCATTTGCTGCATCACTGCTGATTGGGGAACAAAGCTGTTTACGATAAAATTATCCGGCCATTCTTCAAAGATTTCCGGTGGAGTAGCGGCAATCACTGTAACCGGCTGGTCTTTAAATGCAGCAATGATCTTTTCAAAAAAGGCCTTTCTGATGTCTACCAGCAGCGTTCCCAATGATACAAATATCTTCGGAGTGGTGGAAGCGTTCAGTTTATCCCAGTCGAATGGGGCATCGTTCGGGCGACCCTTTACCGGCCCTACAAATTTCATATGAGGCGGAACGGTTTCAAATCCGGCAAAAGCCTGTGAAGTAAATACCATATTCAGTTTGTGGGAATGGATGTAAATGCCTTCCTCATGAATGCCTACTTCTTTTTGCAGGTCTTTGATCAGTTTTTGCTGCCATTCCCAGATCTTAGGGGCACTTTTTTCCGTATCTCCCATCACATCCGGTGGAACCGGAGTAGTCGTTACACAGGGAATATTGTTTTTATGGGCGAAAAGAGCGCCTCCGAAAGTGATACAGTCATTCACGATCACATCAGGCATCCAGCTTTCTGTTAGACGGGTTAATCCCGGCATCATCATTTTAGCGAAAGGAACATAGGTTTCTTCCAGTGCCAGCTTCATCACTTCAGGTCCTGAGCATGCCGGTCCGTCATCCTGTCTTTTTAAAATACGGGCAATTTCCTCCTGATAGGGAATAAGGTCTTCTTCCGGATAGAAATAAGAGCCTCCTTCAGGAATATGCTTACTGTCTAAAGGCGTAATTCCGAACCATTTTACTTCGTGGCCCCGGGCAATCAGACTGGCTCCCACACTTAAAGTAGGGCTCACATGTCCGAAAAACGGAGGAACTACGAATAAAAACTTAGAGGGCTTTTCAGGTTTTGAAGCCTTTGCAATAGCCTGTTCCAATAAAGTGGCTGCCGTAGCTGTGCCTCCTGCCTCTGCAAAAGATTGTCCCACTTTCTGAGCGGCTTCACGGTAGCCCGGGTTATTTAAGATCTGCTGTACAGCTTCTCTCAGGTGATTGGCTTTAAACCTGTTAAAATTCAGGCGCTCACCTGCTTCTGTACGTACCACACGTCCTGCAACGTGTGACTGGTCATAGGCAATCGGGATCACCACCAAAGGGATCCCGTTGGATAAGGTTTCAGAAACCGTATTGTGGCCGCCGTGGCACACCACACCGTCAAGATGAGGGAGCAGATCCAGCTGGGGAATCTGCTGATATACCATAAAGTTTTCCGGCCACTGCTCAAAAAGCTGTGGATCAGAAACCACTACAACGGTTAAATCTTCGTCTTTAAAGGCATCAATGACCTTCTGGAAGAATGCTTTTTTATGATCGTGATCGAAAGTAGTTCCGATGCTTACTAAAATCTTTTTGTTGGCGGCATTTTTCAATCTGTCCCAATCGAATTCACAAGAGATGCGTCTTTCGGTAAGAACAGGCCCCGTGAACTGATATTGAGACGGAAGATCTTCCATTTCACCAAAAAAATGACCGGAGGTTAGCACAAGCGTTAGCAGGTCTGAAGTGGCCAGAGAACGTTCCTCATGGAAACCAAGCTCTTTTTGTAATCCGATGATCTGATTGACCTGCCATTCATGTACTTTTGGCAGCTCATTCATGATCTTGATGGCAGCCGGGGCGGTAACAGATGTGGCGTAAGGAATTCCAAGCGCTTTTGCGGCAACCGGGGCTGCAAATAACTGGTGGTCACCGATAATTAAATCGGGCTGATATGTTTTCAGTAAAGCAACAACTCCGTTATAGCAATGTCTGTTTAGCGGGATAAGAACCTCTTCGTACAGGAACTTTACGCTGTCTATACCATATACTACTTTCTTTGAAATGATATCGAGATATTGTTCACTTTCTCTTTTTTCTTCGTCAGTCTGATCGTATTGGATCAGTAATAATTTTCCTCCTTCGGGAAGTTTAGCCTCTAACGTAGGGTCAAGGCTGATCCAGGCTACTTCATGTCCTCTTTCCAGCAAGGCAGCACCGATGCTTAAGGTAGGATTGACATGTCCTGTGAGTGGTGGAACTATAAATGCAAATTTAGCCATGGTTTTGTGTTAGGATTTTAGATAAAAATTGAGCAATCGTTTCAGCGATAAGTTGAGGTTCCTGGATAGGAATGTTGTGATCGCCCGGGATTAATTCAAGTTCAGACTGGCTGATTTGAGACTGAAGCCACTCACCGGTAGGTCTGCAGTTGGAATCAGCTCCATAAAGCAATAGGGTGGGAGCCGTTAATTCATTGAAACGGGCTTCACCAAGGAAATGCTTTTCCTTAATCATATCTGCTTTGATGCTGGTTTGGTTAAACAGAAATTCATACATACGGTGGTTCTTTTCCATTTGTCTTTTGCCCATCTGCACTTTGGTGGTATCTGTAAAGTTGGCTACATAATGCTCAAGGAATTCTTTGCTGTATTCATCAATGATGTTACGGGCTTTTTCATCCTGAGGATCCGGTGCCTCCATCACCACCAGTTGATTGATACGTTCAGGATAATCCAAAGCTGTTTTTAACGCAATCAGACCTCCGAAGCTGTAACCGACAAGGTGTACTTTTTCCAGTTGAAGGTGATCTGCTAAACCTATTAAATCGGATGACATGTTGTCAAGATCGTACCCATCCAAAAAGCGTTCACTCATACCGTGGCTTTTCAGGTCGTACATCACCACATGGAAATGTTTTGCCAGAATGGGGGCAATATTAAAATAATAAATGGACAGGTTACTGAACATACCGTGGATGAGTACCACGGTTTGTTCGGCTCCTTTGTTGAGTTCCTGTATATGAACTTGTCTGTTATTGACAGTGATTATTGGCATTCGTAGATATAATTGATGATCATACTAAGGTCAAGATTGATCAGCTGGTCAAGGTCCATGGAAGCCAGCCAGCCTGTAAAGTCGATCTGATCGCCAAAATGCGCTTTGATCTTTTCAGAGAAAGAGACAATCTCTATGCTGTCCATTTCAAGATCTTTGGTGAATGAACTTTCAGGAGTAATGTCCATCTCCTCTACAAATTCAGCACCTATCACTTCAGTAATAAAACCTTTTAATAAAGTAAAAAGTCCTTCGTGGTTCATTTTTAATGTTGCGTTTACAGTGTCCATCCGATAATATAATTTTTATGTTTAATAGTTTTGATTTCAATGTTGTTGATCCACAGGTGATCGTCTTTTATTTCTTCTACTCCGAAGGCTTTTGGATTCCCTTTCAGCCCGGTTCCCAGGAACTTTCCGTAGGCTTCTTTAGCTACCCAGAAACGGGTGGTCCATTCTGCCTGATCTTTTCCTTTTAATAAGGTTAATTCTTTGTCTGTAAATACAAGGTCATAGAATCCTTCGCTGCGTTCTTCCATGATTTCCATATCAATTCCTACAGATTTTCCGTATCTCGCAATTCCCACAGCATCTTTTCCTTTGTGGGCCAGTGAAATATGAATGTTTTCTGTAAAATCACTGATGAGGTAAGGTTTCCCCACTTCATCGGAACGGATTTCAAACGTGATCGGGAAGCAGGCATGATTTTTTTCTTTGCGGAGAAGATTTCTTACGGCATCCTTTACGGCCACACGGCTTACCATCCAGTTTTTCTTTTTGTTAGGCAACAGCTGTTGATGATGCTGTTTTTCCGTCTGGTTGAAATATCTTTTCAGGATAAAATCCCATGAAGCCACTCTGGTATAGGCCTGATGGAAGAAAAATACTTCAGGAGCAATCTCTTCCGAAAGGCGGTTGTGCAGCGGTGACATGGAAACATTCCATAAGGCAGCATCAATTTCCAGTCTTCTGTTCTGCCAGCCCGTAATGGCACACCATACTTTTCCGTCTCTTTTCAGAATGATATCTGCGATGGCGAATTCATCATTCAGTTCGGTCAGCATACAGGTACACTCAAAGATACCTTCCTGATCATGCATATTCCCGAAGAACTCGATATCTCTGATTTTTACAGGGAATGCAATGCGGTCTTTCACTAAAGTAAGCTGCAGCCAAAGCCCGAATAACTGTCCTGCGTTGTCCAGTAATGAACCTTTACCGCCGTTTCCTTTTATCTTTCCGATAATTCCTTTGTCTCCAACGGCTGAAACTTTAGTAATTCCCTGGTATTTTTCTCCATGGAACATGTGCATGTCATAGATTTCTTCAGGTGTTCTTTCGATGGGCAAAAGATCACCGATGGAAAGATTGAATGCTGGTGTCGGAACAGAACCCGATTTTAAAATGACTTCTGCGTTGGCAAAGTTTTCAATATCGAGATAAGCATGATTCGGTGAGCGCCATTCTCCTTTTACTGTTTTTTCGAAAGGTTTGGCAACGTTCATCCATTGGAAGACACTTACGTTCATAATCTTATGAACCTGTGTTCCGGGAATTTCCGCTTCTGCAATTTCAGCCAACTGCTCAAAAATCATCGTCATCGGGATGACCGGTTCCATATCTGCAACATGAGCCCATCCTTTTGGCTGTCTCAATAAACTGTGATCAATCAGGTAAGGATGACTTTCCAGCGTTACATACAAGTCTTTTGTGAAGGTTGTACTTCCTGGTGCTTTTGGAGCGGCCTGTTGTGCTGCAGGAGCAACCTGAGAAGGACGTGGAATTGTAATCTCCGGACGGTTCTGGAATAAAGTCAATACTTCTTCCTGCATACGGATCATATCGGCAACGTTATCCTGAAATGCCTGTACCAACGGGTGACCGCTTTTGGTTGCAATAGATGAAACGTTAGCGGTATATTGTTTTGGCGCATCAAAGGATGAAGCCAAAGCTTTTACTTCTTTAAAGTTACGGATAATAGGAGAACCTAATTCCAGCTTAATGCCTTTTCCTGTTGATTTTTTTGACTGCTGCCGGATTTCCAGAAAATCAAGAGCAATGGTTTTCCCTTCTACAAATAATGAAGCCACTACGCGTTGTAACTGCGCTAATGCAGAACGGGTAGGAACGCTGGATGCAATGGTACTGAAAGCTTTTCCTTTTAGGGTATCATCAATAAACCCGATCAGTCCGCCGGTACCGACCTGGATGAATACTCTGGCGCCCTCTTCGTATAATTTATCAGTCAGTTCACGGAAGCGGACAGGTTCAACCAAATGCTCGGCGCTCAGTTTTCTGATGGCTGCCTGATCTGCAGGGTAAGGTTCTAATGTGGTAGCGGACCACAATGGAATTTTCGTCTGCTGAAACTGCGCTTTTTCCATTCCGGCAAGGATCACATCCAGTTTATCAGCGATAAAAGGAGAATGAAACCCTGACTGGAAAGGCAGTACCTGGTGGAAAATCTGCCTGGCTTTTAACAATGGAACCAGTTCATCCAGAGCAGCATTGCTTCCGCAAAGAATCACCTGATTAGGGCAGTTGTCATTGGAAACATACAGATTTGAAATTTCATCAATAAAAGGTTTTATGGCATCGATACCTGCTCCTATAGCAATGAATTTGGAATCTTTTAATTCAAATGTCTCAGGATTCAGTACATCAATTAAAGCTTTTACAGAATTGGCTTCTGCCAGCTCAGATGAATATCCTGCCAGCCATTCTCCTAAACTGTGCCCGGCATTCATATCGGGAATAATCCCCAGTTTTTTCAATGAATTGTCAAGGATGCTACAGTTGTTGAAGATGTTTAAAGCGTCAGTTAAAAGACCTTCGCCTTCCGTTTCGATAGGCGCTGTTAATCCAAAATAACGGCTTACCGTTTCTACTTCACCTTTTGCCAGACCGTCTAAACCTGGGAATACAAAGGCTACTTTACCGCCATCCTTTAATAATGGGGTAGAAGTGTACCAGATGTCCTGTTTGTTTTTCCAGATGATATTCTTGGAAACAATTTTAATGGCTTTTTCTATTCTTGCCGGTGTTGGATCGAAAATCGCTACTCTGAAATCTCCTTCTCCAATGGCTGTTTCATTATTTTGTAATGCGGAAAGCAGTTCTTCATGCGTGGGTCTTGCCAGTATCAGTACCTGATCTTTTTTAGGCATATCATACCCTTCAAGAACAACGTGGGCATTGATTCCTCCAAATCCGAAGGCATTTACAGCGGCTACTTTTGGGAGTCCTGTTTTTGACCAGTTTTTGGCTTCCTGTACCGGTTCAAACCTTGTGTTCTGCATCTCCGAAGTAGGATTCTCACAGTACAATGTTGGCGGCAGAGTGTCATGGTGTAATGCTAAGCAGGTTTTAATTAATCCTGCAATTCCGGCAGCCGGCATCGCATGCCCGATATTGGACTTCACAGATCCGATACCTGCAGCCGGAGCAGCTTCTTCTTTTCCGAAGAACTGAGCTAACGTCTGAAGCTCTGTTTTATCGCCAAGCGGTGTTCCTGTGCCATGGGCTTCAAGGTAACCGACTTTATTTTTATCTAAATCAGCATTGATCCATGCCTGTTCCAACGCCTTCAGCTGACCTTTTACGGACGGACTCATCACACTGGTTCCGGTACCGTCACTGCTGACTCCCACACCTTTGATCACGGCATAGATTTTATCCTGATCGCGAACGGCATCTTCCAATCGTTTTAAGACGACAAAACCACAGCCTTCACCGATCAGTAAGCCATCAGCATCACTACTGAAAGGTTTAATCCGCTGCTGGCGGGACATGGCTCCCAGCTGGGCAAAAATACTCCAGAAAGCAGCATTCTGTCCTGTGTGTACTCCTCCTGCAATCATGATATCGGAACGGCCTCTCTGAAGTTCCTGCACAGCATGGTCTACAGCGATAAGTGCAGAAGCACAGGCTGCGTCTACCGTAAATGCAGCACCTCCCAGATTGAATCGGTTGGCTACAAGAGAGGCAACCAGATTGGGAATTAATCCCATGGCGGTATCTGCTGCAAAACGGCCCTTACGTTCCTGAAAAGCATGCTTTACCTTTTCAATATCGGAAGAAGAAACGTGAGGCAGCAATTCCTGCAATAATGAGGAGATCTGTTCACCGGTTCTTACAATTTCAATAGCGCGGGTAGCTCCCGGACCTGTGTAGTTTCCTTTTCCGATGATGATTCCTGTTTTTTCAAGAGAAGTATTCTTTTGGAATATGCCTGCATCTTCCAGTGCTTTCTGTACCAGATCAAGGGTAAGCAAATGGTCGGGTTCCGTTCCTTCAACAGCCAGCGGCAAAATACCGAATGCTGTGGGATCAAAAGTATAATCAGGGATAAACCCTCCACGCTGACAGTAAAAACGGTCAACGGGACTGGTCGCATCACTGAAATGAACCGGATCTATCCGGTCAGCCGGAGCCAACTCGGTAGAATCGACTTTATTGACAATATTCTGCCAAAAAGTGTTGGCATCCTGTGCCCCGGGAAAGACACAGGATAGGCCAATTACAGCAACATCTGTTTTTTTCATACTTTGTTTATGCAGAGTTTTACCAATTATTTCCTGACATGATCAGCACCTGGCTTTCAGTTCCGTATTTGATCTCATTTAAGAAGATTTCTTTCCCTTCATCCAATGGGATCATGGAAATTCCTCTGCGTTCGTATTCTGATTCAAGGGTGGAAGAAACCATTCCGGCACCTTTCCATGGTCCCCAGTTGATGGAGATTACTTTTCCTTTTAATCTTTTGTTTAAGGCATTGGCATAATCATCCAGTACACTGTTGGCAGCCGCATAGTCTGTCTGCCCTTTATTACCGTATACGGAAGCGATACTTGAGAATAATACCACGAACTGACAGTCTTCACGAAGCTGCTCTGCCAAGACGCGAAGTGGTTTCACTTTGGTATCAAATACACGTCCGAAAGAGCTTGTTGTCTTTTGTTTGAATAATTTATCTTCTAAAAGGCCCGCTCCATGGATTACTCCATCCAGACGGTCATATTTTTCATAGATATTGCTGATTAAATTGCTTAAGCCTTCTTCGTCACACAGATCCAATGATTGGTAAATGATTGTATTTCCAAGCTCTTCCATATCACGGATGGTGCGGAGAATCTGATTGTTTTTGAAAATTTTCGTTGTTTCTTTTTCAATCTCTGCCGGAGAAGTGAATTGTCCGGATCTGATCAGAAAACCTCTGATTTCCTCTTTGGTTTTCATTCCTTCAAAATCTTTTGCAGAAATTTCATTTCTCGGGTCAGCAGATCTTCCTACCAGAATGTAAGTACACGGATATGCCTGAGACATATGTTTTACCAGCTCGGCGGTAATTCCCTGTGCGCCTCCAAGTACCAATACTACAGATTTCTGATCCAGCTGAATGTGGGCTTCACTTAAACTTGTTGACAATGGAGAAGGGATAATGTCTACTTTGTGCCTCTGGTCATTTTTATAAATGATTTCAGCAGGTTTATCATTGGTAAGGATTTCCTTTAAGGTAATCTCAGCAATCTGATTTACTTCCTGAGGAGTGCTCAGACTGATCAGTCTGCAGGCTGTATTGTCAAATTCTCTTGCCAGGCTCTTGAAAAGTCCCGGATATCCCTGATGATGGCGCAATACGCTTACATCCGTAATTTCCTGAAGGTGAGCAGGAATATCTGAAATCAGGTATACCCATTTCGCTTTATCAAAATCCAGTTTTTTGATCAGATCTACATGATCGATGATGCTTGGTTTATCAGCCGCTGAGAAAAGGTCCAGCATAATTAATCCGTCAATGTCTGAAAGATTTTTTTCTGTGTCTACCAATTCTACGATGGCTCCATGTTTTTCCAGAGCTTCTTTAATTGCAGAGGTTTGTTTGCTGTTATTCTGAGTGATGGCAAAACGTTTTCCCTGCAATATTTCAATATTTTGTACTAAAGAGGCATCAGTAGGCGTAATATCAAAACGAAGACGTGAAAGTACATTTTGGGTTGGTTCTACGGCATTTGTTTCTTTTGCTTCCTGGGTAGTTTCGTTCGATTCACCATTCATTTCGCTGATCCAGCCTGCCAGACCGCGAAGTGTTTTAATGGCAGCCAGTTTTTCCATCACATCATCCGCCTGTTCAAGGTTTTGACCAAAACCGATCTTGGTTTTAAGATCACCGATGATTTCCATACGTTTAATAGAGTCAATACTCAAATCTGCTTCCAGGTCGAGATCAAGACCTAACATTTCTTTCGGATATCCTGTTTTTTCACTTACGATATTCAGAATAGCATTTTGAAGGTCTTCAAGAGAGATTGCCGGCTGGGTCTGTGTTTGTGAAACTGCTGGCTCAGCTGTTGATCCGTTTTTTTCAGCAGCAGTTGTTTCAGCCCCTGAGAACTCAGTAAGCCATGAAACAAGACCACTTAGGGTTTTTATTCCTGCTAACTGCTCCATAACGGTATCTTCACTGGTGTTTCCGTTACCCAGTGTTCCCAGTTCGTTACGAAGTGTTCCGATGATTTCTACTCTTTTGATGGAATCGATACTTAGATCCGCTTCAAGGTCCATTTCCATACCCAGCATTTCCTGAGGATATCCTGTTTTGTCACTTACCACCTGAAGTAATAAGGATTTGATATCTTTTGAAGGAGCTTGTTTCACAGCTGCAACGGCTACCGGTCTTTCCTGCTGAACAGGCTGAACCGAAATAGCAGATATTGGCTGTTGAACCGGAGTCTGTACCGGAGCATTATATACAGGAGCTGGGAATGCCTGCGGATTCTGTCCCATAAAGGAAAGCATCACATCACGCTGTGCCTGTATCATTAATTTCATGCTGTTTAAATATTCCTGCAGCATACGTTCAGCGGTAGATTGCGCTTCAGCTGCCGGTGCCTGGTGATTCGTAGTAAAATTGTTCATGGGAATAGGGTTTATAAGCGGTAATGCACCATTGGATGGCAGATTACCATGAGTTGGATGGGCAGTTTGCCCGTTTACACGCCAGATGGCAGGGCTTTTCTTGTAAAGCTCAGGTTGGTCAAGATCAATAACCTTAACGTGGCGTCCATCGAAAAGTTTACTGATATTGAAGCTTCGGCCTGTTCCTAAATATTGCGCCAGCATACAAAGCAGATGGCTGAATTTATTATGGCTGTTGTCTTCAACATATAAGGTAAGCTGGTCTTTTTCCAGACAGGATTTGGTCAATCCGGTAAGAACTTTCCCAGGTCCTACTTCGATAAATATTCTTGCTCCATCGTTATACATTGCCTGCAGCTGTTCTACAAATCTTACAGGCTGTACCAGATGATCAGTAAGTCTTTCTTTTATTTCAGATGGATTCTTAGGATATACTTCTGCTGTGGTATTGGACCATACCGGAATCTGCATTTCCCTGAAAGGAACATCTTTCAGTACTTCAGCATATAAATCCTTGGATTTTGCTAGTAACGGACTGTGGAATGCGCAGGCAACTTCAAGCTTTTTGGCCGAAATACCTTCCTGTTTAAGAACTTCCAGCAATTTATTGATCGCTTCTGTATTTCCTGCAATGACACATTGTGTAGGAGCATTAAAGTTCACCGGATAGCATCCTTCTACTTTAGCAATGATCGGTTGTAAACGTTCCGGAGTAGCGCTTGCTGCCAGCATTGATCCCGGATCCCCGCCTTCTACCGAGTCTAAAATAGACTGAGCTCTCTGAATACTTAAGTCCACCAGTTTATCTTCTCCAAATACTCCTGCAAAGCATAATGCCGGAATTTCACCGTAGCTATGGCCTGCCAGCATATCCGGGATAATGCCCAGAGATTCTAAGAATTTAGCCAATGCAAGATCAACAATTCCTAAAAGCGGTTGTGCTAAACGGGTATCTTTAATGGTTTCTTTTTGTCTTTTTACATCAGCTTCATTGAATGTTTTGGATGGGAAAACCACTTTTTCAAGTTCAGGATAATTATCAATAATCTTACGCATAGCGGGGAAGACTACGAATAAATCACGAGCCATATTGATTCTCTGGCTGCCCTGTCCAGGAAATGTGAAAGCTACTTTACCTTCTTTTTTATTTACAGTAAAAGTGTCTTTGGTTTCAATGCCCAGCAGTACCAGTTCCAGCTTCATCATCAGGTCTTCAACAGTGTCTGCCACGATGCTGAACTGGATCGGCTTTTCTGAGCTGATGCTTAAGCTGTATGCAATATCCTGTAACGGAATACCATCATTAATTTCTAATAAAGCTTTTATCTGGTCGGATTGTCCTTTTGCTTCTTCATAGGTATCTCCACGGAAAACAAACAATTCTGAAGGCCACGACTGCATTACGATTGAATCATCTTGCTTAGGATGGCTGGCAATGGCCGTGTGGAAGTTGGTTCCCCCAAATCCGAAAGCACTGATTCCAGCATAACGGTTTTTCTCTGACCATAATCCGCTTTCTGCATGGAATGCAAACGGACTGGTTTCAGCATTATAATATGCATTAGGCTGCTGAAGATGAAGGGTAGGTGGTTTTACCCCGTGATATACAGCAAGGGAGGCTTTGATCAAACCTACTAATCCTGCAGCACACTTGGTATGTCCGATCTGCGTTTTTACCGAACCTAAATGAGTCTGACCCGGTAAAGCCCCTGAGCGGCTGAACAAATTCGTTAATGCACTGAGTTCTGTTTTGTCACCTACTACCGTTCCTGTACCGTGTGCTTCTACAAGACCTACGGAAGCCGGACTTATCCCTGCCTGGGAATAGGCGCGTTCCAAGGCTCTTACCTGGCCTATTTTTCTTGGAGCAGTAAGCCCAAGTGCTTTACCATCACTGGATCCGCCGACACCTTTGATCACGGAATAGATACGGTCACCGTCACGTACAGCATCTTCATATCTTTTTAAAACAAGGATAGCAATACCTTCCCCGAGGGCAATACCGTCTGCCTCACCATCAAAAGTAGCACATCTTCCTTTTCTGGAAAGGGCATGAGTGCTGGAGAACATCAGGTAATCATTGATTCCATTGTGTAAATCTGCTCCACCTGCAAGAACCATATCAGATTTTCCCAATACAAGTTCCTGACAAGCCAGATCAATAGCAGCTAATGAAGAAGCACACGCTGCATCTACGGTAAAGTTTCTGCCGCCAAGATCCAGTCGGTTCGTAATCCTACCTGCTATAACATTGGCAAGAATACCCGGAAATGAGTCTTCTGTAGTATGTGGGAAGGCTTCTTTTACTTCTTCGTGAAGCTCTCCGAAAACCTGCTTATAATATCCTCTGAAACTATAGCTGTTGGCAAGATCATTACCGCCTTCAGCACCTATAATGACAGAAATGTTTTCTCTGTTGATTTGTTTTTCACCATACCCTGCATCTTCCATTGCACGTTTTGCAACCAATAAAGTCAGCAGTTGTGTTGGTTCAATGGCTGCTAAAGATTGTGGCGGAATTCCGAATGCCAGCGGATCAAAATCAATTTTAGGAATAAATCCTCCCCATTTGGAGTGGGATACATCAGGGCCATCAGAATCCGGATGGTAATACAGCTCTTTATTCCATCTTTCATCCGGTACTTCGGTAACGCTGTCTTTTCCTAAAATAATATTTCTCCAGTATTCCTCAAGGTTTTTAGCGCCAGGGAAGATACATTCCATTCCTACGATGGCGATGTCCAATGGTTTTTCAGTAGAAATCGGTTCTTCCGGCAATGCTGCATTCTGAACATACTCATCATTGTCCACGATACTTTGGTGAAGGGCTGCTAATGAGATCACACGGTTGTGCATCGTAGCTACCTGGCCAATCATGTACATTCCTAAGTCTAGTTGGTCATCTTTAGGAATGCTGACAAGTTGATCGCCCTGGCGTTCAATACCTTTAGCTGCAATACGTAAGCGGCCTACATTTAATTTTTCAAGCTGTTCTCATACTTCTTTTTTATCCATTCCGGCAGCCAGAAGCTTTGCTTTTTCTGTGTTGAAATAATGGGCAAATGCTGTATTTAAGCAACGGGTCTCATGTCCAGGGGCCGTTTCCAGTAAGACCGTATCTTTTGCCTGCATGGCCTGCAACTGGAATTCTTCCTGAATGGCTCCGGTTTGTACAGCTTCATGGGTGTACAGATAAGCTGTTCCCATCAATACCCCGATTTTCACTCCTCTTGCGGCTAATGGTGCTGCCATAATGGATACAAACGCTGTTGAAAATGCGTCATGAATTCCTCCGGTAAAAAAGACACTGATATCTTCCGGGTGATCCTCTTTTAAGATACGCTCAATCTGTTTTTCCCAAAGAACCGTGCTTGACAGTGGTCCTACGTGGCCTCCGCACTCGCGTCCTTCAAAAATGAAATTTTTAGCGCCTTCTTTCAGGAAAATATCCAGAAGGGCAGGAGAGGGAACATGTAAAAATGATTTTATACCTGCTTTTTCAAACACTTTGGCCTGGGCAGGTCTTCCGCCTGCAATTAAAACCACAGGAGGTTTTGCTTCTAATATATAGGAAGTCTGTTCATCTCTTAATTCCTGTGGAGCAAATCCTAAGATTCCTACACCCCAGGTTTTTTCACCAGCCAGTTTTTTGGTGTCCATTACCAGAGATTTTGCTGATTCTCCTTTTAATAAGGATAAAGCAACGAAAGGTAAAGCTCCGGCATCTGCAACTGCATTGGCGAATAAAGGAACATCACTCACACGGGTCATCGGGCCTTGAGCAATAGGATATTGCAGACCGAGATCCCGGGCTAAGGCATTTTCTTTATCAACTACCTTAAGCTTTTTTGCCTGCTTCAGGTGTCCGTGCATGGCTTCTTTAAATCCGAAAACCAGTTTTTTCAGTGTTTTAAAGTCTTCATACAGGTCTGTGGCCAGTGAAATGTCTTGTCCCATTGGGATATAGCATGTATTAAGGTCGAGACCGTAAAAGAATTTTTTCAGCTCTTCAGCAGTAGTATTTTCAGGTAAAGCGGGTGAGTTGGGTCTTACCAGTACGGGATGGTTTGCAATTACCTTAGTTTCTGTACCATTCAGTTTTGAGCATACATCTTTCAGCTCCCGGGGAACCGAACTTTCGGGGAACAGGGCCAGCTGGCTGTCCAGTACAACTCCTGTTGCTCCCAATGCTTTTGATGCCGCTGCGGTATGGGGACCTATTCCTCCCTGTACCCACGCCGGAATATTCCGGATTTCATTGATCACACGCTGGAACAATACAAACGTGGATTCATATCCTACCCGTCCGCCTGCTTCATTTCCTTTGATAATGATTCCTTCTGCTCCCGATTGTTCAGCCTGTATGGCTTCTTCCAGGCTGGTTACCTGATAAACAAGAGGCAGATTGGAAGGCGCAGACATTCCGAACGGAAGAATTGCAAATCTTACTTTTTCAGAAATCTGAAGGCCGGAGGAATTGTCGTTAGAAAAATAAATACCATACGATGGTACGTCTATCTGATCAAGTTGATGTAACGCTTCCTGGGCAGTTGTAAGCTCATCTCCTAAACTCAGGACGGGAAATGCACCCGCCTGATGCAGTTTAAGCATAAGGTTAACGTCCGGTTTTTCAAAAGGCGTTAGTCCAATAATGGTTAATTTTTTCATGGCGTGATAATTATTGAATGATAGCAAGAGTTTATAATAAAAATGCAAAGCTTTCGGTAATAAGGACTGTGCTTTTTATTATGATATAATAAAATTGGTTTTTGTCAAATAGTTAACAATATGTATTGTTTGGTGTTGATTATTTAATAATCTTCCAGTTATGGACGGGTTGTAAGTTGTGTTGGTGGCGTCCGGCTTTTCAACGGGCATTAGCCTGATTTTGGTCAAGTTTTTCATAGCATCACGGTATAGAAATAGTTAATGATATCTCATAGCAAAAAACGGATACCACTTGTTTTGATGGTGTTTTTATGTTATGAGTGAATAAAAATAATAAAACTGTATATATATATTAAATATAAATGAAATTTGATAATTATTTCTTAATAGAAAAGTATCAATTGTTCATGTGTTATTAAAATATAATTATTGTTTATTTATTCTTAGAAATATGCCGGTACAATCTTATTTACTATAATTATAAATATTTATAGTTAAAGAAATGTTAAGTAAATATAGGAATAAAAAATAAAATATTTCAAAAACAAGAGATTTGTTTTTGCTTATATTACAAAAAGATAATATAGGATGAATCAGGTTCCGAAATGTAAAAATGGCCTTTATCAATCTGATAAAACGGCAAAGCGAATTTAAATAAAATTAATCAATATATTGTGATTTAATTTGAATTATTTATGAATTTTTCCTATCTTTTTGATAAATAAACAGATAGAGAATTTTAAGAATAATTAATATATCTTTCCGGAATTCATAAAAAAACAGTAAGTGCCTGATTCACTTACTGTTTTTTTTGAGGGTGTAGCTGTTAATATTTTTTATAAATCAACTTTCTGAAAGTTATATGGCATCAATTATGTAATGCCGATCTGCAGTTGATTAGATTTTGAGATTTAAAATATACTTAATCCGTACTGTTTTGCCAGATCTAAAATCATATGGTAACCTGCCAGTGAATTACCATGCTGGTCCAAAGCAGGGCTGAATACTCCGATTCCTATTTTGCCGGGTACGCTTACCGTAATGCCGCCTCCTACACCGGATTTACTTGGCAGGCCTACTGTTCTGGAATATTCACCGCTGAACTCATACATGCCGGCTGTCAGCATCTGTGATTCCACCAATTTTGCCATATCGGCATTTTTATAGGTGGAGTCACCATCAAATCTTACACATTCATTGGCAAAGAAGTACCCGATTTTCGCAAGGTCTTCTGCAGTAAGTTCAATAGAACACTGCTTGAAATAATTGTCCAGCTGATCTTCGTTATCTGAAATCAGTCCGCTGTTTTTCATAATATAAAACATCCCGCGGTTGCGGTGTCCTGTAGATTTTTCGGATTCGTAAACAGATTTATTGTAATCTATTGAAGGGTTTTTGGTGATGTATCTTACCATGTCAAGTATTTTCAGAAATGGCTTTTCACCATCTCCTGAAATGAGGGAAGTGGTAAGAATTGCTCCCGCATTCATCATAGGATTAAGCGGTTTGCCTGTAGTTTCCAGGTTTGAAAAATGGTTGAAAGGTTTGTCGGAACCGAAATACCCCATTTTATCAAAGATATTGGTTTCTCCTTTTTCATTGACAGCCACCATTAATGATATGATTTTTGAAATGCTCTGCATTGTAAATTTCTTATGGACATCACCGGTATTGAATACTTTTCCATTTTTGTCTACCACTGAAAAAGCGATTGCTTTAGCATCCATCTTTCCAAGTTCAGGAATATAATCTGCCACTTTTCCCTGGGTGTAATAAGCTCTGTTTTTCTCCAGAATGGTGTTTAATGTTTTTTCAGAAATGGTTGAGATATCTGCTGTTTTCTGTGCATAAACAATAGTGCTTAAGGAAATAAAAGCTGCTGTACAGATTCCTTTTGCAGAAAATAAAAAGCTGTTGTTTTTCATATAGGAAGATCTTCAAATAAATGGTTTATGATAAGCCTTAAAAAACAAAGATAAAGTATTTTAATCTTGTCAGCAATTCTCATTTGCTGCACTTGCCTGTAACTGGATTGATAATGAATCATTACAGAAGAGGCAGGTATTACTGAAGTAAATGAGAAAATATTGCGACGGTATAGAACGAATTAAAAGCAGTGCTTTTTTTGCAGTTTTAAATGTGATTAATTTTAATCTAAATGTAATTTATGTAGTATAAAATAAATAAATGTGAATTTTTATTGTTGATTTTATTGTTTTTAGTTATTGAAAATTAGAATTTTATTTGGTTTTAATATAGAAAATTAATAAAAAATGCATTTTTTCTGAATAATTAATATGACGGTGAAATAGCATATAGACAGGAATTCTTCTATATGTTTGAAATTCACATGTAAAATATTGTTATTTTTTCACGATTAAATGATTTTTTGTATTAAATTTTTTATTAATTTGATAAAAAATTAATAACACTTTTTTAATAACTATGAAAAACAACACCTATTTTGGTAGGCAGCACATCTTCAGATGGCTCCTGCTATGTTGGCTTTTGGTACCCTGGGTACTGCAAGCACAAGCTCGAATTACATGGACCGCTCAGGTCGGATGCCAGGAATTCCGTGGCGAAAAAGATGGTCCGATCCCTGACAACGGTATCGCTTATTCCTACATCAATTCATCACAATGTCTCCGTGTCTGTGAGGTATCCAATGTGGTATATGAGGTTCAGGGATCTAATGTTTCCGCCGTTCAATGGACGGTTGCAGGCGGAACAGTCACCACTTCAGGACCTGGTAACGCTATAGGCAATGTAGCCTGGGGAACGGCAGGTAACGGATCTTTGCAGGCTGTGATTACGTACAATGACGGAACTGTAGAAACCCAGACGATCTGTATTGAAAAGATCAACAGGCCGATTGCCAAGTTTGAAATGCTAAATCTGGATGAAGCGGTATGCAGAAATACGACGATCTATTTTGATAACCTTTCTGACCAGAACAGAGGATCGGATATTATCAATTATTTCTGGGACTTTGGTGACGGTACAACTTCTACGGCTTTTGAACCGTCTCACTTATATGCTAATCCCGGAAATTATACGATTCAGCTGACCGTAACCAATAAGTGCGGCTGCCAGAGTAAATTTAAAAAGCAGATCAAGGTATTGAAAGCAGATCCTGTGCAGATCAACTGTGCTTCCGTAGTGTGTGAAGGCAGTAAAGAAACATACAGTGCTCAGGATGGATGTAGCAAAGGACAATGGAAAGTTATCGGAGGCACAATTGTGGGTACTAACGGTAACGAAGTTGAAGTGGTTTGGGATCAGGTAGACCCTCTTGAAGGCTTCGGATATGTAATGTATATGTCAGAATGTGCCTGCCCTGAATGGACTACAATCAAAATTCCTGTAGTTTTAAAGAATGCAAAAATTAAAGGACAGGCAGTGATATGTTCCGGCAGGCAGTATACCTATTCAATTCCTCAGTGGCCTACAACCAAGGTTCTATGGAATGTAACGGGTCCTGCGGGAGGCCAGCTGACCAATACCCAGCAAAGAAATGAAATTGTTTTCTCTGCCAGTCAGCCGGGTACTTATCATCTTACCGCTAATTATTTCAATACATTATTGACCTGCGAAGGGCAGGCTTCTATTGATATTGTTGTAGAAGCACCGGTACTGGTAAGCGGTGGTGTAGATGAAATCTGTGCAGGAACAAGCCAGGGATTCACGGCTTCACCTAACGTTCCTGTTATCTGGAAAGTAACAACCGGAAATTCTACATATACTTCTTCGGTAATGACAGGAATATTCAACTACAACTTTGTAACAGCAGGAACTTATACGGTTACAGCTACCAAACAGGGTGGAGGTTGTGAAAGCAATGCAAGAATTATCAAGGTTCTGCCTATTCCCCAGCCACCTTTAGGAACAATATCCGGAGAAACAAAAGTATGTCCGGGAAGACCTTATGTTTATACTATTAGTTCTGTTGACTCAGGAATGGTACCCGTTTGGAGTGTAACCAACGGAACCGTTCAGGGAAGTAATGCCGGATCTTCTGTAACGGTTATATTTAATGCAGGAGCCACGTCATATTCGGTGTCTGCTCAGAACAAATCTATCAGTAATGCAGGATGTCTTTCAGCTCCGAAATCATTTAATGTGACGAAACTGGATCTCAGCACGATTGAAATTAATCCTAACTCAGGGCCTTTCTGTCCGAGCAGCACTCAGACTTTCAGTGCCAATCTGAACGGAATTGTTCCGGATTCTATGGAATGGTCATTTGCGAGCTCTAACTTCGGAAGTGTTGTTGGCGGACAGGGTACAGCTAATATTACTGTAAACTTCAACGAAATTTCCTCAACGAGTACAACCAATCTGATTCTGAAAGTCGTAAAATGCGGAGTAACGCAGACGATTCCTATGCCGGTATCATTAATAACGCTTCCGGTAGTAAGCTTTACAAATGTTGGCGGAATCTGTTTAGGTTCAAATCTTACTTTCACAGTAAACCAGGGAACCATTACTTCTGCAACGAATGTGACTTTCACTTTTGCTAACGGAAATACGTATAATACAGCCTTCAACCCGGCCGGAGTTTACAGCTTCCCGAATACCGGGTATATCCAGAACAATTCAGGAAACAACGTTTCCCAAACGGTTACTGTAACGTACGAAGGTACTAACGGCTGTAATTATAAGCCTACAGCAAGTGCTAACTTTATTATCTATCCTGAAACCATTATTACAATTTCTCCGGTATATAATATTGCAGTTTGTGATCCTACAACAATGACACCGTATACGCTAACGGCTAACAGTTCTACAGGACTTACGAATATTTCTTCATGGCAATGGTATAAAGACAATACAGTTATATCAGGTGCTATGACTAATTCATATGTTATCTTTGGTGCTGGTGCTTTTGGAACCTACAAAGTACAGGCCATAGACATCAATGGTTGTGTGGTTTATTCTCAAAATGTTAATGTAACACAGTCTTGCCCGAGCAGCGGAAGCTGTACAACAGATCCACAGATTAATTTCATTCCGGCATGGTCAGCCTGTAATAACATTACCGTTTCAGGTTTAACTTACAACGGAACTCCGGATGAAATCCAATGGTTATCCGATAGTGTACTTACTTTAGTTTCCGGCCAGGGAACAGCTTCTCCGGTATATCAGACTAATCTTGCAGGAGCACATATTGTTTTTGTACGTTTAAGATACGGATCATGCTGGTACAGCAAGGGAGTGGAAGTAAGAAAGCATTATGAGCCTAAATTCAATATCAGTACAGTCTGTAACGGAAGCGGATATACGGTAACGCTTTTCAATACCTCTACTATTTTTGACATCAATCCGGCGTCTGTTACCTATACCTTCACTTCATCAGGACAGCCTACTCAGACAGGACAATCGGCTACTTATAATCTGATGCCAGGTACTTATACCTTTACAATGACAGTATCTGCGCCAGGAAAACCAACGTGTACAACTACACAGACAATTACATTAGCTCCGGTTCCTGATACAACATTCCTGGTTCCTGCGTGGTTATGTGCTCGCTCACCTATTACGTTCAGCCCGATAACATATGTACCCGGAAATACCTACACATGGATTTTTGATGGTACATCTTATATTACGACAGGTCCGGATGCCACGATAACTTACAATACAGCAGGAACAAAAACAATGCAGCTGAAAATAAGAACCCCGATGGGATGTGAATATACTTCTGCTGTAATTAGTGTTAATGTGAAAGAAGCAACTCTTAACGGTGATATGACACCACCTGCTCTTGTAGCCTGTATGGGAAGTGCTCCTAATATCGTATTTACAAGCACACTTGGATCTCCTAGTCAATATATCTGGATGAATGGTTCTCAGCCTGTATCAGGAGCACCAAACTCTCCTGTATTCACACCAACACAGTCCGGCAGCTACTGGCCGGTGCTTGTATCATCAGAGGGATGCACAACCAGTATTATGAGTACTAAAGCTATACCCGTAACACTTAAAAATCCACCATATGTCAATATATCAGGAACTGCTAATATCTGTGACGGATCTTCAACAGTACTTACCGGCATTGTAACAGACAACACCCTGGAATATCAATGGAAAAAAGGAAATTCGGTAATAACACCATGGACTTCTGTTCCTTATCCTATTGCTTTGAGTACGGGGCCATTAACAGCAGGTACCTATGTTTATACACTGGAAGTAAGAACTCCGGGTACATCAGGATGTACAAGCAGTAAAAGCTTTACCGTTACTGTAAGCAGTCCGCCGGCACCGATTTCGGTAAGCTATAATCTGGTTAACTGCCAGCCTTATGAAATTATGCTGACTGCATCAGGACCATCTGCCGGAGTTTATAACTGGAGCAACGGAATGACAGGCCAGTCCATCACCGTAAATGAAGGTGGTGCTTACCAGGTGATTTACACTGCGCCAAGCGGTTGTAAAGTTATAGGTAATACACAGGTACCGTTAAGCCTTGAAAGCCTAATGTGGGTATTCCCTACAGGATGCTATGACGCATGTTTTAGAGAAGGTAAATATATCTTAGGACCAAAAGGCGTTTTCGATCATCATGAATGGCAGCTGTTCGGAAACAATATCCAGAGCGGAAACAATGATTATATCTACCCGCTGTATATCAATTCTGCAGGTACCTATCAGCTTCAGATTGATCATCTGGGATGTCAGTTTACTTCAGGAACCATGAATTATTATCCTGGTAAAGAATGCGGATTCGAAACAGATTGTAAACTGGAAGCGGATGTCAAAGGTATGAAATGGGTTGGAGATCACTATAACGTTTATGGAGTCATCTACAATACAGGAAGCCAGCCGATAAGCCTTACGGTCTCAAGTCTTAGTGGATTTGGAGTTTATATTCCATCCATTATTACGATTCCGGCAGGAGGTATGTATGATATGAATGCAAATCCACTGGCATTCTATCCAAACTCAGGCTTCCAGGGGGCTGATGAGATCTTATTCTCAAATAATACATGTAAGTTTACTACTAAAGCGGTAGATCCGGACTGGATGGGTATGAGAAGTGCAGGAAGAAATGTAGTTGCGGCTTCAGTTTCTTCTCTGAAAATGATCCCGAATCCTGCTAAGGAAAAAGTGAAAATCTCGTATAATACGGGCGATGAAAAATTACTTGCAAAACAGGTTACAGTTTTTGATGCCATGGGCAATGTCAAATTCCGTAAGGAACTGAAAGCGGCTTCCGGAGAGGTAGACGTGGAAGTTACCAGCTGGCTTCAAGGTGTTTATATCGTTATTGTACAAACGGGAGATACATCATTACAAGGAAAACTAATTAAAAATTAGGAGCTTATAAAGCAGTGTTCTCTTCGGAGAGCACTGCTTTTTTATAGTATTTGATAATTAAATGAATTTTTATGATACAATTAAAAAACAAATTGTGGGGATTACTTCTGATTTTGCCGGCGTTATCTTTTAGCCAAACTTACCAATGGCAATGGGGGAAGCAGGCAGGAGGACTGACAGGCTCTGCTGATCCGGGATTTCATTATGTATTTGATGAATTCATAAGGGATATTGTAGTAGACAACAACAATAATACCTACTATCTTGCAACAATGCGTGAACAGGGACAAAACCTGAATGGAACACCGGTAACCAACTACGGTCTCAGTGATCTTTTTCTGTTTTCTACAGACTGTACGGGAAATATAAGATGGTCCAGACCTATAGGAGGTACAGGAGATGGAGAAAATGCATGGCATATTAAGGTGGATAACAATGGAGGGTTGTACATGGTAGCTACAATCTATAACAATTCATACGCCGGAGATCCGAATGCTACTCCGGTACATTTTGATGATACTCATACACTGCCTCTGTATACCTATTATGATCAGACGATAGACCCTGCCCACAAAGCAGCTTTTCTTTTAAAATATAATACTTCAGATGGTACATTGGCATGGAGCAAGCCTTTACAGGGAGATGTCAGTTTTTTCTCTCGCATGTGCGATGTTCAGACTATGTATATGGATTCTTCCAAAAACATCCATGCTGTCATGGGGTTCAAAGCGGGAACGCATTTAAACGGTTTAATTACAGTACCTTCAACCTATACATCAACCTACCAGTATTATGCGGTTAAGTTCAATTATGATGGTGGTAATATGACACCGGCTGCTCCTTTGCTTCTTCCCATTACAGGAGATGCCATAAATGCTGTGGGGAGAGAAGGGAAAGTTAATCTGGTGTATGATGAAAGTCTGAACCGCTATTATCTTGCGGGTAAAAGAATGGATCCGGGATTCAGTAACCTTATTGATCTTTCCTATAATAATGTTCCGTTTACGAAAGCGGCTTATGTGCTTGCTTTTGATGGTACCACCGGAGCAGAGGTATGGAGAAGGGAGATCAACAATGGTACAACAAGTACGGATGATGAAATTCATTCCATTATAAAAGATCCGGCTACATCAGATATTTATATTTCAGGGCGTTATTTTAACGGAATAACAGTACCTGCCACTTTCGGAACTTATACTTTTCCACTGAGAAGCTATGTGGAAGCTGTTCCTTTTGTGATGAAGATCAATGCTTCGGGTACCGTGCAGTGGGCAAGGACTCCGGATGGGATGTCTGGTCTTCAGTTCGGTTATCGTTTTACTAAGGGGACCCTTGCTCTTAATGGGAATGAAATAGCATTTGCCAAAGGAAGCTGGTCTGATATCTGGGGTAGCTATGCAATGGTACGTCCCGATGGAGACCGGTCAGATCCATTACTGGTAAGGCTTAATAAAGATACCGGAGATGTTTTGGGAATAGGAGAGATTCGCAGTAACTTTTATGTTATTGATGAATTTACAGCAGTGGCAGCAGATCAGGATGGAAACTATGTAGCAGGCGGTTTTTTTCATGATCAATTATTTACAGATCCCAATGATAATGTCAATACAATGACAGTTAATGTAGCAGGCGGGAAATCTCAGTCTTTTTTTACAAAATTTGCCAAATCAGCGTGTAGCCAGATGTCAGTAGAAGAAACGGCTGCTCAGGCAGGAATACAGCTATACCCTAATCCGGTTCAGGATGTACTTACCATCAGAAGCAAAGAACCATTGATTTCTTATGAAATTTTTGGTGCTGCGGGACAGCTGGTGAAACAGGGAACTTTGACTATAGCGCAGGAACAGGTAGTATTATCCTCTCTTCAGACAGGAGTATATTATATTAAACTTAAAACCAAATCTTCAACAGTAACTGAAAAAATACTGAAGAAGTAAAAAACAAAACTGAAAATTAATAACCTTATATATTAAGCAGTGCTCTCCAAAGGGTGCTGTTTTTTTATAGGTATTTTTTTGATTGAAAAAAGATAGGATTGTTCGCAATTTTACAATTTTCTGCTTTCGGGAATGCTTTGTTTTGTATAAAATTTTTAAAATGAAAAAATTATTTACCCTGAGCGGATTATTACTATTTACCTTCTGGTGTAATGCTCAAAACACCGATCTTATGAAAACAGTAAGAAAGACCATAGAAGCCAGTAATGAAATCTATGCTGATCTGGCGAATAGAAATGACGGATCTATCCTTACACGGTATACCAGTGATGCATGCCTGCTTCCACCCAATGCTGTCCCGCTATGTGGAAAAGATGCAATACTCGGTTTCTTTAAGAACGGGCCTAAGGTTCATGTTAAGTTTACGATTCAAAATCTGTATGGAGATGGTAAAACATCGGTCACAGAAGAAAGTTATTATGAAATGACAGATTTGGAAGGGAAAAAGCTGGATGACGGCAAAGTGATTGTGATCTGGAAAAATACAAAAGACGGCTGGAAGATGCACCGTGATATGTTCAGCAGCAATCATCCTGCAAAATAATCAAAAGCCAATATTGACAGCCTGCTGAAGATCAGTATCATTTTTAATCAGGTATTGCCTGGATGCAGAGGGAGTGATACCTGTAAATTTTTTAAACTCTTTGGTAAAATGAGCCTGATCATAATATCCACATTCATAAGCGATGGAGGTAAGTGATTCCTGGGTGTTGAGAACCATATGCAGGCTTTTGTTAAATCTGATTACCGCTGCAAAAGAGGAAGGGCTTATCCCGATATGGGTAAGGCATAGCTTCTGAATATATCTTTCCGATAAGCCTGAACTTTTTGCTATGGCAGGTAAGTCCAACAGTTGACTGTCTATGAAAAACTGCTGACTGAGTGCCTGAACTATTGCCGTTTTCTTTATCCGGGATTCATTTTTTTTCAGCTGCTGAAGAAAATACATTTCCAGAACATGAATTTTTGAATAAATATCACCGGCCTGCATGATACGGTCATACAAATCTCTGGTGTCATTTTTTGTTATATCGTACATATCAGTGGCATAGTTCGTGAATTCTGACAAAGGATCAGAAAAAAATAAGTGCCCGGCGTGCGGATAGATCCGTGCTATGAGAACTGAAGTTCCCTTTGCAGCACTGAGGCGGGTGGGAAGGGTAAGATGTCCTAGAAATTCTATATCCGGAGTGTCTTTTTGCCTGCCATTGATCATGGTAGCAGCAAAACCACCGGAAATATTGATAATCAGGTCACAATATCCGCTGGGATAAAACACTTCATCCCTGAGATCCTCGTCAATCGTAACAATGGTATAACTCTTTATGTAAGGTGCTAAGCGGGCAGATGGTAAAATTTGCATAGCTGTTATGGGTGTTAATTCATTGATGCATAGTTTATTCGAAGTTAGGAATAAAAAATCATATGAATTAAAAATGATGGCATTAAAATAAAAAATCCAATATCGAAAGATGTTGGATTTTTATGGTAAAGGTTTTGAAAAACCTATTCCGTATTTTTGCAGAGAATTAAACCGCAAAAGGTTTATCTAAAAATATGAGCGATACATTTTCTGAGAATTCCCAAATAGAGGTGGTTTCTTCCTTTTTCGAACTTGTAAATACCCGTTTTCAGGGAGTCAGAAATGCAGTTTGCTGGCAGAGAAACCTGGCTGGTGATTTTAAAGAAATTGTTTCTAAGCTTCAGTTAAAAGAGAATGTTACCGAAGTTTCTTCCGGTGATCTTCTGGCACTGGGTCTTTCAGAAGAAGGAAATAAGGCAAGAGAAATTATTTTAAATGACTTACGCTTATTGACAGATTTTGGAGCTTCTCCGGTTCTTAATTTGCTTAAAAATTATGAACGGGATGAGGAACTCGGCTTTATTTCAACAGATGTCTACTCTTACCATGTGGATCGTTCACCTGTCGGAACCGATACTTTTCTGTGTACTTATCATGGAGCTGCAAGTGATATTATTTCTAATGACCAGGTGGAACAGAAAATTTTAATTCCTGAAATCCGGGAACAGCTCAAAAAATTACATGATGGTCCGGAAGAAGAATTTGAAGACTTCCTGAAAGACTATTTTTTTGACCTTCATTATCAGCCTAAGCCCAGTGCAGAACCTGTCAATCTTGGAACAGGACATCTTTGGAGGATTGCGGTAGATCATCCGGACCAGCATGCGTTGCCATGTGTTCACAGGGCGCCTGTAGAAAACGATGGTGAATACCGTCTGCTGCTGATCTGCTAATGCCGGCCTGTTAATTCAGTTTTCAATTAGAAATTACCAGTTTAAAAAAATCCGGCATCAGAAAAATGCCGGACTTTTTGTGATCGATAAATTTATTTCCTCCGGATGGTCTTTACCATTTAATTTTTATTTTAGGAACAACTTTTCTTATCTCCTTGGCTACATTATTTCCTGCTTTTCCCAGCTCATTGCTTATATTTCTGACCAGTTTTACCGCTTC
Organism: Chryseobacterium sp.; assembly: GCF_041914225.1. Classification (GTDB taxonomy): domain Bacteria; phylum Bacteroidota; class Bacteroidia; order Flavobacteriales; family Weeksellaceae; genus Chryseobacterium. Next base: position 90,899 of record NZ_JAYSDT010000001.1, read on the forward strand.
ATGATTTTTCCCGGGGCCATATTGTAAATCGTGAACTGTAGTGTTCCATGTTTTAACGATATCGTTTGTGGGGCCAAATTGATCTTTTAGCGCCTCCCCGATTTGGTTCAGCCCTTTAACAATTGTATTGTTTTTTCCAAAACATCCTTTATCACCGCCGACTCCGTTGGTCAAGCATTTACTTAATTCCCGGTAGGTCAATTGTCCGCCGGTACAACCTGCAAATGCATAAGGCTGGCCTCCTGTACTTATAGCGCACTCTACCGCTATCTGTGCTTCCGTGTTCAGATTAAGCTTGCCTGCGCCGTAGCAGACAGCAGTTCCCATAAAGGATACTTCTCCGCTATTGGCCTGGTCTTTAAAACAGGATACGAGTTGCTTTAATTCAGGGTCATTTACCTTATCAGCAAAACATAACGGATACATTTCGTAATGATCACCGTATTCTTTATAACATTTCATCATATCCTGAGTAATCTGCTTCTCTTTGGAACCGCCTAATATACTTAGCATACAAAGGCTTTGTTCCTCCGGACTGGCTGAATTTTTGGCGCACTTGTAAATTTCAAGCTCTTTCCTGCCAGCCATATTCGTCACCATACAGTCACCGAATTCCAGCTGATTTAATGTGCCGTCAAAGTTCAGGGAATTCTTATAACAGTCTACGGCAGCTTGCTCGCTCGTCACCATAACATCTCCAAAAGGCTTTTGCTCATCAACAATCTGTGTCGGTATCGGCCTTACGCCGTCAGCCGTTTCAATCCCTGTCTGATTATCATAAATTGGTTTTGGCAGGTGCATAACCGGTGGAGGAGGGACAGGAATATTGGAATAGCCAACAACCCGATATCCATATCTGTAATCCAGTTCGATAATATTTTTATTAAAATCCAGAAAAAATGCCTTTTGATAAGGAACAGCTGACGGCAGGCATAAATAGTTAATTCCCGTCTGGTCATATACTGCCTGACCTGCATTTCCCGGATTGCCATCCTGAACAATCACCCCGTGTTGTACATGGTAAAGGACTGACCATACGTTGTCAAAAAAAACTGACCGATAGGATAAACCTGTGCAAACAGGAAGGAACAGAAACTAATAAGTGAAACCAGTCCGCTTATAATGAATAATTTTTTGATGATAGTATTCATGGTACTTCTTTTTTGATAAAGTTACCACAGCAGACAAATATTAAGAAATTACCCGTTTTCGCTATTTTTTAATGATGAGGAGTTGCAAAAAATTCTACTATAATTTATATTCTTGACATTGCCTTAAATTCGGTAGGCCTCATATTGGTTAGCTGGTGAAAATTATTACTGAAAGCTGCAATATTGGAATACCCGACTTCATACGCTATTTCAGTCATATTCAGGTCGGTATCTTTGATCAGTTCCATAGCGCGGATGATCCTCAGCATTTTTATATACTGAATAAAAGTGATATGAAGTTTGGTCTGAAATAATCTTGTCAGGCTTCTCACACTCATCCCTGACTCCTTTGCCGTATTCTCTAAAGTAAGCTTTTCCTGTAACCGGTTTCTAAGATAATCTGTAACAGCATTAAGACGCGGATCATCTGTTGTAGGAAGCTGGATCGAAAACTTTTTAAGATTTTCCCTCGGTAACAGATCTTTTAACGTGGTCAGAAATTGAAATTCCCAGGAACCTTTATAATAATTCCCCTGCCATTTCTCGCTGAAGGCAAGCATTTCAGATAACAGCCTGCTCACCGGATAAATTCCCAGTTCATTATAAAAGCCATCAGCAATTTCTTCAGGGAAATAGATGTTGATAATATACAGATCCTGAGTATTAAACATCAGGTTATGAGGATATTTTCCCGGTATCCAGATATAGTGACTGGACGGAATATAAAAATCTTTTTCGGCTGTCTGAAGATAAGCAATCCCTCCGAAAACCAATAAAAGCTGGGCTTTGTCATGTTGATGTGAAGGCAGCTGCTGTTCGGTCTGCTGTCTTACCACCAGGATAGAGTCAGGATTTTCATCTACACTGTCTATGAGTTGCTTAAGAATTTTCATTTGGCCAAATATAACAAATATTAGGCTAATTATATAAAAAGATAAATTACCCTCATGAATAATTTTGTTACATAAAATAATAGCATAATGAAACATAACATAGTAAGTTCTGATCAATCTCCTGAAATGAGAGCAAAGGACAAAAATTTTAACAGTAAAACATCTTATCCGGAAGACCATAGTGAAGTATCTGATTTCTGCCGCTTTACCTGTTCATATCCTTTTATAACTCTGATGGATCTGACCTGGGCTTTTGATGAATTAAGAAGAATAGTAAAACACCTGTTTTTTAAAAAAAGAGAAAATACAAACAGATCTAAAAAATAAAATTCATGAAAACATATAAATCCGTTGTGGTATTGGGAGCTGTATTGTTGTTTTCAGCGCCTTTTCTCCATGCTCAAGATACGGTAACTCCTCAGGCAATAAGCCTGAAAGAAATGTGGAATGCTGCCGAAATGAATAACCGCGTGCTGAACCTTTCAGATTTATATCTTCAGCAAAGTAAATTAGAAGTACTGGAAGCCAAAGACCGGCAGCTGCCGGAATTTTCGCTGGGTGGAGATCTGAAACTTAATTCCAGATTTCTTATTTATAGTGACGGCTTATTTTCCTCTCCACAGGATGTTCCTGTAAAAAGCTATGGTTACGGAGCAGGTTACAGTCTGAATTTTAACCTTTTTAATGGTGGAAAAGAAAGAATACATATTAAAATGAAGCAGGAAGAAGAAACACGCCGCCAATATGAGGTTCAACAACAAAAAAATAATGTGAAATACAATATTGCGGTTGAGTATTTTGATCTGTATAAGTTTCTGTACTTCCGTGATTTTCTCAATGCAGAAATTGCCGCAGAGAACAAGCAGTTGTCACTTATTCAAAGCTTACACCAAAACGGAGTAGTGCTAAAAAGCGATGTGCTGCGAACCTCGGTCAAACTATCCCAGCTGAAATTAAACCTGTCTGACATTGAAAAGAAAATTGAGATTAAAAAACAGCGTCTGAATGTATTGATGGGACGTAGCCAGGAACAGCCCTTGCTGATAGATTATAAAAACAGTCACGAAACTGAAAATATTCAGGACAATGATTATGAAGGCTATCTGCATACTGCCCTCAATCAGTCCCCTGAATTTAAGATGGCAGACAGTGATATTGAGTGGAGTGAGCTAAACATCAGGCAGACCAAAGCAGCTAGGTTACCCAAAATATCGTTGTATTCAACGTATAATTATACCTATCCGCAGATCTCATTTTATCCTTACTCAAATGATTTATGGGGATTCGGACAAACAGGAATCAAAGTACAGTTTTCTATCGATAATTTATACAAAAGTAAACATTCCGTTGCCCGTGCCCGGATCATAAACAGCGAAACTAAAGAAAAAGCCGGGATTAAAAAAGATGAAGTTTCCCTTCAGATAAAAGAAGCCTATCTCCAGCAGGAACAGGCTTTGGAAAGTGTGAAAACTGCAGAAGAGAATATCTTAAAAACAACAGAAACACTTCGGGTGATCAGAAACAGTTACCTCCATCAGGAATCACTGCTGACTGATCTCCTGGAGGCAGAAAACGCTTTGCTGGAAGCGAGATTTAATTTAACCACTGCACAAACAAATGTAAAGCTTGGCCGCATCCGGTTACTGGCTATCGCAGGAATTCTTTAATATAAATATTATGAACAAAAATAAAACAGATAAACTTATTGTCAGCTTAACCCAATGGCTGGGAGCCGCATTATTAGCGGGTATCATTATTTGGGGAGTCCTGTATTTCTTAAAGGAATACCGTTATGAACAAACCAACGATGCGCAGGTAGATGCCTATCTGTCTCCTGTGAATGCAAAAGTAGGCGGGTATATCAGCCGGATTTATTATAAAGATAATCAGCAGGTTCGTAAAGGAGACACACTTGTGGTGATTGAAGTAGATGAATATGGACTGAAAAGAGATGCCGCATCAGCAGAACTGGCCGGTTCATATGCCAAATTACCTATTCTGGCAGCTAATGAAGAAACACAGATCAAAAGTATTGAGGTTATAAAAGCACAGGTTTCGGGAGCACAGGCGAGATTAAACCAACAGAGGAAAGAGTTTGAACGGTATAAAAATCTTCTGGCAGACGAATCAACCACACAACAGAAATTCGACAACGTCAGTACCACATTGTCTATCACACAATCAGATTATGAGCAGGCCAGAGCTTCTCTTCAGGTCGCTGAATCAAAACTCAAGGACCTTCATGCACAGCGAAATGCGGCAGAAGCAGAAATACAGATTAAAAAATCCCTGCTCAAACGTCAGGAACTCGATATTAAATATACTGTAATCACTGCACCTTTTGACGGGCAGATCGGTAAAAAGACCATTCAGGAAGGACAACTAATACAGCCGGGACAAACACTGGCATTTCTGGTGAATAAAGCGGAAGAAAAATGGGTAATTGCCAACTTTAAAGAAACACAGATCGGAAGCTTCAGGCCGGGCCAGGCTGTAAAGGTAGAAGTAGATGCTTTTCCGGATGAGCAGTTCAACGGGGTTATCGAATCACTTTCTCCAACTACAGGTTCCCGTTATTCTTTATTGCCTCCGGATAACGCCACCGGTAATTTTGTTAAGATCACCCAGCGTATTCCTGTCCGCATCAGGCTGGCGGATACTCCTGAAAAACTGGCAAAACTCTCTGCGGGAATGAATGCGAATGTCTATGTTTTAAAAGAGTCATGATGCAGGCACATAAAATTCCGATTTTTAAACCCTGGGTTTCCGAATGGATGGCAAGATCCATCATATTCGCCATTCTTATGACCTGCCTGTTTAGTTTTGCTTATTATGGAAGTCCTGTTTCGGCAATGGGTTTTTACGGTATACAGGCTACTGATGTTCAATATGGTATGGTTGTCCTTTATGGCTCTACCGTAGCCTTTCTGGCACTGGATTTTCGTATTGTAAAGTATTTTGCCCCGAGGAAATATCTGTTGTCCGCATTGGCAGCCAATACATTATGTTCTATTATCTGTTTTCATTTTAAAGACTGGACGTTGTTTCTGATCTGTCAGTTTATACAGGGAATTACCTGTGCGTTGATGTCCGGGATCGTCTTACAGCTTATTTTTCCAAGATTACACTCTGCACGTGCAAGGGTAATTGCCTACAGTCTTTTATATGGAAGTATACAGATTGCTGCCCCGTTCTATTCCATCTATTCTGGTATAGTACTACATTTTTATGATTTCAATCGGTTGTTTTTGGGATTCATAATTATACTCATTTTACTTGCAGTAGCGGTGCTGATAACAATGAACGGCAAAGCAAGATTTACCAGAAAGATCCCGCTTTATCAGGTGGATTGGGCCGGTTATCTGTTGTATGTATCTTTTATTTTGATTCTGGGTTATATCCTTGTATATGGACGGCAGCTAGGTTGGTATGACAATCCGTTAATTGTTTTGCTCAGTGCTGGTAATCTGGCTGTACTTACGTTTTTTGTGATCAGGGAGTTGAACCTTAAAAGACCATTGATCAATCTGCAGATTTTCAGGGCGAAGAATTTTGTAGAAGGTCTGGTGCTGCTCTTTATGTTTTATATTTTCAAAGGAAGTGCCGGGCTTGCTTATGGTTATCTTGAGGTTATTTTAGGAAATGATCCTTTGAACACCATTCCTGTTTGGGTGGCGGTAATTTCAGGAACTGTACTGAGTATGTTTGTTACCTCCCGTTTTGTACTGATGGGGTTTAATCTGGTAAGGATCATTATTGCAGGTTTTGGTATGATGGCCTTATATTATGCCTATATGCTGGCATTTGTTTCTGTGCAGGGTGAAACCGTTGACTTTCTTTTGCCCATGTTTATATATGGCGTGGCAACAGGTGTTTTGTTTGTTCCCATTGTTTCATTTACAGCATCCGCTGCGCCGCCGAAGCTTGCGGTCAATGCTTCGCTGGTCGGCATACTGGCCAGATTTATTGGTTTCACAGCTAGTCTGGCCTTCAATAATGAACTTCAATTGTTTACAAAATCAGTTGTCAGGGAGAAAATCAGGGAAGCAGTGACTGAAATAAACCAGCAATTACCGGTCACTTTGCTCGATATTCAAAATCAGTATATGATTGCAGGCAGTGATATGTATACAGCAAAAGGTGCTTCCACAAGCCAGTTTAATGCTATGGTGCGGGAACAGATTTTAGCCCGGGCAACACGGGATTATTATGACTGGATGCTTTTGGGATTGGTTGGTGTCATTGTAATACTTCTGTTGTTTCCTGGGATTCAGCGGGTAATACTTAGAATAAGGAAAGGAAATATACCTTATTAAAGCATTTTCAAATGCACGAATTGATAGTTATATGACTAAAACCCAGCCAGCCAATCTGGAAATTTTGACAGTGATCCGGAAAAAATATCATACTGTTTTAACTGGTATTTTTTTTGTTATCCCCTGAAAGCCAGCCAGCTTTATCAGTGAGTATACATTACTGGACACTGCCGTTTAAAAGACGGTTTTTCAGCTTGATTTTTAAGATTGGTAATACGTAAATATAAACAGTTACAGAGATATGCTTTGGACAGTATGTGTTTTGTGTATGACTATTTTAGGCCTGATGTTTTTACTGAAAAGACTTCATCAGCCCTATCTTATTGCTTATATCATAGCAGGGGTGCTATTGGGCCCTTATGGAGTAAAGCTCTTTGATAAGCCTGAAGAAATAGAGGCCGTTGGTGAGGCAGGGATTTTATTACTGATGTTTTTTATCGGGATGGAAATCAATGTTCCCAATAAAAAAAGCCTTATTATTAAACCGGTATTGGCTCAGGGCATCAAAATATTGCTGAGCTTTATATTCGCTTTTTTACTTGGAGGGATCCTTAAACTTGATTTTAAAAGTATTTTGCTCATCGCAATCCTTTTTACCTTTAACAGTACAGCAGTGGTTGTGGAATTTTTGAAGAAGCACGGAACACTGCATACAGCCTTTGGTATTGTTATCCTTAATATTCTGTTGCTGCAGGATCTTCTCCTGGCCCCGGTTCTGACCTTGCTGAAGTTTTGGAATGGTGAAAAGTTCAATATGCTGAACTTTGTCATTCCCCTGGCTATCTGTATCGGGATTTTTTTAATATTCCGAAAAATAAGGAATTTGAGGGAAATCAGATTTTCAAGTACGTTTCTTGAAAATGATCATGATCTGCAGGTATTTTCCGGTCTTTTTATCTGTCTTGGGTTTGGGCTTGTTGCAGAAGTTGTTGGTTTGAGTGCTGCATTGGGAAGTTTCATTGCCGGAGTTGTCGTAGGAAAGATCAGGGCATTCCACTGGCTTGAGCATTCCCTGATGCCCTTCAAGGTATTCTTCGTGGCGCTTTTCTTTGTATCCATTGGTTTGAGGCTGGACCTCCATTATCTGTTTTCCAATTATACGCTCATTACCATAGGTACTTTAGTCGTACTGATCAGCAACAGTGTCATGTCATCTATATTCTTCAGGATATTGAACTTCAGATGGAAAGACAGTTTTTATGGAGGTGCGTTGCTGTCCCAGACGGGAGAATTTGGAATCCTTGCCCTTTCCATTGCTTATAAAACAGGAATGGTGGGATATGATCTTTATAAGGCAGGATTGGGAATTACCTGTTTATCACTTCTGTTGTCTACTATCTGGATCAGTTGTTCTGTTAAGTTTCGTAAAAATAAGGCTGTCTGAAAGTAAAGGAGTGAAATGCATGAAAGATTATATATACAGCTATATGTCAGAAAACTGAAATTTTGACAGTAATGCGGAAAAAATATCACACTTTGCCAACTGGTATTTTTTTTGATAAATTCTTCATATACAGCTGGCCGGCTGATGTGTAATTAAATGATTGTTAAACTTATTTAAAAAGAAATTGCTATGAATAATCTAGTAAGAAGAAACGGAAACAGCAACCTGGCTTTTTCAAACATCTTTGATGATTTTTTTGGTCGTGAACTTTTTAACTGGGGAAATAACAATTACTCTTCTACCAGTACAACGGTACCATCAGTAAATATAAAGGAAAACGGAGAGGCATATGAAGTTCAGGTTGCCGCTCCGGGAATGGACAAAAATGATTTTCAGATCAAGCTGGATGGTAACCTGCTGACCATTTCATCCATGAAACAGGACAGCAGTGAAACAAAAGAAGAGAATTTTACAAGAAGAGAATTCAGTTATCAGTCCTTCCAGAGAAGTTTTGAGCTTCCAAAAGATGTTGTGGACCAGGATAATATTAATGCAAAATATGAAAACGGGTTGCTTATGCTGACCATTCCTAAAAAAGAGGATGCAAAGCAGAAACCACCTAGAATGATTGAAATATCATAAAACAGAAAAATGGCTGCTACAGGCAGTCATTTTTTATTTTTATATTTTTTTAATATTGCAGTATTATATGATAATATTTGGTGAAATATATAACGTAAAATATTGGTTTTTAATATTTTATTGGATTTAAATAATCAAAGTGGTCCAGAATTTGCATCTAAAAATAATGCCGATTTTACTAAGATATTGTTTTTGAAACCATAACAAATAACTAAGTAATATGATCATCGATGAAAATCTTTTACTTGAAAATGGAGCAGTGTATGAGGATTATCAGGCAAAGGGGATTATTTATGAATTGGGAGATACTCCCCATTATTATTTCCAGATTGTTGAGGGAACAGTGGAGCTGAATAATTACCATGAAGATGGAAAAGAGTTCACCCTGAATATCCTGTCGAAAGGACAAAGTTTTGGAGAAGCTTTGCTTTTTGGGGATAAGAATTATCCGATGAATGCCATTGCAAAAACCGATTGCAGAATCCTTAAACTGCCAAAATCCAATTTTTTGAGTATGCTGAGTGAGAATATGGAACTGATTTTTACCATGTTCCGCTATCTTTCGGACCGGCTATTCTATAAATATGTAATGCTGTTTAATAATTCAGCTATAGACCCGGTGCTGAAGATAAAATCTTTAATGGATTATTACAAGGAAAGCGCACTAAACCAAAAACCTTATTCTTACCAGGTCCCGCTCACCAGACAGCAGATTGCCAATTTAACGGGATTACGTGTTGAAACAGTCATACGTACCATTAAAAAGATGGCAGACGATGGACTTCTTAAACTGGATGGACGGCGGATTTTTTACTGACAGTCTTGTTGAGATTCCTGTTTTACAATAGCTGATTTAAGTTCCGGTAATTTGAATCCTGTCGTTCTCTCCGGAAGCAATTAAAACGGTCTGGAATAATCCTAAAATTAATATATTAATCAATAATGCCGGGAAAAAAGTAATGAATTCACCTATTCTAAAATAAATACCCTGTAGTTTCTTTTTTGTTTCCATATGATCCGCGTCATAATATAGATTTTATTATCCTGTTATATTTGTAACAATAAGATCAAGAAAAATAAGAAAATAAGAACAACAAAACCCAAACTAACCGTTGTAAGAAACTTATTTTTAATAAATGGCAGAAAAAGGAGCATATTATTACCTATCGAAAGATGTACTCACAGAACCAAAGATTTTACCATTAAAAAATTATCACGGTTCTATAGCTAATAATATTGTGGTATTGCCAATTAATGCATCTGCATTATACCAATGATTATGTCGAATATTCCCCACAGCGTTACGAAGATTTAAAAGGGAGATAGTGATTCTCAATCTGACCATACTATAACGCTTCACGAGAGTAACTATATTTTCTATACCTCAAACTTTACCTTATTAATACCAACCTGACGTTATACCGATGAGTCAGGAAAATAAATTGGCAGCTATTCGGAATTGAATATTTACGAATGTTCAACAACCATGATTTTTATCCTTTGTGAGAAAACTTTGGGTTGTTTAAAATTTGCATTTACAAATACTGCCGATTTTACTGAGATATTCATTCGTAAGCATAACAAAAAAAATAAATAATATGATTATCGATGAAGATCTTTTGCTCAAAAATGGAGCAGTTTACGAGGATTATCCTGCAAAGGAAAATATTTATGAAATGGGAAGCACTCCCCATTATTATTTTCAGGTTGTTACAGGAACAGTAGAATTGAATAATTACCATGAAGATGGGAAGGAATTTACACTGAATATCATTTCGGAGGGGCAAAGCTTCGGGGAATCTTTACTTTTCGGGGATAAGAATTATCCGATGAATGCCATAGCAAAAACCGACTGCAGAATTCTTAAATTACCAAAATCCAGTTTTTTGAATATGCTGAGTGAAAATATAGAACTGGCTTTTACCATGTTCCGCTATCTTTCAGACCGGCTTTTCTATAAATATGTAATGCTGTTTAGTAATTCAGCCATAGATCCTGTGTTGAAGATAAAATCTTTACTGGATTATTACAAAGAAAATTCATCCGGACAAACGCTTTATTCTTACAAAGTCCCGTTTACCAGACAACAGATTGCCAATTTAACGGGGTTACGTGTTGAAACGGTTATACGCACCATTAAAAAGATGGCAGATGATAGTATTCTTAAGCTTGATGGGCGACAGATTTTGTACTGATTTAGGAATATTTATCACTCTGTTTAAAAATTTAATCACCGGTGTTCATATTGCTTAAAAATAATTTTGAATAATAATACTAATGTTTTGCAGGCTCTGAGAGAAGAACAGTTTTTTGACAATTCTGTCGATCCGGACAATTCATAAAAGGGTTTAAAGCAGCGATGAATGAAAACCTGGTTAAATTATGATTTGTCTCATAAAACTTTTGCTATTCAATCCATTACATTTATACTTTACTTCATTTATAATGCAGTGAGATTACACCCATTACAACCTTTCATTATTTGTAAGTGAGGTATTGGGATAGTGGCTTTAATCCCTGACGGCTGACGATCAGTACCCGGCTGGAATGCGCTCTGAATATTGGGAATTTTGCTGCCTGTTTATAATTACAGAATTCTTAAACACCAAATAATTTATATTGATATGGAAAGTAAAATAACAAGAAGAGACGCTATCGGAAAAATAGCCGCAACCGTTGCCATCGCAGCGGTTGCCCCAGGTGCTTTGGCACAGACACAGAGTAGCAATACAAGAAAATCGAATGTTAAAGCGCTTACTGATCCCCGAAACAAATATCCCAAACCACCTTTTAATAAACAGTCGCAACCTTTTCCCGGACTGGCAGGTAAAATGACACCGGTGCCCGACCATGGAGAAAAGAGCTATGTAGGTTCAGGAAGATTGGAAGGAAGAAAAGCATTGATTACAGGTGGTGATTCCGGGATCGGCAGGGCTGCAGCCATTGCTTATGCCAGGGAAGGTGCGGATGTAGCCATTAATTATCTGCCGGCGGAAGAGGACGATGCCAAGCAGGTAATAGAGCTCATCAGAAAAGAAGGCCGTAAAGGAATTGCCATTCCTGGCGATATTCGCAGTGAAGACTTCTGTAAACAATTGGTCAGTCAGGCCGTACAGCAACTCGGAGGACTGGATATTCTCATCAATAATGCAGGACATCAGAAAGCCAACGAATCTATACTCGATCTTAGCTCTGAAGACTTTGACTGGACAATGAAAACAAATATCTATGCACCTTTTTGGATCATAAAGGCTGCTTTACCCCATCTGAAACCGGGGTCTTCTATTATCGGGCTATCGTCCATTCAAGCCTATGATCCGTCCGCTGATCTTTATGATTATGCGCAAACCAAAGCAGCAACAACGAACTATGTGAAATCTCTTGCTAAGCAGCTTGGCCCGAAAGGTATAAGGGTTAATGGTGTTGCGCCCGGGCCTGTTTGGACCCCTCTTCAAGTAAGTGGCGGGCAGACACAGGAAAATCTGCAAAAATTTGGAGGCGATACACCTCTTGGAAGACCTGGACAGCCAGTAGAGCTGGCTTCTATATTCGTTCAGCTAGCAGCGGATGATGCCAGTTTCGCGACAGGGCAGATTTACGGGGCAGCAGGAGGAAAAGGGCAGCCGTAGTATATAACAAATAAAAGAGAATTTTTCAATTCCTGACAATTGAAGTTATTGAGATGCTGATGACTCATCTTTTTACTAACTTTATATAGTTGGATTGTTTGAAAAATAATCCTTTTAGGTTTTGCTGTGGTTAATATTAAAAATAATAATAATTATGCTTCTGCTCCTGAGAATTAAATTTAAGTGCCTATTTGCATTTTTTGTCATTTTTTATCTGTTTGCAGTTTCTCATGTAAATCGTCTCAATGGCCAGATGACTGAAAATATTATGTCGGATGGGAAAATGAAAACGAGGCTGGATAGCATGGTAAGCCAGTCTGCGAAAAATTATCTTAAGAATAATTATACCAACGGTGTATCGATTGGGGTTTATTATAAAGGTAAAAGTCACTGCTATAATTTTGCCAAATCCAAATTGGCCTCTGAAAAGAGTTTTTATAATATCGGGTCTGTTGCCAAGACCTTTGTAGGAATGATATTAGCGCAGGCCGCATTAGATAAAAAGATCAATTTAGATGATGATATAAGAAGGTATCTGGATGGTGATTATCCTAATCTTCATTATCAGAATAAACCCATCAAAGTTGTTCATCTGGCTAATCATACTTCAGCATTACCGAAGGTATTCCGTTCATTTCCACCGAAAATATTGGACAGTTTACGAAATCTGGGATTAAAAGATCAGGTAGACTTTTATGCTTTGTATACCAGAGACTCTTTGATGGCAGATCTTCATCAGGTAAAGCTTGATACAATTCCCGGGACCAAATTCAGTTATAATAGTACTGCAATGACACTTATGATTGTTTTGCTGGAGAATGTATATCATGATTCTTATGAAAATATTGTCACCAACTATCTTCGTACCAGGCTCAACATGCCAAATACAAAACCTTTTCTTAATGAATCAGAAATGCATTTAACCGTGCAGGGGTATAATAATAAAGGAATACCTCAGCAATTTGTCAATCTCAAAGGATATTATTTCGGTCCCACAATGAACTCAACGATAGAAGATATGTTACAATATATTAAAAGTAATCTGGACCCAAAAGAAAAAGCCTTGCAGATGGCACACCAGCTCACATTCGGATCAAAGAACAGCTTTGGTGTAGGGCTAGGTTGGATGCTGAATAGTGAGAATGGCAAAAGGTACATTTACCATGACGGCAATACCAAAATCGGATTTAATACTTTGTGCACTCTATATCCCGATGACGAGTTGGGAATTATAATCATCACTAACGATACAGTAGATCAGAAAAAAGTAGGCGAGATTGAGAATAGTATCAAACAATCAATCTTACAATAGAAGGGATAAATAGTCCTAAACAAACCAATTTCCGAAAATGTTTTACAGTTTTATAAAATATAAGTTATTGATTTTAAGAAATTGGTTTGTTTTAATTTGTTCTGATTGGATGAACTACTTTCCGATACAAAACTTAGAAAAAATATTCCCCAGCACCTCATCATTGGTCACTTCACCGGAGATTTCACCAAGATGTTCCAGGGCATTTCTAAGCTCATATGCCAATAGTTCTGTAGAGATCTGGAATGAAATAGCTTCTTTCACTTTATGAACGGCATCCAGAGACTTTCTTAAAGCTTCAAAGTGGCGCTGGTTGGTGATTACGACATTATTTTCTTCAGATTTTAAATGCTCAACATATGATGAAAGTTCATTCTTGAGATCCTGGATGTTTTGGTTTTCAACCGCGGAAATTTTAATGAAATCAAACTCATGGGAAATGGCATTTCTGAAAATGTCTTCCACTGTTTCGTATTTGGTAGGAATCACTTCATCAATTTTTGTAGCGCAGATAATCAGTTTCAGATCTTCTCTCAATAAGGACTGAATCATTTCAATATCCTCAGAAAAATCTTCAGTGGCAGCATCAGCAAGATAAACAAGAATGTTGGCATTTTCTACCTTTTCTTTGGCTTTTTTTACCCCGATTGCTTCAATTTCATCCACTGTTTCACGAAGTCCTGCCGTATCGATTAATCTGAAAGCATGCCCTTTAATATGAAGAACTTCCTCAATGGTATCTCTTGTAGTTCCTGCAATATTACTCACAATAGCTCTTTCTTCCTTCAGAAGCGAATTCAGTAGAGTAGACTTCCCGGCGTTGGGTTTTCCGATGATGGCAACAGCAGTTCCGTTTTTGATGGCATTTCCGTATTGGAAGCTCTCAATCAGTGAATTTAATTTTAATTCAATTTTATCCAGTAATCCGCTTAAGGCGCTTCTGTCCGCAAACTCCACATCTTCTTCAGCAAAATCAAGTTCCAGCTCAATTAAGGAAACGAAATTCAAAAGATCGGTTCTCAATAGAGAAATCTCATTGGTAATTCCTCCCTTCAATTGATTGATGGCGACTTTTCTCGAAGCCTCATTCTCGGATGCAATCACGTCAGCAATTGCTTCCGCCTGGGAAAGGTCAATTCTGCCGTTGATAAAGGCGCGAAGGGTAAATTCACCAGCTTTAGCCATTCTTGCTCCGTTTTTGATCAGGGTTTCAAGAATACGTTTTCCGATATGCGGCGAGCCGTGAAAAGCAATCTCCACAGAATTTTCGGTGGTGAAACTTTTCGGGGCCAGGAAAATGGATAGCATTACTTCATCAATAGCTTCTTCCTCATCCATAAAATAACCGTAATGGATGGTATGGGATTTTTGTTTTGCCAGGTTTTTAGCCGGAAAACTTTTCTGAACTACAGATAAAGCTTCATTTCCTGAAACTCTGATGATGCCTAAGGCACCTATTCCATTGGCAGTAGCCAAAGCACATATCGTATCGTTATTCATGCTGCAAATTTACGGTTTTTAATATGAATTTTCGTTGAGGTCTGTTATTCAGATTATCTATTGTTTTATTCAGGTTAAAAAAGAGCGGTTTGAAAAGTTGCCTGTTATTTTTGAATTAAACTTACATTCTCACAAGCTGGAGGATACAAAATTTTAGAATTAAATAAAGCTCTTATGTGCAGGACTTTTAACGGGTGTAATTCATTGCAGCATAGAATTTCGGGTTGTTTTGAATAAAGTTGAAAATGTAGAATCAAGCAAACGATTTTATGATAAGAGAAAAATTAAACACTTGTTTGGTATGTTAATTGTTTCTTAGTGCGGCAATGATGTTGAAAATTTAAATATTTTTCATTTAAACGGTAATAATTCGTTAAAATATTATAAATGTACATGAATAAATTATTTTTTTTTAAATATTAATAAAAAATTGATTGTTTTATTAATGCTTATTCTCAACGCTTTAGTTTACGCTCAGTGTATTCCTTATACAGGGCAGGCAATGGCAGGCGGAAATACCTATTGTCTTAACGGGAACCTTACCGTAACTACAAATATCAGTATCCCGAACGGAGCAACGCTGATGATACAATCCGGACAGCTGCAGTCTAACAGTATTCAGGTAGATGGGATTCTGGAAATCAGTGACGGAGCAAGTGTAAAGTCTACAGGAACGGTGAAAGTAGGAACTTTCGGGTCTCAGAAAAATTCAAAAATTAAATTGGGAACCAAGTCTTTCCTGTCCCTTGTAGGATCAGTGATTCAGGAAGATCCGACCTTCGGAGGCTTTTACCCGGGAACGACTTCAGTGATAGAGATGGGAACAAGCAGTGTAGTGGAGATTTGTGGAACATTTACCCAGCAGTCTACTACTTATCCTTCTGTTGAATATGTAGGTACTCCAGCCGGCAAAGCATATTGTATTGCAAAAGCAGATGTAAGTGGAGGCGGAGGAGCTTCCATTATCAGTGATGATAGTCAGATCATAACCATTGCCATGGGATCTGTGATAGGATTAGGGATGGGGAATTCAAGCTTCTGCGGACCGAATGCAACAAAGGCCATGTGTCCTTCTCTTTGGCCTGAAGGATTATCAGAAGATAAAACAAGCTGTGGGAATGCCCCGGTTATTATTGATGATATTGACGGATTCTGTACAAAGCCCGGAATTACCAGTACACCGGATGGATATACCAGGTTCGGGATTACTGTACAGGAGAAAAACAATTCCTGGCCGGAAAACATCCCTAACGGATTTTTAGCGATGGAATCAAAAAATAAAGGATTTGTCATTACCAGAGTTCAGCATGTAAGCCAGACACCGCAGCCGGCAGATGCCATTGCAGATCCGAAAGAAGGAATGCTTCTGTATGATATTCAGGATAAATGCGTAAAGCTTTACAATGGGACAGAATGGAAATGCATCCAGAAAAGCTGTAATGATTAATCTAAATGATAACAAAATGAAGAATATAAAAAACATAAGTATAGCGGTTGCTCTGGTTGCCTTTAATTCATTTTTTGCCCAGGTTGCCATTGGTAAACAAATGGTAGACGGAAACAGTACCGTATTAGACTTTGATAACGTTCCGGGAAACACCAGAGGTTTGATTCTTCCGGCTACATCAGGTTTTCCCACCGGGAATCTGGCCAACGGAACACTGATCTTTGATCTTACGGATAACAAAGTGAAAGTATATGAAAATGATACCTGGAAATCTTTGTCAGATGCCGGAGATTCAAGTCAGGTAACCCTTAATAATTCTGCAGAATCAGGGAAAGGAGTGATTATTGGAAAGGCTGAAAGTACAGCTGATGGAGTATTGGTACTGGAATCTGAGAATAAAGCAATGGTACTGCCGAAAATAGAAGCTCCGCATCTTAATGTGAAAAATCCTTATCCGGGAATGATGTGCTATGATACAGTCAGTAAAACACTTGCAGTATTCGACGGTTCAGTCTGGAATTACTGGAAATAGAAATAGAATAGTTCTGATTTAAGATAATAAAGCAGCTGTGTGAAAATATACAGTTGCTTTTTCTTTGGACTTAAACAATCTGAGCACTTTCCTTGATGCTGTTCATCACAAAAATACTTTTGGTTTGGCCTATTCCTTCAATCTCAGATAATTTGTTCACAAAAAACTCATGGAACTCATCCATGTTGGGAGCCAGGATCTTAAGCATAAAATCAAAATCTCCGCTGATGTTGTAAAATTCTACAACTTCTTTAAGCCTGCCAACTTCTTCAATAAATTTTCCTGCTGTTTTTTTATTGTGAACATTCAGGGCGATCATACAGATCACCATCATTCCCTTATTGACCTTTTTACGGTCTACTACAGCGGCGTATTCTTTAATAATTCCCTGTTTTTCCATACGTTTTATACGCTCGTGCGTAGGCGTGGGACTCAGGTTGATTCTTGCAGAAATGTCCCGGATACTCATTTTAGCGTCTTTTTGAAGCAGACGGAGAATAGACAGGTCCTTTTCATCGGGGATATAATTTTCAGTTGCCATTTTGTTCTGTTTTTACAGGTGATTATTAAGTGTGTCAGGTATTTTGTTCTTATAATTGTTTTATATATTTTATTTTGTTCCAAATTTAAGGTTAAATTTTTAAATATGTTCTGTTAATTTTAATTTTGCAGGAAATTTGAAACATGGGTACAAAGAAGAATATCATATTAATTTTAGCATCGGTAGGAACATTTGTGGAGGCTTTGGATATTACCATTATTAATTTAACTATTCCTTCTATTCAACAGCAGTTTCAGATTGGAGCAGAGACTGTACAGTGGCTTCAGACACTTTATGTACTGTTCTTCGGAGGTTTCCTGATTATTGGCGGAAAACTTTCAGATCAGATCGGAAGAAAAAAAATGTTTTTACTCGGGGCTTTGATTTTCATGCTTACTTCATTAGGTGCCGGATTATCGCAAAATTTTGAAGTACTGGCCGTATTCCGAGCTTTGCAGGGACTTGGAGCTGCTTTGGTGATGCCGTCAGCATTATCCATCGTAACCAATACCTTCAGGGAAGAGCAGGAAAGAAACCGGGCCATCGGGATCTTCAGTTCATTTGCAGCCATCGGTTCAGGGAGTGGTCTTTCGGTGGGAGGAATTATCAGTACTTACCTGAGCTGGCACTGGGTTTTTCTGATCAATGTTCCTGTTCTGTTAATCACATTGGTGCTGTCATACTATTATCTGCCATCAGATGAGAAAGAGGAAGCCGGCAGGAAAACGGATGTATTGTCCGGTATATTAATGGTATTGGGACTTTTGGGCCTGACTTACGGAACACACGAATTGGTTCATATTAAAGAACAGCCTTTTCTGGTAACAGGTTCTCTGGTTGTAGCATTGATACTTCTTGTTATGGTATATTACCGATTGAAATCTGTTGCAGAACCTTTAGTTGATTTAAAATTATTTAAACATAGATCATTGGTTGTTTCCAATGCTGCATTTTTTACCCTGGGAGCATTTTTTATAGGATTTTTATTCCTGATTTCACTGATGCTTCAGAAAGATATGGGATATAGTGCTGCTTCAGCAGGACTAATGCTTGTTCCGTTCAGTATCATTTCCGCTTTAACGGCAAAGTTTATTCTGCCTCAGGTCTCAAAGCGTCTGGGCTCGTCCCAAATGGGTGTTTTAGGGTGGCTGTTTATGCTGATGGGAGGCCTGTTATTGCTGATCTCTGTTTACACCGGACATCTGCTGGCAGTTGTTTTGTTCGGAGCCGCTTGTATTTCGGGGGTTGGAATGACGTTCTGTTTTACCGCGCTTTCTGTAATGGGGATTCAGGATGTTGAACCTTCTAATTACGGATTGGCATCAAGCCTTAGTTCTACAAGTTACTTTTTGGGAGCCGGAATAGGATTGTCATTCATGACTTTGATGGGGCAGATTTTTCCATCGGAATTTTCAGTGGGAAGCCTTAACCTGATAATATTGATCGGTTATGCTCTTTTAGCGCTAGGAATGTTATTTTATTTTATATTGAAAAGTTTAAAAATAAAGCAGGCAGAAGTAGCTGTTTCATAGTAAGAAACTTAAAAATACACAAACTATATGAAGAAAGAATCGATGCTTAGGTGTCGGTTCTTTTTTTTGCCCTTAATCTCTTCACTTTTTCACTATATTTGTCGCTTACTATACATCATGAAAATACAGGTTATCAGCGATCTTCACAGGGAATTTGGAAGTACGGAATTATGTTTTGATCATTCGGATATTGTTGTGCTGGCAGGAGATGTCAATCTCGGAACCAAAGGAATTGAATGGATTAAAGATGCAATTCCTGACAAACCTGTAATCTATGTTTTAGGCAATCATGAATACTATAAAGGTTCATATCCGAAAACACTTAATAAAATAAGAGAATCAGCTCAGGGCTCCAATGTTCATGTGCTGGAAAATTCATTTGTAGATATTGACGGAATTCGTTTTCATGGTGCAACCCTATGGACGGATTTTTCAATCTTTGGGAATCCTGTTGAGTACGGAATGCTCTGTCAGTCTAAAATGAATGATTATAAAATGATCAAGAGAGACCCTTCCTATTCAAAAATGAGAACAGTGGATACTTTTAAGATCCACCAGTTCTCAAGGCAATGGCTGCAGGAAAGTCTTGAAAATTCAAAAGGATTAAAAAATATAGTCGTTACCCATCATGCACCAAGCATACAATCTGTACCGGAGTCATATAAAGATGATCCGTTGACTTCTGCTTATGCTTCAGATCTGGAGGATATAGTCAGAGAATATCAGCCTTTGTACTGGATTCATGGGCATATTCATACTCCATGCAGATATAAAATTGATGAAACAGAAGTGATCTGCAATCCTCATGGGTATATTGATGAGAAGTACAACGGCTATGATAAGGAATTGATTATTGTTGTTTAAGTACAAAGCAAATATTTCCGCAGGTTGCTTTCTTTTTTTGTGAAAAGGGGTAAAAGGCAAAACCGCTAAATTGCAAAATAGCAAAACTGCAAAATTCACCTGTCTGCCTTCTATGCCTTTCTGTCTTTTCGCTCTTTTGCTGTTTTACCTTTTTGCTTCTTGCCTTAAAATAATAAAGTAAAATTAAATCTGCTTCGTCTGTACTGATGAAGCAGGTTTTTAATCCATATCATTATGAAGACAAATATACAAGAGGGGATCATTCTTATTCCGGATTTCAGCGGATTTACCGAATTTGTGTTCAATACAAAATTGTATACAGGTGAGTATATTGTGCGACAGTTATTGTCTACACTGATTGATGTCAATGATCAGTACTTTGAAATTTCCGAGATTGAAGGAGATGCCATTTTATTTTACCGTTATGATAAAAAATCCGTCTTATCACAGTATTTCAAGAATGCTGTGGAAGATGAGAGCTGCCTTTAACAGGAAAATTGAGGAGCTGAGTAAGAGTTTAAGTATTACTATTGATCTGGCTCTCAAATTTATTGTTCATTATGGATCTTTTTCACAATACAATATCGGAAGCTTCAGAAAACTATATGGAAAAACGATTGTTGAAGCTCATCAGCTTTTGAAAAACGGAGTGACAGAGCAGCCTTCTTATGCGCTTTTCAGTAATTCTTTTCTGGAAAACAGTAAGAATCAGGAATCTGATTTTAATAAGGATCCGTTTCGGCTGCCTGAAGTAGGGGTAATCCATTATTTTGAAAATTTAAACTAGCGTATATTTTTTAATATCATTCCTTGTAAATTTGCTATTGCTAGCGGCCCGGATGAGATCCGGGCTTTTTTATGGGCAGGTCTTTCGGAAAATATATGAATGAAGAATTATTTCTGTATGATGTAAAATATTCATGTATTGACAACTCATTTTAAAATTTTTTAATTAAAATTTGAATTATATATAAAATACTTTTTTAAGAATATTTATTATGGAGGTAGTTTGTATTGTGCTAATTTATTGAAAAATATATATTATTTCCTGCTTTATGTTTAAGATTTACCCAGGTATCTTGCTGTAAATTAAGTATTTATTTTATTTTTTTTCTTTTTTAATGTAACAAATTTATGTTAATAGTGGTCTTATAGAAAAAACTATAATTTCACATGAAAATAATCTTATTTCCAATAGCAGTATTAACAGGCTCATTAGCAATGGCCCAGCAGGCTCAGACACCGGCTGCAAGTGATACTGTAAAAGGAAATGCAAAAGAAATAGAAGCTGTTACTCTGGTTGCCAGAAAACCGACAGTAGAATCTAAAGTAGACAGAACTGTATTTAATGTAGCGAATAGTGCAATTCTGGCAGGAAATACAACCTGGGATGTTCTTAGAATGACTCCCTTGGTAAGCATTGATAATAACGATGAGGTAAAAGCGGAGGGGCAACTGGTTACCGTTTACATTAATGACAGGAAATCTGTTTTTACAGGAAAAGAATTAAAGGAATATCTTAAAACAATTCCTGCTGATAATCTTATGAAAATTGAAGTGATTACCAGCCCTTCTTCCCGCTATGAAACTTCCGGATCTGTCATTAATATTGTTCTTAAAAAAAGGGAAGATGAAGGATTGAAAGGAAGTATATCCCTGAACAACAGGCAAAGTACCAAAAATTCACAATACACGAACTTCAACCTGAACTACCATAAGAAAAAGTTTACCCAAACCCTCATAGGAAGTTACAATAGCGGAAATTATGTACAGAAAACCCAGACATGGGATAACCGCTATGAAGGAAATAAGCTTACACAGTTCAATCTTGAAAATCTTATGCGAAATGAAAGTCCGTCTCTTTCTTCCACTTCAGAGTTTGAAATCAATGAAAAGAATAATTTCGGTCTTGTCCTGGAATATTCTCAGAACAGGAATTTAGTTTCAGCAGAATCGGATGGGATGACTTCAAAAGACGGAGATCCGGGAGAATCTTTTCACCAAAACCAAAACAACTGGGGATTCAGCCGTAATCTGGGAACTAATGCTTTCTATAAATATTATGACAAAGAAAAGAACCGAATTTTAGATATTAATTTAGGGACCAACTATTCCAGTGATAACAGTGATAATTTAATAGATAAGCAAATTGATAAACAGGGTGTGAAAACAGATCAGCAACTGGGAGTTGTCAGTTCAAATCAGATGCGTAATTATTATCTGAAAGTTGATTATACACAGCCTTTTGGTAAAACAGGAGGAACAATGGAAGTGGGAGGTAAAACCGAACTGAACAACCATGTCATTCCCAATACGCTCTATGGTTTCAGTATCAATGACCCGGCATCAGAATTTTTTAATCTGTCTAAAAACGACAGATTCCATTATGAGGATCATCTGAGCTCTTTATATGCCAACTACAGTAAGACATTTTTCAAAAAACTGGAAACCCGGATCGGGATCCGCTACAAATATATTGATTACAAAGTACGGCAGGATGTAGCAGGTACAGAAAGAAAAGATTCTTATGGTACCTTTTTACCCAATCTGTTACTGAAATATAGTTTTTCAGAGAAATTTGACCTGAGCCTTACCTATAACCGAAGCATCTGGAGACCGTGGTATTCCGAGTTTAATCCCTTTCTGGTGCCTGAAATTAACGGAACTTATTCCAGAGGAAATCTTTATCTGAATCCGAATCCTAATGACCGGCTTTATCTGAAGTTCGGAATTTTGAAAAAGTATTTTATTTCCGCAAGGTATATGCATACCAATCAGGATTACTGGACAACTTATGTGACAGAAAATGGAAGAACGGTTTCATTACCCGGAAACTTTGACGGAAAGGTTGAGAAATATTATCTTTTTGCCAATACCAATCAGAATTTCCTGAAAAATAAGCTGAATGTAAATGCCGGATTTGGCTGGTACTATATTAATAATAAAGATTTCAACGAAAAAAATAAGTTAGGTGCCAAGGATTATATCAGCTATTGGGGAGCTTCTGCGAATATTTCCTATACCAATCTGTTTAATAAAAATATTAATGTAAGTGCATGGATGGAGCTTGCCAATCAGAATAACGGGAATTCCTATGCGAATAACACCAATGTTTTCCATAATATTTCTGTCACCAAAATATTCCCGAAAACACAGATGGAACTTAGTATGCAGCTGATGAATATCTTTAAAAGACCTTATGGGGATAACACAACCTATAGTCCTGACGGAACTTTCAGGGAGTATTCAAAATGGGACTGGTATGG
This sequence comes from Chryseobacterium sp., assembly GCF_041914225.1. GTDB lineage: Bacteria > Bacteroidota > Bacteroidia > Flavobacteriales > Weeksellaceae > Chryseobacterium. The sequence continues at coordinate 113,908 of NZ_JAYSDT010000001.1, forward strand.
TGTTTCGCTCACTTTTGTAAAACGTTTCGGAAACCAAAAGGTAAAAGAAAATACCAAAACAGATGTTGAGAAAAACGGTGGCGGCGGAAAATAATTAAAGATTGTTAGATAAAATGAAAGCAGGTTTCGAATTGGAATCTGTTTTTTATTTTGGGTTGGAAGCAGGAAGCTGGGAGAGAGAAGTAGTGAGAAACATCCTTGATTATCTCCAAAAATCTGTGCAATCTCTTTAATCTGTGGGAAAATATCTACACTCAAATTTTAAAACCATTAAGAAAATAGCAAGCTGTTAAGAGTATTAAGGGAATGTCTAAAGACATTTTTGTCCAGGTTGCTTCACTCAAATTTATTTGAACCTTAACTTTTCTTCATCACTTAAAACTCCTTAATGGTTTAAAAACTTCAGCAGCTCTTAAGAAATCTGTTGGAGAATAAAAAAACAGATCCCGATCTGGAATCTGTTTACATTCTATCAAATAATTATCAAATAGAGTTTTATACTCTTAACGCTTTTTTATTTAAGGGTAAATTTTACTTTCGTTTTAATTGCATCTGAAGAATTTCCAATCAGTGCTTCAAAGTCTCCCGGCTCAGCGACCCAATCATGTTTTTGGGCATCAAAATAACTTAAGGCCGTTTTATCAATCGTGAAAGTAACTTCTTTCTGCTCTCCCGGATTCAGGTATACTTTTTCAAAGCCTTTCAGTTCTTTTGCCGGACGTGGGACCGATGATTTTAAATCACTGATGTAAAGCTGGGCAACTTCAGCACCTGCTTTTTTACCCGTATTTTTAACTGTTACTGTAAAGGTGATTTTACCATCCTGTGATACTGTGGTCTGATCTGCTTTCGCTTTTCCGAATTCAAAAGTGGTATAGCTCAAACCATGCCCGAAGCTGAACAGTGGTTTTATATTTTTAGTGTCATGCCAGCGGTAACCCACAAAAATGCTTTCGTTGTAAGTAATATTAATCGGATTTTTCTGATCTTTACCTTTTCCTGCCGCCAGTTCATCTTTCTGCCCCGGATATTCTCCAAGCTGGTGTGCTGAATTGTCTTCAAGTTTTACCGGGAAAGTAAACGGAAGTTTTCCTGATGGATTTGCATCTCCTGCAAGAATTGCTGCAATTGAATTTCCAGCTTCAGAACCCAGATACCAGGCCTGTACAACGGTAGGAACTTCTTTAATCCATGGCATGGCCACAGCATTTCCCGATACCAAAACTACAGCAAGGTTTTTATTGGCTTTTGCCAGAGCAGAGATGATCTGATCCTGATTATAAGGCAACCCATAGCTTTTTCTGTCATTTCCTTCACTGTCCTGGAAATCCGCCTTATTCAGGCCGCCTACAAAAATTACATAATCAGATTTTTTGGCCAGCTCTACAGCTTCTTTCAGTAATTCAGCTTCGGAGCGGGTATCTTTTAAATCCTGACCGGATTTTACGCCGTTATATTCTCCGCCGATATCGCCTACATATCCTCTGGCATACTGTACATCGGCTTGCTTTCCAAATCTGGTTTTGATTCCGTCCAAAGGCAGCGTCTCATATTTTACTTTTAATGAAGATGAACCACCGCCAACAGTCATTATTTTAATGGCATTTTCTCCGATAACTGCTATCTTTTTAGCCTTATTAAGATCAATAGGAAGAACATTTCCCTGATTTTTTAATAAAACGATTCCTTCTTCACCAATTTCTTTGGCAACCGCTTTATGCTCTTCAGAAGCAATATTTCCGAATGGTTTATTACGGTTCATTGTTGTTTTGTAGGCAAGACGTAGTAATCTCGTTACCTTGTCATCAAGCTCTTTTGTGCCAACTTTTCCAGCTTTAATTAAATCAAGATAAGGCTTTGCCAGATAATAATTATCATAGGCATTTTTAGTTCCTGCAGAAAGTCCGTTCGTCCATGATCCGAATTCCAGATCAAGACCATTATGAATAGCCTGTTCCGTATTGTTTACAGCACCCCAGTCGGATACCACAACGCCTTTATAGTTCCATTCTTTCTTTAAAATATCATTTAAAAGATATTGGTTCTGGCTGGCATACTGACCTTTGTACATATCATAAGCTCCCATGATCGTCCATGAATCCCCTTCTGTTACTGCTGCTTTGAATGCAGGAAGGTAAATCTCATAGAGCGCTCTGTCATCCACATTCACATTACTGGTATGACGGAACATTTCCTGGTTGTTCAGAGCAAAATGTTTTACAGAAGTTGCCACACCATTAGACTGTACGCCTTTGATATAAGGAACCACCATCTTTGAGGTCAGATAAGGATCTTCTCCCATGTATTCGAAGTTTCTTCCGTTCAGCGGAGTTCTGTAAATATTAACTCCGGGGCCTAGAAGAATATCTTTCTTTCTGTATCGGGCTTCTTCACCCAGCGCTTTCCCGTAGTTCCATGCCATTTTTTTATTCCATGTTGCGGATAAAGCAGTCAGGGCAGGGTAGGCGATGATAGAGTCGTTGGTCCAGCCGGCCTGATCCCATTCATCCCACATCACTTCAGGACGGACTCCGTGCGGTCCATCCGTAGTCCAGAATTCAGGAATTCCCAATCTTGGAACGCCCGGTGAGCTGAATTTCGACTGTGCATGAAGCATAGCCACTTTTTCTTCCAGTGTCATTCTTGATAATGCATCCTGAATACGCTGTTCTACAGGTTTGGATTCGTCTAAATAAACGGGAGTCTGGATATTGGTCTGAGCCATATAAGATGCAGAAATAAAGGTGAGTAAACTTATAATGACGGTTTTCTTTAACATAATGCCTTTCAGTTTGATTAAAAACAAAAGTAAAGAAAATTTTTATTATCTCAAATTGAGAAAATAAAAAAATAATGAATAAAAAACTGCCTGCTTGTTTGCAGACAGCTCATTATGAAATATTTTTAATTATTAAAAAAAATGAAGAGAAGTTGCTGGATTGAACATAAAAGTGAAAAGGCTAAAAATCGAAATTGCAAAATGGTGAAAGACAAATGAAGCTACTCCTATACTTTGACTCAATACCTTGAACCCTTCAATACTTCTAACACAGTACTAAGATTCCTACGGAATGGACAAATTAAGTACTTTATCTATACGTCCACCTTGTCCATTCCGTAGGAATCTACACTCTTACCCTCAAACCCTCTTACTCTCCAACTCATTAATCCCATCCCTTCACAGCACCTCCTTTGAAAATTTCCTTAGCTTTCTTTTCCACTTCAGGAGACTCATAGGCTTTTACAAAGTTTTTTACTTTCTGGCTGTTTTTATTGTCTGGTCTTGCTACAACCACATTCACATAAGGTGAGTCTTTATCCTCAACAAGGATTCCCTGTTTTTCCTGATCTAAGCCTGCCTGAGCGGCAAAATTATTATTGATTACCCCTACCACAACATCCCTGTCATCCAGAACTCTTGGAATCTGTGCGCCTTCAATTTCCATAATTTTCAGCTGTTTCGGATTTTCTGTAATATCGGTTACTTTTGGAAGAAGCCCGACTCCTTCTTTTAATTTCAATAATCCGTTTTTCTGCAGCAGAAGCAATGAACGTCCTCCGTTGGTGGGATCGTTTGGAATAACAATCGTACTGCCATCTTTTAGTTCACCAATATTTTTAATCTTTTTTGAATAAGCCACAATAGGATACACAAATGTATTGCCTACAGGTACAAGGTTGTAACCTCTCTGCTTGGACTGTTCCGTTAAGTAAGGAATGTGCTGGAAGGCATTGGCGTCAATATCTCCGTTGGTTAACGCTTCATTGGGAACTACATAATCATTGAAAGGAATGAGTTCCACTTCCAGATTATATCTGTCCTTGGCTACTTTTTTAGCCACCTCAGCAATTTCCTGTTCAGGGCCGTAAGTGATCCCGACACGGATAAAATTGGGGTCGTCCTTTCTTCCCGAACAAGCGCTGAACAGTAATATCCCCGCAGCCAGTAAACCAAAAATTTTTATTCTTTTCATTCTATTTCTTATTTAAAAATTAAAAATGAGGGTAGCTAAATTACGAATGGCAAATTAGAAATTGGCCAACCCATACTCTCAAACCCTCCGACTCTCGAATCCCTCAAACTCATATCCGGAACCAACTATCTGTGATCAAATCTTTTTGACAGCCTGTCACCCATAAACTGGATAATGAAAACCAAAAGAACAAGTAGAATCAAAACCGTATTCATAATGACAATATCATACCCGATATATCCGTACTGGTAGCCCACCTGTCCAAGTCCTCCGGCACCAACAGCACCTCCCATTGCGGAGTAACCTACAAGGGTAATCAAAGTGATGGTTGCATTGTTGATTAATGAAGGAAGCGCTTCAGGGAGCAAAACTTTTCTGATAATCTGTAACGGGGAAGCTCCCAGCGCTCTCGCGGTCTCTATAAGGCCATGAGGCACTTCAATAAGACTGTTCTCTACAAGTCTCGCAATAAAAGGTGCTGCTCCCACGCTCAGTGGAACCAAAGCGGCATTCACTCCGATAGATGTTCCGGCCAGAACTCTGGTAAAAGGAATCATCCAGACGATCAGGATAATAAAAGGAATTGCACGGAAAATATTAACGATGATGGAAAGTCCTCGATGATAGAAAGCATTTTCCAGCAGCTGGCCTTTTCTAGTTAAAAACAACAGGATTCCTACCGGAAGTCCCAGGACAAAACCGAAAAAGCCGGATAAAAATGTCATGTAAACCGTTTCCCAGGTTCCTTTTGCCAAAAGGGCAATTACAGCGTCACTAAGCATATCCTTTTACTGTATTTTGAATTTTATTTTGATTGAAATAATAGATCGCCTGCTGGTTTTCCTCCGTTCCACCCTGAAGCTGCAGCAGAAGTTTACCGAAATTGGAATCTCCGAAGTATTCCACATCAGCTTTTAAAAGTTTATAAGGAATTTTATATTGGTTGTATAGTGTTGAAAGAATTTGCTCAACACTGACGTTCTCGTTAAGTTCTATTTCTATCAGCGGAAATAAACCGTCTTTTGGTTCTTTCTGCAGTCTGCTGATGAGTTCCTGTGGCAGGGTCATGATGTCTGAATTTATAAATTGGCGGATGATCGGGTTTTCTCTGTCCGAAATAATCTCGCTTAATGTACCTTTTGTTAATAATTTTCCTTTGTCGATCACTGCAACGTGGTTACACACCGATTTGATCACTTCCATTTCGTGGGTAATTAAAAGAATTGTAATTCCCAGTCTCTGGTTGATGTCCCTTAAAAGCTGAAGAATAGACTGGGTTGTAGCAGGATCCAGTGCACTGGTGGCTTCGTCACAAAGCAGAAGGTGAGGATCATTGGCCAGAGCTCTTGCAATAGCAACTCTTTGTTTTTGTCCTCCGGAAAGGCTTTTAGGATAATCATTGGCTTTATCCTCAAGTCCTACGATCTTCAGGAGTTCGTTCACCTTTCTGTTGATATCTTCTTTGCTGGTATGATCCAGTTCCAGAGGAAGTGCTACATTATCAAAAACAGTTCTTGAAGAAAGAAGATTGAAATGCTGGAAGATCATTCCTATTTTTTTGCGCTCCTCAGCCAGCTGTCTGGAGTTGAGCGCAGTAAAATCTTTTCCGTTAATAATAATCTGTCCTTCATCCGGTCTTTCCAATAGATTCACTGTACGGATCAGGGTACTTTTTCCTGCCCCTGAAAATCCTATAATTCCTACAATATCTCCTTTCTCTATGGTAAGACTCACCTTATCCAGCGCTTTAAAAGACTGTTTTTTCTGGTGAAATGTTTTTGATATATTTCTGATTTCTATCATTCTGATTTTATATACTGTTTAAATAGGCTGATAGGGTCTGCCTGTTCTGTTTAAAAATCTTCTAATTCTTCTGATTTTGACCTTCGACCGTTTTGAAAGTTTGAAATACTTGGTCACATTCGTTAAAAGTACTCCAAGCAATATGACAAATAAACCATACAGCTGACCTCCATTGATACTTTGATGGGCAACAATCCAGCCTGCAATCACTGTTACAATAGGATTGATATAGGTGTGGGTGCTTACCAAAGCCGCGGGTTTTACGGACAGAAGCCAAATGTACGACAAATAAGCGACTATCGATCCAAAGAAGATCAAAAATAGCACTCCGGACCATGCAGATAACGGAACCTCAGAAACCGAAAAACCGGTCCATTCTTTTCTGAAAAAAGCAATTAAAAAAGAAGCCAGTCCCGCTATTATAAGCTGTTGCGCAATATTCATAAAGGTAGATTGCGACGCCGGATTTTTCTTCGAATATAAAGAGCCGAGCACCCATGCGATAGAACTTAATCCCAAAACCACAAATGCAGTAATGCGAAGATTTCCATCCGCGGTTGCATGGGCTTCATTCGCGTGTACACTGCCTTTTAAAAAGAGTACCAGCCCTACAAATCCGATGACCAGTCCTATCGGAATAAATTTATCTGAAAAATAATACTTCCAGTTTTTTCTGTCGATGGCAATAAACCAGAACGGTCCGGTTGCAATAGAAATTGCGGCCTCGGAAGCTGTTACATATTGTTCTCCCCAGGCAACAAGTCCGGTTCCTCCGGTAAGGATAAGAATCCCGGTAATTGCATTTTTTTTCCAGTTGATGAGGGAATTTGCTTTTTCTCCTTTAGAAAGAAGATATCCGATCATCAGAATTCCTGCCACCAGAAATCTTAATCCGAAAGAATAAATGGCGGAAAACCTTTCAAGCCAAATGAAATAGCTAAAAACGTAATTCCCCATATCACATAAATGTTTGTAAACGCCAATGGAATCAACCATTTGTTTTTAGAATTGCTCATTTTTATGTTTTTAATGTTGTTGTGTTCAATAAAAAAAGGCCTACAACGTGGTAGGGCCTTTACAAAATATGTCTAAATAAAAGTAAGGTCAACCACAGTATTCCCGATATACAGGCATACAGATATGCTTCATCATGTTTTTGATGATATGTTTCTTCATTGAATTATTTTTTAATTCTGCCTTCATTTTATTTTATTTCCTGAATACGGTTGCAAATATATAATATAATTTTTATTAGTCCACTAAAAAAGTAGACAATTTAGATGTTAATTTATTGTTGATGATTTAATTTGTTTAAAATCAATGTTTTGTGGTTTTTGTTTTTTAATGTTAAAAAGTAACTTGCTGATATCTTTTGATTTTTAATTGAAATTATGCTGAAATCATATCATAGATGATGTTGTGAAAAACATAAAATAAATTAAATTTTTTGAGAATTGTGTAAAGTTTATTCCCGGGCGAAAAAATTTGACAAAAGTGGAGGAACTGCATTTATTAAACTAGTTAAATGCACAGGATGTCTGTTCACTGTAATTTAGCATCAAAATTAAAAGACATGGACAATAGAATATTAGGTCTGCACCATATTACAGCAATAGCAGACAATGCGAAAAGAAATTTAGATTTTTATACAAAAGTTTTAGGCGTAAGACTGGTAAAGAAAACAGTGAATTTTGATGATCCGGGAACCTATCATTTCTATTTCGGAAATGAAAACGGAACTCCAGGAACCATCCTTACATTCTTTCCGTGGGAAGGAATTGGTAAAGGAACCAACGGAAGCGGAATGGCTACCCACATCGGCTATTCTGTACCGAAAGGAAGCCTTGAATTCTGGAAAAACCGTTTGCAGGGTTTTAACGTCAATGTGGAAGAAGGAGAAGTGTTTGGTGAAAAGATGATCTCTTTTACAGATCCGGACGGACTTCAGTTACAGTTTATAGAACCTTCAGGTGATGATAACAGAAAAGTATGGACAACTGATGATATTAAGGATGAAAATGCATTGAAAGGATTTCATAACGTTACTTTAACTTTAAAAAAAGCAGATCCTACGATCAAAGTTCTGACTGATATTTTAGGATATGACGTGAAAAAACAGGAGGGGGAAAGATACAGACTGGCTACCGATGCGATTGATACCGCTAATCTGGTAGATATTATTGAAAACGATACCATTCCTGCCGGAAGAAATGCTGCCGGAACCAATCACCACATTGCATTCAGGGTAAAAGATGATAATGTTCTGATGGAATACCGCGAAAAAGCTTTATCTGCAGGATTGAGCATAACTCCGAAAATCAACAGGGATTATTTCTATTCACTGTATTTCCGTGAGCCGGGTGGTGTTTTGTTTGAAATCGCAACAGACAATCCGGGATTCACAGTGGATGAACCTCTGAATGAACTGGGAACTAACCTGAAGCTTCCTGTACAATACGAAGGAATACGTGAGAAAATAGAAGGTGTGCTTCCGAAATTATCATAGATCATCGGAGAACTCTGATAAAGATGCTAATTTTGAATTAAAATTTAAAACAAACAAAAATGGAAAGAACAGAAATAGTGTTGGAAGGAAGAAAAGGAGAAATCCAGCTTTTCTCAGACGATCATAAAGCAGGTAAATGGATATTTCAGTCATTGGAAAAAAACTGACTGTTTACCATACGGAAGTGAATCCGGAATATGAAGGGAAAGGCTTTGCCAAAATTTTATTAGAGAGATTGGTATCTTACGCAAGAGAAAATGATTTAAAGATTCTGCCGTTGTGTCCGTATGTGCACGCTCAGTTCAAACGCCATCCGGAAGAATATAATGATGTCTGGCTGAAGGAAGAACTCTAATGAGTTTGAGAGTCGGGTTTCGGGATACGAGCTTTAGAGATTTGGCTGAATATGTTTGAGAGTAAGAGGGAAGTGTAGATTCCTGCGGAATGGACAAACTATGCGTTTTATCTATCCTCCCACTTTGTCATTCCGAAGGAATCTAAATATTCTATGTAGCTTTTTAAGATACGAGATTTTGAAGTTAGGGATACGAGTTTTAGAGATTCGGCTGAATATGTTTGAGAGTAAGAGGGGAGTGTAGATTCCTGCGGAATGGACAAACTATGCGTTTATCTATCCTCCCACTTTGTCATTCCGAAGGAATCTAAATATTCTAGGTAGCCTTTTAAGATGTGAGATTTTGAAGTTTGGGATTCGAGTTTGAGAGTCTCGGCCTTATTAACCCAAACCCCGAATTCCATCATAATAACCAATTAACAATTTTATCACTATGAACCTTATCACAGGACTGCATCACGTTACGGCAATTACCGGCAATGCACAGGAAAATATAGACTTTTATACCGGAGTATTAGGACTTCGTTTGGTCAAAAAAACAGTCAATTTCGATTATTCGGATGTTTATCATTTTTATTTCGGTGACGAATACGGAACACCGGGAACAATTATGACTACCTTTCCGTATGGCAAAGATCTGATCAATGGAAGACATGGTAAAGGAATGCTCAATACCACAGCTTTTTCAGTTTCCATAGATGCTCTGGATTATTGGATAAGCCGTCTGGAACAGTTTAATATTCCTTTTAAGCAGCCTCAGCAGAGATTTTCAGATGAAGTTTTTATTTATCTTGAAGATTTTGACGGGCTGGGACTGGAGTTGGTTTTTAATGATAAGGACGAAAGAAAAGGCTATTATAATGGTTATATTCCTAAAGATTATGCAATCAAGGGAATCCATCACGTAGAAATCTGGCAGGATGCCTATGAAAGAACAGCAGCGCTCCTTACAACTCAGATGGATCATAAAGTAATCAAAGAAAGTCCTGACAGACTGAGATTGGGAACAGAAAATCTGCCGGGAAAATATGTAGATCTGCTTTCTACGCCTAATGCCTTAAAAGGACTAGCCGGAAGGGGAACCGTTCACCATGTGGCTTTTGCTACTCCGGATGCGGCATCTCAGCTTGAAATGGTAAAGAGATTAAATGCATACGGACTGGAACATACCGAAGTAAAAGACAGAAAATATTTTACTTCTGTCTACTTTAAAGAGCCGGGAGGTGTTTTGTTTGAAATTGCCACTTCAGGCCCAGGTTTCGATGTGGATGAAGAAGCAGAGTTTTTAGGACAGGATCTGATGTTACCGCAGCAGTTTGAAAAAAGAAGAGAGCGTCTTACAGAAGTCCTTCCTGTAATCAATTATCCAACAGAAAAATTCAGATAGAAATAATGAGTCATATTTTAAATATAAAAACAGCAGGAATACCGTTGAATCAGGCAGAAAAAGCTTTGATCATGATTCACGGGCGTGGGGGAAGTGCTCAGGATATCTTAAGTTTATCCCAGCATTTAAATGTGAAAGATTATGCACTGCTGGCACCACAAGCCCTTAATCATACCTGGTATCCCTATTCATTTATGGCACCGGTAGAACAAAACGAACCGTGGTTGTCATCAGCCATTGAAATGGTTGAAGAAACAGTAAAAGCAGCTGTAGAAGCAGGAATTAAACCAGAAAATATATATTTTTTTGGGTTTTCTCAGGGAGCCTGTCTTACCCTTGAGTTCCTAGCGCGTAACGCACAGAAATTTGGCGGGGCAACGGCTATTATTGGAGGAGTGATAGGGGATAAAATCAACCGCGAAAATTATAAAGGCGACTTTGCCGGAACTCCGGTGTTTCTGGGAACCAGCAACCCTGATTTTCATGTTCCTGTAGAAAGAGTATATGCTACCGCCAATATTTTAAGAGAAATGAATGCTGAAGTAACAGAAAAAGTATACGCCAATTTCGGACACTCTATTAACGAGGAAGAGATTGAATTGTCCAACTCGATTATCTTTAATTAAGTACATTAACTTTGAATTATTTGTAATTTTTAATGATCCTTTAAGTGTTTAAATGAAGTGAAGATCCCTCTGGAATGACAAAGTATTCGCATTATCTATCCGCGCACATTGTCATTCCGTAGGAATCTAACCCAATGTATAAATTAGCATTCAATAGCGGCGGGCTTTAGCCCACCAAAAAACAAAAATCACTGGCTTTAGCCAAAACCTAAATAATCCGAACCTGAAAATTAACTTCGGGAAAACAGGCATTTGTAGAATGACGAGGGATGCGGGTTTTGAGTTAGAGAGTTGATGGGTTTGAGAGTTATTAGGGGTGGAGGCAGGTTTCGAGGTTCGGTTATTGAGTGGGAGCATTTGGAGTAAAAGTGTTTAGATTTCTACTGAATGGACAAACTAAGCACTTTATTTATCCACACACTATGTCATTCCGCAGGAATCTAAATCGTCATTTTACCTTTTTACGTAAACAATATAAATATTAAACCCTGAACCTTGAACATTAAACCTTGAATTTTAAACCTTAAACAAAATGAAAACATTACATTTTTTAGTAATTGGAAAGAATCAGGAAATTCTTAATACTTTAAAAAGAGTTATAGAGAATAATGAAGGCTGGACGGCAGAAATACACAGTGATGAAAACTTCTGCTATGACTATATAAAAAATAATACGGTAGATATTGTCCTTTTAAGCTCCGGCTTAGAGGATGATTTTGAGAAAGATATAAAAGTTTTTTGTGCCGGTTTAGATAAAGATGTAAAAGTAATAGACCATTATGGAGGAGGAAGTGGACTTTTAAAGAACGAAGTTTACAGTCTTTTTCCTAATTTGCAGGGGTAAATCCTGCGCTATGTTTGAAAATATCATCAAAAATATTACCCGGTTCATTTCCATCACTCCGGAAGAAGAGAAAGTTTTTACAGATCTGCTGGTATGTCAGACGTTTCCCAAGAAAACAGTTTTATTGAGGGAAGGAGAAGTCTGCCAGTTTGAAGGGTATATTCAGAAAGGATGTTTGAGAATGTATTGTCTGGATGATGACGGCACGGAAGTTACTCTTCTGTTTGCCATTGAAGACTGGTGGATCAGTGATATTGCATCATTCCAGGAGCAGAAGCCTTCTAAGGTTTTTATAGAAACGCTGGAAGATTCGGAAATCTATATGCTGAACCCGGCAACAAAAGAAAAACTGCTGCAGGAAGTTCCAAAATTCGAAAGAGTTTTCAGAATGCTGGTTCAAAGAAATCTTGCCACCCTTCAGGGAAGGTTGGTAGACACTATCTCCAAAACTGCATCCTACAGATACCTTGAATTTATCAAACTGTATCCTTCCATCCCGCAAAGAGTAGCACAGTATTATATTGCTTCTTACCTTGGGGTTTCAAAAGAATTTGTAAGCACCATCAGAAAACGTCTTACTTCAAAAGAGAAATAAATCTCTGAAAAATGTTTATCCGCAGATTTGCCGATGACTAAACAAATTTTTGCTCTTGATGACTTTACGTTTGAAACCACCCCGTCAAAAATTCTCTGAATTTTCGCCACCCTTCGGAGGAGGGGATTTTTACATCTTCATTTGTGGAATTTGTGAATAAGGTAAAGATTGTGATTGAAGGAAATTGTAAGGCTGGATTCCTGCGGAATGACAAATAAGACGCTTTAGTTTATTCGTATAGCTTGTCATTCCGCAGGAATCTAAATAAAGTTATTCTTTAAAATATCTATAAAATTAAATATCTTTAAGAGTAAAACATACTTGTGTTTTCCCAAAATAACAATCCAATATAACCACACTCCCGGATACAAAAGTTTCCTGAATTTTTTTGCTGCAAAGTCATTTATTAAACTAGTTAAATGTACAGGACTTGCAACATCTCTAAATTTGTCCTATCAAACAAGAACAAATAACAATCTGATATGGACAGAAAAGATTTTTTAAAGAAAGGATTATTGGGAACAGGAATGTTTGTGGCATCAGCCTCTCTGGCAAGTGCTATGAAAAATGACATCGATGAGATCGAACCATTAGAACCGATCGGATACAATCATCTTCCCAATACAGAATTAAAAATAAAAGAAAACTCTGTGATCCACAGAGCTGATACAAGAGGAAAGGCCGATCACGGATGGCTGTTGAGCAATCATACTTTCAGTTTTGCCAATTACTATAATCCTGAAAGAATGCACTTCGGAGTTCTGAGAGTTCTGAATGACGATAAAGTGGAAGCAGGAAGAGGTTTCGGAACGCATCCTCACGATAATATGGAGATCATCAGCATTCCTTTGGAGGGCGATCTTGAACATAAAGACAGTATGGGGAATACAGCCGTGATCAGAAGCGGAGATATCCAGGTGATGAGCGCAGGAACCGGGATCATGCACAGTGAGTTCAATAAAAACAGCGATAAGCTTGTAAAATTCCTTCAGATCTGGATTTATCCGAAAAAGAGAAATGTGACGCCGAGATATGATCAGATCACCTTAGACAAAACAAAAGGTCACAATCAGTTTCAGCAGATTCTTTCCCCAAATGCAGATGATGAAGGGGTATGGATTCATCAGGATGCATGGTTTCATTTGGGAACCTTTGATCAGAATACAGAAACTGGCTATCAGATCAGAAAAAAAGGAAACGGAGCCTATGCTTTCATCTTGAAAGGAAGCGCAGAAATAGGCGGTGAAACTTTGGAAGAACGTGACGGCTTCGGAGTATGGGATATCCAGGATCTCAATATCAAAGCCCTTAAAGAAGGCACGGAAATCCTTTTAATGGATGTACCCATGACGCTTTAAGTTTACTCTAAATCTATTGAATGGCCAATGCCATTTTAAAATAAAAGAAATAATGAACCTGGTTTCATTACATTGTTGATTGAGCCTCCTTTTTTAAGGGGGCTTTTCTTTTGTAAGTCTTTAATTATTGTGAATTTTCATCAAGAGCTTTTCTTGTATTTTTAAATCTAAAATGTATTAGAGATACATACTTCATAATTACTTCATTTTTTTTGCAAATTATTGTTTTATAGTGTCTTATACCGTTGAAGTGCTTTTGTAGTATATGTTTTTTATGGTCATATAGATACTTTTGTAGCGTAAAAAGAAGTTTCTCTCTGCTATTAAAATTAATGATTCAGAGTTCTTCCCAATGGAAATTTCTCCTCAATACAATTTAAGAATACATGATGAAAAAAATGGTTGTCATTTGTCTTTTCCTATTGTTTCCTGGGAAAGCTTTCTCGCAGTTTTATAATGAAAATACGAAATGGAGTCTTGGGTTCAATTATAGTGGAGGATATCTACAAAATAATAATGCTGAAAATCAGTGGATGAGCAGATACTCGGCAACTTTAGCCGTGGATGTGGCACTTTCTGAAATTGCCTATTTCAATTCCAGTGAACTTTTTTTACAGCCATTTACGGAAGTTTCACTTCCTGTAAAGAATCCATATAATTCCAATTTTAAATTAAATAAACTAGGAGGAGGAGTTAATCTTAAAAAATACCTGAGTTTTAATCGTGTAAAAAGCAGATATTATATATTTGCAGGTGGGCAGGTTGATTACATTGTGTGGAAAATAAATTATACGAGTAATGGACATGAAAAGCAATATCGGGAGAAAAATATTGATTATCTCATAAATGCCGGAGCAGGAGTCGTGCTCACAGATTGGATAGAAATTACTGCAATGTATTCAAAAGGTCTTAAAAAAGTATATTTATCAAATGATCTTGATAATAGGAATGCTTTTAATTCATTTACAATCGGATTTAAAATTGGATTAAGTAGAAATCTGGGCTTTGATAAGTAATTTTTTCATGCTTACTTATATCTCGTTTTTTTATTCATAATTAAGCTCTAAAATTCAATTGCTCTCCCAATTTGAAAAGTCAAAAAAAATACCGATTTTTGTACTCCTTCAATAAACCCGAGTTCATGAAATTATGTATTGCCGAGAAACCTAGTGTTGCCAGAGATATCGCCAAAGTATTGGGCGCTACCACGCCTAAACAGGGGTATATGGAAGGGAACGGCTATTGCGTGACATGGACGTTCGGACACCTTTGCACCCTCAAAGAACCTCATGACTACGGTCCGCAGTACAAATCCTGGAATCTTTTTTCACTACCGATTATTCCCAACAGCTTTGGAATCAAGCTGATCCCGAATAAAGGAGTGGAAACCCAGTTTAAAGTCATTGAGAAATTGGTGGAAGAATGTGATGAGGTCATTAACTGCGGGGATGCCGGGCAGGAGGGAGAACTCATTCAGCGTTGGGTATTGCAGAAGGCAAAATGCAACAAACCGGTTCAGCGTTTATGGATTTCTTCCCTGACAGAAGATGCTATTAAAGAAGGGTTTGCAAGTTTAAAACCTGCAGAAGATTATAAAAATTTATATCTTGCCGGAAACGCCAGAGCGATAGGAGATTGGCTGTTGGGAATTAATGCTACAAGGCTTTTTACGAAGAAATTCGGAGGAAATAAAGCCGTTTTATCCATTGGAAGGGTACAGACTCCCACACTCGCGATGCTGGTTCAGCGTCAAAAAGAGATTGATGCCTTTACCACGGAAGAATATTGGGAACTGAAAACCAGATACCGTGACGTCCTTTTCAGTGCGGCAATTGATCGTTTAAAAACATTGGAACGTGCAGAAAAAGGATTGGAATACCTTAAAGTCAATCCATTTGAGATCGTTTCTTTCGAAATTAAAGAAGGAAAAGAAAAAAATCCACGTCTTTTTGACCTGACCGGGCTACAGGTAGAAGCCAATAAAAAATACGGATACTCAGCGGAAAATACCTTGAATTATGTGCAGAGCCTTTATGAAAAGAAGCACGTAACCTATCCGCGTGTTGACACCACTTACTTATCAGATAGTTTATATCCGAAAATAGCAGGCATTCTTCAGAAAATGTATCCTTATCAGGATCTGATTGCCCCGTTGCTGGAAGCTCCGATTCCAAAATCAAAAGCTGTTTTCGATGATACGAAAGTAACCGATCACCATGCCATCATTCCTACAGAAATTCCGCCTTCCCAGAATCTGAGCAGGGAAGAAAAACTGATTTATGACCTGATTGCAAAGCGCTTCATTGCTGTATTCTATCCGGAATGTAAAATTTCAAACACATTGGTGGAAGGAAAAGTAGGAACCATTCCCTTTAAAACCAGTGGAAGACAGGTTCTTGAAGCAGGCTGGAGAGCCGTTTACGCCAAAGAGCCTAAAGAAGAAGCAACCGATAAGGAAAAAGAAAAAGAGGAAGAACAGACCATTCCTGAATTTGTTGTAGGAGAAACCGGACCACACGATCCGATGATCCACCAGGGAAAAACGACTCCTCCAAAACCTTACACCGAAGCAACCTTGCTGAGAGCCATGGAAACGGCCGGAAAACAGGTTGAAGATGAAGAGTTGCGTGAAATGCTTAAAAACAATGGTATTGGAAGACCTTCCACCCGTGCCAACATCATTGAAACTCTTTTCAAAAGGAAATACATTGAGAAGAAAAGAAAAAATCTGATCGCTACCCAAACCGGAATTCAGTTGATTGACACCATCGAAGACGAACTTTTAAAAAGCCCTGAACTGACTGGTGAATGGGAATCCAAACTCCGTAAAATTGAAAAAGGCGAGTACGAAGCCAACCTTTTCAAAGAAGAACTGATCCAGATGGTTACAGAACTTACGGAAAAAGTAGTGTATGGAAAAGGAAAAGTAATCACCCTGCAGGAAGAGGAAAAAGAAGAAGTGAAGGAAAAGAAAAAAAGAGAACCTGCACAGAAAAAAGAACTTCAGTCCTGGGAAGAAACAAAATGCCCGAAATGTAAAGAGCATACTCTGATCAAAGGAAAAACCGCAGTTGGATGTTCCGATTTCAAAAACTGCGGCTTTAAAATTACGTTTGAGATTTTCGGTAAGAAATTATCAGATAAACAGCTTTTAGACCTGGTTTTAAAAGGGAAAACCTCTAAACTGAAAGGCTTCTCCACACATCCGGAAGCAATTACAGAAGGCGTTTTGACTTTAGGTGATGATTTTCAGGTACAGCTTGGTTAAGCTATACCGAGATTCCTCCGCAATGACAAGCTGTACGGATAGGCTAGGCATCGTATGTGTCATTCCGCATGAATCCAGCCTTGTACTTTTCTAGTTATCAAACAATAACCATTTTATCGGAGATAAAATCATTGCGCCTTAAAAATATAAGACTTTAGAAATAATCTGCGCCTTTGCGTTTTCCAACCAAGCCATACCGAGGAGAAGATTCCTACGGAATGACAAGCTGTACGGATAGACTAAGCATCGTATGTGTCATTCCACAGGAGTCCAGCCTTGTACTTTTCTAGCTATCATGAAATAATAACATTTTATCGGAGATAAAATCATTGCGCCTTAAAAATATATGACCTGGGAGATAACCTGCGTCTTTGCGTTTTCCAACCAAACTATACCGAGATTCCTACGGAATGACAAGCTATATGGATAGACTAAAGCGTCTTATTTGTCATTCCGTAGGAATCCAGCCTTATATTCTACCTTCAATATTTCCATAATCTAAATACCTCTACTGAAAACGGAAAACTTCAACATTGTTTTTTTGCTTTTTAAAAATTATACTTTTCATTCCTTACTGTTTAAATGAATGTTTAAATTTACATTTAAATTCAAATTATGACACCAGAGAAAAGAAAACTCATCACAGACAGCTTCAACCGTTCGGAAACTTTACAGTTTTATAAAGCAGAACTGCTGGAAATAGAAACCGGTTTTATATCCATGAAAATCCCCAAAATGGAAATGATGACCAGAAAAGCAGGAATGTTCAATGGGGCAATGATTGCTTCCCTAGTGGATGTATCTTCAGGATACGCAGCCGTGAGCCATTATCCTGAGGACTGTTATGTAGTGACCGTTGAGCTGAAAGTAAATTATCTTCGTCCTGCAATGGGAGATGCTCTGGTTTCAAAATCATATGTCATTAAAGGCGGAGGAAAAATCATTGTGGTGAGGACGGAAATCTATGTTCAGACTGAAGGCTCTGAATCGGAAAGTCATGTAGCGACTTCATTAGTGACCATGATGAAAATAAAATAATACATTAAGGGAAATAAAAGACAGAATATTCCTTAAATAAAGGGTTTCAAAGAATTCTTTTTCCTGAATGGAATGGCTTTTGCTCCACAAACCCCATAAACATTAAAAAATATCACAATGAACTTAATTATCCGACTATTTATTACCGCGATTGTCGCTTACCTTTTAACCAAAATCTTACCTGGGGTACAGTTTGAAGGATTTTCTTCAGCTATTATCTTTGCTATTGTGCTTGGGGTTCTTAACATATTTGTAAAGCCAATTTTAAGTCTTTTCGGCCTTCCATTGACGATTCTTACCTTAGGATTCTTTGCTCTGGTAATTAATGCTGCAATTGTCCTGATTGCAGACTATTTTATAGACAGTATGGTGGTAGATGGCTTCTGGTGGGCATTTATCTTCAGTATATTACTGTCAATTGTAACTTCTCTGGCAAACTCAATGTTCTCAGATGGAGATTAATTAAAACATAGCATATTTAAATAAAAATCTGCTCAATGGGCGGTTTTTTTATTTTTTGATAACGAAATAAGCAGAAACTTTTTCATAGAAGAGGGTTATTAGTTTTTTTTTTATAAATTAATAAAGTTTACCTGTTAATAAATCACCTGGTTTAAATTTTAATGTTAATTCTTTCGTCCGTTTTTATTTTAAATATTAACTTTGGCAATCTTTGAATTTAATAAAAGGATTTCATGAAATCACTGTAATTTCATAGATCCGTTAAAAAATGAATATCAACATATGAAACTTAAGTACAGTCTGCTGGCTTTGGCAGCTCCGCTTTTAATGAATGCACAACAAGTAATGACGCCTGAAATCCTTTGGACTTTGAAAAAAGTTGGAGTACAGGCAGTTTCACCGGATCAGGGTTCCCTTATCTATAAAGTAGGACAGGTAGATCTGAAAACAGAAAAAACAAAAAACGAGAACTATTTTCTGAATGTTCTTAATCATCAGTCCTCTAAAATTGATTTCGGTAAAAAAGCACTTATTCAGTGGGATAAAAACGGAATCTATGCTCAGGAAGGTGATAAAATCTACCTTTCTAAAGATGCCGGAAAAACATGGGCAGAATTCTATACCATTGGTGAAGCTGATAATATTGTCATTTCTCCGGACGGAAAGAAAATAGCTTTCAGCAAGCAGGTGTTGGTGGAAAAAGTAATGGGGAAAGACAAATTCAGTGATACTCCTAAAACCACAGCACAGGTATACACAGATCTGAACCACAGACACTGGGATTACTTCAATGAAGGAAAATACAACCATGTATTTGTAGTGAACGTTTCTGATAAAGCAGAAGGAGCTAAAGATCTTCTGGAAGGGAAAACATGGGATTCCCCTCAAAGACCTTTCGGAGGAGCTGAAGACTTTATCTGGAGCCCGGATTCTGCACAGCTTTTATATGTTACCAAACCTAAAAGCGGTAAAGAGTATGCTACCAGTACCAATACCGATATCTTCGCTTACGATTTGGCATCAGGTACCACCAAAAATCTTACAGAATCCAACAAAGGATATGATGTAAATCCAAAATTCAGCCCGGACGGAAAATCTCTGATCTGGCAGAGCATGGCCAGAGACGGATATGAAGCAGATAAAAATGATGTGAAAATCCTGGACTGGAAGTCAGGGAAGATCACAAATCTTACTTCAGGCTGGGATGAAAGTGTTTCAGGAGATGTACTTTGGGGAGCAGATTCAAAAACGATCTACTTCACAGCGGCATTCAGAGGAACAAAACAGCTTTTCTCACTGGATTCAAAATCAGCAAAAGTACAGCAGATCACGAAAGGAGATTTTGACGTTAACGAAATCTTTACAGACAACAAAACTTCACTTTTAGTAGGAAGAACAGATATCAACCATGCCACAGAATTATTCTCTGTAAACGTTAAAAACGGAGAAATGAAGCAGGTTACTGAAGCCAACAAAGAAACATACGCTAAGCTGGCTCAGGGGAAATCTGAACTTAAAATGGTGAAAACTTCAGACGGTAAGGAAATGGGAGTTTGGTTCCATTATCCACCGAACTTTGACCCGAACAAAAAATACCCGACTTTGGTATATTGCCAGGGTGGTCCGCAGTCTGCTCTTACTCAGTTTTTCAGTGTAAGATGGAACTTTGCCCTAATGACAGCCAACGATTATATTGTGGTAGCTCCTAACAGAAGAGGTATGCCGGGCTGGGGAACAAAATGGAACGAAGAAATTTCAAGAGACTGGGGCGGGCAGCCAATGAGAGATTATCTGGCAGCAACAGACTTTGCGAAAACTTTACCGTACGTAGATGGTGACAGAGTAGCAGCAGTAGGAGCCAGCTATGGAGGATACAGTGTGTTTATGCTGGCTGGAATCCATGAGAACAGATTCAAAACGTTTATCGCTCATGACGGATTATTTGATATGAAATCATGGTATCTGACCACAGAGGAACTTTGGTTTGCGAACTGGGATCTTGGTTCACCTTGGGAAAAGCCACTTCCAAAAGCGTACACAGAATTTAATCCAAGCAACTTTGTAGATAAATGGAACAAACCGATCATGATCGTTCAGGGGGGAATTGATTTCCGTGTTCCTTACGAACAGGGGCAG
The DNA here is from genome assembly GCF_041914225.1 of Chryseobacterium sp. Classification (GTDB taxonomy): domain Bacteria; phylum Bacteroidota; class Bacteroidia; order Flavobacteriales; family Weeksellaceae; genus Chryseobacterium. The sequence continues at coordinate 134,260 of NZ_JAYSDT010000001.1, forward strand.
GAAGCTTTCCAGGCTGCAAAATTAAGAGGATTAAAATCTAAACTGGTATACTTCCCGAACGAAAACCACTGGGTGCTTCATCCACAAAACGGACTGGTATGGCAGAGAGAATTCTTCGATTGGCTGAAGGAAACTTTATAGGATAAACAATATAAAATATCAATAGAAACGGGCTTTAGCCCGTTTTTTTATGATTAACAATTCCGATGGCTTTAGCCAAAACTTAGATACACTGAGTTGGATTTAGGAAATTAAATTCAGACTATTGGAAGCTGGAAGAGGGAGACTGGAAGTTGCGGTCAATCTTAAATAAATTAATGATATCACTGTTTAAAAAGGTGAAAATATAGCCAACCCGTTTTTCATAGCCTCAATAACTTCCTTCTTCAAGCTCCCGGCTTCCAGCCTGATTAAAATAAATAAAATCTCTATATTTGAATATGCAAAAGCGTATTTCTTCATTTCCACCTATTATTGACGCTCGGTCTGAAATTCTGATTTTAGGATCAATTCCCGGAGTGAAATCATTGGAAAAGCAGCAGTATTATGCCCATCCTCAAAACAAATTCTGGAAAATCATTTTTGAATTGCTGAATGAAGACTTTACGGATGATTACATCCAAAGAATCGAGACCATAAAGAAACATCATATTGCCCTTTGGGATGTCATCGATTCCTGCGAGAGAAAAGGAAGTCTGGATTCTGAAATCAGGAACGAAGAAGCCAATCAGATCGAAGAACTGCTGAAAGAACATCCGAACATCAAAGCCATTTTCTGCAATGGCGGGAAGTCTTACAAAAACTTACAAAAGCTGCTGGGAAAAAATTATAAACTGCCCATCTTTCAATTGCCCTCCACAAGTCCGCTTCACACCGTTTCCTTTGAGAAGAAACTGGAAGAGTGGAAGGGGATTCTGGAGTTTTTGGTTTGAGTGTTTGAGTGTTTGAGAGTGGGAGAGTTTATGAATTAGAGTGCTGAAATTGTAAACATATAGATTCCTACGGAATGACAAACAGAGCGCTTTATTTATATGTATACACTTTGTCATTCCGTAGGAATCTAAATATAGTATGTAATCTTAATGTGAAAGATAGGGCTAAAAATCATTCATTCTCTAAATATTCCCTTAATCCTTTTAACAACTCCAGCTGGTTTTTCGTCCGGTCTAAATTATGTTCAGGATATTTCGTAGAATAATAAATACTGCCATTAAGATAATCTGTCAAAAAACGAAGTTCCTGGATGTAAATAGCGACCTGTGCGGCATAGTCAAGGCTCTCAGTTTCTTCCAGGGTCAGTTTATCTTTTAAATGGAATAGAAAACCTTCTTTTACCGCTTTATACATTTCAGGATTGAAGTTGTTTCTGGCACTTCCGTCATCTTCATTGGTTGTATTGGTATAGGATTGGATCATTGTTCCGAAATCATACAAGATCGTGGAAATCATCGTAGTATCCAGGTCAATTACCGCTAACGGATGATGCTCCTGATCGAAGAGAATATTACTGATTTTCACATCTGCATGGATAATCCGTTTAGGAATATGACCGTTTTTCTCCATCTCTATCCATTGATCTGGCAAAGACAGAAACCGGTTGGTGATTTCTATTTCGGCTTTTGCATTTTCTTTTAAATGAGGTGCAGCATTTTTCAGTGAGCTCTTATAATCTGCAATTCTTTTTTCAAAATTGAGAAAGCCGGGAATCGGATCTTCAACGGCAGGAAGCTTTTCAGTATTATTTACGGTGTTAAGGAAATAACTGAAAGTTTTAGCCGCTTCAAAAGCCGTTTGTAACGATGGAGCGGTAAGAAAGGTAACACTGTTTTCTATAAAATTGAGCATGCGCCATGGATGTCCATCCGCATCTTTTATCAGAATTTTATGGGTTGGTGAGAGTATAGGTTCAATAATTTGAAACTGATAGTTATTGGCCCTGAGAATATCATTGATCATTAAATGATTATTGACGATCACCTCCGGCTGTCTGAACACATGATGGTTAATTTTCTGGAGGATAAACTTTTTCTCCTGATCTTTGTCTTCCAGAAGGTAAGTGGTATTGATCAGCCCGTCAGTAACAGGCGTAAGATTATAATGATCTGTACCGATAAATTCAAAAATAATATCGTTTAGCTCCATAAATTTTCCGGGTATCTGTTGTTGCTGATCTCTGAAATCAGAAAGTCTTTAATATCCTTTTTATCATCGGCATACGTTACACCCATCCATTGGGAAGGAGAAGCTTTTACCTTCACTTTTACCTTTTCTTCATCCATCATTCTCTGTACAGCGGAAGGAATATAAAATTCCTGTTTGGGCAAAGGGTCAGATTCAATAAAATCATAGAAATAGGCTTCCAGATAACAGAAGATATGAGGATGGAAAATAAAAAAGTTCATGGACACCAGTGCTTCCGGATCCAGTTTTACATTTTCTCCGTTTTTAATGTAGACAATAGAGTTATTTATTCTTTGAATAGAAGTCTGTTCCTCTATTCTGATCAGGTAATTTTCCGCATCCAGCGTACATATTCCTCTTGCTACGGCTCCGTTACCACTCAATGTTGTGCCCACAGGATAAGCAATCATTCCCAGCTGTGTATCTGAAATATGATGATGGTTGATTTCATGGGCAGCCAGCTGATAGGCTTCTTTTCCGTAAAAATCATCCGCATTGATCATTACAAAAGGCTCCTGTATTGAATATTTGGCGCAAAGTACAGCATGAGCAGTTCCCCATGGCTTTTCACGGTCAGGATAATCAAAACCTTCCAGTGAAATAGGAATGCTGTCTATCTCCTGATATACCCAATGCAGCTCAAAATTTTTAGCTTTTGAAATAGTGTTGAGCCTTTCAATATAACTTTCAGGAATCAGTTTGTTGACAATAATAACCACTTTCTGGAAGCCGGCTTCCAGGGCATCAAAGATAGAATATTCCAGAATCGGGGAACCGTTGCCGAGTATCCCATCCACCTGTTTGAGCCCTTTGTACCTGCTTCCTAATCCGCCTGCCAGTATGAGTAATGTCTTCTTAGAACTCATCCGTCATTCCAAATACGGGTTTACGGGTTTTCCATTTTCCGTTGGTGAAATCAGGGATATCAACTACCTGACCGCCTTTGGCAATAGACTCTTCACTCAATGGTGTAATTGAATACCACAGGGCCAGATCGTATACATCCATCGGGAATTCTATATTTCGTTTGATACATTCTATAAAAGTATTCATTACAAAGAAATCCATTCCGCCATGTCCTGCTCCTGCGGCAGTGCTTTCAAACTTCTTCCATATCGGATGGTCATATTCTTTCATCCATTTTTCAGTATTATCCCAGCGGTGGGTATGGTTCATTGTTTTTTCAAAATAAATATGTCCCTGGTTAAAATCTCCCCATCCGAAATCCTGCCACAGGCCTTCAGTTCCCTGAACCCTGAAACCCAGATCATAAGGTCTCTGTAAACTTGTATCATGAGTAAGAAGGATGGTTTCGCCGTTGGCACAGGCAATCTGAGTGGTTACAATATCTCCCTGGTTGAATTTGACTTTGGCGCTAGAATGATTTTCTCCACCTTTTGGATGTTCAACAATATATTTATGAAGTCCTACAGATTTTGATGAGAATGAAGACAGTTTTGTTAATCGGTTTCCTCTGTTGATATCCATCATCATGGCAACCGGACCCAATCCATGAGTAGGATAAAGCTCTCCGTTACGTTTTACATAATGTTCGGTTCTCCATTTAGCCTCACTGAATCCTTTTTCTCCGAATTCAGCACCGGAATTGTATGGAGTAACCCCGTCATTGAAGAGAACGCCTCTCAGATCATGCTGATAGCCACCTCTTCCATGCACCAATTCCCCGAACATTCCTTTACGGACCATGTTCAGAATAGCCATGATATCTCTTCGGTAGCAAACATTTTCCATCATGAAGATAGGAACTTTCGTTTCTTCGTAAACTTTTACAAATTCCCAGCAGTCCTGAAGCTTTATAGCTCCTGAAACCTCCATGCCCACAATTTTTTTGGCACGCATAGCTTCCACACCTTGAGTAAGATGCCATTCCCATGGTGTTGCAATAACAACGGCGTCTATTGTTTTTAATTTTAAAAGATTCCGGTAGTCATATTCTCCGTTGGAAAACTCCTGGGCAGCCGGTTTATTATTGTCTTTTAGTATTTTTTGAGATGCAGCAAGCATCCTTTTCTCCGGATCAGCAAATGCTACAATCTCTACATCATTACGTTTTGCCAGTAATTTTACATGTTCCTGCCCACGGAGACCGACACCGATAAAGCCGACGCGGACCTTTTTATCTGTTTTAAAATCATTGGAATAGGCAAATAAAGAATTGGGTAAAACCAGTGCCCCAAAGCCTGCTAAAGCTGCTGTCTTAAGAAAGTTCCTGCGGGAGTTGCTATTGTCCATCTGTTTTTTTTCTAAATATATTAAAACTTTTGTAAATCCCGGTGAGGTGACGCATATTAAGTAGGAGGGTTTGAGAGTCAGAGAGTTTTAAGATGCGGGATTTGGTTTAGGGAGGAAATTTTTTATTTCCGGTTTAGAGATTAGTGAGGGTTGAGAGCTTGAATGAGATGAGGGATTCGGATTTGAGGTGAGAGTGTAGATTCCTACGGAATGGACAAGCTAAGCGTTATCCGCCCACATTGTCATTCCGTAGGAATCCAGCTATTATATTTAGTTTTTGAGATCAGGATTTGAGATTCGGAGCACTACGTGTAAATACTGAAGAATATTTCCATTCATCTTTTTATTTTTCGTCCTCTTTACGGTTTTACTCTTTTGTCATTTAGCCTTACATCCTTTCGTATAGAAATCTATTGATTGATCCAGGCTTTTCTTAAGGCAATTTGTTTTGATATTGGGCAGTATAATGATCATGAGAAATAGCTTTATAAGAGTATTCATTGGCTTCAATGGTATTGATTACGAATTTTTAAGTCACTTCTAAGTTGGATGTCTTATTTTTCCATATAGTACACTTCTTCGTAAGGCTGAATCAGCACCCATCCGTGTCCTGAGAATTTCATCTGGAATTCTTCACCGCTTCCTCTTCCGATAAGGCTTTTGAAAGAAACATTGGTTTTCAGTTCCGGGCTTAGGGTTCCGGACCATGCAACAGTAGCATTCGGATCTGTGAAGACAGGTGTATCAGGAGTTACCAACAAGGTCAATGGATCTCCGTGTGTGGTAATGGCGATATGTCCTGTTCCTGAAAGTTTCACCTGGAAAAGACCGCCAGACATCATTCCTGCAATACTTTTCAGCATGGTGATATCACTTTTTACACTTTGTTCGTGGGCAAGAATGTCATTCCCGTTCACGCAGACCGATTCATTATTCAGATATAAAATACGGACTTTCTTCCCGGAATCTGCAACATACAGTTTTCCTGTACCTTCTGCTTTCATCAGCCTGGCTCCTTCACCACTGATAGCTTTCTTTAAAAGATTTCCAATTCCGCCGGCCAGCATTCCCTGTCTTTCAAAATTGATATTTCCTACATAGCTTACCATGCTTCCTCTTTTCGTCCATACCGCCTGGTTATTAAGGTTGATTTCTAAAAGATGTTTAGTTTCCAACTCAAAATAATCTCTTTGTTGTGGATTCTCCTTTGTTTCGTTGATAAATGCTTCAATCGAATATTTGCTCATAATGATATTTTTAATTTTATAGTGTTATTATTTTAGTTTGTCGGGTTTATAAACTCTTTTGTTACTTTTGGGATTCAGATTTGTGTCTTTTTTAGTTTTTAAATAATTCGTCTGGTTCAATTGAATATTTCAAATGTATAATCATCAGGATACGGATTATCAGTGAAGTATATTTTGCTTACAGATTCCATGTTGAATTTTAATTTTCCCAAAAATACTCTTTTTATCCCTTGAAACTCCCCGTAAAATCACGGTTTTATATCTGATTGTAAATAATACTTGACAAAGGGGTGTTCAATGTCGTATATTTGCACTCCGAAAATTACACCTTGTAATTTCAGTAATTTTTAAACCGTAATTTAAAAAATGAAAACATCAGATTTTAATTTTGATCTTCCTGCGGAATTATTGGCAGAACACCCATCAGGGCACAGAGACGAAGCGAGATTAATGGTACTTGATAGAAAAACACAGACTATCGAGCATAAATTATTCAAAGATGTAGTGGATTATTTTGATGAAGAAGATTTGTTCATCTTCAACAATACAAAGGTTTTCCCTGCACGTCTTTACGGAAACAAAGAAAAAACAGGGGCTAAAATTGAAGTTTTCTTATTGAGAGAACTTGATAAAGAAACCAGAGTTTGGGATGTTTTGGTAGATCCTGCAAGAAAAATCAGAATTGGTAACAAATTATTCTTCACTGAAGATGAATCTCTGGTAGCTGAAGTTATTGACAACACAACTTCAAGAGGAAGAACATTAAGATTCTTATTCGACGGTTCTTACGAAGAATTCAGATCTAAATTAAAAGAACTGGGGGAAACTCCGCTTCCAAAATATATCAAAAGAGCTGTAGAGCCTGAAGATGCAGAAAGATACCAGACGATCTACGCAAAAGTAGAAGGAGCAGTTGCTGCACCTACAGCAGGTCTTCACTTCTCTAAGCATTTGATGAAGAGATTAGAGATCAAGGGAATCAATTTTGCAGAAGTTACGCTTCACGTAGGATTGGGAACTTTCAACCCGATTGAGGTAGAAGATCTTTCCAAGCATAAAATGGAATCTGAAGAGATCATCATTGATGAGAAAAACGCTGCTATTATTAACAAAGCGGTAGAAGCTCACAGAAGAGTTTGCGCAGTAGGTACTACTACGATGAGAGCACTGGAAACTTCTGTTTCTTCAAACAAAAAAATCTCTGCTTTCAACGGATGGACGAATAAATTCATTTATCCTCCTCACGAATTCGGAGTTGCCAACTCAATGATCACTAACTTCCACACACCGAAGTCTACTTTGATCATGATGATCGCTGCATTTGCCGGAAGAGATTTCGTAATGCATGCTTATGAAGAAGCCGTAAAAGAAAAGTATAAATTCTATTCTTACGGTGACGCAATGTTAATTCTGTAAAAAAGTAAAAAGAGCCAAGTTAAAGGTAATACAAGTAGAGATGAGACAAAATGATTTACTTATAAGAACTTTTACATTTGGAGTTGATTGTCTTAAGTTTTTAAGAACACTTCCCAATGATTCTGAAAGTAAATTAATAAGATTTCAACTCGGGAAATCAGCTACTTCAATAGGCGCTAATTATGAAGAATCCCAGGTCCTCTAAAGCAGATTTTAAAAATAAAGTAAAAATTGCTTTAAGAGAAGCCAGAGAAAGTCATTTTTGGCTTCGGGTTTTAAAAGGATTGATGGTTATGATTCTGAGGAATTTAAAGCTTTATTGAATGAAAGTAACGAATTGAAAAACATTTTGGCTGCAATAGTTAACAATACCAAACTTTAAACCTTTTACTTTTAACTTGGCTCTTTAATATTATGAAAGATATCCGTACATTATCATTAGACCAGCTTAAAGACTATTTTGTGTCTTTAGGAGAAAAGCCGTTTCGTGCAAAGCAGGTCTATGACTGGCTATGGAGCAAAAACCTCCATTCAATTGACGAAATGACGAATCTTTCAAAATCACTTCGTGAGAAAATTTCGGAAGAATACACCATTAATCCTGTTTCCGTAGACCTTCTTCAAAAAAGTTCTGACGGAACCATCAAAAACGGAGTGAAACTTCATGACGGACTGATGGTGGAATCTGTTCTTATTCCTACAGAAACAAGAACTACAGCCTGTGTATCTTCACAGGTAGGATGCTCCTTAAACTGCGAATTCTGCGCTACAGCAAGACTGAAAAGGATGAGAAACCTTGAAGTCGCTGAAATTGTAGACCAGGTAGCCCTGATCGACAGCCAGAGCAGAATGTATTTCGACAGACCGCTTTCCAATATCGTATTTATGGGAATGGGAGAGCCGATGATGAACTACAAAAACGTAGTGGAAGCCATCAAAAAGATTACCCAGCCGGAAGGATTTGGAATGTCTCCGAGGAGAATTACCGTTTCTACATCCGGTATCCCTAAAATGATTAAAATGCTTGCGGATGATGAGCTGCGTGTGAAGCTGGCCTTATCCCTTCACTCTGCCATCGAATCCAAGCGTAACGAGATTATGCCTTTCTCCGATAAATTTCCGTTGACGGATATTATGGAGGCGCTTCAGTACTGGTACCAAAAAACCGGTTCTGTTATCACCTTTGAATACTGTGTATGGAAAGGGATCAATGACGGAGATGAAGATATCAAAGCCTTAATCAAATACTGCAGACAGGTTCCTTCAAAAGTTAACCTGATTCAATACAACCCGATAGGGGATGGAAAATATGATCAGTGCAACAAACAGGCGGAAGAAAACTATATCCGTCAGCTTGAAAATGCAGGGATTACCGTAATGGTCAGAAGAAGCCGTGGAGGTGATATTGATGCAGCTTGCGGACAATTGGCCAATAAAACTACAGATTAAAATTTCCTTAAAAAAAGCCTAAAACTTTCTTAAAAAATAGGTTAAAACCCTACCTTTGCACAAATTATTTTGTGATGATGGATTTTCTTATGAGCGAGGACGGGCTGGAAAATGTTTATGCATGGGCTATCCCATTGCATGCTACAGTTATTTTAGCTGAAATGATTTACAGCCACGTTTCAGAAGCTAAGTTATATAGCGGAAAAGATCTTGCTACCAATATTTATCTTGCATTGATGAACTTTGGTCTTGACCTTATCATGAAGGCATTTGCCATGGGAGTGATGTTTTTCTTTTACCATCACAGGATTTTCTCATGGGATCTTAGTATCTGGTATTTGCTGGCTTGTTTTGTAATCACAGATTTTGCCTATTATGTGCTGCATTATGTAGACCACCGTTCCAGAGCATTCTGGGCTGTTCATATTACGCACCACAGTTCAGAATATTTCAATCTTACAACAGGATTCAGAAGCCCTGTATTACAGCCGCTTTACAGATATTTATATTTTTCACCGCTTGCCTTTTTAGGATTCAATCCTTGGCACATTATGGTCGCTTATGCAATCGGGCAGGTGTATGGAACATGGGTACACACTCAGACAGTTAAGAGCATGGGATTTTTAGAGCATATTCTGGTAACGCCTTCCCACCATAGAGTACATCATGCATGTAATGTAAAATACCTCGATAAAAATATGGGAATGTGCCTGATTATCTGGGATAAAATATTCGGTACCTTTCAGAAAGAAGACCCCAATGTACCTGTGAAATATGGAATTTATCCAAAAATGCCGGATAACAGACCGGATACGGTACTGTTTTACGAATGGAGAAAAATTTGGAAAGACCTTAAGCAGCCCGGATTAAAATTCACAGACAGAATCAATTATATTTTCAATTCACCGGGATGGAGACATGACGGAACCGGAAAAACTGTAAGGCAATACCAGAAAGAGTATTTTGCAAGACAGGCTAAAAGAAAAGAACAACAGCAAAATCAGAAAGAGCAGAAAACGGCTTAACTTCTGATTTAAATCAATAGAAATCTAAGTGAAAAACAGGCTGTTTCAGCCTGTTTTTCTTTTTTAGAATTGCATTTCCAAAGGCTATATACAATATTTAGATTCCTACGGAATGACAATGTGGTCGGATAAATAAAAACACTTAATTTGTCCATTCTGTAGGAATCTAAATTTCGCCTCAAACCCGAATCCCGAAACCCGAAATCCCGTATCTCATTCAGGCTCTCAAACCCTCTTACCCTCCAACTCACCAGCTCAGAATAAAACCCTATTTTTGTCTTATGAAAAAATTTCTGCTGATAATTTTCCTTGTTACCGCTCACATTGCATTTTCACAGCAAACCGATTTTCTGAAAATTAAAAAATACAGAATCAGCCATATTGATGATAAAATCCGGGAAACTTCCGGACTGAATCTGTTTAATGGCAAGCTGTATACATTCAACGACAGTGGAAATGATCCCGAATTATTTGAAATCAATAAAGCTTCCGGGGAAATTGTAAAAGTTTTAAAAATCAATGCAAGCAATAAAGACTGGGAGGCACTTACAAATGACGGTACACATTTTTATATCGGGGATTTCGGAAATAATGATGGAAAAAGGAGAGATCTTGAGATTTACAAGGTGCCTTTCCTGAATGACAGCCTTCAGAACAGTCGGATTAAAAAAATACAGTTCCGGTATCCGGAGCAGGATGATTATATATCAGGATATTTAAAAACAGATTTTGATGCGGAAGCTATGATTTATCTGAATGGGAAAATTCATCTTTTCACCAAAGAATGGTCCTCAAAAGCTACCACACATTACTTAATAGATCCTGAAAAAGAAGAGAAGCAGGATGCTGTAAAAACAGAATCCTATAAAACCAACTTTGTAGTTACCGATGCTTCTTACTTTGATAAAAAGCTTTATCTCGTTGGATATACCAGAAAAACGGAAGTCTTTTTAGATGTTTTTACAGAAACAGAGCCTGGAATATTTTTTAAAGAAAAACCTAAGCATTATTATCTCGGAACCGCACTTTCGTTATCACAGATTGAAGGAATAAGTGTAGATGAATCGGGAATTTATATTTCCGGGGAGAAATTCAGATCTCCGCTGGGAAGTACAAAACCTTCATTTTATTTTATCCCGAAAGATCAACTCAAAGATTAATTTTATCTTAAAATTGAGCGAAAAAAATTATCTTTGTGAGAATTAATAATTATTCACCCAGCATCGCAGATTGTGGCAAACATTGTAGAAGAGATTAAACGACCGATCAATGATGAAATGAAACTTTTTGAACAGAAGTTTTATGAATCAATGCAGAGTAAAGTAGCTTTATTGGATAAAGTAACCCGTTTTATTGTTACCACGAAAGGAAAGCAGATGCGTCCCATGTTCGTATTTCTTTGCGCGAAACTGGTGGGTGAAGTAACGGAGAAGACCTACCGCGGAGCTTCTATGATTGAGCTGATCCACACTGCCACCCTGGTGCATGATGATGTAGTGGATGAAAGCTTTAAGCGTCGCAATTTCTTTTCAATCAATGCATTGTGGAAAAACAAAATAGCGGTTTTGGTTGGAGACTATCTTCTGTCTAAATCTGTTTTATTATCTACGGACCATAAAGATTATGATCTGCTTGGAGTCATTTCCAGAACCATCCGTGAAATGTCTGAAGGAGAGCTGCTGCAGCTTGAAAAAGCCAGAAAACTGGATATTACGGAAGATGTTTACTATGAAATTATCCGTCAGAAAACTGCCACGCTGATTGCAGCCTGTTGTGAAATAGGGGTTCTTTCTAACAATGCAGATGAAGCTTTAGCCAAAAAGATGATGGATTTCGGGACCTTTACAGGAATGGCGTTCCAGATCAAGGATGACCTTTTTGATTATTTAAGTTCAAATGTAATCGGAAAGCCGGTTGGAATTGACATTAAAGAACAGAAAATGACACTTCCTCTAATCCATACCCTTAAAACAGCGAACGAAAAGGACAGAAAATATTATTTTGATACCATAAAGCGTTATAATAACAATCCAAAACGGGTAAAAGAGCTTATAGAATTTGTAAAAACTTCCGGCGGATTGGAATATGCTATTACAATTATGAAAGATTTTCAGCAGAAGGCAAAAGATATCCTGAATGAATTTCCCGATTCTGAAGCAAGAAAATCGCTGCATATTATGCTGGATTATGTTATTGAAAGAAAATTCTGATTGTAACACTTTTTTATCAATCCTGATATTTTTGTTCTTCTGTTTCCTTTAATCCTGCATGGTGTAAAGGATTCTTATTATTGAGAAGAAAATTGTCCTATCTCTCAATAATTCAATGAGTTGTGATTATTTTGACTTTTTATAACAGTAAATTACTGTAAATTAATATTTTGCATAAATCAACTAAAATAATTGCTAATAATTCATTGATATTCAATATAAATGTTGTTTATTTGTTATTACAAAAAAACAACAAATAATGAAAAAAATCAAAACAATGATGATAGCATGTGCTATCAGTTCAAGTTTTCTTACGTACGCGCAAGTCGGAATAGGAACTCAAAATCCCCAGACAACTTTTCATATTGACGGATCTAAAGACAACCCTGCAACGGGAGCTCCTTCCGCAGCTCAACAGGATAATGACTTTAGTGTTACTTCAGGTGCTAAGGTAGGGATAGGAACAGCTTCCCCAACTGAAAAATTGGATGTGGCGTCCGGAAATGCCCGTATCCGTAACATCAATTCGAATGTAGGTATTGGAGGGACCGACAGGGTTGTTGTAGCTGATGCTACCGGCGTATTGAAAACTATAGATTTTACTGCTTATTCTCTGTTTCATGCACGCTTAGCAGCTAACCAGAATATCAGTTCTTCTACAATTACGACTTTATTATTCGCTACACCGTTAGCAACTTCTCCGTTCTATTCTTATAATACAGGAACCGGAGTACTGACCTTCAATCAGTCCGGGAATTATCTGGTAACGTTACAGGCAAGTTTTACCAATATGCCTGCGGATACTCAGCTGCTCATCGGCATCAGACCTGTGCCGGATGCTAATTATCTGGGAAGGGGAAGTCATTATAATGCGGTTGCTTCTTCAGGAACAGTAGGTGAACTGATGAATTATACAACTGTAATTGTAGCTCCTACAGCAGGGTATCAGATCCGTTTTACTGCAGCTCCTAATCAGAATGCTACAATTATTGCAACAGAAACAGGATCTACAGGAAGTGGAAATGTTACCAATGTAACTGTTCAGAAGATATAGCTCTATCTTTACATTACAATTAAAACAAGTAAAGTGTTTTGTATATGTTTTCGGGAAACTGGAATTGTATACAGAACACTTTCTCTTTATATTCAAATTCTGATACTGATTCAGAAATAGAAGAGCTAAAAAATCTTCTTAATGAATTCCCGGATCTGATGCCAGGATATTCTTATTTATTTCCTGGATTGTGCAATTGAGCGAAAATTTTAAATTAAATTATTTTCAGGGTTACAATAATAACGGCCAGGACTATACAAAATAAAGCGATTAAAAATAAATAATCCGCAATGTTCTCAAACGTATATTCCCGCTTTTCGTTTTTTGTTCTGATAGCAAGAAACGAAAAGAAGCAGCTGCAGGCAAAAAGGATACAGGCAAACCCTGCAAATTCGTCCAAATAGGTACTCTGACTGATCTTAGAGATTTTTAATGAGGTAATAATAATCAGTGAAAACCCTAAAAGATTGCTGGATGCATTCAAGATGTGAGGTGACTTTTTTTCCATCTTTTACATTTTTTTTCAAAATAAAGCACAATTTTTTTTATTATCAAATTTTTAAAAAAGATTATTAAAAATTAAAATTAATTTAAAAAGTGTATATTAGCAAAATACTTGAAGATTAAAAACTTTTTTACTTAGCTATGCAAACAACCTATATTGAAACACAGCAAATATCCTTTCAAGATTTTAAAAATCAGATACTTGGAGATTACAGGTTAGGAAGGATTTCCCGTGAAATGTCTTATCTTGGAAGAAGAGAAGTGCTCACAGGAAAAGCTAAATTCGGAATTTTTGGGGATGGAAAAGAACTTCCTCAGCTTGCAATGGCGAAAGTTTTCAGAAATGGAGACTTCCGTTCAGGATATTACAGGGACCAGACTTTTGCATTGGCAATAAATGCTCTGACAGTAGAAAGTTTCTTTGCACAGATGTATGCAGATACAAGTGTGGAAAGAGAACCTGCTTCAGCCGGAAGACAGATGAACGGGCATTTCGCAACAAGAAGTTTAAATGAAGACGGAAGCTGGAAAGATTTGACAGCCCAGAAAAATATTTCTTCTGATATTTCTCCTACAGCCGGTCAGATGCCAAGATTATTGGGACTGGCACAGGCTTCAACAATTTATAAAAGTGTAAAATTTGACGGGTCAGAAAAATTCTCAAGAGAAGGTAATGAAATTGCTTTCGGAACCATTGGTGATGCTTCTACAGCGGAAGGGCATTTCTGGGAAACACTGAATGCTGCTTGTGCACTGCAGGTTCCTATGATTGTTTCGATCTGGGATGACGGGTACGGAATTTCAGTTCCTACCAAAAACCAGAGAGCAAAAGCTGATATCAGTGAAATGCTAAGCGGTTTCCAGAGAAAGGAAGGGGAGAACCAGGGATGTGAGATTATCCAGGTGAAAGCGTGGGATTATCCTGCATTATTGGATGCATATGCAAAGGCAGAACATTTTGCAAGAACAGAAAGTGTACCGGTGGTAGTACATGTAGTTGATGTTACCCAGCCTCAGGGACACTCTACTTCCGGATCTCACGAAAGATATAAAAACGAAGCACGTCTTGCCTGGGAAGCTGAGTTCGACGGATTAGTGAAATTCAAAGAATGGATCCTGAATTATTCTATCGAAATTGATGGGAAAGAAGAAGTAATTGCTACTGCTGAAGAGCTGGACGCCATTGATGAAGAAGCTAAAAAAGCAGCAAAAGCAGGTCAGAAAACAGCCTGGGAAAATTATCAGAAAGCCATTTCAGAACTTACACAGTCTATTTTACCTTTAGTAGAAAATCTTAAAGGACAGAATGCTGAAGTGGAAGCTTATATTGCTCAGTTCAACAAATTGGTTTCCAAAGCTAAAAAAGATATCTTCCACCTGGTAAGAAAAACATTACTGGCGACAAGAGGAACAAATTCTGCAGAAAGAGCTCAACTGATACAGAAATACAATGAAGTGACAGCTGTTGAAAAAGACAACTATTCTTCTCACTTATATTCTCAGTCTCAATGGAAGGCTGAAAATGTACAGGAAATCAAACCTGTGTATTCCGACAGTTCTGAAGAAGTGGGCGGAAGAGTCGTGATCAGAAACAATTTTGATAAAATTTTTGAAAAATATCCTGAAACACTGATCTTTGGTGAAGATACCGGAAACATCGGTGACGTAAACCAGGGACTGGAAGGAATGCAGGAAAAATATGGTGCCTTACGTATCGCCGATACCGGAATCCGTGAAGCAACGATTCTTGGACAGGGAATTGGTATGGCGATGAGAGGGTTGAGACCCATCGCAGAAATCCAGTATTTAGATTATGTTCTTTACTGTCTGCAGGGAATGAGCGATGATCTGGCAACAGTACACTACAGAACAAAAGGAGGTCAGAAAGCTCCGTTGATCATCAGAACAAGAGGACACAGATTAGAAGGAATCTGGCATTCAGGTTCTCCAATGGCAGGAATCCTGAACCTTTCAAAAGGTATTTTGGTATTGGTACCTAGAAACCTTACAAAAGCAGCAGGTTTCTACAACACGATGCTTCAGGCGGATGAGCCTGCAATCATTGTAGAATGTCTGAACGGATACAGACTGAAAGAAAAGCAGCCGGATAACTTAGGTGAATTCACTGTTCCGGTAGGTAAAATTGAAGTTACTAAAGAAGGAAAAGATGTTACTCTAGTAACTTACGGTTCTACATGGAGAATTGTAACAGAAGCTGCCAATGAATTGGACAAATTAGGAATTTCTGCAGAAGTAATTGATATCCAGTCATTGATCCCTTTCGATTTATCTCATGAAATTGCTGAAAGTGTTAAGAAAACCAACAGATTAGTGGTGATTGACGAAGATGTGGAAGGAGGAACTACCGGATACATCCTGCAACAGATCCTTGAAAAGCAGAAAGCATTCAGATATCTGGATTCAGATCCGTTGACAATCTCTGCCAATGATCACAGACCTGCCTATGCAAGTGACGGTGACTATTTCAGTAAGCCGTCTGCAGACGATATGGTAGAAAAGATCTACGCCATGTTTAATGAAACAAATCCTCAGAAATATCCTGCGATATTTTAATTGAGATTTTAAATAAATTTTGAAACCGCTTCTTTTTGGGAGCGGTTTTTAATTGTTAATCCTCTTCAGCCAAAGTAATCCTAAGTTTATTCAAAGTATTCATCAGTGTTATACTTGCCGTAAGCTCCACAATTTCTCGTTCTGTAAAATGCTTTATAAGTTTTGCTTTAGTGTCTTCCCAATCATCTTTGCTGTAAGTGAGAGCTTCAGCCCAGTTTAAAACAAGCTTTTGCTGATCATTGAAGGCATTGGTATGTTTCCAGCCCGGAAGCCTGTTAATAATATCCTGTTCAATGCCGAAATCTGAAAGTTCTTTCGCATGATAGCTACAGCAATAGGCACATCCATTGATTTGAGAAACCCGCAGCTCAACCAGAGCGATTAATTTTTCATCAATTCCTGATTTTCTGATACTGTTGTGAGCTCTGTATAGATTTCCAATGGTTTCCTTTGCAATGTCTTTGTAATTCATAATGAAATTTTTTCTGCAAATTTGCATCAGAAAGACTTCAGAAACTATATACTTACACTTTGGTGATATACTTACCTTTTTGAAAGTACTATCCAAGATAAAGGCCATCAAACATTGACAGCCTTTTTATTTTTTACCTCCTCATTCAGAAAAGCGCAATCTTTATCTTCATGCTGACCTTTCACCTGATATTTTGCTTCCCACTCTTCCAGCAAATATAAAATCGGCAGCAGAGCCAGTCCTTTTTCAGTAAGAGAATATTCCACACGTGGAGGGAGTTCCTTAAACTCTTCACGGATCACAAGTCCGTCTGTTTCCATTTCTCTAAGCTGATCAGTCAGTACCTTCCTGGAAATGACATTAATGCGTACTGCCAGTTCTCCAAAACGTAACTTCCTGTCTTTAATCACCAGAACAATAATAGGCTTCCATTTGCTTCCCAGAGCGGCCATTGCTTTGCCCAGAGGACAGCTGTATTGCATTAATTCATTCTTTTTCATAGAGAGATTTTTATTTTAATACCATATAAAACCGGAGTTTCATACGTTACTTTGATGTTACTAATGTAAGTTACTGCGAAGTTACCACTATTTTTTTAATAAAAGATACAAAAGTGAACTATTATTAGTTACTTTGTGTAACAATTATAAAATATAAATTTAAATATGAACACATCATCATTATTTAAACCGTTTCAATATAAAAACCTACAGCTAAAGAATAGAATTGTAATGGCTCCTATGACCAGAGCACAGTCTGACAATGGAATTCCAACGCAGAATATTGCAGATTATTACGGAAGAAGAGCTGCTTCAGAAGTAGGATTAATTCTTTCCGAGGGAACTGTAATCAACAGACCGGGATCAAAGAATATGCAGAACATTCCGGATTTCTATGGAACAGAAGCTTTGAACGGCTGGAAAAATGTAATTGATACTGTACATCATAACGGAGGCAAAATGGGGCCTCAGATCTGGCACGTAGGAGATACAAGAATGTCTGAAGACTATCCGTTGGTTCCAATGGAAAAAGCTTCTACAATGACCATCGAAGATATTCAGGATACCATTGCACAGTTTGCAGCGTCTGCAAAATCAGCGAAAGATCTTGGTTTCGACTGTATTGAAATTCATGGGGCTCACGGGTATTTAATTGACCAGTTCTTCTGGGAAGTAACTAATACTAGAACAGATGAGTATGGTGGTAAAACATTAAAAGAAAGGAGCAGATTTGCTGTTGATGTCGTTAAGGCGATCAGAGCAGCAGTAGGAGAAGACTTTACCATTATTATCCGTCTTTCACAATGGAAACAGCAGGATTATAAAACCAGGCTGGCATTCACACCTAATGAAATGGAAGGCTGGTTATTACCATTAAAAGAAGCTGGTGTGGATATTTTCCACTGTTCACAGCGTCGTTTCTGGGAGCCTGAATTTGATGGTTCTGACTTGAACTTTGCCGGCTGGGCTAAAAAAATTACCGGGCAGCCAACCATTACAGTAGGTTCTGTAGGATTGAACGGAGACTTCCTTAATTCTTTTGCAGGCCAGGGAACAGAAAAATCAGATCTTACGGAGCTGATCAGAAGGCTGGATAATGAAGAATTTGATCTTGTTGCGGTAGGAAGAGCTATTCTTCAGGATTACCAATGGGTACAGAAGATCAAAGAAGGAAATACAGAAGCTCTCCTTGATTTTTCAGCAGAAAGTATGGGCGTTTTATTTTAATATCAACAAGGAATGGTGATTCGTTTTGCTTGTCGATTTCTAACAGCATAATTTTTTGGCCTGCGAAGCAGAATTAACCATTCAGATGGTATTAAATCAGCATAATTCACTTTATTTTATATTTAATTTTCACCTATTTATTAAAGAATCGGCTTTCAGGATTTCCTGAAAGCCGGTTTTTATTTATTAAACTTGTAAATTGTACATATTCTAAACTTTAACTTCAAAATGTGCTAATTTTTATTAAGGACATTCTGTAGTATCCGGAATACATTTCCAGCGGGGTGGAATCCCATTGCTGCCTGGAATATAACAGGCTGTTGTTCCTCCTGGACAATCAGGAGCATTTCCACCATTAATTTTTTTTAATTCTGATTTTAATAATTTTCTTAGATTTTTCATATGTAATAATTTGTTGATTTACACAAATATAATATTTTTTGAAAATGGAACAAAATTTTACGCTTAAAAATGTAAAATACATTATTTCAGTATGACAGGATAAAATAAACCCGCTCACAGAATTTCCATGAGCGGATTTTTAACAGATTTAAATATCTAAAACTGCCTGTAAAATGGCAGAAATGATTTTCTATAAACCAATATTCTTAGTTGGCTTCAGTTGCTTCAGAATGCTTTTCGGGATGGCATTTTTGTGAACAAGGATTGCTGTTGATTTGTATTCAACATAAGGTCTTGTCACATAAATATACCCTGCGAAATCATTGGTTACTCCCCATGAGTTTTTCACCATATAATACTCTTTACCAGTCTGATCTTTTGCCAGCCCTACGATATGCATACCGTGATCATCCGTTGTAGAAAGGTTGTTAAGGGCTTTCTGACGCATGTCTTCAGTGATTGTTTTATCTTTTTTAGGTTCTGTAAACAAAGTCTGCTTATTCTCTGCAGTAATTTGGTCAAGATCAATATCCGGAACGTAAGCTACACCATTTTTGTAAGAGAAATAAGGCTCAGAAACGTCAGTTGCCCAACCAACAGAATATCCTTTATTTACGGCATTGTCAATAATTGCTGTAAGATCTTTCATTGGAATATTCCAGTCAGAATCATGGCTCCAGTTATCGGGAATCGGAACTACAAATTTCTGGAAATATGGGTAATCTTTGTAAGAAGATAATTCCACATAATCTTCAGGATTGATTCCTACTACTTCTTTAGCAAATGTTTTCGGAGTATAGTTTTTCCCTTCATACGTAAAGTTGGCAGGTACTTTTCCTAAATACTCATCAAGAATTGCATCTACAGAATCCATCCAGTTATCAGTAAGTTTTCCTTTTGAAGAAGCCTGAACAAGGCTGTCAAGAACCGGCTTCCGTTTCCCCTGCATTTCCTTGAAATTGTTTGTTGTCTGTCCGGCTTTTAGTCCAGTATAAACATCCTGAGGAACGGCTCCATACTTTTTGTACATATTGATTACATCGTGAAGTTCTCCTCCGTCACCCCAGCTGATAGCGCCATTATTCAAAACATATAATTTTGCTTTATCGTGGTAAGAATTTCTTGCCGTAAAGATTTCAGCAAGATCCACGGGTTTTTTGCCCATTCTCTGCATTTCAGATTCAAGGAAAGAGTTTCCTGAGTAGCTCCAGCAGGTTCCTGATGAACCTTGGTTCTTTACAGAAGTTGCACCCACGTCTTTTAGCGTTGTGAACTGAAAATTAGCATTTTGTGATTGGTTGTTTTTTAACTTGTTGATTAAGTCATCTTGGGCAAACATCATACTTCCTGCAGACAAAACAAAAAGTAATGATGCAATTTTGGCATTTTTCATTACTATAAAAAGATTATTTATATTAAGAGTCGTTGATAATAGAGATTTGTTACAGGGGGAAAAGTTAAATTTGGAATGCAAAAAAATATGATAAGGTAAATCGTAAAAAGAGAAATACACATTTTTAAATTGTCTTTTTTACCTTTTTGCCAAAAAAGTGATTATGTTTCCAACCCTTACTAAAGTTTCTGCATCTATACTCATATAACTCCTGACTATGGAACGAGAATTATTATTGGAATGTCAGCGTAGCGACCGCAATGCACAGCGGAAAGTTTACGAGAAAATGGCAGGCAGACTTTACGCAGTCTGCAGACGCTATCTGAAAAATGATGAAGATATAGAAGAAGTATTGGCAGATACGTTCTACAAAATCTTCACGAAAATCACCCAGCTTTAGAATCCCGATACTTTTGAAGCCTGGGCGAGAAAAATTGCGGTGAACGAATGTCTGCAGAAATTAAGATCCAATAAGGAGCTTTTGATTTCCCTGGAAGAAAATTTTATGGATCATTCTGAAGGTACTGCAGAAAACCTTTCTCTGGAAAAAGATATTTTAAGTTTACTCAACTTTCTCCCTGAAGGCTGCAGAGCAATTTTTAATCTTTTTGCTATTGAGGGATATCCTCATAAGGAAATAGCAGCTATGCTTTCCATTAGTGAGGGAACCTCAAAATCCCAGCTCAATTTTGCGCGGAAAAAACTGCAGGAACTTTTAGGAAATCAAAACATTTAAACTTTTACAACAATGGAAAATAATCATATAGATCAACAATTCAATGAAGCGTCCAGGCTTTCAGAGGAACCAACAGTTTTTCCTGGTTTTGAAAAAGTATGGGAAGAAATTGAAGAGAAGCTGGATAAAAAGCAAGAGAAAAAGAGAGTAATGCCTCTTTGGTTGCCTTATGGTATTGCGGCAAGTTTAGTGATTGGTATGGGAGCTTTTTATTTTATGAATAAAAAACAGGCTGTAGAACCTTTAAAACCAGTAATCGTAGAAAATACAGCTTCCAGAGGTCCGGTTAACAGAACAGATATTATAAAAATAGACAGCACAATAAAAAATAATATCAAAAAAGAAGATTTACCTTTATCTGTACCTGTTCCCATAGCATATCAACCTTCATCAGTTGTGGGACCAGATCCATATAAAATGCATCCGAATTGTAATATACCGACAGTAGATGCTCCTGACAGAATAACATCTTTACCACAAATATACAATGATACTTTAAAGACAAAAAGTATTGAAGAAGTTGTTGTGATGGGATATTCAAAAACAGTTAAGAGTGAAATCACGTCATTTTCAACGGCTATGATTGCTTCTACAGATAAAATTCCCGTGCATGCTCCAATGGCTGTCTCTTCATTAGCTGGAAGGGTTGCCGGGATAGAAGTGTCAACCGGAATTAAAAAACGTGATGAAGTAGTAATCAGAGGAGCAAAAAGTGTAGATAGCCGTTCTGCGAACCCTTTATATATTGTAGACGGAATTGTATTAGGTAGGGAATCTGAGTTTTTAAATATCCTGGACTCCAAAAAAATAAAAGAATTAAAAGTACTGAAAGGACTTGAAGCTACTGCTTTGTATGGAAGCAAAGCCAATAACGGAGTTGTTGTAATTACTACCAAAGGGTTATCTGATGCAGAAATGGAAAAGCTCAAGAAAATTTCCTCAGAGAGTACGGCGAAAAGACTAAAAGAAACTGAAGAACCTGAAAATGCACTTCCGAAAGCAGGTCAGCTGACAGCAGGAGAGGTCAATGATTTCTCTAAGTGGGAGTATTGGAAAGATATTGCCGTTCCTGCGCTGGATCAGTATAAAAATACATGGAAATTCTTTCCGGATAAAAGAGTCTCTGTTCAGTTGGTCAATAGAGACAGAAGACCTGTAACAGGTGAAAAAGTAAAACTGCTGGATGATAAGAAAAATATTGTCTGGGAAGCAGTTTCAGATAACCTGGGCAATGTAGAATTATGGATATCGCCAATGAATGATGAAAGCCAGGATTCAGGCAAATATTATTTATCTGATGGTTCAGGGCAGATCATCAGCAGTAATCTCAGATCCTTTAAAAATGGACAAAACTTAATTATTCTGGATAAACCATGTCTGCAGAAACAGATATTGGATCTTGCTTTCGTAGTGGATGCTACCGGTTCTATGGGCGATGAGATTTCTTATCTTCAGTCTGAACTTCTGGATGTGCTGAAAAAAGTTGAAGGACATCTTAAAAATACAACAGTAAGGTACGGATCGGTTTTTTACAGAGATCTGGGGGATGAATATGTGACCCGGAAATTCGATTTTTCAGAAAAAGCGGAAGACCTTGTTGGATTTATTAAAAAACAGAAGGCCGGAGGTGGCGGAGATACACCGGAAGCTGTTGCAGAAGCACTGAAAGTTTCTGTTGACGAGCTGAAATGGAGCCATGAAAACTCAACCAAAATAATGTTTTTAATTCTGGATGCACCGCCACACCATTCGGAGCAGAATATAAAGGATTTGTATAGTACCATAAAGACTGCAGCAAAAAAAGGGATTACAATTATTCCACTGACTGCCAGTGGTACTGATAAGCAGACGGAATACCTGATGCGGACATTTGCTTTACTCACCAATGGTACCTATACTTTCCTTACGGATGACAGCGGGATTGGAAACAGCCATATCAAGCCGACTGTAGATTCTTATGAGGTTGAAAAGCTGAATGATTTATTATTAAGATTAATTCTTCAAAGAGCCGTTTTACCGGAATGTGGGACAGGAATTTCAAACGACCATATCAATAAAAAAATGGAGAAAGAAATTGACAGCAATATTGATAGTAAGACGGTGATATTTCCGAACCCGACAAAAGGACTGCTGCAGATAAAAACAAAGAAACCAATTGAAGAACTTTTTGTGTATGATCTTGCCGGAAAAATTATTATGAGGAAAGAAAAGCTGCCCGAGGGTACAAACACAATTGATTTAACTTCTTATCCTCAAGGGATTTATCTTGTACGTGTTCATACTAACGATCTGTGGGAAACATTTAAGGTCATTAAAAATTAACCCTCTTGAAAAAAGAAATTTCCACGGAAATTTCTTTTTTCATATTTTTAAGCATACTAATAACTGATGAAAAAGAATTATTTGCTGTTATTGCCGTTTACAGTTACTCTATTACAGGCACAAAATTCACAACTCTATTACTTTGGAAAATTTTTGACAGCTAAAAATAAAGAGCAGAATTTTTTAAAGGTTTATAATAAAAACAGTGGTATTTATGAACTGACTGATGAAAAAGGACTGGCCATTATTGCAGCCAAACCTTATGATACGCTTGTCTGGAATCAGGGTAAGAATACTCATGTTATTTCTACCTATGAACTCAGGGAATTGAAAGCTATTTTAGAAAATCAGACAGAAAAGAAAAGAGTAGAAAATGTTTACAGTAAAGACTATGACAGTCTCATTTCAAAGGAAACTAAAGATGATTTCAGTATTGAAAAAAATAAGAATCATTTAAGTAAAAGCTCACATTCTTATTTTGACCGGATAAGAAAATTAGAGCAAAAAAATGACAGCATTTACATTCTGAAAAAGCTTAACCAGAGAACATTACTGTTGAATGGAAGCTTTACGACCTCTTTTGATATAAAAAACAGGAATGCTGTTCCGGCAACTCAAACCAGATATGTGCAGGGAAGATCAGAAAATGGAAACCTTGTTTGGAAAGGCCCTGAAACCAATGAAATGTTCAGTTTTGGACCGGATATTTCAACGCTGGGATTTAATGGGCTACCTTATGAATACGATCAGAACGGAAAACTGATCCCATGGATTGATGGGCGGCAGCATGCAAAAAGATATGATAACAACCTTTTTAAAACAACGGTAGGATACAACAATCAGCTGAATGTAAATGCTTTTATAAAAGAGGGATACAACGAAAAGATCAGGCTTTCACTGAATCTTGGTCAGCAGAAAAACCAGATGTATTTTATAGATCAGTTTGATATTGCCAACACTTTCAAAGCAAAGCTGAATACAGAACTGGGGGGATATTACATCAATCTTGCATTTAATTATGAAGAAGATAAAGCAACCAACACCAATAGAATAGGACTATTCAACAGGGTATACCAGAATTCATTGCTGACTCCTGTTTCTTTTTCCAATGAACAAGATACTTTTCTGAATAATGGCTCACAAAGAAGTTACAGCAAATATGCAGACAACCCGTCTTTCCTTTTTCAACAGGACAGTAAGTACCATTATCAGAACCGTGAAAGGCAGTTTAGTCTCAATGCAGCAAAAAACTGGAATAACTTTAAACTGAATGTCAGCCAGTCCTATGAAAGTAACAACATCCGGAATCTTGATCAGTATAAACCTTCTGCTTATGGGTTCAGCAACGGAATACAAAATGAAAGGATTCAAAACAACAGTTCATATCATTCCAATATCCTGGGTTCTTATACTTTGGGTAACTATGATTTTAAAAATACCTTCAGCCTGAATTTTATCTTAAATGATAAAAAATCTGATGTTTATAACAGCCTGATCAATCGCAAGTACTTCTACCAGAGAACTTCACAGGATCATATTTTTAATTATAATATGGAAATCCGTGATTATGATTTTGAAGCAGGCTTTAATCTTGGAAATTCATTTTATATATCCAATACTTCCTTTAAAAATAATTATTGGCTTCCAAAGGCTAACTTCTATCTGAAGTTTAATGACATCTTCGATTGGAATAATCACAATTTCAAATTATTGGGAAGTTACACACAGTTGAGCTCAGAACCGGAAATGACAAGGTCATATGCCTCTTATGCCACTACATTGCTGAATGCAGAAAATTATAATCAATACTTTCCTGTGCAGGAAGTAGAAAGCTTCAAAGGTTTATCCAATATCAACACCAAAGAATGGAAAGCTGGAGCCAGGCTGAATCTCGGATATTATATAAGTTTTGACGGCGAATATTTCAACAGAAAAAGCACAGGCGATATATTTCCTGTTTTCGAAAACAATCAGTTGAGATTGAAAAATATTGCAGACCATACCTACAGCGGATACGAATTCAATTTTGCCTATGATAGATTGCGACTTGGATATGACGCGTATACAACCAATAAAGTTTCATTTTTCAAATATAAGGACATTGTAGATCGCATCGCTCCCGGATATCAGAATATGGCCGTTTCCGGTTTCAAAGACATTTACAAAACACTGGTGGAAGGACAGGCTTTGGGAGTTGTCATGGGAAGTTACTTTGAAAGAAATGCAGCCGGACAACTGATCATTGATGAGTTCGGATACCCAAAAAAAGCAGATGGAATGAAAATTATAGCAGATCCTACACCGGATTTTGTGATGAAGTTCAATCATAGTCTTGCTTATAAAAACCTGTCTCTGGATATCAATTGGGAATGGAAAAAAGGAGGGCAGCTCTGGAATGGAACGCAGGCTGTTCTCGATTATTACGGACGTTCTTACGAATCGGGAGAAGAAAGAAATAGTAAGAATTATGTATTCCAGGGGGTGCATTCCAATGGAAGTGTTAATCAGATTCCTGTAGATTTTTATGACCCGAACCGGAATGTTCAGGAAAACAGATGGTCAAGGTATGGTTATCTGGGGGTAGGGGAAAATTATGTTCAAAAGGCAGATTATATAAGAATCAGCAATATTTCGCTCTCATCCACTTTCCCTGTTAACTACGGGAAGCAGAATCTTAAACTGACCTTTTACGTAAATAATATAATGCTTTGGCAGGCCAGTAAAGGATCAGATCCCAATCAGAATTTTTATGATATGGATAACGGGAGAGGACTGGATTTTTTCAACCTTCCTTTAAAACCTTCGGATGTATTGTTTCATTTAAATTTTAACTCATGAATCTCAAGTTTATATTTACCTATATCATGTTGGGGCTGTTATTATCGACCTTTTCTCTGAAGGCGCAGCAGTCATTCCAGGATTTTGAAAAAGAAAAAACGTACATTCAGACCAACCATGTTTTTTATAAGCCTGGTGACGAAATGTATTTTAAAATATACGTGGTAAAAGGAACCAGTAACCTTCCGGTGGAGGAAAACAGAGTGGTTAATTTTGAAATCATTGATCCGGCAGGAAGTGTTGTGCAAAAATTAAAATATGAAATTACCAATGGCTATGCACAGGGCTATTTCTATTTTTCTGAAGATATGAAAGGCGGAATCTACAAGATCAGGACTTTTACCAACTGGATGCAGAATGAAGAAGGGAAAAATGCCTTTGAGAAAGAAATTACCCTTCAGAAAATTGTATCTCCCAGAATTCTGATGAAACTGGATTTTCCTAAAAAAGGATATGGACCTGGAGACGAGGTAACCGCCGATTTTTCAATGAGAAGTCTGAGTAACCTTCCAATTCCTTTTTATGAAGCAGATTATACGGTAATGCACAACGGGGAAACTGTTTCCGGGGGAAAATTTATTACTGATAAAGAAGGGAAAAAACTTTTGACATTTAAACTTCCGGAGACATTGAAATCTTCTGATGCTCTTTTGAATATTAAAGTCAGTTTTGATGGATTTACAGAATCCATTTCCAGGAATATTCCAATTGTTTTGAACAATCTGGATGTGAAATTTATGCCTGAAGGCGGTACTTTTATCAATGGAATAGAACAGAATATCGCTTTTAAAATCCTTGATGAATTTGAAAAACCTGTAGATGCCGTACTGGTTATTTACAATCAGAATCATGAAAAAATAAAGGAAATCTCAGCCTATAATTTCGGAATGGGAAGTTTTCGTTTTACTCCTGAAAAGGGAGAAAATTATTACGCAAAAGTAGTAAAGCCTGAAAATATTGCCCAGACTTTTAATTTTCCGTTGGCAAAGGATGAAGGATTGATTTTAAATATTAAAAATGAAAACAAAAAACTGATCTTTTCTCTCATTTCAACACAGGAAAAAACGATTACCCTGAAAGGAAGTTTCCGTGGAAAAGAAGTGTATTCCAAAGTTATTCCGTTGAAAAATGGAAACAACCCACTGGAAATTCCTGAGAAAGACTTTCCGGCAGGAATCTGCAGATTTACCGTTCAGGAAAATAATATTCCTCTTGCAGAACGTATTGTTTTTACCAATAAAGAAAATCAGCTGAATATAAAGGTTAAGCCTGTAAAACAGCATTATCTGCCAAGAGAAAAAGTAATCCTGGAGATTGAAACCACGGATGACAATAATAAACCTGTTCCGGCTAATCTTGGAGTAAGCGTAGTAGATGATAAGCTATGGACTTATGCTGATGACAAACAGAATCATATTGTTTCCTGGCTTCTGATGGATTCTGAGCTGAAAGGAAAAATTGAAAAACCACAGTTTTATTTCGATAAAAAAGAAGAAAAAGCGGATAAAAGTTTAGATCTTGTGATGCTGACAAACGGCTACCGTTATTTTGAACTCATCCCGGAAGTTCTGAAAACCAATAAATACAAATACCTTCCTGAGAAGAAAAATACAATCTATGGAGTAGTGGAAGATCAAAATAAAAACCCTGTGAAAGCTGATGTTTTTCTTTTGAATACCGACAACAGAAAAATTCTCAAACAGACTGTTGCAGAAAACGGAAAGTTCTATTTTTCAGATTTAAATGCAGATGATTCATATAAAATCATTGCTAAATCTTTTCAGCCTAAGCATCAGGTTAAAATCAGGATTTTGTCTTATAATCTGGACATTAATCCTTTAGTAAAACAAAAAATGTCTCATATAGATGTGGAAGAAATTGTAAAGGAAGCTGAAAAAAAAGAGGAAATAAAGACTGAAAATAAAAATAATACCCAAACATTGAATAAACCGGGACGTTCAAGATCTGATACCATTCAGAATAAAAGAATTGAAGAGGTTGTTGTAGTAGGCTACAATATGAACAAAGAGAAAGCAGCGGTTGCTTCCACAACTATAGCCTCTTCTATGGAAATTCAGAATCCCAACGTAACTTCTTTATTGAATGGAAAAGTTGCAGGAATCGTTATAACACCTTCTACACAGCAGGGAGCGGGTGAACAGATCAATATCAGGGGGACAGCCTCTATTGCCAATAAAAATCCTTTATTCATCGTAGATGGCGTCCCTGTAGAAAATTTCAATACCACCATCAACCCGAATGATATCAACAGTATAACCGTTCTCAAAGATGCTGCTGCCACTGCTATTTATGGAAGCAGGGCTGCAAATGGAGTCATCATTGTAAACTCCGGTAAAAACAGCAGCTCAAAGATCAGTTTTGATATCACTCCGGAATCTTATTTTGCCATACAGGCTGTCCCGTACGGAAAACTTATCTCATACGCTCCATCGAGGGCGTTTGCCTATCCTGAATACAAAACTACCAATACCTCGTACCGTTATGATTACAGGGAAGTACTTTACTGGAACCCGGTAGTGGAAACCGATAAAAACGGAAAGGCAAAAGTGGAATTTTATAACTCAGATGCCAGTTCCACGTTTAGAATTATGACAGAAGGTATTGCTGCATCAGGACTTGCCGGAAGGGATGAAACAACCTATGCGGCGCAGAGCCTTATTTCAATAGATGCCAAAATTCCTCAGTATCTGACAAGAACCGATCAGATGATAATTCCTGTTGTTCTTAAAAATAATTCTTCAGAAACCAGAAAAATGACCATGGACGTTATTGTTCCCAATCATGTCAAACTGATGCATTCTGACAGCTTGATTACCTTAAAGCCATTGGAGTCAGGTAGATTATTTGTTAAAATACAGACTGATGAAATTGTGGATTCCAATATCCAGTTCAGCATAAGATCCGGAGATTTCAGGGAGACGATGATCCTACCGTTTAAAGTAGAAGAAAAAAGGATTCCCACATCAATTTTCCATTATCAATAATAAAACAGAAGATATAAAAATCAATATTCCGGAATATATCAACGGAAGTCTGTTTTCCTCATATTATGTATTTGAAAATGCTGCTTTACAGATGTTTGACAATCTGGAACAACTGAAGAAAGAACCTTACGGATGTTTTGAGCAGCTTTCCTCAACGGTATATCCTAATATTTTTATCCTGGATTATTTAAAGTCGGGTAGAAAGATCGACACATCTACGGAAAATCTGGTGGTTAAAAATATGAAAAAAGGTTTCCAGAAAATGCTGAGCTATAAAAATAAAGACGGTGGCTTCGGATATTTCAGCAGTGAAGAATCAGATGTGGCAGTTTCAGCATTTGCCTTATTGGAGTTTACAGATTTAAAGAAATATGTCAATACGGATGCTAAGCTTATTCAGGGGCTGTCCTCATTTATTTTATCTAAAAAAACTGGAAACGGATTATTTGAGGTGAGAAAAGGGTATGAACTAAAAAAGGAGTATTCTGAGTATTTCTGGGCCAGAAATATGTATGTTGTATATGCTTTAGCCAGACTGGGTTTTAAAAACGAGATTGAAGACTCTTTTAAAGTGATGATGAAAAAAGCCCTGGCTACAAAAGATTCCTATCAGCTGGCTTTGCTGGCCAATGCAGCTGCTCATCTCGGAAAACAGAAAGAATATGATGGTCTGATGAAAATTCTGGACCAGCAGTATGAAACAAAGAATGTAAAATGCGACATCACCTTTACAGGCTCATGGTGGGGAAGGTCTGCTGAAGCGGAAACACTTTCCTTATACATCATGGCACTTCAGAAAGATGAAAACCTTAATCAGTTGAAAATTGCAGAGGCAGCAGATCAGCTTATTAATTTCAATGGATATTACGGGTTCGGCTCTACTCAGGCAACGACATTAGCCGTGCAGGCACTGTCAGATTTTTTGTCTGAAAATGAAAAATTATACGGAACAGAAAAGCCGGTAATAAAGATTAATCAGGCACAAGCTTCAACGATGATGAGCCTTTCTTCAGCATTTAAATCCGGAGAAAATACAATCGGTGTTCATTATCCAACGCAAAAAGGGCTTCCTTATAAACTCGAATATCAGTATCATACCCTTCAGGCTCCGGAAAGCAAAGATATTCCTCTTATTATGGAGACAAAACTAAAATCAGGAATCTCAAAAGTAGGAGAGACCAACAGACTGACTGTCACCGTTAAAAATAAAATCAATGGCCAGCTGCCAATGACTATAGCGAAGATCGGTATTCCCGCAGGACTGACATTACAAAATGCTTTGCTGAAAGACCTGATTGATAAAAAACAGATTTCCTATTATGAAATCTTTGATAATTATCTGGTGCTGTACTGGGAACATTTCAAAGCAGAAGAAACAAAAACCATCAATCTTGATCTCAAAGTAGAATTTGCAGGAACATATACAGGAAAATCAAGCAATGTATATCTGTATTATATACCGGAAGCCAAATACTGGAACCAGGGAATTACAGCAAGTATTGAACCTTAATTTGTAATAAGCTAAAACAGGCATCTTCAGGAATGTCTGTTTTATTTTAAAATTAATTTTCAAAAATTATTGAAAATTCAAAAAATATAATTACATTTGTTACAGGAATTTAAAAAACAGACAAAATGCAGCTTTCAGAAGCCAAAGAAAAATACATCCAAACCTGGGGAACCTTTGCTACCAATTGGGGAATCAACCGTACGATGGCACAGGTGCACGCATTGCTTTTGGCGAGCAACAGACCACTTTCTACTGATGAGGTGATGGAACAGCTGGAAATTTCAAGAGGAAATGCCAATATGAACCTTCGCGGCCTGATTGATTGGGGAATTGTGAAAAAGGAACTGATAAAAGGAGACAGAAAAGAATATTTCGTTGCAGAAAAAGATGTCTGGTACCTGTTCAAACAGATTGTCAAAGAGCGCAGAAAAAGGGAAATAGAACCTGTAATCTCTTTTCTTGAAGAATTAAAGAATATTGAGGATAAAGATTCGGAAGAAGCTCAGGAATTCATCAAGCTGATGAATGACTTCAGTTCGGTAACCGGGAAAATCAACAATATTATGGATCTGGCCATCAAGAGTGATGATCACTGGCTGGTAGGAAAGATTACCAATCTGTTGAAATAGAAAATGGAAAGAGGATGAAAATCCTTTTTTATTTCAATTTAATTTTCAAAAATTACTGAAAATATAAAATTTATAAGATGTTCAATATTGATTCATATATACTATTCCTAAGCATCTGCTCATATATAACGATTGATGTAGGAAGAAGATGTTACCATGAAGGGAAGGTCTATCTGAAATATCTGCTTCATGATGAAGGTCTTTGCCTCACGATTAACAGGATACTTCTCGGCTGTTATTACTTATTGAATTTAGGTTATATCGCCATTAATCTTACAATCTGGAACAAAATAAACAGTTTGGAAGAAATGATAAGTATTACCGCAATGAGAGTTGGAAGTATCGTTTTAATCCTCTGTGTATTGCATTATATGAACATTTTCGTGCTTTACTTTTTAAGAAATAAATTAACATTAAAATAATATCATTATGGCAACTACAGTTTTAACCGAAACGTATAATTTTTCAGCGTACATGATCTATTTACCAATCGTAATTACGCTTACGGTTTTGGTATCCCAGTTTTTATTTAAGAATTCGAAAACATTCATGATTGATATTTTTCATCAGAAAACGGATATCGCAATGGCTACCAATTCACTCTTTAAAATAGGTTTTTATCTTTTAAACATTGGTTTTGCTTTATGCATCATAGAGTTCTTTCAAATTGAAACCGTGGAAAGGCTTGTTGTAGCTCTGAGTAAAAAAATCGGAGGATTTTCAATTTATTTAGGCATAATGATGCTCCTGAATCTGTTATTATTTCTAAAAGGACGTAAACATGCTTTGAATAAAGAAAAATTAGCAATTGATAAAACTACAGCTTTTAAAGATAATTAGTTTTTTATTTGACACATTATTTCAAAAATTACTGAAAGTATAAAATTAATAATAATATGAAAAATCTAATCATTCATCTGTTCCTGGTTATTTATTTCACAAGAAAAGGATCATTATAAAGGATAGTAAATCTAACAATTGTAAAACCATTTGAAATGTCAATAATTTATTTAAACACCGTAATCAACGCAGATATTCATTATGTCTTTGATCTGGCAAGAAATATAGACCTGCATCAGCAGTCAACCTCAAAATCCCATGAAAAAGCAATTGCAGGCCGTACCTCAGGATTGATTGAAGAAAATGAAACCGTTACCTGGAGGGCAAAACATCTGGGCGTTTATCAAAATCTCACTACAAAAATTGTCAGCATGGAAAAACCGTTTCAGTTCATTGATGTCATGCAGAAAGGTGCTTTCAAATCTATGCGGTACCGGCATATTTTTAAATCTGTAAACGGAAAAACGCTGATGACAGATATTTTTGAATTTGAATCTCCATTAGGTATCATTGGGAAATTATTCAATATCATTTTTCTCAGAGGCTATCTCAAGAAATTTCTGATTCAAAGAAATGAAATGATCAAAACTATTGCAGAATCTTCTATCCATGACGGAATTGCAGTTTTTTAATCCTAAAAATTACACTTATGAACTTTTTAAAAGCAGAATGGCGAAAACTGGCCATCATCAATTATGAGATCAGTCCTGAAATTTTGCTCCCATACCTTCCAAAAGGAACAGAGTTAGATTTTTATAAAGGCAAATGCTATGTAAGTCTTGTAGGATTTATGTTTTTAAATACTAAGCTTTTGGAGCTGCCAATTCCTTTTCATCGGAATTTTGAAGAGGTAAATTTAAGATTTTATGTAAAGAAAAAAGAAAAAAGAACCTGGAAAAGGGGCTTGGTATTTATTAAAGAAATTGTTCCCAGACCGGCATTAAGCTTTGTAGCTAATACTATTTACAAAGAAAATTATCATACCATGCCGATGAAAAACCTGATTCATCAAAAAGAAGATGAGCTGCTGATCCGGTATTCATGGAAAGATAAAAACTGGCATTCCATTCAGATTATAGCAGAAAATACACCGAAACCTATGGAAGAAAACTCAGAATTTGAATTTATCACGGAAAATTATTTTGGCTTTACGAAAAAGGGAAATACCACTTCCGAATATGAAGTATACCATCCGAAATGGGACTACTATGCTATAAAAGATCACCAGTTGGACATTGATTTTCAAAAAAATTACGGAAATGATTTTGAATGCCTGAATCACCAGAATCCTATTTCTGTCATGCTAGCAGAAGGCTCAGAAGTTCAAGTTAAGACCAAAAAATATGTCAGCTAAAAATCTTTGGGGCAAAAAAACAATCCTCAATAATCTGTGAAAATCTGCGTCATCTGTGGGAAAAACTAACCACAAAAGTCACAAAAGTTTTTAAAATCTTCGATTTTTATAAGTGTAAAAAACATTTAAATATACACATCTGTGAAATCTGTGGTTAAAACCTTAAACATTGAATCCTAAACTTTAAACTTTAAAAACAATGAAAATAATCATAGCCGGCGGTACCGGATTTCTCGGTGAAAACCTAGAAAAATACTTTACAGAAAAAGGATATCAGGTATATATTCTGACCCGTAATCCAAAACGTAACAATGAAATCTATTGGGATGCCCAAACCATAGGAGAATGGAAAAACAGTCTTGAAAAAGCAGAGGTTCTGATCAATCTTACAGGAAAATCTGTGGATTGCCGGTATCATGAGAAAAATAAAAAAGAAATCTACTCCTCGAGAATTGACAGTACAAGAATATTACAGAAAGCAGTGGATCAATGCTCTGAAAAGCCAAAAATATGGTTGAATGCAAGTTCTGCAACCATTTATGTTCATTCCGAAAAGCATCTGAACACGGAAGAAGACGGAGTTATCGGAGACGATTTTTCAATGAATATCTGCAAAAGCTGGGAAAAAGAATTCTTTGCTGTTCAAAATAACGAAATACGAAAAGTGGCTTTGCGAACTTCTATTGTTCTTGGAAATAACGGGGGAGCTTTTCCTAAATTGAAAATGATTACAAAGCTCGGATTAGGGGGAAAACAAGGCAGGGGAAACCAAATGGTAAGCTGGATTCATATTGAAGATTTCTGTAAAGCCGTAGACTGGATTATTCAACATGAAAATATTTCAGGAGCTGTCAATATCACTGCTCCGGCTCCATTATCGAATGAAATCATGATGAAAAAACTGAGAAAAGAACTGAAAGCACCTTTTGGACTCAACGCTCCCGTCTGGCAGCTGGAAATTGCGTCCATATTCCTGAAAACAGAAACCGAACTGCTGTTAAAAAGCAGAAACGTTTACCCGGAAAGACTCATACAAAGCGGATTTCAGTTTTCCTATCCAGGATTTGACGAAGCTATTATTAATCTTCTGGAATCCTAATGTTTGCGGGTGTCCCAAAGGATAATTAAATTAGCGGAAAACTATTCCATATGCTGGTGATCCCCAAAATAAAACCCTTTTTTCTTTCATCCTTTTTAATAAGTTCAATCGTATTTTCACAAGCCCATAATGTATCCGAAGGATATCAGAAACCCACAGATCCGTTGGTTGCCCAGAACCTGGACCAATGGCAGGATATGAAATTCGGGTTGTTTATGCATTGGGGAACCTACAGCCAGTGGGGAATTGTTGAAAGCTGGAGCTTATGCCCGGAAGATGAATCATGGACTCAGAGAAAACTCGAACACGGGAAATCTTACTACGAATATGTAAAAAATTATGAAAATCTTCAGACGACTTTCAATCCTGTTCAGTTTAACCCTCAAAAATGGGCTGATGCTGTAAAAAAAGCTGGAATGAAGTACGTAGTTTTTACTACCAAGCATCACGACGGTTTTGCAATGTTTGATACCCGTCAGTCGGATTATAAAATTACTTCTCCTAAAACCCCGTTTTCAAAAAATCCAAAATCGGATGTGACGAAAGAAATTTTCAACACATTCCGCAAAGAAGGATTTAAAATAGGGGCCTATTTCTCAAAACCTGACTGGCATTCTGATGATTACTGGTGGTCTTATTTTCCGCCAAAAGACAGGAATGTCAATTATGATCCGAAGAAATATCCGGAAAGATGGGAAAGCTTTAAAAAATTTACTTTCAATCAGTTAAATGAAATTACCTCCAATTACGGGAAAATTGATATTCTTTGGCTTGATGGAGGCTGGGTGCGCCCTTTCAACACCATAGATCCGAAAGTAGAATGGCAGCGTACCATCAAAGTAGAGCAGGATATTGATATGGACAAAATAGGAACCATGGCGAGAAAAAATCAGCCTGGAATTATCATTGTTGACCGTACCGTTCCCGGCAAATGGGAAAACTATGTGACTCCCGAGCAGGCGGTTCCGGAACACGCACTTTCCATTCCATGGGAAAGCTGTATCACTATGGGAGATTCCTTTTCCTACGTTCCCAATGATAACTATAAAACCTCTCAGAAGATTATTGAAACCCTGGTGAAGATCATTTCAAGAGGAGGAAACTACCTGATGAACATTGCTCCCGGGCCTAACGGAGATTATGATGCTATTGTCTATGAAAGATTACAGCAGATATCCGGCTGGATGGATAAGAATGGATCAGCTGTTTTTGCAACCAGAAGCATTGCACCTTATCACGAAGGAAATTATTATTATACCCAAAGCAAAGACCATCATACGGTGAATGTCTTTCATCTTGATGAAAAATCAGAATACCAGGCTCCGGCTGTACTTACTTTTACCATTCCGGAAAACTTTAAGCCCAAATCCTTGAAAGTCCTGGGTATTTCATCAAAAATTCAGTGGAAAAAAGCAGGAACAAACACCATTGAAATCAAATTACCTGAAGAAAGGAAGAATCTGAAATATGCAACCGTAATTCAAATTGCACAATAATGAAAGTCCTTAGCTTTAAACTTACGGGAATTGCTTTATTGCTGAATGTTGTTATTGTTTCCGCTCAGAAACCTTTATATAAAGATTCCAGACAACCCATTGAAGCCAGGGTGCAGGATTTGCTGAAGAGAATGACACCTGAAGAAAAGTTCTGGCAGTGTTTCATGATTCCCGGGGATTTGGATAATGTTCCTAAAGAACAATATGCTCACGGGATTTTTGGATTACAGGTGAGTGCCGGAAACCAGGGAGGCGGGGCAGCCGGTCAGCTGCTGAAATACAATGCCAATGAAGACGCAGAGAGACTGGCAAAGAAAATCAATGCGATTCAGAAATACTTCGTGGAAGAATCAAGACTGGGCATCCCAGTTATTCCTTTTGATGAAGCATTACATGGATTGGTAAGGGAAGGTGCCACAGCTTTTCCACAGGCAATTGGTCTGGCCGCCACTTTTAACC
The DNA here is from genome assembly GCF_041914225.1 of Chryseobacterium sp. GTDB lineage: Bacteria > Bacteroidota > Bacteroidia > Flavobacteriales > Weeksellaceae > Chryseobacterium. The sequence continues at coordinate 170,455 of NZ_JAYSDT010000001.1, forward strand.
CGGAACTGATGAGTAAAGTTTCAGCAGCTATTGCAAAGGAATCAAAATTAAGAGGAATCCGCCAGATTCTGACACCGGTAGTGAACCTTGCTAACGATGTACGATGGGGCAGGACAGAGGAAACCTATGGTGAAGACCCTTTTTTAACATCGGTGATGGGAGTAAACTTCGTCAGCGCTTTTGAAAATATGGGAATTATTACCACTCCCAAACACTTTTTGGCCAATGTAGGGGAAGGAGGAAGAGATTCATATCCTGTCCATTGGAGCAAAAGATACCTGGAGGAGACCCATTTGATCCCTTTTCATAATGCTTTTACAAAAGGGAAAAGCCGTTCTGTCATGACTTCCTATAATTTGCTTGACGGAAGACCTTCAACAGCCAATCACTGGCTTCTGACAGAAAAACTGAAAAAAGACTGGAATTTCAAAGGCTTTGTAATCAGTGATGCAAGTGCCGTGGGAGGAGCAAACGTCCTGCATTTTACAGCTAAAGATTATGATGATGCCTCTGCACAGGCAATTAATGCCGGACTTGACGTGATCTTTCAGACAGAATATAAACATTATAAGCTTTTTATTCCTCCGTTTCTGGATGGAAGGATCTCAAAAGAAAGAATAGACGATGCCGTTTCAAGAGTGCTGAGAGCCAAGTTTGAGCTCGGTTTGTTTGAAAACCCTTATGTTTCACCTAAAGATATTGAAGAATTAAAAAGACTTAACCACAAACCCTTAGCAGAAAAAACAGCTGCAGAGTCTTTTGTATTGCTTCAGAACAATAACCAGACACTTCCTGTTCCTGAAAATATAAAAAAGATTCTGGTAGTGGGAACTGATGCTGTGGAAGCAAGATTAGGCGGATATTCAGGGCCGGGAAATAAAAAAGTAAGTATTCTGGATGGTCTTAAAAATTATGTAAAAGATTTTACTACAGTTCCTGATCAATATTTATCATCTGAAAACAAAAAAGGATTAAAAGGAATATATTTTTCCAACACAGATTTAAAAGGTGAGCCTGCTTTTGAAAAACAGGACGAACAGTTCAGCTTCAAATGGACCTTATATTCTCCCGATCCTGAAAAACTTCAACCCGATCATTACAGCATCCGCTGGACCGGAAAACTGGAGGCTCCGGATTCCGGGAAATACCGGCTCGGATTGCGTGGAAATGACGGTTTCAGACTATATCTGGATGGAAAACTGGTTATTGATCAGTGGGAAAAACTGAGCTATTCCACAAAAACGGTCGGGGTAGATTTTGTAAAAGGGAAAAAATACGATATTACAATTGAGTTCCATGAAAACCGTGGTGAAGCCAGTCTTGAGCTGATCTGGAATTATGGGCAGCATGATTATCAGAAAGAATTTAAAGAAGCGTTACATCTTGCCCAGAAAGCAGATTATATTATTGTTACAGCCGGAATTCATGAAGGGGAATTTCAGGACCGTTCATCTCTGGGGCTACCCGGAAACCAGGAAGCATTCATTCATGAAGTTTCAAAATTAAATAAGCCAACCACAGTACTTCTGGTAGGAGGATCAGCCATAAAAACAACAGCATGGAAAGACAAAGTAGGTGCCATCCTGGATATCTGGTATCCGGGGGAAGAAGGTGGAAATGCTGTTGCAAAAACACTCTTCGGAGCTGAGAATCCATCCGGAAAATTGCCGGTTACTTTCCCGGTGGAAGAGGGGCAGCTGCCTTTGTCCTACAATCATCACCCAACGGGAAGAGGAAATGATTATTACGATCTGAGCGGTGAACCGTTATATCCTTTTGGGTTCGGGCTAAGCTATACCACTTTTGAAATCTCTGATTTGCAGTTGGATAAGACCCGTTATTCGGAAAATGAAACAATAATTGCTAAAGTAAATGTGAGAAACACGGGAACAAAAGCCGGAAGTGAAGTTGTTCAGCTCTACGTCAAAGACCTGTTGGCAAGTGTTTCTAGGCCGGTTATTGAGCTTAAGGGATTTCAGAAAATAGAATTGCAGCCGGGAGAATCAAAATCCGTCACCATTGAAGTTCCTGTGAAGCAGCTGCAGTTTCTGAATGAAAAGATGGAATGGATAGTAGAAAAAGGCACCTACAGAATTATGGTGGGAAATTCATCTAAGAACCTTCCTTTAAAACAAAATATTGAAATTTTATAACAATAAAAAAGAGCAGGAATTCCTGCTCTTTCTGTATATATTCCTGAATTAGTCTAGTATTTTCTGGCCAGTAACACGTTCAGTAAGAATGTTCCTGCCCAGTTACTGTTATTGGTAGTGGCCCCATTCGTACCAATAAAGTCTACACGGGCAACAGATACGGTAAGCCTGGTTTTACCACCTGTACCATTATTGGCCAGACTTACAAAAGATGCTGTAAATACATCCGGGAAACTTGAGTTATTTCCTGCAGTAAGAATAGGATACATATTGGTAACATTGAAAGGGGTACCCTGGTATTCATACACAAGGGTCATTCTGCTGGCATTGGAGTAGACAGCAGTTTGGGCTCTGTCCACAGATGTTTTACTCACGATCCACCATCTGTCTGTTGCAGCACCTGAATCATAGCTTGTATTCGTATGATTGGTCCAGTCTGCAATAGCTGCTGTTCCGAGTGCATGAGGAGGAATAAAGAGCTGTGTACCGTAAATTTCCACATTGCTTGGCTTGGGAAGAACCGTAAAAGATAAATCCCATGTTCCCCCTGAAGTATTGCTGTTGTTCACCACTTCAGCATAAGCTCCGGTAGGGATTACAAAAGAAGCAACAGGAGTGTTGTCAATCCTTAATGTATTACCGCTTGATGCCTGAAGCGTAATATTATTAGGCGAAATGTTTTTAATCTTATAAATTCTCCCTGTAAAACTTGTTGTACCAGTTCCGATGACGGGAAGTGTAAAAGTGGCATCAGCGGTTCCGTTATAAGTAATGTAATGATCAGTAGCCAGAATAGAATAGGTTGTGGCAGTGGTCTGGGTATAGCCGGCCCTTAATGAGCCATTGACGGGCAGTGTACTGTTGGGAGTGATGGTATTAATACCTACTTATGCAGTTAAGGGAAGCGCTGCAAATAAAAGGATCGAGATGTATTTTTTCATGTCTTAGATATTTGGTTCATAACAAAAATATAAAAAAAAATAGCTAAAAAATCAACAGAGACAGAATAAATTACATATTTTTCGTTAAATCCCTTCCTGGTGATAGGAGTTACTTGTAGAAATTCATTAAATCAGCCTGCATGGTACCTCCAGATCTTCCGTAAGATAATAGCTGCAGCACAGGCGGTGATAACCATCTGCAATGATCAGTTCATTTTGTCCTCTGACTAGTAATATTGGCGAAAGTTTTTTATTTTTTTCTACTTTTTTTAGATTTTCTTTCACATGGATATTGGTTTCAGGAAGAAGAGAAAGCTTACTGGCTCTTAAAATATCTTTCGATTTTTTGATAATGGTAGGAGCTGTTTTTAATTTTTCAACCATCTTTTGTGCATCATCCGGCTTGAATAGAAGTTCCAGATAATCCTGTGCCGCCGGGAAATCATGCTCCTCCGGTTCCTTCAGCCATATCGTATTTTTGGCCATATTGCTTTTTTTCACAGTTTTCATAAGTGCTTAATTAAGATAAATAAATGTATGAAAAATAGACGGTTATCAGCGTATTTAATTTCAAAATGAATCATCCGTTTGATACAGATTTTTGATTTCTTTTAAAAAATATTGGTATGATATATGCAAGATTTCTGATGAACCGGAATGAATTTAATTAACACTTTGAATTAATTGAAATCATTCAAAAATATGAACATTATGAAAAAGTTATTAATTTCAACAGTATTGTTACTAGGTTTATCTATGAATGTTTCAGCGCAAAAACATCCGCCAGTTCCTCCACATCCTTCAAAAAGTGAGCTGGTAAATATTAAAATGCAGGAACTTACCAAAAAATACAACACAGAGAAAAAACTGATCCTGAACCATCCGCTGGCTACCAAACGGATGAAGCGAGATCAGCTGAAAGCTTTAAATGAAAGATATGCGGCTGAGAAACGATTACTTAGACTGGCGAAATAACATAAAAATTTTGCAGTTATTCAAATAGGAAAAGACGTTTTTTATATTTTGAACTTTGAGAAGTTTTTAATGTAAGATAAAATTTATTGAAAGAGAATGCGGTATGTGTTCTCTTTCTTTGTTTAAAATCAAATGAAAACAGCTTTATTGATGCATTTTAAGATCAGGCTGCAGAAACATGAAACATCCAATATTTTTCCTTAAATTCGCATAAAAATTTTTAAAGTAATGAATTACGATATTATTGTCATTGGAAGTGGTCCTGGTGGATATGTTACTGCGATCAGAGCAGCGCAATTAGGTTTCAAAACCGCAATTATCGAGAAAGAAAATTTAGGAGGAATCTGCCTTAACTGGGGATGTATTCCAACTAAAGCTTTATTGAAATCTGCTCAGGTTTTTCATTATATCAACCATGCTGAAGATTATGGTTTGAATAAAGTGGAGGCAAGCTTTGAATTCCCTAACGTGATTCAGAGAAGCCGTGGTGTTGCCAGCAAAATGAGCAAAGGGATCGAATTCTTAATGAAAAAGAATAAGATTGACGTAATTCTTGGTACTGCAAAAGTACAGAAAGGTAAAAAAGTTTCTGTTACAGATAAAGAAGGTAAAGTAACTGAGTATTCAGCCAACCACATTATCATCGCTACAGGAGCCCGTTCAAGAGAATTGCCAAACTTACCGCAGGATGGTAAAAAAGTAATCGGATACAGACAGGCATTATCTCTTCCTGAGCAGCCAAAATCTATGATTGTTGTAGGTTCAGGAGCTATCGGGGTAGAATTTGCTGACTTCTATAATACAATGGGAACTAAAGTTACTATTGTTGAATTTATGCCAAACATTGTACCTGTAGAAGATGAAGAAATCTCTAAGCACTTAGAGAAATCTCTGAAAAAATCAGGTATTGAAATCATGACAAACGCTTCAGTAGAAAGTGTTGATACAACTGGTGAAGGAGTAAAAGCTAACGTAAAAACAGCTAACGGAAATATCACTCTTGAAGCTGATATCCTGTTATCTGCTGTAGGTATTGCTGCGAACATCGAGAATATCGGATTGGAAGAAGTAGGTATCCAGACAGATAAAGGAAGAGTATTGGTAAACGAATGGTATGAAACATCAGTACCTGGTTACTATGCGATCGGAGACCTTATCCCGACTCAAGCGCTAGCTCACGTTGCTTCTGCGGAAGGTATCACTTGCGTTGAGAAAATCAAAGGACTGCATGTAGAAAAAATTGACTATGGCAATATTCCTGGATGTACATACTGCCACCCTGAAGTAGCTTCTGTAGGTCTTACTGAAAAGCAGGCTAAAGAAAAAGGATACGAAATCAAAGTAGGTAAATTCCCTCTTTCTGCAAGCGGTAAAGCTACTGCTAACGGAAATACAGACGGATTTGTCAAAGTGATTTTCGACGCTAAATACGGTGAGTGGTTAGGATGCCACATGATCGGAGATGGAGTAACAGATATGGTTGCTGAAGCTGTTGTAGCAAGAAAATTAGAAACTACAGGGCACGAGATTATCAAATCTATCCACCCGCACCCAACAGTTTCTGAAGCAATTATGGAAGCTGCTGCTGCTGCTTACGGTGAAGTGATCCACATTTAATCTGAAAAGATAGAAATCTATATAAAAAAAGCCCGGAGAAATTCGGGCTTTTTCGTTTTCAAGAATCTGTAAGAGATATTTATTTACTGTATTGGAACTGCTGAGATCATGTTTTCTCCCCAATTTGATCCTCCAAGACGGTCTAAATAAACAGAAGATGATGGAGTTCCTATCACTTCTGAATTTCCTACTATAAGCCAGTAGGTTTTGCTCGTCCCTGAATTATTGTTGATAAGAAGCTGCCCATTGGCAATATTATATTTCAGTGCCCCTGAAGGAACAGGCCCTTGTAGCATACCACTTACTTTATCAGCACTTCCCTGAATATCCGGGCTTTTATCAGTAAAAAACTGAGAATCTGAAAATGTAGACCTGAACCATACATAATCATCAGAATCTAATACAGAATTGTTATTATTTAAGGATAATAAATTAACAGTAACAAGCCATTTTCCTGGAGGAAGAACAATATTAGAACCTGTTTGATGATAATTGTAATCATAAGAAAAAGGAAGATTATATCCGTTTCCCATAGTTCCTACTACAAGCTCTAAACTTTGTTTTTTCCATGTGCCTACACCATTTTCATCTGATGTGAGTACTTTATTTTTAGCCTGCAGTCCATCATTTATTTTAATTCCAGGGATCGGTGACGCAGAAGTTCCTGAAGTAGAAATATCCACTTTTACAGCAGGTGAAAGTATCCCAAAACCTACATTTCCTGTTTCTGAAACAATAAAATCATCTGATAATTGAGCTGATGATGGAAGTATGGATGTCGGGTTATTTTTTCCTCCGTCTACATGGAAGGTGCCAAGAGGATTTGCAGTATTTATCCCTACCTGGCCAAAAATAAAAGTATTCACAAAAATAAAGGAAGCAACGAAATGTTCCATTTTCAATAATGTCATGTGTTTTTTGTTAGTTTGATTAAGCGCAGCAAAATTAAAAGAGCATTATTAATTAAGCAATGAACAAATGTTAATAAATCTGCCTTTTGATTCTACTTAAAGCCTGAGGGGTAATTCCCAGATAAGAAGCTATATATTTTTGGGGAATCTGTTTGATTAAAATAGGATTTTCTTTAAATAAATTCTGATATCTGTCTTTTGCAGAATATCTTAGAAAGGAGTAGAGTCTTTGAGACCGTTCCAGAAACATATTCTGATGGGCAATTCTTCCAATGCGTTCTGCATTTTCTGTTTTTTTGTAAATGTCCTGAAGATCCTGATAAGTAAACCGATAAAGCAATACATTTGTCAATGTTTCAATCCCATATACAGAAGGTGTTCTGGTAATAAAGGACTCGTCAGCACACACAAACTTTTTTTCAAACATAAAATCATACGTAATATCTGTTTCTTTATTTTCCTCCGTTGGGATAAAGAACCTTAATACTCCTTTTGATAAGAGCGAAAGATGATCTTCCTGGTCACCGGGGTGTAGAATAATTTCCTTTTTTTTAAACTCCTGAATAAACATTTTAGAAGCTATTATTTCCCAATCTTCATAGGTGATGCCAAAATGATTTTGTAAGTATAAATAAATTTCATCCATAGATGCTGTTATAGATTTGATTATAAATGGTATTCTTACATGGTTATTGTTTTTTTATATATCAGAACTTTACAGCAAATATGAACAATTAATCCATGACAAATATTAAAATAATTTTAAAATCAGCATATTTATAAAAATTAACCTGATTATTTCAGGTCGTTTTCTTACATTTATTCTATGAATTTTGAAAGAGTAGGACTTGTTTTATCAGGCGGCGGTACCAAAGGAATCGCTCATGCAGGTGTATTAAAATTCTTACAGGAAAAAGGAATTGAAGTTGATATCCTTTCCTGCTGCAGTGCAGGCTCTATTGTGGGATGCCTTCATGCAATAGGTAAAAGTCCGGAGGAAATCCTGGAATTTTTCAATTCCGTCTATTTTTTCAACTGGAAACACTTTACATTCAACCAGCCGGGACTGGTTTCTTCAGTGATCTTCAGAAATTACCTGAAACCTATTTTCCATGATATGAAATTGGGAGATCTGGATATAGAAGTGAAAATTGTAGCAACAGAACTCGTTGCCGGAACCCTGAAAATTTTTGATCAGGATTTTGAAATTGTTGATGCTATTATTGCTTCCTGTTCCATCCCGGGTATAACCACACCTTACATTATTGGTGATGAAATGTACTGTGACGGAGGTGTCCTGAACAATTTTCCTGCAGATATCATCAGGGACGATTGTGATAAGCTGATTGGCGTATTTGTATCCCCACCCAATGAAGCAAAGATTAAAGATCTGAACTCCATTAAGGCTATCGTTTCCCGTTCCTATGACCTTCTTTCCTATAGAATAGAAAAAATAAAGTTTGATTATTGTGACTGGTTTATTTCTTCTCAGAAATTAGCGGCTTACGGAACTTTTGAACGTAGAAAAGACAGGCTTGAAGAGATTTTTAACATCGGTTACAAAGCTGCAAAAGAAAGTTATGAAGAAAGCAACTTTTTTACAGAATTAAAACAATCCGGAACATAAAAAATCCTGTATCAATACAGGATTTTTATTTTATCAAAGGTGAATTTGAGTAAACAGGCTATAATAACTTCCAGCTTCTATCCTCAAGCTTCCAGCCTTTATGTCTCCTAATTTTTAACCACATATCCGTCCTGACGTACAATTTCACGGTCGTTAGCATCATTTACAACCAATGTGTAAGGGGCTTTTTTCGGAGAATCCGTAAGGTAATTTCTCCAGACCTGGTAACTGTGTCCTTCATTGCTGAAGTTGATGTAATAATTTCCTCCCGTACCATCTGGAATCAGTTCTCCGTCACTGATGATCATACTTGGTTTTGCTGTAATCTTGGCATTGGCATTCCATGATTGGTAAAGGTACTTGTCGTTCGGCTGCTTGTCGATTCTGATTTTGAACTTTTTGGTTTTGATAATAACAGTCTTCGGAACCTGCTGAAAGGCAGAAAAAGTTATAAAACCAGCTGTTTTCGGATTGGGAACCTCTTTGGCATTAACGAAAGAAAACTGAGCTAAGCAGAAAGTTCCTAATAAAATATGCTTTATCATATTAAATGGTTATTGGTTAACATTTCAGATTCTATCAAATATGACGCCATTATGAAATCGGTCCGGAACTCAGTCCGGAACTTTATTTCAGAACTGCTGTATAGCTTGCAAACGCTTCTTCCAGGCTTTCAAATTTACCTTTGAACTCATCAATAGGGCAATCCTGAAGGATATTTCCTTTGTGAATAAGAATCACTCTGGAGCAAAGTGCCTCTACTTCCTGCATAATGTGGGTAGATAGTAAAACAGTCTTTTGCTGCCCGATTTCTTTTACCACATTGCGGATTTCAATGATCTGATTAGGATCCAGACCATTGGTAGGTTCATCCAGAATCAGTAAGTCCGGCTGGTGAATAATAGCCTGGGCAAGCCCTACACGCTGTTTGTATCCTTTAGACAGTTGTCCGATCTTCTTCGATTTTTCCGGGGTAATTCCTACCAGTTCAATAACCTCATTTACTCTGGATTCAGGGATTTTGTGAATGTTGGCCACAAACTGAAGATATTCTTTTACATACATTTCCAGATAAAGCGGGTTGTTTTCAGGAAGAAAGCCTATTTTCTTTTTGCTTTCAATCTCATTTTCAGAGATGTTCAGACCATTGAAAATGATTTCACCCTGGTCAATTTTCAGCGCACCGACAATAGATTTCATCAGGGTAGATTTTCCGGCACCATTCGGACCAAGAAGACCGATAATTTCATTTTTATCAATAGAAATGTTGATGTTGTCAAGAGCAGTCTGTTCACCAAATTTTTTGGTTAAATTGATTATCTGAAGCGGCATAATTTTTAATGTCTTTCTGCAAAAATAAAATAAAAAAACTCATCCGGTGGAATGAGTTTCGCAATATTTATAAAATATAATTATTTTCTTGATTTTTTCTTGGCACCGCCGGATCCGGGAGCTGCTGTAGAGGCTGTATTTGTAGTGCCTTTGGCTGCAGCAGGATTTATACTGGCTGGATTATCATACATAGTGTATTTTCCGTTCGTTCTTCCGAAGATTTTATCCACCTGTTTCTGGGTCAAAAACTGTGATTTTCCAATGTATTTACGGTTTTTGTTGATCACCTGGATAAACTGCATGGTTTGCTGCCCGTAATTCTTTTCATAATGAAGTTCAATGATATCATTAGGCAGCTCCAATACTACATTTTCATCCGGAGTGGAGGCAAAGCCATCCATAATAAGCTTGTATAATCCGGCAACATCATTATCCAGGTTCTGGAATGAAAAAGATCGGATTGTATTCAGGTTACTGGTATTCAGATCCTGGTAATTGACTGTAAATTTATCTTCCTTTTTATATAGACCAACGGAATTATCTTTACCAATTTCCACCAAACTTTCATTTTTCAACACTTTGATCTGTGAGAAAACTGAAATACCGAACATACATGTAAGAAGTAGAATTATTTTTCTCATGGAATGAATTTTAATGTTTTATAAATTGGTGCACATAAACTTACTCATAAAAAAGCTGAAAAGCAATTTTATTCGTTAAAGCAAAAGTAACATTTTTTTTTAATATCTGTCAGAGATTATCTGTCGGTGCTATGGATTGCATTGTTTATTCAAATGACTGTGAATCATTAATTTGAGTCTTCTTCTATAAAAGAATGTGTTTTCACATTGTGGCAGATTGATCATTACTGACACAAGGTAATGTGCTGAAAAACAGGTTGAAAAATATTTGTACAGGCATTTGATAAAAACTCATTTAAAATAAATGTTAAAAATGTGGTTTAGTGAATTAAAATAAAACCAAAAGTGAATTCAATCCTTTATAAAAGCTTATTTTTGGAAACTGCTGCTATAAAAGTATCAAAGTCTTGCTTATAGCTCCTTCCGACAGGTATCTGATGGTGGCCTGCCTTCACTTCATTATTGTTAAACGCAGTAACAAAAGCCGCATTGATCATAAAAGATCTGTGAATCCTTACAAAACCTTTACCGGATAAAGTTTTCTCCAGATCTGTTATTTTAGTTTTTGAGATGAAACTTTCCTGAGTGTTTAATACAACCTTGATATCATTTCCCTGGCTCTCAAAAAATACAATTTCTGAAAGAGAAATTTTACGATGTATTCCACCTGTTTTGATAAGGATAAAATCTTCTTTACTGCCGGCTGTATTTCTCAATATGCGTTCTGCCGCTTTGAAAAAACGTTCGAAAGTAATCGGCTTCAGGAGATAATCTACTGCTTCAAGTTCAAATCCTTCAATGGCAAAATCCCGATAGGCTGTAGTGAAAATAGTTTTAGGCCTTTGGGGCAGTGACTTTAAAAACTCGATTCCGTTCAGGTGAGGCATCTGAATGTCCAGAAACATCAGGTCAACAGGTTGATTTTGCAGTATCTTGTAAGCCTGCATGGCATTTTCTGCTTTTCCTGTAAGCTTCAGATCATCAATTTTTGTGATGTGGTTTTCCAGTAAGGAAGCCGCTAAAGGCTCGTCATCTACAATAATACAGTTAATCATAATGCGGAGGCGTTGTTATTTCAACTCTAAAAATATTGTTTTCCTGTGAAATCCGGAAGGTAAAATGTTCCTGATAATGATATTGCAGCTGCCTTTTTATATTTTGCAGCCCGATTCCTTTTTTATTTTCTTCCTGATAAGCTGTAAATGTATTTTCAATGGTGAAAACTGAGTGTTGGTTATTCGTTTCTGCTTTAATATGAATCTCGGTAGGATCTGAATTTTTTCCGGCTCCATGTTTAAATGCATTTTCTACCAAAGTAAGATACAGAAGCGGGGGAATAGTATTCGCGGTGTTTACGGTAATATGCTTTCGTATTTTCAATCTTTCATTATGATACCGCAGGCTTTCCAGCGCAATATACTCATCAATAATAGCCAGTTCGTCAGAAACCTGTACCCATTTTTTCTGTCCTTTGTATAAAATATAATCCAGGATATCTGAAAGCTGGCTTATGGATTGGGACGTTTTATCAGAGTGACTGACGGACAGAGAATAAATATTGTTCAGGGTATTAAAGAGAAAATGTGGGTTAAGCTGGGATTTGAGCGATTGCAGTTCCAGTTCCATTTTTTCTTTCTGAAGTTTGATTGTTTGCTCTTTTTCATCTTTATACCGCATGATAAACATGATCGAAATAAAAATAAAAGCGCCGCTTATAATCGGGAAGGTATAATGAAACAAAAGATAGGAGATATCTGTGAAAATACTTGAAACACTGTCCTTTACTTCATGGGTGAATAAAGGTTCTGCAATATAAACAAGAAATAACCTGTTGATGACGGAAATTATATAGAGACTCAGAAGAAGATACATCAAAAATTCAATATACTTTTTCCGGTCAAAAAAATGACGGATCAGGACAAAATAAATAAAATTGGCTCCGATAATCTGAAACATCCAATGGCAAAAATTATAGATCACCAGGACTTTAAAAGCCCCGCCATCATATTCTCCGTAGCTTTTTGCGGTTCCAAATAAAAATAGAGCAGTCCAGAATAACAACTGGAAGTATAAGGTATGCCTGATATGAGCTTCAAACGTGATTTTCATGACCTTCAAAAATATAAAATCTTGGGACAGATTGGAAAAAACGTTGTTAAAGACTTCAGAAAAGGTGGCGGATGACACCGTTTTTTATGTGGATGGAATATTCTGCTATTGGTATTGAAAAATCTGCAGTCTGGATGATAGGTCAGAAACTGCACCGGAATTAATCAATATTTGCATAAAAAAATATGACAGAACGTTCCGAAAGGCTTTATGGATTGGATCATCTGAGGGCAATAGCTATTTTGCTTGTATTAATGTATCATTACCGGGCATTCAAACATCCCGGCTGGATTGACAGTATTGGAAAATTTGGCTGGACAGGTGTGGACCTGTTTTTTGTTTTAAGCGGTTACCTGATCTCCGGACAGTTGTTTAAAGAAATAAGAAATAAAGGAGCAATCAGCCTGAAGACTTTTTATATAAAACGATTTTTCAGGCTTATTTTTTTACGCTTTTCCTGTATTTTACACTGCCTTTTTTCAGGGAACGGAAAGCTTTATCACCTTTATGGAAGTTTCTTACTTTTACCCAAAATTATGGGCTGGATGTTATCAGCCGCGGAACATTTTCACATGCATGGTCATTATGTATTGAAGAACAGTTTTATCTCATTCTTCCTTTGTTTCTCTTAATTCTGATACCGTCAAAACTATTCAAATATCTGGTGGTTCTGATGATGGCTGTTATCGGACTTTCTGTTGTATTCAGATTTATAGCATGGAATGGTTTCATAACAGAAATTAATCCTATTTCTACGGATTTCTGGAAGTTATGGTATATGAAAATATATTACCCTACTCATACCAGGCTGGATGTGCTTGGAACAGGTGTTTTGATCGGATATTTGATGCAATATTCATCCGTTTTTAAAAAAAGGGTTGAAGCTCATGGAAATTTATTATTCTTTCTGGGCATACTTTTATTGGGAATTTCATTCTGGATATGCCGTGAGCAAACTTCCCGAACAGCTTCTATCTTTGGTTTCTTTTGGCCGCGGTTTCAAAATCCTCCTTTCTATATCGTTCAAAATCTAATCTTACTGCTCAGCTGGCATCTTTATCATACGCTGTTTATCTTTCGCATAAAGGCATTATTCATATGGTGCAGACAGCTCTTGATGATTTTAATCTTGAAAGCTCAGGTAATGTAAGCCTTCTTCTGTGTCTGTCAGCCTGTATTCTTGGTGGCCTGATCTATAGATTTGCTATTGAAAAACCTTTTTCAATCATTAAATTTAAAATTCTGAAAAAAAGGATGTGATACCTCGAATTTTTGCTTATACAGGTTGTAATGCATTGTTCTTCGGATATGCGCAGAAGCATAAACCACCGGAATAAATATGCTTATTTTTATTGATCATTTTTGGACTTTTATCATCGTTTACTGTTCAGAAATGCTGTACTTTAGTCAGAAGAGAGAATCATCAATAAACTCCTTTGTTATGGAAAATACACAGCATACACCCGGAATATCTCCTTCCAGAAAGGCTGAAAAGCATTCAGCACCTTCTTCTTCAATGTACAGGCGTTTTGTGCTGATGGCTTTGATAATGTTTTTTGCCATGTATATTATGATGTATGTAATGATAGACAGCCTGCAGAATCTTATTTCGAATATTAATAATTTATATATGGCACTGCTGATGACCTCAGTGATGCTTCTTATTGAATTATGGATCATGCGAAAAATGTATACCGGTAAAACAATGAATTGGACCATCGCGATTATTGCTGTGGTAACAGGTATTTTTTCCTGGTTGGGAATCAGGGAACAAATAAATGTGGATGACAGGCAGTTTGTAAAAAGCGTGATTCCTCATCACGCTGCAGCTGTTTTAATGTCCGAAAAAGCACATCTCACCGACCGCAACTCATTACGTTGCAGAAAAATATTCTTAAAACACAGTCCGAAGAAATCAGGCTGATTAAGCAGAAACTCAGAGAATTTGAAAGAAAGTAAAGGGAAAACGGACTATTAATATGGGAAATTATAGAAAATTTCTTTTTGTTACGCAAAGTTTTAGTTCTTTCTCTGATTTTAAGGAAGCAAAGAGGAAATCAATTGCATAGATTCTTTCCAAGCGCATGTATTTTGTTAGCTTCATCTGCGACTTGGTCACTTTCTTCGCGTGCCTTAATATAAAAAAGGCACCATTTACAAGTAAATGATGCCTCGTCACTGAATATATTTGAATGTAAAATTGTTTTTTCTTTATCTATTCATTCTGTTTGATTTGTGGGTTATTATTAATTTCTTTATTAGGAATCTGGAACCTGAATTTATCCGGTGTCAGATTGAATCTTCCAAAAGTATGGTTGGTTCCTGTGTATATACGTTCTAAAGGTATATTTAATCTTTTCATATCAAACCAGGCATAGCCTTCACCCCAAAGCTCTATTCTCTTTTGCAGAATAATTTCATTGATTAGCTCACTGCCTGACTTGGTAGATAGGGTATAAGCCTGATCCCTTTTTGAAGTAATGTCAAATAATACCTGTTTTGCCTCTGCTTCTCTTCCTTGTCTGGCCAAAGCTTCTGCCTGTATATAATAAAGAGAAGAAGCTCTGATATAAATATAATCTCCTTCAAAAAGGGTAGGATCTTTAAATTTCCAGCTTACATAAGGCGGATAGTTTTTCGTTTTTCCGTTAAAAGTATATGTTGCATTCTGGCTGCCATTGAACACTTTTTTACGGTAATCTGTTGCCGGAATTGCTTCATAAAGACGCTTGTCGATCAGCTTCCGGATCTGTGCGGCCCCCGCATAGCCTTCGTTGGTATTATCAAACATTGAGAAGAAAGAGGCATAGTAATTTCCGATACTCATCGTGGAAATCGTATTATGAAAACCCCATATTACCTCAGGATTATTGATATTGGAAAATCCGGTAGTGGTATAATCATCTTCCGTCATAAGAGTAATTCCCTGCTTACTTTCCCCGGCATATTGGGCGGCTTGTATATAATCTCCTGTTTCCAGAAATATTTCGGCTGCAATAGCCTTGGCAGTTCTTTGATCTATCTGGGCTCTGGACGGGCGTGAATAACTATCCAAAAGTGAAACGGATTCCACAATATCTTTCTTGATCTGCGCATATACTTCAGCAACCGTTGATCTCGGAAGACCCTGATTCGGATTGCTTGCCGTAAGAACCAATGGAAGCCCCGGTTCAGATTGATGCCCGTTATAATCATGGGCATAGAAACGAACCAGATAAAAGTAAGAGTAGGCTCTCAGAGCAAGTAACTGCCCTGCAATCGCTCTGTTTTTTGCATTTGCGTTTTTATCCAGGCCATCAAGAAGTTTGTTGATCACAAAAATTCTGGCATAAAAAGTTGTCCATACAATTTCAGAAGCAATATTGCTGGCATTGGTCGCTTCGTAATTATAAAACATTCCCAGATGCTGGTTGGTAGACTGGATGACGTCGTTAGACATCAGATCGGCACCTGCTTTGATTCCCATGATTCCGAAATCTGAGTGTACGGTAGTACCTCCCGCACCGTTGCTGCGAAGATCAAGATAAATTCCACCCAGTATTTTTTCAGGGCTGTTAGCATCATTATTGAGTTGTTCACCGGAAATATCTCCGTCCGGTAAAGTATTGAGATCATTGGCACAGCTGACTGTAATAAAACCAATAGTGACAGTTGCTAGAAAGTATTTTATTTTTTTCATTCCTGTTCTTTTTAAAAATTAAGTTTAAAGCCTAATGAGACACTGGACAGCAGGGAATAACGGTACGGATCAGAAACTCCGGTCAGTGAAGCTCTCGGATCATATCCTTTTCTCTTGGACCACAGATAAAGATTGTTCCCGGTCACATAAATTTTCAGACCTGATAAGCCTGCCTGCTGTGCAAAACCATCAGGAAGCTGATAGGACAGAGTAACATCCTGAAGGCTGATATAATCTGACTTGATCAGATAAAGTGTTGAATTTCCGTTCTGGTTCTTAGCCGTAAGATCTACCCTTGGTAATGCAGCCGTTGGATTTTCCGGAGTCCAGGTTTTATCCAGATCTGTTGAATAGTTAGACCCATAACTGTCGGAATGGAATAAACTTCTGTAAATATCATCATAGCCATATCCCCCGAACTGGTAAGCGAAATTCACTGCCAGATTAAATCTTTTATAACTGAAATCTGTCCCGAATCCTCCATATACTTTCGGAATAGCAGATTTCCCCGTGTTATAATCAGTAGCCTCCTTATAATTATTGGTAATTGTTCTTTCTTCCTTTTGAGTAGCTGGATTTATTGCGGTACGGTACCACAGCGCGTCACCGTTTTCAGGATTCACTCCGGCAAATTCTTTCAGGAAATAGGTGTAGCGGTCTCCACCTTCCGTAAGGATAAACAAGCCGCTTACCAGACCTGTATTTCTCTGCTCGGCCGGTAACCGGGTAATTTTATTTTTATAATGAGTGGCATTGGCATAAACACTCCACTGGAATTCGTCACCGCGAAGGATATCCACGCTTAGATTCGCCTGAACGCCTCTGTTGGTCATATCCCCGATATTTCCATATTTCACATAGGAGCCTGCATTGGATGGAGGAAGGGGAAGAGTATAGATCATGTCAGAAACTTTCCTTTCAAAATAATCGGCATTTAAGGTTATTCTGTTCTTCAAAAGTGAAAGTTCAAAACCGGCATTCAGATTTTTGGAGGTTTCCCATTTTAAATCCTTATTTCCTTGTTTTTTAAGAGAAAGAACAGGTTTATCATCCCCGAAATTATTAATTCCGTAGATATCCTGGTAAGCATAATAATCTCTGCCGGAACCGCCTAAAAGGATATTGTCATTTCCCTGCTGGCCGTAGGAAGCCTTTAGTTTTAAAGAATTAATTATGCTGTTATCCTTAAGGAAATTTTCTTTTGCAATATTCCATGCCAGACCCAGTCCATAGAAATTTCCCCATCTGCTTTCCGGAGCAAATACTGAAGAACCGTCTCTGCGTATATTGGCATTAAAGAAGTATTTACCGTCATAATTATACAACAGCCTTGTAAAATATCCTTCTACAGCATATTCATAGCCGCTTCCTGATAAATCTGTGATTTTTACAGCATTGTCAAATGACTGAGAATCTGGTAATAAAAGCTGCTGCTTTGAACCTGAAAATCCATCATCTTTGATCTTATTCAGCTCATGCCCTACAAGGAGATTGAAGCTGTGATTTCCCAGTTTTTTCTGGTAAGTAAGCAATTGCTGGTGATTCAAAGTATATTTGAAATTAGAACCTTGAGAAATGGTGCCCCCTACAGAAGATGAAGTTCCACCCTCCGTATTCCCGAATTGCAGGTTCCTGGTATTTTCAAGATAGGCTCCAAAATTATAAGTGAAATCCAACCCTTTGATGATTTCGTAATTTAAACCAAGGTTAAGGTTGGTAATATTACTGACAATCTGTGATTTATCTTTCTGAAGATTACCTACAGGATTTTCAAAAACAGCATAAGATCTTGTGGCACCGTTAGGTCCCTGGCCGTCTCCATAGTCGTATAAAGCATTTCCATAGCTGTCATAAAGTCTTTGGTAGTTGTTGTCCCTCAGAAAAACAGGGTAGAAGGGAGCAATATTTCTGGCAAACTGGAAAGGATTGGAGAAACCGCCGGTTTCACCAAAATCCTGCTTGCTGTAAGTATAGGATAAGGCACTGGTTAATTTCAGTTTTGAAGTGATAGAGTAGTCTACATTAGACCTGATCCCGAATCTTTCAAAACCCGAAGAGATTAAATATCCCTTATCATCAAGATAATTAAGGGATGTATATGATTTTACCTGGTCACTATTGGCATTGATTCCTACGGTTGCTTCCCTTCTTAAAGCAGGCCTGAAAAGCAGTTTCTTCCAGTCGTCCTGATACAATAATTTCGCATCAGGATTAAAAGAACCATCCTTTGAAATGAGTTGGTTAAAAGGAACATTATAAGCATCATATCCCAGTTTGGTCAGTGCTGCAAGCCCTACGTCATGAGGAGAAGCTCCGGAAGGAACAGAACCCGGTTGTTTCAGTCTTGCAATTTCACCGATTCTGGCTCTGTTGTAATAAGCAGTATAATAATCCTGCGGAGAAGTATAAACTGAATAATCCCTGATAGATCTGAAGTTAACCCCGGTTCGGACATCAGCTTCAATGCTCAGGCCTTTGCTTTTACCTCTTTTTGTATTCACGATAATTACTCCATTGGCACCTCTGGAACCATATAAAGCGTTTGAAGAAGCGTCTTCAAGAAAGGAAATGCTTTCAATATCCGATGCGGCAATACTGTTGAGATTTCCGCTGTACGGAATGCCATCCAGTACAATTAACGGGTCGCTGGAAGCATTGATAGAGCCAATTCCTCTCATTCTGATGGTAGGCTGGGAACCTGGCTGCCCTGAAGAGATTACCTGTACCCCTGCTACTTTCCCACCAATTCCCTGGAGAATATTTCCGTTTTGAAGATTAGAAAGATCCTTAGCCTTCAACGACTGTACGGATCCTGTAATTTCTTCTTTTTTCTGCTTTCCAAAAGCTACCACCACAACTTCTTTTATGGAGGTTTCCCCGGAAAGGCTGTCTTTACTTTGTGCAAAACCATATTCCGCGAATAGCAGTAAGGCCAACACACCAAGCTTGCATTGTTTCTTTTTCATTATATTAATCTAAGTTTAAAATTAACTGTGTATTACTGCTGGTCCTCTGTAAAAAATGTAACTTCCCGCCTCCTTTTTCAGGGAGGTTATAAAATCAGAAGGTCAAAATTACAGGAGATATATCCGGATGAAAAAAGCCTTGATCATTCTGGCTTTAATTCCTACAGTAATGAATGTATTGCTGGAGAGTTAGTACATCATCATGCACATCATATCAAAGCACATGTCTTGAGAAATACGGTTGTGCTGTGAAAGAACCGGCATTCCGCAACAGGTATGCTGTGCAGAAGCTGTCACCATAATGGTGCATAGGTAAGAATTAAAGCTATTCTTATTCATGAGAATAAAGTTTATTTTTTTTAACTGGTTCAAAATTATTTAATAATTGACAAACCCCGGTAAAAGACTGGTATGAGAAAAATCATATTAACCTACTAATTTAGTAGACTAGTGTTGTTTTATGAAATATTTTTAGTCTATTTATTTGTAAATCAGATGTTTATTTTATTTGTTAAAATGTTAAAAAATGATAAAAAAGTTATATTTCAGATAGTGAATTAAAATTAATATTATAAGTCTATTGATTTTATAGACTTATTGTTTATTTTATAGCATTACTAATCATAAAACCAGGCATCAGGAGCTTTATCCTGCTATCCGCTCATACTCCTCGCACCTGGCTGAATCCACTTCCTGCTGTGGGGTAACCGCTGCTATCAGGGCTAAGAACGATTGAATGATGAATGATCGATTATCAATTATCATTCATCAATTATGATCTAAAATTATCCCAAACATCTGTGTTTATCTGTGTAATCTGTGGGAAAAATGAGGTTTCAGCCAAAACCTAAAAAAAGAAGCCTGCCTCACGACAGACTCCTACAAAAACAAGATTGAAAAGATTTATTGTTTGGTTATATCCGGAACTTCCAAAGGATTCTGGTCCCAGCTGCCACCCAGTGCTCTATAGACAGCAACACTCGCTTTAAGCTGACTGACCTTCTTTTCTATCAGCTCAAACTTAGATTCCAGTGCATCCCGCTGAGTAAGCAGGACTTCCATATAATCTGCACGGGCATATTTGAACAGATCGTTGGAAATATCGATGGACTTGGTTAAAGCATTCACTTCCTTCGATTTGATATTCACACTGCTTTCCAGATTATGGATTTTAGACAACTGATTCGCTACCTCAATATAAGCTCCCAGAACAGTCTGCTCGTAATGATATACTGCCTGGATCTGTCTTGCATTCGCATTATAATATGCAGCTTTAATCGCTCTTCTGTTGATCAATGGAGCGGTAAGTTCTCCTGCCAGAGAAAACAGAAACGACTGTGGTTTGATAATATACAGCGGATTAAAAGCCTGCAACCCGATTCCGGCAGAAAGATCAAGAGAAGGGTAGAATCTTGCCTTGGCTGCTTTGATGTCAAGTTTGGCTGCTGCAAGTTCATATTCTGCCTGTTTGATGTCCGGACGGTTTTCCAGAAGTTCAGAAGGAATTCCGCTATACACCGCCTGGGGAACAACAGAATCAAAGGAATTCTGACTCCTTTCTACAGGCTGGGGAAATCTTCCTACCAGATAGTTGATCTTATTTTCAGTCTCTACAATCTTTTGCTGGATATCATACTGCATTCCCTGGGTTTTCAGAACCTGCGCTTCAAATCGCTGTACTGCCAGCTCATTGGACCGGGCATTCTTCTTTAAATCTCTGATAATCTCCAGTGCGTCATTCTGGATTTTGATATTCTGGTTCAGAATAACCAGTTCATTATCTAATGCCAGCAGCTCGTAATAAGAATCTGCAATCTCTGAAATAAGATTGGTGGTCATGAAATTTTTGCCTTCAATGCTGGCAAGATATCGCTGTACCTGAGCTCTCGTCGCATTATGAAGTTTTCCCCAGATATCCGTTTCCCACTGTGCCTGGGCACCTACTCCAAAGTCGAACAAAGGATCGGGCATTTCCCGACCGGGTTCTATTTCAGTATTAGCTTCCATAGCTCCGATATTAGTGTACCGGCTTACTTTATCTATTCCTGCACCGGCTTTCAGACCTACAGAGGGAAGATATTCACCTTTTCTGGCTTTGATTTCATTTTTGGACATTTCAATTTCCTGAAGGACAATATTCAGCTCCTGGTTATTCTGAAGAGCCTGCGTAATCAGCTCCTGAAGATGCGGGTCACTGAAATATTCATTCCACTTCATCTTTCCCGTATTGATGGTATCATTTTCTGCTGAACCGTATTTTTCAGGGACAGTTTTATTTTCAGCACGCTGTTCTATTTCGACAGGCTTACAGGCAGTAAGACTTAATAAGAAGACTGCCAGCCCTGCATATTGATATATTTTTCTTTTATTCATAATGGATCATGTCTTCGCTTAATGGAGATTCATCTTCGTCTTTGATCATTTTTTTACCGTCAGACCATTTGGCAAATATGTAGTAGAGCCCCGGAATCACAATAACTCCGAATAGCGTTCCTATCAGCATTCCTCCCAATGAAGATGCCCCAATGGTATGATTCCCGATAGCCCCGGCACCTCTGGCAAAAACAAGCGGAACCAACCCTGCAATAAAGGCAAATGAGGTCATCAGGATAGGTCTGAAACGGGCCTTGGATCCTTCTACAGCGGCTTCAAGAATAGAATCTCCTGCCTGACGTCTTTTCACGGCAAATTCTACAATAAGTACCGCATTTTTACCCAGTAATCCAATAATCATGATCAATCCTACCTGTGCATAAATATCGTT
This sequence comes from Chryseobacterium sp., assembly GCF_041914225.1. Taxonomy (GTDB): domain Bacteria; phylum Bacteroidota; class Bacteroidia; order Flavobacteriales; family Weeksellaceae; genus Chryseobacterium. Next base: position 192,170 of record NZ_JAYSDT010000001.1, read on the forward strand.
TTCCAGTCCCATAGCTTTTAATAATAAGAAAGATCCGAAAACTCCCACAGGCAACGAACAAAGTACTGCAAACGGAATAAGGAAACTTTCGTACTGAGCTGCCAGAACCAGATACACAAATACCAGAACAACAAGAAAGACGTAAATGGCTTCATTGCCACGCTGTGCCTCATCATAAGACAATCCTTCCCAAGCCACTTTGTAACCGTGAGGAAGTGTTTTGGCAGCGGTTTCATTGATAGCCTGAATAGCATCTGCTGTAGTGTATCCTGCCGCCGGAAGTCCGCGGATAGCTGCCGAATTGTACATATTGTAACGGGTAATTTCGTTAGGTCCCTGTGTCTTTTTCATGGTCATGAATGCCGAATAGGGAACCATTTCATCACGGTCGTTTTTCACATACAGATTCATGATATCCGTAGGGAGCCTTCTGAATTCAGGAGATGACTGTACATACACTTTAAAGAATTGGCCGAAACGGATAAAACCCTGTTCATATGTACTACCGATCAGAATGTTGAGGTTATCCATTGCTTTTCCGATAGAAACCCCTTTCTGCATGGCGGCGTTATTGTCAAATACCAGTTCATACTGAGGGTAATTGGCTGCAAAAAAGGTGAATACTCCTGAAAGTTCCTTGCGTTTTTTAAGCTGTGCGATGAAATCCTTATTGGCTTTGTCAAATTCCTGATAGTCTGTCGTTCTGTTCAAATCCAGAAGCCTCATAGAGAAACCTCCCGAAGACCCGAATCCCGGTACAGCCGGTGGTTCAAAGAATTCAATAGTTGCTCCCAGATCTTTTGACTTTTCTTCAAGCTCCTTCATGATATCTTTTACAGAGTGCTCACGATCGTTCCAGCTTTTAAGGTTAATCAGGCAGGTTCCTGCATTGGAGCCGCGTCCTTCTGTCATGATTTCATATCCTGCCAGGGATGATACAGATTCAACACCGTCTACACCCATACAGATTTTCTGTAAGGTTCTCGAAACTTTATTGGTCTGTTCCAGGGTAGAACCCGGAGGGGTCTGGATAATCGCATAAATAGTTCCCTGGTCTTCATTAGGGATAAATCCACCAGGAAGGACTTTGTTGATTACAAAGATTCCGGCACAGAAAGCAATCAGAATTCCCCATGTCACCACTTTTCGGCTGACAATTTTTCTAAGGAATGAAGCATATTTTCCGGTTACTTTATCAAAACCGTTATTAAAGGAGTCCAGAGCTTTGGTGAAAATATTTACCTTTTTAGGTTTTCCATGATGGTTCTTCAATAACATGGCGGCCAAAACCGGAGTCAGTGTAAGGGCTACAACCGCTGAAATCACGATAGAGCTTGCCATGGTAATGGAAAACTGACGGTAAAAAGTTCCTACAGGACCCGTCATGAACGAGATCGGAATGAATACGGCTACCATCACGGCTGTAATGGCAATAATAGCTCCGGCAATTTCTCCCATTACTTCTTTTACCGCTTTATAAGGCGAAATATTACTGTCTTCCATCTTGGCGTGAACAGCCTCTATCACCACAATGGCATTATCAACCACAATACCGATGGCCAATACCAATGCGAAAAGCGTAACAAGGTTGATGGTCAATCCGAAGAACTGAATAACAAAGAAAGTTCCGATCAGAGAAACAGGTACGGCAATAATAGGGATCAGGGTAGAGCGCCAGTCACCAAGGAAAATGAAAACTACAATAGCAACGAGAATAAATGCATCTCTCAGGGTATGTATTACCTGCTCAATAGAAGCATCCAGGAATTGCGAAACGTCATAACTGATTTTATAATCAACACCCGGGGGGAAATTCCCTTTCATTTCTGCCAGTTTCGCTTTCACATCTCTGATCACGTCATTGGCATTACTTCCGTAATTCTGTTTTAAAACAATAGATGCGGAAGGATGCCCGTCAAGGTTGGAATAAATATCAAAGAATTCACTTCCCAGTTCTACTTTGGCAATATCTTTCAGCTTTACATTCTCTCCTTCGGCATTGGAACGTACAATGATATTTTCATATTCTTCCGGTTTGTTATACTGTCCTTTATACGTCAGTACATACTCCAGTGACTGGGCTGCAATACCGGAACTTTGCCCGATTCTTCCCGGACGCCCGATAATACTTTGTTCACCAATAGCTTTCATCACCTCATCTACCGAGATATCGTAAGCACGCATACGGTCAGGATTCAGCCAGATACGCATGGCATACCTGCGGCTTCCCAGGATCTGAGATTTTGCAATCCCGTGGATACGGTTAATTTCCGGGATGATATTCACCATAGAGTAGTTGTACAGGAATTTTTCATCCATACTTTTATTCGTACTGTAAAGATTCACGTACATCAGCATACTTGGCTGGATAGGGTTTACCACAACGCCTTCTTTCTGTACCAGTTCCGGTAATAAAGGCATTACCTGATCCACTCTGGTTTTTACCAGAACTACTGCCTCGTTGGGATCGGTTCCGGGATCAAAGACAACATTTACAGTGGCTTCTCCGGCACTGGTCGCGTCGGTAGTGATGTAACGCATTCCCTGAACTCCGTTGATGGCATTTTCAATCGTAATCAGAGATGATTTTACCAATACATCTGCACTTGCTCCGGGATAGGCAATGGAAACAGCTACGGTAGTAGGAGCAATTTTTGGAAACTGTTCCGTAGGAAGCTGCTTCATGGCGATACCTCCCATAAACAGGATCACAACCGATATCACAATGGCGAAGACCGGTCGGTGTATTACTTTTTTAAACATAATGCTGCTTTGGGGTTACTCGGCGTACAGATCCAGGTTAGACATTACTTTTTCAGGCTTTTGATATTTTGAGCTGATCTTTTGGTTTTCCTGAACCATTCTAAGACCTTCCAGAAGGATTCTGTCATCCTTTCCAAGCCCGGAAGCGACTACATAAATATGCGGTAATTCGGCAGCAACTTTTATTTCTCTGGCATGTACTTTACCGTCTTTACCAATCACATAGACATATTTCTTTTCCAGCTCTTCGAAAGTGGCTTTCTGAGGAATCATCATAGCATTGGCATAAGGTGATGTGATGACGATGTTTCCGGTTTCCCCGTATCTCAACAGTCCTTTCGGATTCGGGAAAGTGGCCCTGTAGGCGATATTCCCGGTTTCATTGTCAAAATCAGACTCTATGGTCTGTACGATGCCGTCTTGTGCAAACTCTTTCCCATTGGCCATTCTCAGGCGTACATGCATCGGGCTGTTATCCTTTTTCGCATCCATCTGGTTAAGATATTCAGCTTCCGGAACATTGAAATAGACCCACATTTTGCTGTTGTCGGAAAGCTCCGTTACCAGTTCCCCTTCATCCACCAGACTTCCTTTTCTGACGTGTAATTTTCCTACGATTCCACTAAAAGGCGCACGGATTTCTGTGAATTTCAAATGGGTATTCATCGAAGCCAGTTCAGCCTGGGCTTTTTCATATTTTGCTTTAGCCATCGCCATTTCCTGTGGGGCTACAATGTTTTTATCGGAAAGGTTTTTGGTATTCTGATATTCGATTTGCGCATATTTCGACTCTGCTTTTGCACGGTTTACATCAGATTCATAAAGATTGGGCATGATTTTGAACAGCAGCTGTCCTTTCTGTACGAATTGCCCTTCATCTACATAAATAGACTGAATATATCCCTTTTCCTGAGCACGGAGTTCGATATGATTAATAGAACGGATTTGTGCCACATAATCTTTGTTGACCAAAGTATCTTTTACAAGCGGGCTTGTAACATTGAATGTTGCCGCTTCTGTTTTTTCTTCTTTTTCAGATTGACAGCCTGCCAACAGGAAAATAAGGCACAGGTTAATATACATGAGACTTTTCTTGACCATGATCATATTTTTATAATAATTTATAATTGAAAAATAGAGTTACCTGCTCTCAAACGGGTATGAAAGCATATAAGAATTATCGTAAAAAATATTATAAAATCACAGTCTGATGACCCTGTACTGGATGTACAGATCATCATGTAAAGGCTTTAAATGTTCTGACTGAGCGAGTGAAACAGCGATTTGTCTGTCATGAAATGTAGTGACAAAGCCGGAGATCAGATGCCAGAAACCTTCTTTGAAAAGGGCAAGAAGTTCTGTAGAGTCAGATGTTTCTACATTATCATCATTTTCGTTGTCATTTTCAGAAAGATTTGCTCTGATTTTGTTGTAGCGGGGATGGCTGATATTGTAAGCATCACTGGTCTCATGATTTTTAAGAAATGCAAATGATTTTTTGATGCTTTTTTTCTGGTGAACCAGAAGATCAGTTGTAAAATGAAGATCAGAAGGAGTATCTGTTGAGATATACTGCTGGATTTGCCCATAGTACCAACCTAAAATGGTAAGCAATGCAAATAACAAACTGTACAAATATTGATAAAATCTTTTCCGCATCCCAGAGACAAAGGTAGTTAAACTTCAAAATAAGTACAACCGTTATAGATTAAAAAAGTGTTAAAAAGTACCCTGTTTATTGAAAAAATAAAGAGAAGATTATTATTATTATGGCATTTTCCGGAAGGGATATCGGAAACATAAAAAAGAATTTGCAGAAAAGGATGGCCTGAGACATGTTTACTGGTGCATATCTGGTGTTTTTAACAGAAAAATTAATCTTATTTTTGAAACAGCTTTATTCTGCACAATTTTTGCTGTAACAAGCTACTTTTAACGGTTAAACATAACCGGTATTACAAAAATCTTCCAATATTATGATGAAAAAATACCTTATTTATATATCACTTTTAGGAGCACCTTTATTTTGGGGACAAGGTAAAATGACTGAAACGTCTGTGTATCAGCATAACCTGGCTTTATCAGAGCAGGAAAACAAAGCGATAGCATTTGATGCAGATATCAGCCTATCTGAGACAGAACTGGCCTTGGATAAAAAAATATCCGGGATCCGGAAACAGCTCCTCAGTGATACAGAAGCAAAGAAAATATCTTTATATAACAGTTCTTTTAATGAATTAAAACCATTAATAGAAAACAGTAATCTGTTTCAGCTTCTTCAGACTATGCCGAAAGGAGGTTTGCTGCATACCCACAGCGGAGGGATAACAGATGTGAAATGGATCATTTCGAGAGTGAGAAAATATCAGGAAAGCTATGTTTACGACCAGAAAGATAATGATCAGTTTATTTTCGGGCAGCTGGCTTTTTTTGAAAAGGGAAAAGTTCCCGCAGGATTTGTGAACCTTGATAAGAAACTGGCTTCAAGCACTGGTTTTGAAAAAGAGCTGCAGGATCTTCTTACGTTGAAACGTGATAATCTTTGTTCTTATACAGATTATTGGATTGAATTTGAAAAACGCTTTAAACGCATCAGCCTGCTGCTTCCATACCGTCCTTTCTTCAAGGAATATTATCTGAAAGGATTTCAGGATCTGATAAAAGATAAAGTACAGCATGTAGAAATCAGGTATATTTTTGATGAGCTTTACGATTTTCAGCATGGAAAATATCCTTTGAAAACTTCCATCACAGACCTGCAGGATATTCTTAAGCAGATACACCAATCGGATCCGCAGTTCACGCTGAAGCTGATCTATTCAAGCTTTAAATTCTTAGATAACGAAAGTATTGAAAAACAACTGGAAACTGCTTTCGTAATGAAGAAAGAATTTCCGGATATGATCTCAGGCTTTGACCTTGTAGCGGATGAAGCAGCGGGACATGATATCCGTTTCTTTGAGAGAAGCTGGATAAAAATGGATGATCTCAGCAAAAAGTACGGTGTGGAACTGCCTCTTTTCCTTCATGCAGGAGAAAGCAATTCTGCCCTGAATGAAAATGTTCTCGACGTAGCCCTGTTGAACAACAAAAGAATTGGTCATGGTCTGAATCTTATTTATTTCCCAAAAACCATGGAGAAGATCAGAAAACAAAACAAGCTGGTTGAGGTAAGTCCCATCAGCAATCAGATTTTAGGATATGTAAGCGATCTGAGAAACCATCCTGCAAGGGTTTTATTAAGCAACGGAATACAGTGTTCAATCAACAGTGATGATCCTTCAGTGTATGGATATACGGGACTGAGTTATGATTTCTGGACAACACTGGTGTATTGGGAGCTGGATTTAAAAGCATTGAAAAAACTGGTTTTTAATTCTATTCAGTATTCTTCTTTGAATGACAATGAGAAAAAGAAAGCCACAGCTTATCTGAACCAGCAATGGAATGATTTTGTACAGAAAGCCAACCGGCAATTCAACTAATCAGAAAAGATTTCCCTGATAAAATAAAATCGCATTATTGAAGCCAATGATGCGATTTGTCTTTTCAGCAGATCAGTAAAGATTACTTTTTAGCTTTAACCCGGACAATTCTTTTTTGATAACAGTACCCAGTTTTGAAGGGCTTACTTTTGTCAGAACCAAAAATTCACAGCCATTGAAAGCAGCAAAACGTTTTAAGGTTTCTGCAAAAGGAGTAAGCCAGAGTTCAGGGGCGATCGTATTGTTTTCAATATGTAAATGATAAGCTCAAGCCTTTTTTCCTTTCTGTGGGCTTTACAGTCGACTCTTCCGATAAACTGATCTCCGAACAGGATAGGAAGACAGAAATAGCCATACTGTCTTTTTTCTTTCGTAATATAGCATTCCCCCTGCGTGATGATAAGATCCATAATCTCTTTATCACTTGTTTTTTCGGTTGCCCATACTTCTCCATTTCTCACCAGATAGTTTCCCAGCCCGCTGGTATGCTCCAATAAATTTTTAATTGTTATTTTATCAGCATTAACAATTTCAGGATAAAACTCAGAAAGTTTACTATTTAAATACAGTTTATTTTCTTCAATTAACCTGAAAATTAAAACTGCAGTAATCATTTTGGTAACAGAGCCTACCTGATATCTGGTATTCTTATCGTAAGTTAATCCGGGAATATTTTTTTGCCCGAAATTTTTAGAATAAATTTCTTTACCGTTTTTAAAAATAGACACACTACCCACTCCCAGATTATTTTTTTCAATATAATTAAAGTAATGATCTAATTTCTCAGGATTAATGGTTTGTGAAAAAATATAATTTGAAATAAGTAACAGGAGTAATGCAACCGTATTTTTCATTATTAGTTTTTGTTGGTTAATCATTGATATAACAATTGGGCATCCGCTGTATTACAGGTATTGATATTCCAACCAGGTCAGAAAGCTTTGTCCTTACCGAGAATAGTTCTTAGATCACCTGATGATGAGTCAGGTGACCTAAAAAAAGCATATGTTTTATCCCTTTATCAGTGGTCAAGCCTGTAAATAAACTCCTCAATCTCGGTTTGTCTGGCATTGGCAAAGCCTTTATCTGTACCGATTCTGACAAAACCACATTTTTCCAGAACTTTTTGCGAACCCAGATTATCAAAAGCAACACGTCCAAAAATAGGTCTTGTTGTCTCAATGGCAAGGAAATCTTTCAATGCTGCTGTGGCAACACCTTTTCTCCAGAAAGGCTTATCGATCCAATAGGTGATTTCAGCATCTCCATCCATGATAAACTTGGCAACACTTCCGGCGATTACTGTACCGGCCATAATGGTTTGGTTGTTGACGGTGGGGTCTGCCAGCAGCCTGGTGAATTTTTTGATATATGCTTCTTTATTTGCAGAATCTTTTGAAGTGAATGCTGCAAGATGATTGGCTTCAGGATCAAGCTGAAACTCAAAAAGAGTCTTGAGATCATCCACTACCGTTGGTCTGAGCTTTATTTCATATTGAATGTCTTTCATATTGAGTATTGATTTGTTGATTTCCAAATATAGAACTTATTTATACTTTTTTATATAACAGCCGATCTTTAAAAACAGATTTATGTTGCCCACAGATTTTCGCAGATTTTCACTTACAAAATAGGACAGTAATTTTATACGTGAAAATGCTTACGTATTACAGTACAAATACTTAGCGTTAAAATTAGAGATTTATACTCTACAATTCGTCCCTTTTTCGCCGTTACTTTGATATGTTCAAAAGAAGCTTCAAACCCTGAACAACGGCAGCATCCGAAAAGCCATCAAAAAGAGTAGGAACAATACCAATATTATTAATCATGAAAAATCCTGAAAGTGTTGCTCCTTTTGTAGAAGCATCACAAATTATCACAGAACTGAAAGACAGAGCTAACGAAATCCTGTCAAGTGTTTTAAGTACAGACCTGTCTGCCATCACCATTAACGGAAAAGGAAATTTCCCATATTACTGGCAGGATCCCTCCAATCTGAAATTTAATAAGAAAACCTATGACTGGATAGCATGCAACCTGAAAGCAGATACCGAGCCGGTACAGCTGGACCAGGTATTTACCAATTATTTCATTGATGTTTTCTCAAAAGTCAATTATTCCTTATCTGAAGAAGATACAGCTGTACTGAATGACGCCCATTCAAGAGCTACTGATCAGCAGATGGCTTTACTCACTGCCTGGGTGGGTGCCTACGGCTCACTTCCTCCTGCTACGGACACCATGCAGCCTATTGATATCATTATGGATAAAATTGCTACGGAATGGGCCAATCCTGCTACTACTTTATACCAGATCCAGAAAAGTGAGAATCTTGATGCTTTACTGAACAAAACACCGGCAAGCGGAAAGCCTATTCTTCCTGTTTTAGCCAGCTATCTGGATGCTTTGGGAGCTACGATATCTTTACAGAACAATGTAACTATGAATAACGGCTATCTGTCCAGAGTTTTAAAGAATGTACAGAATCCTAAAAAAGAAAACGGAGGGTTGCAGCTGAATGACGACAGTTTTTTACCTGCTTTTGAGGTGACAACTCCACTCAACCAGATTTTAAACGGTCTTAAAAATACTTCCCAGGCAGCCCAGATCGATATGGAGGTCAGCCGTGAATCTGAAAGCCGGTTCCGTGTTTCCGTACAGGGGAAAACGGGTTTTTCTATTCCTATCTTTGATTTCTTTACGCTGGGAATAGGCGGTAATGCCAATTATTTCAGTGAAAATATTGCCATCAGCAAAAATTCTATCAAAATATCGATGTCTTTTACCGGGGTTACCCTGGTGAACTTTGGTCCGAAGGATTTTAATATTGCCAGCAATTTATACTGGGCATGGTTTGATCCTATCCGAAAAGCGCAGATCAACAGCAGAGACAAACAGGAAGAAAAACATATTTCGGGGTACAAATTCTCTCCGGATCCGGCTACGAAATTCGGACCTGACGGACCTTTCGGTTTGCTGAACGGAGTGGCAATTTCCAATTATCCAAGTGTAGAGATCACGGTAACCGGTGAAGATTATAAAAGTATTCAGAAAACCTTTGAGCAGTCTACTTCTGCAACGCTTTCTTTCTTAGGAATTCCTCTGGCAAGCGTTAAGGAATCTACTTATTCCTCTTCTTATTCTGTAGACCATTCAAAATCTACAATCAAGATTACACTAACACCTCCTCCAAGCCTGGTAGCCGGTAATAATAAAGATTCCATAGCCTGGGTACTTGGCGCTATTGTGGATTATCCTGCCCAGATAGGTGAAGGTGTGGAACTTCTTGATGATGAGGAATTAGTGGCCAGAGGTGCTTATCCTAATTACCAGCTGTATAAAGACAATACCGGAACTACTTATTGCTCAGTAAAAAAAGTAAAATCCCACGCAGTGGGCAGCGAATGGGTACGCGAGTGCCTGGCAGCCCACCCGGGAACGAGCCCATCCGGAAAACCATGGACCAGTCCCCGACAATCAGGGGTGATCTGGCCTTAAACAATTAACAAATAAGCCATAAGAAAACAGACTGTCTCAGCGAGGCAGCCTGTTTTCTTATATCAAGATCTTCTGATATCGGTATGTTTACTCTTTTTTGCTGTTCCCAAAAAGAATCTCCAACGTAGCAGACTTAAAAAATCTGAAGGTTTAAAATACTATTTGACAAGAAGATAGATTCCAACCCCAATGGCAGCATAGGCAGTCACCGTAAGAATATCAGCAATAGGCTGTGAAAAACGTCTTTCCGCAATCTTCTCACTGTTGATCTGGTTCTTATGGAATTTCAGATTCTTTTTAGCATTATGAACCGAATGTACTACGAGACTGTCTCCTTCCCATCGGTCAACAATAACTTTGTAGCTCTTGTTATCCACTTCAATTTTAACATTTTTACCGGCAGCCAGTTTCTCCTGAACATTAACAGGAGCAGGCGATTGCTGAATATTCAGATTCTGGGAAACAGGATTGTTTTTCGTTTGCGGAGCGGTATTATTAGCTGGCTTATTGTTAGCTGCCGGATCCGCAGGCTTTTTTACCTGATACGTATAGCAGCTGGTAAGGGAACATAATATAATGATGAAATAAAGATTCTTTCGCATGAGCCAAATTTAAGAATTAAACGGAATATTTGGGAGTTTGTTTTGAAAGATCGTGTTTTTTTGGAAAATATTGTTGAGGAAAGGTTCCTGACTTTGAATATATGTTGTTAGAAAGTTTAATTATAATTACTAAAGCAAGAAGAAAGGATTTGTGCGAAATTGCAGTATAGTTACTTATATTCTGATTTTACGGTTTTCCATAATTCCTGGATATCACTATTATTTAAATTTGAAAAAATTTTAGAAACATTTAAAAAATAGAATAATCTACAAATATTAACTAAAAACTATTTTATAAGCATGATAACTTTTGCAACAACCCTAATATGTTTATTTATTGTATTTCTAGTAAATGGCATAATAATAAAATCTAAACGAAATAACTTTCCCAATAATACTGAAGCTGAAAACATGAAATCCACAGAAAAATCTAGACAAATAGTATTGGTTGTTGGACTGGTAATGGTTTTTATTTCAATGTTTTATGTGAATACTTTTTATAAATCAAAAGAAGAAATATTGATTGAAAAAGAAAAGAAGAATGAATTAGATAAAATTTCTTCTAAAAAATTAGCAGAAGACAACGAAATTAAGAGATTTGGATTGACTAAAAGCGAAATTGAAATTTTAAACCAGCATGATATCCCTATCAAAGATTTATCTGATGAAGTTAAAAATGCTTATTCAATATTAAAGTCACAAAAATATTTTGTTGATACTGAAATTATAAGATTTACCGGACTTGCTAAAAAAGCTAAAGGATCTGAATTTGAAAATAAAGTTATAAAAACCAGAGACTCATTAGTGAAAAATGAAAATGCAATTGGTAAAAAGCAGAGTGCTGATTTTAATAAGAAACAATTGGCGGAAGAATCTCAAGCACGTTTAAAATATGGAGAAGATTTTAGAAATTTGTTACTTGATAGAAGCTTAGATATTAAGGTTAAAGTTTTTGGAAAAGATAATAAAAAAATTAAACTAACATATGTTCTTTTTAATGATGTATGGTTTAGGAAATTTGAAACGTTGGGCTATTTTGAGATGATACACGAAAAAGGATTTACACATATTGAATTATCAGATGGATATGGATATGGAAAAGGAGTGCAATATGGTAACTAATAAGACTAATATTTAAAGGGCTGGAAGTTGAGGCTTCTTTGAGTTGCAGCGAATAAATCATTGAAGGTTGAAAGTCTTTGAATGTAACTCTGAGGTGAGATTCTTCCTTCGTCAAAAGGATAATTATGCAGGTGAAGTTTAACGTGAAAGTTTATAAGTTTTCTGCTATAAACGGATAGTCTTCAGCCTGACTGCTATGACTTCCGGCTTCCTTCTTCAAAACTAAAAGAGAGACTTTCTCAGTCTCTCTTTTATTATTTTAAAATCTGCTGGTCATAAAGAATATTGTCATCTTCATCAAAGCTTATGATGAGTACTTTAAATTGCTTTGCACTGTCGTTATTGAAGAACTTGATTCTTGGTGGAACGTAATCGCTGTCGAATAGGTTTGGGTTCCAGTACAGGGTTTCGCGGGTGTCGTTTTCAATTTTTTCCGGGGCGTTATCATCAATCATTTCAATAGGGAATTCAGAAGGTTTATCATATCCTTTGATGATGGCTGAGTTGTTCTTTTTCGCTTCTTTTTCGTTGCTTTTAGGTTTCATATTGCCTCTCATCGTATAGACGGCCACGGCATCGCCTACTAACCCTGCTCCTTTAATAATTTTTACCATCGCAATGTTGTCGACGGGAAGATTGGCAATCATGGAAGCATCTGTAGGTATTTCATCTAAATAAAGCTTAGCCTGCTGGCCCCGTATGTAAGGTACATTGACGCCTGTATTATTTCTCTGAAAAGTAAGGCCGGCGGCTCTTCCCTGCAGCCAGTCGAGGATGTTGACTGACCCTGAAGCGTGCTGGTCTTCATTCACAAAGTCAAATATGGTTGAATTGGCAGAAGTGAACATGCCGCTGGACAGCTGTTTGTCAAGCTCTGCTTTCGGGTCTTTCTTTTTTCCTACCAAAGCAACTTCCTGAATCTGTATGTCATTACTCTCTTTCTTTTTAATGTTTTTTTGAGTATTGATGGCTCTTGAAATTGTTGAGGGAAGCGTTTTATTTTTATCGGCTTTTACCAATGTATATTTTGTAGGCGGGAAATTGCCTTTGAATGTTGTAGGGGTAACTAACGGTTCTGCGGTCACAAACAGATCATCATTGCCTGATTCTTTATTTTCTGCATTGACGAATGCTGAAATTTCCAGAGGTTCACTAATGTTGAGGTTATTTAAATAAATATACCCGTTCTGATCTGTTTTAAACTGGCTGAATGCAGGCTGGCCCTGACCTGACTTTGATAATAAGTTAACCGTCGTATTGATCATCAGGGCATTATTTTTAACAGGTTTCAACCGGTAAGAAAGATATTGCTGAGACTGGGTTTTAATGGTGGGGGCAGCTCCGCTCAGTACGGAATTCCAGTCGAATCTTTTCCAGTTTTCAGAAATAAGCAGGGCATCCAGCGCTTCAGTGTTGGCATTTTTAGAGAAATACTGTGCCGGGCTGTCTATTCTTGTTGTAAAATCTCCTGTCAGCCAAAGTCCGCTTAAGATATTTTCTTCTTCCGGAGTTGGGGTCCCGTTATCTTCACTTACTACAACCGTATAATTTTTAAAATAAGATTCCGGAGAAAGATCAATGCTGTTGAAAGCTCTTGGTATTGTTTTCAGGCTTTGACCTACGATTTCAGCCTTCTCAATTTTTAAATTACCAGGTTTTATAAAACAAAGTCTCTGTGCCGCAATATTGTCCTGTTCATCAAAAATCACCAATTGTAAAATACCGTTGGCCCCGTTACTGATTTTGGTGGGGATAAGGCTTGATACATCATTGGTCAGATGGTTGATATTGGCTCTGTAAGCAAGATGATTATTGATAAGCCCTATAATTTTATACCCCTGAAGCTGTTGTTTCAGGTTAACACCTTTCAAGGTATATTTAATCCCTTCTTTGGAGCTTGAAACCTGTATATTCAAGCCGCTGTCCGCTACCGGTGGCAGGTCTATTGTCTGGCTTTTTCCCGCATTGTCCCGGATGATAGCCTGGTATTTCTTTCCTGCAGCCGGAGTTATTGTAAAAGAGGCTACATTTTTATCAAAAGATGTAAAAGTGGTAACCGGAGTATTTGGGTTCTGGCTGTCGATTACTTTTCCGGTCCAGTTTTCCGGCAGGGAAGAATTACCTGATAATCTTACTGCAAATTTTACCGGCGTACCGCTAATGAAAGTTCCTCCTTCCGGGAAGGCTTTGGCTGACCAGTCCGAACTTTTGGCAACCACCAATGATTCCGCAGAGTTCGGGTTATAAACCGGAATGGTTTTAACGATCTGAAAATCTTCATTAAAGTTGGTCATATAAGGCGTATATGCCCTTACAAAATAAACCTGCTCCGGAAGGTCTTCTTTCAGCTGAAAATCTCCGCTGCCTTCACCATTGGTAAGGAGCACGGTTTTCCAGTCAATTAATTTTTTATCAGAATTATAAAGCTCAACAAAGAGGGTAGTGGATAATGGCGAACGGTTATATCCGTCGAATACAAAACTTTTGAACCATATTTTGTCACCCGCTGCATATTGGGGTTTGTCGGTAAGTAAATATACTTTTTCCTGTTCGTAATTATTCTCAAGATTGGTGATGGCTTTTTCCAGTTTGGTTTGTGCCAGTACAGGCTGTACCATTGAAAGAAGCACTACACAGAATATATTTTTCATAGAAATCTCGGCGCATTTTAATTCTGTGCTAATGTAGTTAATTAAACGTTTCGGAAACTGATATTTACAGGTTATTTCGCAGGGAATCATAAAGAGGAAGATTACAGGCATATAAAAAGAGACAGCTGTTCAATAGCTGTCTCTTAAAGTCGTTATTTTTTAAAGTAAACCTTATCGTTTTTATTCAAAAAGGTTTTTAATTCTTACGGTTCAAGCCCTGGGCCGCCACATGAGCTATACGGAACGCATGTTAACTTATCATTTACAAAACACATTCTTACACACTCTGATCCTCCGGCAATTGTTTTTAATTCTGCTTTGCTAAGCTTTTTTAGATTTTTCATATGAATATATTTTATGTTCCTGACAAATCTCTACATAATTATTTTACGATGGATGACATTAACAAACTTTAACGCTAACATTGCCTGTTACTTTGACCATAATTTTTTCTATATTTAGAAAGAAGTATATGAGTATACTCATGTCAGGAAATGACTTGTTTTTGTATTTTGTACTCTGGTATTCCTGTCCATATAATTTAAAAGAAAACAATGCCGATAAACCTAATACCTCCGGACGGAGGCCTGTTATATAAAGAAACAGATATGACTCAGTTTTTCCCTGAGCCGTTAAATGCAATTACTGCTGTATTATTTTTAACCATAGCCATTTTCTGGACTGTTAAATTGAAGGGACATTTTAAAGAATATCCTTTTTTAACCTACTGCCTGGTTTTATTATATATTGGAGCCATAGGAGGTACTGTTTACCATTCATTCAGGCAATGGCCGGTTTTCATTATGATGGATTGGCTGCCCATTATGCTACTCTGCCTTTCTGCCGGATTTTATTTTATAGCTCAGAGTACCAGATGGTACTATGCTGCGGTAATGGTTCTTGGATATGCAGTACTGATGTTCGCTTTAAGGAACTGGATTCTGGCAGATAGCCCTTCTCTTTTTATCAACGTCAATTATGCCATCATGGCCTCGTTTGTAGTTTTCTCGGTATTAAGGTATCTGATGTATACCCAATGGAAAGCCGGCAAATGGGTAGGCTTTGCTGTATTGTCATTTGTTTTTGCACTGACGTTCCGTATCGCTGATAAATGGGAATGGTTCAGCTTCGGAACGCACTTTTTATGGCATACGTTTGGGGCGGTGGCGACGTTTTGTATGTTTAATTATATTTTTCTTACGAGGGATGTAATTAGGAAGAGATAGTTGGTTTTATTGTCAAGTTTACCTGCTTTAAGCTAGTAAATATGATCATGAAATTGTTCCAAACAGAAGGTTTTGGAAGAGAAGGGAGTAAAGGAACACCTATTTACATATAGAAAAAATACTTGTTTGGAGGGTTTTCAATATCCTTAGGAAAATACTGAATGATTTCACCAACTTTCTTCGAAAATTGAATAGTAATAGGTAGTCCGTCGCAATAACTGCAATTATTGAAATTCATTTTAGTCAATGCCAAAATTTCCTTACAAATATCTACTATCGGTGTCTCTCCTATATTTTCTATTGATAAAGGCATAGGAACATAAGCACCTGGATAGGTATCATAATATGGAATAAATCCATTAGTGTATAAATAAGCCTTTTCATTACTAACTTTTAAAAGTGTGCCCCGTAAAACTGGATAGTCACTATTTCTTAAAAGTCTTAATTGTGAGCTTTTAATAGTAACTAAATCATATTCAACATTATCTCCAAGTACTTCTTTTATTCCATCAATAATGCCATCAAGTTCATTATAGTCTGAATTAATATAAGCATCCCAAAAATCTGAGGTTTTATGTATTACAACTCTCTTTGGGGTATGTTTATTTATGAGTTTATATTGATTTAGAACGCTTATGATTAGTTCTTTTGCATAACCATATTTAAGGTGTGGGGTACTAACTCTTGTTTTTTCACTTTTCCATTCAAATTGTTTACCAGTAAAAACTAATCCCTTACCATCTTTATTAAATGCTTGAGCAATACTTGACCTCAAATGATTGTTTCCATCTTCATTAATTCTGTGAAAACTTATACCTAAATAGCAAGTATCTGCATCTATATCCTTTATTGTCCATGGTGTACAATTTGCAGTTTTATAATATTGAGCTACACAATAATTCCATGCAATCATTGATAAATCTTGTAAACTTTTTTTAGTACCATCAATTGTTTCCTCTAATATTATTTGAATAGGTATATTTTTATCTGTAGCTAATATATCAGCTTTTACTTTTCTTCGTAGATTATGAAAGACATTCCCTAATGTAAATGCTCCAATTTTCTTAAAAACATCTTTACCAATTAATACTATAATTATATCAGGTCTTACATATTCATATATCTACTTATAGTATTGGGGGAACTGCTCAAGAAAATGGGCAAAGAAGTCTTTCGGAGCAAGATTTTTATATTGGACAAGTTACGGATAATGAATATATCCGCACTAAATTTGTAGCAGAACAACTTGTTCTACAAGCTATTGTAGATAGAGGATTGAAAGCCAAGATAATGAGGGTAGGAAATCTTATGGGCAGAGCAAGTGATGGTGAGTTTCAGATCAATTTCAATAGTAATGCTTTTGTAAGTTCTCTCAAAAGTTATAAAATTTTAGGAGTATTTCCTTTAGATGAAATGACAAATTCTATTGAAATTTCACCCATTGATAAAACTGCAGAAGCTGTAGCAAAACTTGCGAGCACTCCACAAGATATGATTATATTCCATCCGTATAATAACTATAAAATAGATATGGCTGCTATTGTGAAGTCATTTAATGATTATGGTTATAAAATTGATGTAGTTTCTAATAATATCTTTTCAGCCCGTATTTTAGAAATGATGGGGAACATCGATAAGGCAGTATATTTACAAGGACTTATGCATTTTGGAAAGCTGAATGAAGGTCTGTCAATTGTAGAACCTGTGAATAATTATACAACAAATATATTGTATCGTCTAGGTTTTTATTGGAATCAACCTAATACCAACTATATCTATACCCTTATAGAAATGTTGGACGGATTAGGCTTTTTTGATGATTATAAATTAATGAAGGGAGGGGAAAAGAAAACAGACATTTATCTTTTATAAAATAATAATAAATTAGGTTACTGTTTGATTGTAATAGTAACCTAATTTATTATAAAAAAAATTGTTTTGTGAAGGAATTAATCTTTTTGAATTATTTTAGAATGCAGAATGTGGCTACATAGCCTTTTTCTTGATTAATAATTGATTGAAAATGATACTGAGAATAATTTTGTAAAATGTTAGGTAAAGTTTGTTCATCTATTCCCTTGCCTATTAATTTGATAAGACTTTCTTTCTTAGTCCATAATAAAGTAAATTCTATGGCTGAATTTTCACTTATTTCTACCTGTTGATATTCTTGTGGATTAAGGACATATTGGGCAAAGTTAGAATCGAAGGAATCTATTTTTTCAACATCTACTCCTACAGGACGTTCTGAAATATAACAGGCAGCAGCATTTTCACAATGGCTCAAATTAAAATGAATATTTGGATAATTAATTAATGAAGGTTTTTTGTATTGGTTATATGTAAAAATAGGAGGATCCGAAATACCATACTTATTTTTAAGTCCTTTTTGTAGGAGTAAGTAACTTTTAAGACTTAGCTCCCGATCAAGAGTAGTCGTATAACTGCGTATTTTCTCTTGTCTTTCTAGGGATACACCGCTTAAATGAAACTCAATCTCATTATCACTCCAATATCCAATACTATCATCCAAATAGAGCATAGCTTTTATTATCATCTAATGGATCAAACAAAGCTGAGAATCCTGTCATGTCAAAAATATCCTTTACTTCAGGACGTAATTGAGTAAGGAAAAGTTGGCCATTCATACTATTTATATATTTAAGTAATGTTATAAAAACACGCAAACCATTGCTATTTATGTATTGTAATCCAGAACAGTCTATACAAACAACAGGTTTATCCTCATTGAATAGAGGTTGAATGCATTGAGCAAATTCTTTATCCATACATCCATTAATTTGAACGAGAGTTTTGTGGCCTATTTTACTGATATTTTTTTTCATGTTTATTTTATAAAGTCGTAAAATTAGCGAAAAATTGATCATCAATAAAAGAAGTATATCCATGATATTAATCAGGATTTACAATAAATCATTTTGTTTATAATCAGATTATGTAGGTGTATGTTTTCTTGAATTGCAATAATTTTTTATAATTTACGAGTGAGTAGTTTTACCACTTAAGAAGTGGAATAAAAACAGAAGATAAAAGTCTTTTGCTCACTACTATATTATTCGATGGAATTAACCAGGGCTTATGAAATAGCAGAATTTTCTCCCTATACATCATATGCTAAACTTTCCTTAATACAGTCATGGTATGTCCGTAAAGAAACCTATTCCTTATCATTAGCTAGTATTATAAATTATCATCATTAGCATCCATTTTCTGTCTATTGGGGAGAAAGGAAAACATCTTCTTCAGATGGTCGGCATTTTGCTACAGGAAGTCATGCTAAAAATAAGGACATGTCAATCCTAAGTACAGCTCAGAGCCGGAAGCTCAATTCTATACTCATATCAATACATTCCTTTTTATTCTGAAGATATAAGTATGGTAGGGAGACTCAACTTATATAATTGATGGTTTACTGTATCATGAATCCGAACTACAGATTGAAGAACATTATACGGACACCACAGGGTTTACCGATCATATACTTGCGTTGATGTAGCTTCTTGGCTTCTGATTTACTCCAAGGATTAAAGATCTTTCGGATAAGAAAATATATTTACCTCCAGGGGACCATGATTTTTCTGTATTGTTGGAGCATATATATGAAACAATCAATATTAAGAAGATTACTAAGAACTGGACGATATCTTAAGATTAGCTGTTTCAATTAAAAAAGGAACTGTCAAAGCTCCTCTTATTATCCGGAACATAGGAAGTTATCCCAGGCAGAACGGATTTGTAACTGCTCTTAGTGAATTTGGAAAAATAGAAAGATCTTTATTCATGTTAGGTTGGTATGTAGGTCCTGCTCTTAGAAGACGAGTTACTATAGGGCTCAATAAAGGAGAAGCAAGGAGCGCTTTAGCCAGAGAGGTATTTTTCAATCGGGTGAAATAAGAAAAAAGTATAGAAAGCCAAAGCATCAGGTAAGTGGGCTTAATTTGCTGACAGCTGCCATTATACTTTGGAATACAGTCTATCTTGAAAGAGCTGTAAATTACTTGAAGAGTAATGAAGAAATAATCGATGAAAATCTTTTGCAATACCTCTCTCCTTTAGGTTGTATCCATCTAAATGGGGTTACATTTTCAAATTTTCTATTAGAATTTAAAAATTAATAGATTTTATCCTTATCCTAAATGTTTCCGTTTCTTCAGCTAACCTCAATATTATCTTTATATACGGATATACAATTATCAATTCATTTATTTTCTTCTAATTCTCGCTTCAAAGTAGTAATCCGTTCATCTTTACCGTTATGATGCCAGCCCGGAGCATTGAATATATACCCCAATTTCGCTTTCCATGTAGGTGCATTTCGGATATCCTTTATCATATTTCCAAACTCGTCAAAGACGATATGAAAAACATTATAAGTATGAATATTATGATAGATTCCGTAGTCCGTCGTTTTCTTTTCTTCCGCTTTATACGTGCCGAAAAGATGATCCCAAATCATCAAAATACCCCCATAGTTGTTATCTAAATTTTCAACTCTTCGAGAATGATGCACTCGATGGTTGGATGGTGAATTAAATACTTTATCGAACCATCCTAATTTTCCAATAGCATTGGTATGCGGCCAAAATTGAAAAATCAAATTAAATTGATGCATCATAGCAATCATAATAGGATGGAAACCAATAATAATAAAAGGGATATACCAAATGTCTCGATATATGATTTCAAACCATCCTTGACGCAATGCAATAGTAAGACTCAAATGAGTAGCCGAATGATGATTGACATGACCTGTCCAAAATAATCTGATTTTATGGCTCAATCGATGATGCCAATAAAATCCAAAATCCTGAACAATCATAACCAATAACCAAAGCCACCAGTGATCTATATGCCATTTTAAAGTGAAAAAATCATTGAAATCTTTGATCCCGAAAATATCGGTAAGTCTAAAATGATTGTAAATCCAAAAAAAGTAGGATAATGAAATAGCTTTCATCCCAAAGTCTAACATTACCGCCCCTATTCCCAATCCGATACTCGATACATTATCTTTAATGAGTTGGATATATCTCAGTTTGTATCTTTGCTCAATATTTTGTATAAAGGATGGATTTTTTTAAAGTTACGACATTATAAAAGACAGCTTTAGCCAAGGCCTTTTCTAGAAACAAATGATGAACAAATTACTACTTTAAAATAGATCCAATTGTAAAGTAAAAGAATTCTGTTGAAAAAGTTTATTCATTTCTGTAAATTTTAATGTTAACTATCGTAAAGCTAGAGTGTTCCAGCTTTAACCAAGTATAATTTCTTATACTTGAATCTAAATGATAATTAGAGTATGAAAACTTATACTATTTTAACTAGTGCAAAACTGAAGATAAATTTCTAATAACTTTTATAGTTTTAGAACTATATATTATATAATTTTCACTTATAGAGATATGCTATGCATTGGATGATAATTCGAAATTATAGCACCTGCTAAATTACCCAATCCCTGGGTTTGGATATTTTTATCTTCAATGATTAGGAAATACAATAAAATTTTTATATTTTATGGAATATTGGCCCGATGGCCAAAGAGGCAATGTAAAGACAGTTTTCAGAAGCAATAAGCGATCACACTGAACAAGTTTTTAATGAATTAGTCAATACTTAATCTGACAGATATAATCAAATTGAATAACTTTAAAACAGATTAAGTATTATGACTACACACCAAAAAATCATCAAAAAATAAGTTAGGTGTACTTGAATTAACACAACATTTAGGAAACGTATCCAAGCCTGCAAAGTAATGGGATATTCCCGAGATAGTTTTTATAGATTCAAAGAATTGTATGAACAGGGAGGCGAATTAGCATTACAGGAAATCTCAAGAAGAAAGCCAGTGTTAAAGAATCGTGTAGATGAAGCTATAGAAAAGGCTGTTGTTGAGATAGCCATTGAGAACCCTGCTTTAGGGCAGCTTAGAGTAAGTAATGAGCTTAAAAGGAAAGGCTTTATTATATCTCCGGGTGGAGTTAGAAGTATTTGGTTAAGACACGATCTATATACGTTTAAACTAAGATTAAAAGCCCTAGAAGCCAAATCTGCTCAAGATGGTGTAAGTCCTTACTAAATCTCAACTTTCAGCACTAGAAAGGGCTAAGGAGGAGAAAAAAGCTCATGGAGAAATTGAAACTTATCATCCTGGATATTTAGGTGCTCAAGACACTTATTATGTAGGCAATATAAAAGGAGTTGGACATATCTATCAGCAAACTTTTATTGACACCTATTCCAAAGTAGTATTTGCAAAGCTATATGACCGTAAAAACGCTCTTATTGCTGCTGATATGCTTAATGATCAGGTGATTCCTTTCTTTGAGCAACAGGAACTTCGTTTACTCAGAATTTTAACCGATAATAGAGGAACTGACTATTGTGGGATAAGAGAACAGCATGAATATCAGCTCTATTTGGCCATTGAAGATATTGATCACACGAAGACCAAAGCTAAAAGCCCTCAAACCAACGGTATCTGTGAACGTTTTCACAGGACAATTCAGGAAGAATTTTATGCCATAGCTTTTAGAAAGAAAATTTACAGAAGTATTGAAGAACTGCAATTAGACCTGAACAGCTGGTTGTCGTATTACAACAATGAAAGAACGCATACGGGAAAACATTGTTATGGTAAAAACACCAATGCAGATGTTTCTAGATAGTAAAACTATTGCAAAAGAGAAATTATTGGAAACTTTTGCAGAGGAACAAAAAATCCTTACTTTTGGAAATAAGGATAATATTGGATAACTGACAATTATTTTTAACCCCTAACTGTCAGATAAAGTCGTGGCTATTACATTTTAGATATTCTACTTGAAATTTTTAAAATAGTCTTGAACTGCTTTGGAACAGTTCTATAATTTTTAAGCCAATCTCATGGGCGAATTCTTCCATAATATCAAACGTTGACTGTTCCTTAGGGGTCTATGTGAAGCATTTTAATGCTTTTCTTTTCATCTACTAGTTTAAGGTTCGTTTCTTAAATACTTATAGTACTCTTCATTCTTGGATTCTTTCAAGAATTTAGATTTCCTAATGAGCTATGCGGTCTGTAATCATTATAATCCAACTTCCATGCATTTAATTTTTCCTGTACATACTGAAGCGACAAAAAACCAATTTACGCTTAGGCACTCATCCCTCAATGAACCGTTAAAGCTCTTTATAAATGCATTATCAGTAGGTTTTTCAGATCTGGAGAACTCCATTCTACGTTATTTTCATAAGCCCATCGATCCGATTCTTTGCTGATAAATTCAGGGCCATTATCTATCTGATATGCTCGGGAGAAGCCTTCCCTTCAAAGGTAATGTTTTTTTAACTGTTTTAATGCAAATACAATTTGGCTCTCTGTAAATCTGCTCTTTTTCATAAGATTTTTCTTTATTTAAAATTAATTATTTTTGAAAATCTCTACTTTTAATTGATACTGTTTTTTGGGAAAAGGTCAAATTTCTTCATATCGTAATCTTTTCGTTTGATTTTTGCAATTATTAGTTTGAATTCTGTCTACTTTAAAAGAAACACTATTTATAGTTTTGTCTTAATAATCTTTAGAAGCACATTCCCTAAAGAACAATAATTTAGCTGTTAAAGATTTAGTAAAATATTAATTTACAAATAAATAACACATAATAATATAATAATTGAATCTTATGAAAAAAACAATATTAATAACAGGAACAGGAACTTTTGATGGTTTCGGACATGGAGTAGCATTAGGTTTAGCTAAAGATCATAAAGTAATCGCAGGGGTTCTAGATAATAATGAAAAAACCAATTTTGAAGATAAAATAAAAGGACGAAACCTAAATATAGAAATCATTAAGCTAGATATTACTAATGATGATGACTTAAAAAAACTAGATGAATATAGTGTAGATATTTTAGTTAATAATGCAGGTATTGGAGAAACAGGTCCTCTGGTTGATCAACCTTTTGACAATTTTAAAACAACCTTTGAAGTCAATGTTTTTGGAACCTTTAAAATAACGCAAAAAGTATTGCAAATGATGCTCGCTAATAAAAACCCAGGAAAGGTTTTATTTATTTCTTCTAATGCAGGGCTTCAGGGGCTGCCAAATCTATCATCATATGCAGGAAGCAAGCATGCCATAGAAGCCATGGCTTCGTCTCTGAAAAAAGAAATGAACAGATATGGAATCAAAATAGCTGTAATTAATCCAGGGCCTTATGCTACAGGATTCAATGAACGCATAATGGATACAGCCAAAAAATGGTATAATAAAGAGAAATCATATGTAGATCACCAAGATTATCATTATTATGATGAGATCTTAGCAAATGGTCAAGCAGATCCTCAAGAAATCATTGATGAAATGATAAGAATTATTCCTTTATATCAGCATCCATATCGAATTTTTTTACCTGAAAAAGTTGCTGATGAAGTAAAAAAAGAACAAGCCGAAACATGGGAGGAGCAAGTTTAAATATTGAAATAATGTCTTTCAAAATGAATTCGCTATAAGGGCTATAAATAAAGCAAGAGAGCTCTCAGCCTCTATTTCAGTTGCTATTGTTGACGAAGAAGGATATCTATTGTTTTTCTTTAAAATGAATGGTTGCTTTAATGCAGCCATAGATACAGCTATTAACAAATCCAAGACCGCAACGGATAAACAAATGTCAACAAAAGACCTGAATAAGTTCTATAGAAATGAGCAATTATACGGTGTGAAGATTAATAATAATAATAATAATAATAATAATAATAATAATAATAATAATAATAATAAT
>NZ_JAYSDT010000002.1:0-209732 GCF_041914225.1 Chryseobacterium sp.
AAGCTAAGCAGGTAAAAGTGGTAGTAAAAGAGATCCGTTTCGGACCTCAGACTGATGACCATGATTACGAATTCAAAAAGAAGCATGCTGAAAAATTCCTTGAAGAAGGTTCTAAATTAAAAACCTACGTATTTTTTAAAGGACGTTCGATTATCTTTAAGGATCAGGGAGAGATCCTGCTTTTAAAGCTTGCCCAGGAACTGGAGCATGTGGGAAAAGTAGACCAGCTGCCTAAACTTGAAGGAAAAAGAATGATTATGATGATGAGTCCTAAGAAACCGGCAAAATAATTAAGTCATTATTTTACATACAAACCTCAAAGCAATTTGAGGTTTTTTTATTGCTTTTAAAGAAAAAGACCGTTGATCAGGACTACTCTGCTGCCTGAATCAACGGTTAATTATTTAAAAGATATTTATCCTTCAAAATCTCCGCAATCATGCTCTTTAAAAAGAGGTAAAGCCTTTTTAGTAGTGAAATATTTAGAGACTCTTTTGTTTTTTAATTCCAGCTTCTGGCCTTCTATAACCAGTTCGTAGACCGGAGCCTTATCAATTTGGGTTACAATATATGTTCTTTCCGGAGTTGTAAAGACCGCTTTATTTCCTGCTCCGTCAGAGAACGAAAAATCGTGAATTTCAAAAGTATCCTTTTCATCACAGACATTTGTCCATTTGATGGTCTTCTTTGTGATAGACAGACTTGCCAGGTCACACGTATAACAGTTTCCGGAGAACTCTACACCATATTTTTCATACACATCGGTGCTCCTGATATTCAATACATCAATAGGAACCAATGATGAAAAATCAGCCGGAATATCTGATTCTTGTATAATTTTTTTTACCTGAACAGGAGCAGAAATCTGTTTTACGTTTGCTCTTGCAGAATCTGTTTTGTTCATTTTTTTATCTGC
Source organism: Chryseobacterium sp. (assembly GCF_041914225.1). Lineage (GTDB taxonomy): Bacteria > Bacteroidota > Bacteroidia > Flavobacteriales > Weeksellaceae > Chryseobacterium. The sequence continues at coordinate 917 of NZ_JAYSDT010000002.1, forward strand.
AGAAGGTGAACAGGAATCTAACAGCATGATCAAAACTGAGAGGCTGGTTATTATGTTTTTCATTTATAAAATAATTTACAGTATCTGGTTTATCTTTTTGTAAAATTCTCCAAAATTCTCTATTCAATATATCCCTATTTTCAGCCATTTCTCCCCTATTTCAGGCGGTTTTGCCGTATATCGTCTGAATGCAGATACACTCACTACAAAGAATGTCTTCGTTTATTAATTTATTTCCCACAGATTTCAAAAATTACGCAGATCATTATGTTTATCAGATATTGCCGTTTATTTCCGGATATAAGATTAAAAATCGACATTGTGAAAACATAAAAATCAGGAGACGGCAATTCAAAAACCCCTGAAACCAGCCAGTGCATATGGATATAAAGTCTAATATCTTTGCAGCAATTATTTAAAGAGATACAATGAAAAAATTAAGTTTGACCATCCTCTTTTGTTTGTTAAGTTTTATGGCTTTTGCACAATCATTAAAAGTCATTATCAAACAGGATGGAAAAGTTATTGAGCCGGTAAATGATGTTTATGAACTGAAAAAATCACCTTTCCTTTTTGAAATTACATCAACGAACCTGGAGGGCTTTTTAGTAGGTGCTACTACGAATAAGGATATTTATGCCGGAGCTCTTGGCGTTTTAAATACTGAAGTTGAATGGTTTCAGAATACGGGTATGGCAGAGGAATTATACAACAAGGACAAAGAAATGTTCCTGATGGATTCTGCGCCTTCGTATTGGTACTATACAGATGCGAAAGATCACAGGTTTGACAAAAACCCTAAAGGTAATGCCAAGCAATGGACTGCTACACGTACTATTACAAGGTTTTATGATATTATGGTAGATCAGCCCATCAATTTGAAAGATTTTAACGGCAGCGTTTTCATGCTGATGTATCAGCCTGTATATAATGATGAGTATGATTTAACAGATAAGAAAAACCTGTTTCAGGCTGCGTTGAAATTCAGAGATTAATAAATACACACCAAAATTATTTGATTATATAAGAAAAAGGCTGCTTTCATGATGAAAACAGCCTTTTTTACGATACCTATTTTATTCAATAATCAACCCGTATTCTATAGCTAACCTGATGGCTGAACTAAGATTGGATGTCTGAAATTTTTCAATAAGATTTTTCCTGTGGCTTTCTACGGTATGGGGACTTATAAATAATTTTTCTGCCATTTGATTCGTAGTAAGTCCTTTGGCAGCCTCCGCCAGGATTTCCTTCTCTCTGCGGGTCAGTTTCGGAATCTGGTTTAATCCGTCAGCTGATTTTTTCTTCAGAACAGATTGGGTTTGTGAACATAAAAACTGTTCTCCTTCATATACTGCAGTAATGCCTTCCAGAATCTCGGAAACAGATGCATTTTTTTGAATATATCCCAAAGCACCTTCAGCTAAAGTACTGTTGATTACAGGAAGTTCATTGTGTACGCTTAGGATTATAATCCGGAGATTCCTGTACTTCTTCTTTAGAGGCTTAATAAGCTCAATGCTGTTGGTATCAGCAAGATTGATGTCCAGCAATAAAATATCTACAGCCTGTTTTGCAAGGCCTTCATTCATTTCCGAAACATTTTTGAAGCAGTCTACCACATCTATTGTGCTGCTGTTTCCTAAAATATTCTTCAATCCTTCCAAAAGAAGTGGATGATCGTCTGTTATGGCTACTTTTATCATGTTTAATGAATAGGGATTTGAATTTCTATACTGGTACCAATATTCAATTCGGAAGTGATATTCATCGTTCCTTTTAAAAACTGGACCCTTAATTCTATATTGTGAAAACCTGCTGTTTTCCTCACGTCCAGGGCTGCGAGGTCAAAGCCTTTACCATTGTCCTCTACTGTAACGTTCAGCTGGTTTTGTTCTTCGCTTATCTGAATAATGATTTCAGAAGTATCGGCATGTTTTATGGCATTGTTTACCAGTTCCTGAATGATTCTGTAAACGATCAGCTGTTTTTCCTGGGACAACGAATTACTGTAACTGATAAATTCGGTATGGATATCCAGTACGTTGTTGGATATACGGGAAGCAAACTCTTCAATAGCAACCTCCAAACCGTATTTCATCAGTAAATCAGGCATTAAATTATGTGCGACACGTCTTAATTCTTCTACAGCGCCATCAATCTGTTCAAGTGATTTTGAAATTCCTTCCTGTAAATTTTCGGACTGTTGAGGATTTAAATAAGACAGCTGATGTTTAGTCCCAGAAAGCAGTCCGCCCAGTCCGTCATGAAGATCACGGGCTAGTCGGCCACGCTCCTGTTCCTGTCCTTCAAGCAAAGCTGTAAGCGTAGAAATTTTTGAGTTTTGTTTCTCCTGCTCCATAGCCAAAGCATGCAGTTCCTCTCTCCTTTTAATGGCCCTGGCACGCTGTTTATAGGCATAAAGCAGCAAGAATATCAGAACAATGAAAAAGATGATAAAGAAGACATAATAGGTATTGATCTTTTCTTTAAAAGCGAGCAGCTTTTTGTAACTGTTGATATCATTATTCTTCTGTTGGGTCTCTAACTTTGCCAAACGAAGCTGCTGTTCTTTTTTCTCTGATTCAAGTTCTGAAAACTTTAGTCGTTCACGCTGGTTTTCCTCCACCAGTTTTAAGTTGTTGTACACCTGTTCACGCTGTGCCCGGACTATGTTAATCAACTTGATTTCCTGTGCTTTTTTATCACTTTCCAGCTGAAGTTTAATATACTTCTGTTCTTGCCTTTCTTTGTCAAACTGAGATTCCAGTCTTTTGGTAATATCCAGTTTTTCCTGATCGTAAACGCTTTTGTATTGATCAACATAGCTTTTATAATAAGTCAGGGCTTCCTTGTAATTCCCCTGTTCTTCGCTAATTCTGGATAAAGATTCAAGAACAGCCAGTTCAATCCTCTGATCTCTGACCGGGCTTTTTCCGATTTCCGCAGAAGCTTTCAGAAAGTAGGACTTTGCTAAGTCATAATTTTTATCCTGTATGGCCAGTTCAGCCAATATTCCGAATGAGGAAGCAATGTGAATGGCATCACCTGTTTCCAGACTCACACGATTGGCCAGCTGAGCATACTGCATTGCCTTATTGCTGTCAAAACCGGTATATAAATTGGCTAAATTGATTGCAGCATATGACAGATTGCTCCTGTTGAGCATCATATTTTTATTCTTGTTGAATGTAGTAATGGCCTGCAGATAATACTGTTCTGTTTTATTTCTGAACTCCGTATTGGACGGATATTGGGTATATTTTTGTTCATATACATAACCCATCCGCATATAGGCATCGAAAATAAGATTAGGATCATTTTGTTTGGATGCCAGGAGCAAAAACTGCTTGCTGTATTTCTCCTCCAGCTGGTATTCATTAAGATTGGCATAAATAGCGGACAACTCTTTAGCTGTATTGCCAAATCTTGCATACAATGTAGAGGTCGTTGGTGAGTTTTCGAAATAATCAATAGCTTTTAAATAGGCAGCAACAGCATCTGTTGTTTTATTATTACGTTCCAGAATCCAGCCTTTTGCATAATAGTAATAGCCTTTAGTCTCGGTACTACCCGTTTTTAAACTATATACCCTTGCCATATCAAGGCTTTTCAGGGATTCCGCTGCTTTATTATCCAGCCGGTAATTCATGGCCTGCACAGCGTATAAAATTGTGGCATATTTTCCATCAGATTGTTTTCTCGCGATGGAAATATTGGTCTCTAAAACCTGATAAGATTTGGATTTGAGATCATGAAAAAATAAGGCACTTGCGTATTTGGGAGCAAGATTAAGCTGCTCCGGTATATTTGACGCATGGCTGTATTCCTTTTCTAATTTGCTTAAAACGTCCTGTGCATGAATAAAAAACGGACTGACAACTAAAGTAAATATAAATAATAACCTGCGTATCAAATCTTTATCTTTATGGATTTGTAATATAGTAAAGACTGTAAATATAAGTAAATACCTGCTAATCGATTCTAGTCTGTTTTCCTGAACCGAAAAGCAAGAGCAACAATTACTTTTACAGCTTCTTTTCCTCCCAATTTTACCTGGCTGTTGTTTTTACCCATACTTTTTTGTTGTGTCCGTTCGAAATAAGAATTTATCATTCAATCGGGTATGAAAAAGAAAGCTATAAAAGTTATACATTCATATTTATCTGAGAAAACGGCTATCAGTAATGATCATAAAATCATGAATTTTAAGCGTTTTATCCTTGGCAAATTTTTGGATCAAAGATAACAATAGAGGCTGTATGAAAATATCCCTGATAACAGTGGTTTTTAGTCTGTTCCGTTTGGGTTAGGCTCCATGAAATTCTTTATGGCATATAGGTTCCACCTTGTTCGAATAACATCATGTAGCAAAAAGAAACAGCCAGAACGACTCCGATAAGTCCGGAAATAACAAATAAAAGGATATAGTATGAAGCCTTTTTATTTTTCTTCTGTAAAAAATTAATAATAAAACCAATGAGTGTACACAGTAACCCTGCTCCGAAGAATATGATTAGCACAGCAAGGAATAATGCTCTTTCAAGGTGTAAATCTGCGGATGAAAGCATAAGTAATTAAATTTATAGGTTAGAATAAAAGCTCCGAAACTTATTTATCATATCAATTTTCAATATTAGAGAGAATTACAGGATGTGACAATCCCGATTATCAGCTATATTAATATATTAAATAGTATGGGAGTTTTCAAATTGAATATGTTGTTTCTGTTGATATGCATTAAAATTTTCTTTCATGGATGACTTTTTTTTCGTAATTTTGCACACTATTATTCCTAATGTCTTTAGGAGTAGCCAAAACAGATATTGATAACAAAAACAATAAAAAAGCAGAACAATGCCAAAATTAAAAACGAAATCAGGTGCTAAGAAACGTTTTGCTCTTACCGGATCTGGTAAGATCAAAAGAAAAAATGCTTACAAAAGCCACATCTTAACGAAGAAAGAAACTAAGCAGAAGAGAAATCTTACTACTACTTCTTACGTAGCTAAAGTGGATGAAAAAAGCGTTCAACGTCAATTAGCAATCAAGTAGTTTTTATAAATCTAATCCGGTTTATAAGAATTAAACAAATTCAACATTTTAACCCTGAAACGGTGCAGCCAAGTACAATGAAACAGATTGTCGCCCTTTTCAAAAAAACAATTTAAATTATGCCAAGATCAGTAAATGCCGTAGCTTCAAGAGCTCGCAGAAAGAAAATTTTTAAGCAAGCTAAAGGTTTTTTCGGTAGAAGAAAGAACGTTTGGACTGTAGCTAAAAACGCGGTAGAAAAAGCAATGCAATATGCTTACCGTGGTAGAAAAGAGAAAAAGAGAAATTTCAGAGCACTTTGGATCACTCGTATCAACGCGGGAACCAGAGAGCACGGAATGTCTTACTCTCAATTTATGGGAGCTCTTAAAAAGAACAACATCGAACTTAACAGAAAAGTTTTAGCAGATTTAGCAATGAATCACCCTGAAGCTTTCAAAGCTGTTGTAGATCAAGTAAAATAATGTAGAATAGATTTTGTTATCAATATAGTTCCGGGATTTCCCGGGATTTTTTTTGGTATACTTTTGCTTCAGTTTAAAGTTTAGCTGGTTTCAACAGTGTAAATTTTAAGGATAATTTGATATAGCAATAGTAATATTTATTGGATCAAACATAAAATTGCAAAATTTTTAATTCAAAACAATCAAACCATAAGAAAAACTTACACAGAAACGACTCATTAAGTTAAATTCAACCTAACATAATGATAAATTGTATAAAAAGATATATCATTATCAAAAAAACAAGAAAATACAGATTAAGCTACCTGACTACTAACCATAAATAATCATTTATTACTATATTAGCAATCCTAAAGAAAGTATAAAAATGAAAAAAGTTGCAGCTTTTTTGCTCACTGCCATTGCACTGCAAAATACAAGTGCTCAGAGTTTTATCCAGGCTTATAAAGACAGGGCGGATATGGTGACTCAAACCAATATTAACACCAATCTTCAGGAATTTGCAGGATTTGGAGTTAAAAAAACAGGTACAGCAGCCAATACCAATGCTCTGAACTGGCTTAAAAACAAATATACCTCCTATGGATATACCGCGAATGATCTTTCTGAGGATACTTTCACTTATGGCAGTAATACTTCAAAAAACCTGATCATTACGAAAACCGGAACTTTATATCCCAACCAATACATCATTATCTGTGGACATTATGATACAATTACAGGACCGGGAGTAAGTGATAACGGAAGCGGAACTTCCATTATTCTTGAAGCGGCAAGGATTCTGAAAAATGTTCCTACTGAGTATTCTATCAAATTCATCCATTTTTCCGGAGAAGAACAAGGACTTGTTGGGAGCAGCCATTACGTAAATAATGTTGCTTATCAGTCAGGCACGAAAGTTCTGGATATAAAGCTTGTTTTAAATATTGATCAGGTAGGTGGATTGCTTGGAAATAACAACAATACCATCAACTGTGAAAGGGACACAGGAGGAATGTCCGCCAACAATGCAGCATCGGATGTTGCAACACAGGAGCTTATGACGTGTACAAGTCTTTATTCCCCTCTTCAGACCAATCTTTCTTATGCTTACAGCTCAGATTATATGCCTTTCGAGGCTAAGGGGTATACTATTACAGGGTTTTATGAGACTATCGAAAGTAATAATCAGCATACTGTAAATGATACTTTTGCCAATCTGGATCCGGTGTATGTTCTTAATGTAGGGAAAGCAGCCGTGGGGGCTTTACAGCATTTTGCCGTTGCTTCTACGAGCAATAACCTGCTCAGCACAAATGACGCCTCTTTACAAAAATCAGGCGAAATTATCAGGCTTTATCCAAATCCTGCTAAAGATCTGGTAACTGTTGAATTTGAGCAAAAAGTAAAGCAATTCAAAGTTGAAGTGAATGATATGGCAGGGAACCTTGTTTTAAACCTTGAAAACCAGGAAAAAATTAATACCTCAGGATTAAAAAGCGGAGTATATACTTTTACCATTAAGACTGATAAAGGAAATACAACAAAAAAAATAATCATTAATAAATAATATCAGGACGGAAATTTTGAATCAGGCCTGCATTCAAGAGGTATCTTAAAAACAGGTGATCAAAAGGTCGTAAGAAAAGTGATGATTGAAAGATAGCAGCATGGCTATAAACTATTAACAGAAACCTTTGAAGCCATTCAGAGGTTTTTATTTTTACCAATATTACCGTTAAAGTATTTACAATATACTGTCAATATTAGTATGACATTCATAATAAAATTCATGTCATTTTGATACATTAAACACTTTATTGTGATTTATTTACTACATTCGTGGTACCAAAAATAATATCATAATATGAAAAAATTAACAACACTTTTATGCACTGCACTGATGATGCAGAGTATCGCAGCACAGAGTTTTATCCAGGCTTATAAAGACAGAGCGGATATGGTAACCCAGGCTAACATCACTGCAGATCTTCAGGAATTCAGTAATTTAGGAGTAAAAACCACAGGTTCTGTAGCTAATGCGAACACCCTGACCTGGATCAAAAACAAGTATCTTTCTTACGGCTATACTGCCAGCCAGATTGTAGAAAGCCCTTTTACCTTCGGAAGTACAAGTTCAAAAAACCTGATCATCACCAAAACGGGAACGCTTTATCCTAATAAGTATGTCATTATCTGCGGACATTTCGATACTATTTATGGTCCGGGGGTTAATGATAACGGCAGCGGAACATCTATTATCCTTGAAGCCGCAAGAATCCTGCAAAATGTTCCGACGGAATATTCCATTAAATTCATTCACTTTTCCGGTGAGGAACAGGGGTTGAGAGGAAGTACTCATTATGTAAACAATGTAGTATACCAAGGAGGTGTGCGTAAATTAGATATAAAACTGGTCTTTAACCTCGATCAGGTTGGTGGTGTAAAAGGAAATAACAATAATACAGTATACTGTGATGAAGATCAGGGAGGTCTTTCCAGCAATAATGCGGCTTCTGCAGCTGTTACCCAGCAACTGAGAAACTGTACGGCACTCTACTCTCCTCTTCAGACCGCTGTAGACCCGGCTGAAGATACCGATTATATTCCTTTTGAGCAGAAAGGAGAAGTAATCACCGGTTTTTTTGAGAGAATAAGAAGCAGCTATCCTCACAGCTCAAAGGATACTTTTACCAATATGGATCCTGTTTATGTGTACAATATCGGAAAGGCTACCGTGGGAGCCTTGCAGCATTTTGCAAGCGCTTCAACAACAATGAGTAAACCGGTTTCTAAAAATACGCTGGAAACGGCAAAAATCTATCCTAATCCGGCCCATAACGTACTCAATATTGAATTACCGGATTCTAAAGCAGCGAACTTCAGTTTTGAGATCAGTAATTCTATGGGAAGATCTATGCTGAAAGTAAATAATGAAAAAAAGATTGATGTTTCCAGCCTTCAGAATGGAGTGTATGTCGGAGTTTTAAAAGTTGGTGAAGAAACTCTAGTTAAGAATATCATGATCGAAAGATAGAAGATCAATAGTACCATAATAACAAAACAGCGGGATATTCCTGCTGTTTTTGTTATTGTAAAGCCATTATTTTTTGTATTTCAGACTTTATCCGTTCTGTGATCCATGCCTGATCTTCAGAAATCAGATCTTCAAGCAGATTCCCATGATTTTCATTAAAATCTGTAAGAACATCCTGTAAAAATTCATGCTGAATTTCATTAAGACGATCCGGATTGCTTTTATCAAGTGCCCCGACTTTAGAAGTTACACTTTCAAACCGGTTTTGTGTCACATAAGTTCTTAATTCTTCTGTAATAAAAGAAAGGCTTTCTGCTTTTGAAGAGATATCCGGGACAAATGACCATTTTTCTGCTTTGTGAAACTTTTCTTCTTCGTCAAATTCAGGGTTTTTCAGCTTGATAACCGGGCGGTTAGACAGTAGTTCCTTATCTTTTAAATTATAGGGCTTAATAACAACACCTTCAATCAGGTTATGTTCCAGATCAGGAAATCCAAGCTCTTTTGGAACCGGAGAATTTATTCTGGTATTAAAATTCAAAGCTTCATTGAATTTTCCTATGAATAACGGTTTTACATAGGATATACCGAATTGTTCAAAATAAGAAGCTGCAGTTTCATAATCCATATAATTTTTCAATCCTGATTCATCAACAACAGCAATATCAAAAGCATAGAAAAGGATGTCAGGCGTATAATAAACCCCTGTCTGTATAGCTTGTATATTTTCAACAGCAGAGACCTCCGGATGCGGATAATGCCCTCCGAATAATTCCCCGTATACAATATACCTGACGCCAGGCACCGTCGTATTCAAATGCTCAAATAAAGCCAGCATACTGTCCTCCAAGGCATTGACAACAAGCTGAAATCCAAAGAAATCATCTTTCCAGTCAAGGTATTCTCTTCTTTTGGCATATCTGAGCATACTATTTTCATAGGTAAAACTGAAATTGGCACCATGGATTTTCTCAGTAACCACCCATTTCAGCTTATCCATTTTTGACAATTCACTTTCATTGAGCCCGAGTTTCTTCAATGAATCAGGCATTTTTTCGTATCCGGAAAATTCAGTTAAGGCTGTATTGCTCATATTAATTGCCAAATATATTATTTTAGTTGAGAGAAACCATATACTTTCTTACGGCTCTACTTGTCTCTCTTCTGAAGAATCTCTTCAATCTCCTCCATAGAAAACCCTTTTGCTTTCAATAAAATCAAAAAATGATACAGCAGATCTGCAGCTTCATTTTTAAAGAGGTCATCATTATTATCTTTTGCTTCAATCACCAGTTCTACAGCTTCCTCTCCTACTTTTTGAGCCATTTTATTGATTCCTCTCTGATAGAGCGAATAAGTATAAGAATCTTCAGCTTTGGAATCTATTCTCTGAGCTATTTTCTCTTCCAGCTCATACAGAAATCCTTTGGCATTCTTTTCTCCGAAACAGCTGAAACTTCCGGTGTGACAAACCACATTCTTTGGAACTGCTTTAATCAAAATGGTGTCCTGATCACAATCTATATCAATACTTTTCACCGTTAAAAAATTACCTGATTCCTCACCTTTTGTCCAGAGTCTGTTTTTGGAACGGCTGAAAAAGGTAACAATGCCCTCTTTTTTTGTTTTCTCAAAAGCTTCTTCATTCATGTAGCCAAGCATCAGTACCTGCAATGTTCTGCTGTCCTGAATAATCACCGGCACAAGGCCGTTATCTTTGTTAAAATCTATTTTCATCGTACTTCAATTTTTTGCATTTTTAACTGTTGTTTCAATTCCTGAATCCCTATTTCATTAAAATGGAATATACTGGCTGCCAATGCTCCCGTAGCTTTTGTTTCATCAAACACTTTAATAAAATCATTTACAGCACCAGCACCTCCGGAAGCAATAACAGGAATAGTAATACTATCTGAAACCAGCCTTGTGATTCGAAGATCAAAGCCGTTTTTAGTCCCGTCACCATCCATGGAAGTCAGCAGAATTTCTCCTGCCCCTAAACGTTCCGCTTCCTGAGCCCATTCTACAGTATTAAGTTCTGTTGCTTCTCTTCCTCCTTTGATATGGACCAGATCCTTATCTCCTACCTGCCTCGTATCAATGGCCACCACAACGCACTGGCTTCCGAATTCTTTAGCCAGATCAGAAATAAGACCTGGATTTTTTACTGCTGAGGAATTGATACTGATTTTGTCCGCTCCTGCTTCCAAAAGCTTTCTTACATCTTCCACAGACGAAATTCCGCCTCCTACAGTGAAAGGAATACTGAGTTCTTTTGCGATGTCTTTTACCAGCTGTACAAAGGTTTTTCTATCTTCAATAGTAGCCGTAATATCCAGGAAAACAAGTTCATCAGCACCTTCCTGCTCGTATTTCTTAGCAAGTTCTACAGGATCACCAGCATTTTTAAGGTCCTCAAAATTGACTCCCTTCACGGTAGATCCGTCTTTTATATCCAGACATGGAATAATTCTTTTCTTAAGCATTTTCAATAAAATTTTGAAGTTGTGGTAAGCTTATTTTTCCTTCATAAATTGCTTTCCCGATAATTGTTCCGGCACATCCGATATCTTTCATTTTATAGACATCTGTGATACCTGAAATCCCACCGCTTGCTACCAGCTGAACTGATGTTTTATATAGAATCTCAATATACAACGCTGTTGAAGGACCTTCCAGCATCCCATCCTTTGCAATATCAGTACAAATAGCGGTTTGTATCCCTTTTTCCTGATACTGAAGGATAAAATCAATGATGTCATTATCACTTTCTTCCAGCCAGCCGGAAGTTTTAATTTTTCTGTTTTCGCAGTCTGCACCCAGGATAATTTTCTCTGGACCATACTTTTCAATCATTCCGAAACAGAATTCAGGATCCTGAACTGCGATACTTCCTAAAGTAATCTGTTTTGCCCCGGAATTAAAAGCTGTTTCAATGTCTTCCTGGGTTTTTAAACCACCTCCAAAGTCAATATGCAATGAGGTAGATCCGGCAATATTTTCCAGAACTTTCTGATTAACGATATGCTTTGATTTCGCTCCGTCAAGATCCACCAAATGAAGGTATTGAATCCCAAAGCTTTCAAACTCTTTTGCCACTTCTACAGGATCTTCATTGTATATTTTCTTTGTATTGTAATCTCCTTTTGATAAACGGACACATTTCCCGTCGATAATATCAATAGCCGGAATTATTTTCATCATTATAAATTTATAAAGTTTTTAACGATCTGATTTCCTACTGTTCCCGATTTTTCAGGGTGAAACTGTACTGCATAGAAATTGTCTTTCTGCAAAGAAGCACTGAATGGCAGGATGTAATCACAGACAGAAGTTGTAAAGTCAGAAAGCTCACAATAATAGCTGTGAACGAAATAAACATCACTACTTTCTTCAATTCCTGAAAACAATGGCGAGGTCTGCCCGGAAACGGTATTCCAGCCCATATGCGGGACAATATCCTTTGACGGAAATTTTCTGACATTGATATCAAAAATTCCCATTCCTTCCGTATCTCCTTCTTCATTTTTCCCGCACATCAGCTGCATCCCCAGGCAGATTCCCAAAACCGGCTGCTTAAGGCTTGGAATCAGAAGATCAAGCTCTTTTTCTTTAAGCAGTTTCATAGTTGATGAAGCTTCTCCTACTCCGGGAAAGATAACTTTATCAGCTTTCAGTATCTTTTCAGGATCATCCGTTATTATAGAGTCAACATTCAGTCTGTTGAGGGCATTCTGGACGGAATTTACGTTTCCTCCGTTGTATTTTATTATGGCGATCATATTTATAAACTTCCTTTTGTAGAAGGTAAACTGTAATTTGCATCTGACTGATTCATTGCCATTTTAACAGCTTTTGCAAAGGCTTTAAAAATGGATTCAATTTTGTGGTGTTCATTATCACCTTCTGCTTTGATATTCAGATTCGATTTTGAAGCATCTGTAAATGATTTGAAGAAGTGAAAAAACATTTCCGTAGGTACATCTCCTATTTTTTCTCTTTTAAATTCTGCATCCCAAACCAGCCATGATCTTCCTCCGAAATCAATAGCCACCTGAGAAAGGCAGTCGTCCATCGGAAGCAGAAAACCATACCGTTCAATTCCTTTTTTCTTTCCTAATGCCTTTAAAATGGCCTCACCGAGAACAATTCCGGTATCTTCTATCGTGTGGTGCTCATCTACAGCAAGGTCCCCTTTTACTTTGATGGTAAGGTCCATATTTCCGTGTCTGGCAATCTGATCCAGCATGTGATCAAAAAAGTGAAGTCCGGTTGAAATATCTGACTTTCCGTTTCCATCAAGATTGACCTCAATTTCTATATCGGTTTCATTGGTTTTTCTGGATACTTTAGCCTTCCTCATTCCTGATTTTAAGAACTGATAGATCTCTGACCATTTTGAAGCGGACAGCTCAGCTTCATTATTTAAGTTTTGATTAAGATAAATAGCTTTAGTGCCAAGATTTTTAGCAAGTTGAACATCAGTACTTCGATCACCGATTACATAGGAATTTTCAAGGTCGTAATTGCCGTAAATATATTTTCCCAGCATTCCGATACCTGGTTTTCTGGTAGGAAGATTTTCGGATTCAAAGCTTTTATCAATTAAAATATCACTGAAAGTTATCCCTTCGTTTTCAAATGCCTGCAGCATTTTTTCCTGTGGTTTTATAAAATCCTCTTCGGGGAAACTCTCTGTTCCCAATCCATCCTGATTGGTCACCATCACCAATTCGTAATCCAGTTCATTGGCGATTTTTGCAAGGTTTTGGAAAACACCCGGATAAAACTCAAGCTTTTCCAGAGAATCTACCTGAAAATCCGTAGGAGGTTCAATAATTAATGTTCCGTCGCGGTCTATAAAGAGTACTTTTTTCATATGTTTTTTATAAATTATTTTTAACCATTAAGCTTTTTTAAGTGGTGAAGAAGTATTAAGAACATAGCTGAAGCTATTAATTTAACTTGTATTTTATTCATCCTGATGATTCTTAACTTTTCTTATGATCTTTATTTCTCTTAATGGCTTATATTTTAGCAAGCTAGATTATATTCCTTTTAAAAGGTTAATTAATTTTTCATTTTCTTCACGGCTTCCCACATTGATTCTGATACATCCGGGAATCGAAGGATCTCTTCTGCTGGTTAAAATCTCTTCTTCAAGCATTCCTGTATACACTGCATCAACATTTTCCATTTTAATCAGAAAGAAATTGGCATCCGTTGGAAAGACCTTTGAAATGCATGCAATTCCTTCAAACTGCTGCTTCAGCCACGTTCTCTCTTCCAAAATACGGCTCACGTTTTCCTGAAGTCTGTTTTCTTCCTCCAATGTTTTCAGAATAAGCTCCTGGCTCAGAACATTCACATTATAAGGTGCTTTTACAGTATTGATAAGATTAATGATTTCTTCTGATGCGTAAGCCATTCCTACCCTTGCTCCGGCACTTCCCCATGCTTTGGAAAAGGTTTGCAGCACAACCAGGTTAGAATATTTCTCCAGCAGCTCCAGACTTGATTTTTTTCCTGAAAATTCAATGTATGCTTCATCTACCACTACAATTCCGTTGAAATTCTGAAGGTAAAATTCAATATCATCAACGCTGTTTCCGGTAGGATTATTAGGAGAGCATAAAAAGAAAACTTTCAGTGAAGAATCTTTCACTACCTTTAAGAAATTATCTTTTACGATTTCAAAGTTTTCATCCAGATCCAGTTTCATCACTTTATTTTCATTGATGGCTGCATAGAAGCCATACATCGCAAAAGACGGATTCATCATCAGAATGGCATCTTTTTTAGGCTCACAGAAAATTTTGATGATAAGGTCTATCAGCTCGTCGCTTCCGTTTCCTATGGCGATCTGTGAAGGCAAAACCTTTTTAAGCTCCGCAAGTCTGTTTTTAAGCTTTTTCTGGGTAGAATCCGGGTAACGGTTGCATTCTCCGAAAGGACTTTCATTCGCATCCAGCATGACCGGGGAACTGAATTCATTTTGATCTCTGAAACTGATGTAAGGCTGTAATTGTAATATATTTTCTCTTACCAGAGTTTTGATACTGTTATTTTTCATTGTATTGTTTATCTAAATCTATCTTTAACCATTAAGTCTAGGATTTTTATTTTTTAAATGGTTTTATGGTTTTGCGTTTTCAACATTTATCATTTTAATCTTATTGATACTGCATTTTTGTGGGCAAACAGGCCTTCAGCTTCAGCCATAAGCTCTATGGTTTTTCCTAAATTCTGAAGACCTTCTTTTGAAAGATGCTGGAATGTTATCTTCTTCACAAAGCTATCCAGTGATACTCCGCTGTAATTCTTCGCATAGCCATTGGTAGGAAGCGTGTGATTCGTTCCGCTGGCATAGTCTCCCGCACTCTCGCAGGAATAATTTCCAAGAAAAACCGAACCCGCATTCTCAATCAACGGAATATATTTTTCAAAATCGGCGATAGCCAGAATAAGGTGTTCGGGAGCGTAAAGATTGCTGAATTCCAAAGCTTCTTCAAGAGAATCCACTAAAATAAAAGAGCTGTTTTCCAAAGCCTGTGCTGCAAATTCATTTCTTGGCAAGTCTTTGATCTGCTGATCAACAGCTTCTACCGTTTCTTCCAACACTTTAAAATCTGTCGTAATGAAAACCACCTGACTGTCACTGCCGTGTTCTGCCTGTGAAAGAAGATCTGCCGCACAAAATCCGGGCACAGCCTGCTCATCTGCGATCACAAGAACCTCACTCGGGCCGGCAGGCATATCAATGGCAATTCCATACCGTTGGGTGTATTCTTTAGCCGCTACCACAAACTGATTTCCGGGACCGAAAATTTTATTGACAGCCGGAATACTTTCTGTTCCCACAGCCATTGCTGCAACGGCTTGTGCTCCACCTGTTTTAAAGATTTCTGAAACCCCGCAAAGATTGGCTGCATACAAAATTGCCGGATTGATATTTCCGCTTTTATCCGGTGGTGTGCAAAGAACAATCTCTTTACAACCTGCAAGATTTGCAGGAACCGCGAGCATTAATACAGTAGAGAACAAAGGAGCAGTTCCTCCCGGAATATAAATTCCAACTCTTTCTACCGCCCGGTTTTCACGCCAGCAGACACCCCCTTTCACTGTTTCAACTTTCTGAATTTCCTGTTTTTGAGAAGCGTGAAATGTTGAAATATTTTCTTTAGCCTGTCGGATAGCCTGTTTCAGTTCATTACTAATCTGTTTTTCTGCGTTTTCAATTTCTTCTTCGGTCACAGAAATGCTTTGAGTGTCTGCTTTATCAAATTTTTTATTGAATTCTCTTAAAGCTTTATCTCCGTTTTTTTCAACTTCAGCAAAAATGCCTGTGATAAGTCCTGAAATTTCTTTCTGCTCCAAAACAGGGCGTTTTACCAGGTCTTTCCAACTGTCTTTTGTGGGATATCTGTATATTTTCATTGTACTATTTTTTAACTTTTTTAAACCATTAAGATTCTTTTAAGTTGTTAAGTTTCATTAAGCTCATAGCTGAAGCTATTTATTAAGCGGGCTTATTCTTTCATCTTTTGATGAAGCTTAACTATTCTTAATATCTTCATTGTCTTAATGGTTTATATTTTTAAATAACCATTTTATCAATCGGAATGATTAAAATATCCTGTGCTCCGTTGTCTTTCAGTTCGTCAATCACTTCCCAGAAACGCTCTTCATCAATCACAGAATGAATGCTGCTCCAACCTTCTTCTGCGAGCGGAATTACCGTAGGGCTTTTCAATACCGGAAGAACTTGCGATACTTTCTGAATTTTTTCGTTGGGAACATTCATCAGAATGTATTTTGAATTTTTTGCTTTTAAAACGGCTTTGATTCTGAATACAAATTTTTCAAGAATTGTTTCTTTTTCTGCTGATAATTGAGGTGTTTGAGCCAGAACAGCTTCTGATTTCAGTAAAGTAACCGTTTCCCTTAATCCATTTTTAAATAAAGTACTTCCTGAGCTGACAATATCACATATTCCATCTGCAAGTCCAATATTGGGAGCGATTTCCACGGAACCCGAAATAACGTGAATATCTGAAGAGATTCCCTCTTTTTCTAAAAAGTTTTTGAGTGTATTGGGATATGAAGTGGCAATTTTTTTACCCTGAAAATAAGAGAGCTCATCAGTTTCCACTTCTTTGGGTACGGCCAGTGACACACGGCATTTTGAAAACCCAAGCTTCTGGATTGTTCTGATATTTTTGCCTTTCTCAATCAGAAGATTTTCACCTACAATAGCGACATCCACCACTCCGTCTTCTAGGTATTGCGGGATGTCTGAGTTCCGGAGGTACATGATTTCCATCGGAAAGTTATCTACTGAAACTTTAAGCTGGTCTTTACCATTATTGACAAAGATTCCGCAGTCTTTGAGAAGCTGTAAAGATTCTTCGTAAAGCCGGCCGCTTTTTTGGATTGCAATTTTTAATTTACTCATTTGGCCTTTTTTGGGTCCGAGCAAATAAAAACTGATCTGTTGAAATTTCTGAGGAGAATTCAGGAAACAAAAAAACCGCCTATTTACTCAGACGGTTTTAATTATTTTTGATTTTAGCATATACTTATATCAATCAATTCCGTCTAGCAGAGATGATGATGATAATGATGTAAAGCTAAAAATGTTGGTTTCGTTGTATTGAATTATGATGCAAATGTAGGATTATTTTTTAATATGCAAAGTTTTTTCAGATAATTTTTTGATAAAAATTCATCAGTTCCTTTGCAATGGGTTTATCATTAAACTTCTGAACAAACTCGAAACCCTTTTCCTCACGGCGTTTTCTCTCTGATTCATTTTCCCAGAGAAATTTGATTTTAGCGCGAATATCGAGATCGTTATCCGGATTGATGTACACAGAGTCTTTTCCTCCTGCTTCCGGCAGGCAGCTGGTATTGCTGGTAACGACAACCGTTTTGGAGAATAGCGCCTCAATGACAGGGATTCCAAAGCCTTCAAAGAAGCTTGGATAAACAAAAATATCGGCAAGTTTATAGATTGCAGCCAGCTCATCCATGGAAACACCTTCAAGAAACAGCACCTGCTTTTCCATTTTGTTCTTTTTCAGGAAACTTTCTATTTTCTGATAGTATTTGGTCTTTCTTCCCACTACCACCAAAGGAATTTCAGCCCCGTTGATCGCTTTTACAACATTCAGAAGGTTTTTGCGTTCTTCGATAGTTCCAACATTGAGTACAAATCTTTCGGGAAGCTTAAACTTTTCTTTTACAGCCTGCATCAGCTCCGGAGACTGCTGTTCTTTAAAAGCGTGATGACATCCCTGATAAATGACTTCAATCTTAGTTTCAGGAACTTTCAGAAACTGAATAATATCTCTTTTGGTCTGCTCTGAAATAGCAATGATTTTATCAGCCGTATCAGCCGCTTTTTTAAATTTCCAGAAATGGATTTTTCTGTCAAAAAAAGAATAATACTGCGGATATCTTACAAAAATCAGATCGTGAATCGTCACGACCTTTTTAATAGGCTTCTGATCCCATTTTAAGGGAAGTTCGCCGGATAATCCATGGAAAATATCAGCGCCTTGCTTCTGGGCATCCTTTCCCATTTTAAGCTGGCGTGAAAAGTTTCCTTTTGAGGTTTCAATAAAGTGAACATTAGGACGGTCCAGAATTTCCTTTCCTTTCTCCGATTTGTTTTTGTTGAGCAACAGATATTCATTATCCGGTTCATACTCAGAAAGGATCCTTACAAGATCTCTCGAATAATTTCCGAGACCTGATGTATTGTGGAAAAACCGTTTAGCATCAAAGGCAATCTTCATCGTTGAATCTGTTTTTGAAATTCCTGAAATGTACCGAATGTATGCCCTTTCTGTTTCAGCCAGCCTACAAACGAATCAAATCTTTCTACCATATCCTGCCCCGAGTTTTTTATGGTAAATCCGGGAAGTTTAAAAGCTTCATCTTTGATTTCTGCAAACTCCCACGGATGGAAATAAATATTAAGATAATGGTCTTTTTTCAAGGTATCTGAAGACAGTTTTTTATAGAAAGACAGAGGAAAATTGTGGAAGCTTAACCAAAACAGAGGAATTCTGAAATTAGGAGAAACCGAAGCCGGAATCTGCGTTACATTTCCTTCTTTGAAATAGATTCTGGATACTTTCAAATTATTATATCTTCCCGGTAAAAATGTAGGATTAATGGATGAGTTGTATGCATATCCTGCTTTTTCCACTTCTTTTTCGTCTACGGGCATCATTCTCGGCATTCTTAATCCGGTCACCTTTGTAGAAAATAATTCTTCCAGCCTTTCTCTTGATTCTTTCAGGTGTTTGTCTTCAAATTCTGAATGAAACCAGGTGTGGGAAGCCAGTTCATGACCTTCGTTCAATAGCCTTTCAATAAGGTGTCTGCTGTTTTCTGCAAAAACCACGGTAGAAAAGAAGGTAGCTTTTGCATTATGTTTTTTAAGGATATCGAGTATTCTCTCTAATCCTGTCTGTGAAATTGAAATCTGCTTTTCAAAGGGAATTTCACCCTTATATTCTAATGGCATATCAAATTCTTCGATGTCAAAACTCAATAAAACCATTCTAAAAATTTTTGTTTTTAATAATATAATTAGGTCTGTCTTTCACCTGTTTGAATATTTTACCTAAATAAATCCCCATGATTCCTAAGATGATGAGCTGAAGTCCTCCAAAGAAAACAATGGTCATAATCAATGACGCCCAACCGGAAATCTCTGTTTTGGCAATAAATGAATGAATCACGTAGGCTCCATATCCGATTACTGAAAGTGCTGAGAATAAAAACCCCAGATAAGCTGCCAGATAAAGAGGCTTCACACTGAAGGCTGTGATTCCCGTAAAGGCAAAAGTAAACATCTTTTTAAGGTTGTAACTGCTTTTTCCGGAGAGTCTTTCTGCCGCGGTAAAGTCGATTCCTGTTTGTTTGAAACCCATCCAGCTCGTTAATCCTCTAAGGAACAGGTCGTCTTCATTAAAGTTTCTCATGACTTCAACGGCACCTGCATCCAGCAGTCTGAAATCTGAGCCGCCACCTTTCGTTAAGTTAACATCTGAAAGGCTTGATAAAAGCTTGTAAAACAAGTCTGATGTTTTTCTTTTAAAGAAGGATATTTCTTTAGGATAAGTCCTGAAAGTAAAAACTACATCATAGCCTTCCTCCCATTTTTTAATCAGTTCCGGAATAAGCTCCGGCGGGTGCTGAAGATCTCCGTCCATTGAAATGACCGCATTTCCGTGGGCATTGTCCATTCCGGCTTTTACAGCCGGCTGGTGGCCGAAGTTACGGGAAAACTCAATGAATTTTACTTCTTCATACCGGTTGGAAAGTTCTTCTAATTTCTGTTGTGTATTGTCTCTGCTGCCATCATTCACAAATATGATTTCAAAGTCATAATTGCTTAAGCCATCAAAAACTTCTTTGATTTTCTGATGGATCATCGCTACATTTCCTTCTTCGTTATAGGCAGGAATTACAATTGAAATTTTCTTCATATGTATTAATTCAAGCTGTAATTTTTCTCAAAATCTTTAGTCAGAAGTTCATAAGTTACTCTCAACCAGATCACAATACAAGGTACGGCTTTTAATGAATATTTGATGATATAATTCTCTTTTACAAATTTCGGGAAAAGATCCGAAGTTGAAAAACATGTAAAAATAATGACAAAAACAAGCAATCCTATGATAAGTGGTGTTCTCTCTTTCTGAAGGAAAAACCAGATCAGCACTCCTACCACAGCAATAATGTATGTCGGAGATTCTGAACTGGAGCTGAACAGTACTAAAAACAGTAATGTTGAAGCTAAGATCATCAATTGGAAAGCATAATGCTTATACTGCTTAATTCTGATATAAGGCAAAGCAAAAAGCGGTAATCCGCCTGCTAAAAACACAAGATTGGAAATAGAGGCATCCCCTAAGATTCTTCTCACAAATCCCATTAAAGAAATATCCTGCATATTTCCCAACACCTGATTCTCATTATTTTTTTCTACAATAGACTGAAACCAGTCTGAGTAGCACTGAATCACAAAACGCGGACTTGAATAGGCCATTGGAAGCACAAAAAATAATACTGCAATGGCTACTCCTGAAAGAATAAATTTTGTTTTGTTTTTAATAAAGAAAAACTGCGTCAATCCGACAATTCCATAGATTTTCACAAATACTCCGATTAAAATAGCGGTTACAGATTTTACTTCTTTTCTTTCGTAAATGTATACTGCAGACAACAGCAAAAGACCTGTCAACGCTACATTAAACTGTAGACTTAAAGCGGCAGTAATGTATTCCTGAAGGCAAAGCAGTCCGAAAATTGCTTTTTTACTGTCTGAAAACGGCAGTTTGTAAATACCGTAAATAAAGATAAAAGTATTGGCAATGTTCCAGAGTGAGATCCCCAGCCAATCCGGCATCATGGCAAACGGTGCAATCAATGCACTGAAAAATACGCCATAATGGTTCAGATCAAAATAAAGATCAGGGTAATGGATAAATAAATTTTTCTGATGAATGGTATTAAAGAATACGTTTTTAAAAATCAGATAATTATTGATCGCATAATCTCCTCTCAGATATTTGGAAATTGCGGTAACAACCGATATAATAAGATAAACCCCAAATATATATTTAGGGTTTAATAGTATTTTAAGAAATTTTTCTTTCAAGATTGCGGTATTAGCTTAAAAAATTAATCTTAAACAGCTACATTATTATCTCTCAATGCATCATTCAGAGATGTTTTCTTGTCGGTAGATTCTTTTCTCTGACCGATGATCAAAGCACACGGAACCTGATATTCTCCAGCCGGATACTGTTTTGTATAGCTTCCCGGAATTACTACTGAACGTGCAGGAACTCTTCCTTTGATTTCAACAGGCGTATCTCCTGTAACGTCGATAATTTTTGTAGAAGCGGTTAATACTACGTTTGCACCCAATACTGCCTCTTTTTCTACGTGAACTCCTTCCACAACGATACATCTTGAACCGATAAAGCAGTCATCTTCAATGATTACAGGTGCCGCCTGTAAGGGCTCCAATACTCCACCGATTCCAACACCACCGCTAAGGTGAACGTTTTTACCGATCTGTGCACAGCTCCCTACAGTTGCCCATGTATCTACCATTGTTCCTGAATCTACATAAGCACCAATGTTTACATAAGAAGGCATCATAATCACTCCGGGAGCAATATAAGCTCCTTCTCTGGCTACTGCATGCGGTACAACTCTTACTCCTTTTTCAGCATAATTTCTCTTTAAAGGCATCTTGTCATGAAATTCAAACGGACCTACTTCAATAGTTTCCATTTTCTGGATCGGAAAATACATCACCACGGCTTTTTTCACCCATTCATTTACCTGCCATCCGTTTTCAGTAGGCTCTGCTGTACGAAGTTCACCTTTATCAACCAAAGAAATAACCTCTCTAATTGCCTTCTGGCTGTCTTCATTCTGCAATAAATCTCTGTTGTCCCAGATATTTTCAATAGTTTGTTGTAACGACATGTTTCTTATTTAAAATTATACCGGCCAAAGATACAAAAAAGTTCAGCAAAACTGTTTTAAACATGATGCTTTAATAAAAACCCAACATACGCTTCACTCTCTTTTTATACAACAGATAAATTGGTCCATGTTCCTTTAGCAGATACTCTTCTTCAAGGCGTATCTGGATCTGCATCAGAATATGTCCTATCAGAAGAAAAGAAAAAGTAATAACAGTAGGCAAAACAAGAAAGAATCCAAACAGACTCATCGTCATTCCAAAAAAAATGGGATTTCTTGAAAATCTGAATAAACCTTGAGTAATCAGTTCTGTTTTCATTGTACTATCGATTCCTATTCGCCATGAATCTTTCATTTCTATCTGGGCTGTAATCACCCAAATTAAAGCAGCAATCATAATAAAAAGTCCTAAATACCTGACTGTATGAGGTTCCGGAATATTGATTTTAAAAGCTGAAAAAATGTCCTCCGGAAAAAGTAACAAGAGTATGGTATAGATAAACAGAGCCGACAAAATCAGCTTAAAGTAGAATCCCACAAGGCCATATGCGGAATCGTCTTTAGGAAGAACGTTGGGATTCTTGCTGATCCGTTTTGCAACTTTATAACTTATCCCTACAAAGGAAATAGCAAAGAAAAAAATAAAGTAAAAGGGAATAAAGAATCTGATGAAATCTGTCATAATGATAATAGTTTTGGACAAATTTCATGAGTTTTGGGATGCAATGCTATTGCAATGACAAGGAGCTTCAGTTTAAGCAACAGAATTCCCCTCCTCCGGAGGGGTGGCAAAAATTCAGTGAATTTTGACGGGGTGGTTTAAGAATATCGTTAAACGGGCCTTAGCCCGTTTCTATTGAATTATTTTTCCTGATATTAAATATCTACACTTATAAAACTCTCTGTGCATGAAGATAGGCCTTATTCCAGTATTTTTCGTTCAGAGATGAGATAATTACCCCTTTTGAAGTGGAAGCATGGATGAATTTGACTTCCCCGTCAGGACCTATATCGTGAACAATCCCAACGTGAGAAACCCTGCTGCCTCCTGCTGTGGCAAAAAACAACAGATCACCGGGTTTTACATCTTTAATATCAATATTCTTTCCGGCTTCAGCCTGATCAGAAGATCTTCTCGGAAGGCTGAAATCATTTTCTTCAAATACTTTTACCGTAAACCCGGAACAGTCAAATCCGGATGATGAATTTCCACCAAATTTATAAGGTGTTCCTATGTATTTTTCAGCATCTTTCAGAATATCATTGACTGATCTGGAAACACTGCCATTAAATTTTGAATCAAGTTTTCTGAGATTTTCAGATTTTGCAACCGTTTTTGTATTCGATTTCTTACTGGCAGAAACACTTTTCGAGGATCCGCAGGAAACCGCAAAAACAGACGCAATCAGTAAAACAGGCCACTGTTTTATTTTCATTTTTGTTTCAAATAATACCAATCCCATATCCTTCTGATTTATACTTGTTTAACAAATTTTACACAAATATACATTTTATATTTAAATTATGCTATAACTATACTACAACTATATGATAAATATATGTTAAAATTTTGTTTTCATTTATTTATTGGTATATTTGAGTCTATTTTAAAGATATGGCAACATATGAAAGTCTGATCAAGATCACAGGAGCTGTTGGCGACCTGGTATTTTATAACCTGAACGGAAAAAATGTAGTTCGGAAGAAAAGCGGTTTTAATAAAAATGCTTTTAAAAAGAGCCCGACCTATGAAAAGGTGAGGCAAAACAGTTCGGAATTCGGGCATTGTTCCAAAATCGGAAAGCTCATCCGGAACAGTTTGGAAAAATATATCAAAGAAGCCTGTGATCCCCTCCTCTACCAGAAGTTTGCAAAAGTAATGACAGCGCTTAAAGATTTTGACAAGGTTTCTGAAAGAGGAAAAAGAACAGTTACAAATGGTTTAAAAACTGAAGAAGGGAAAATACTTTTGAAGGAGTTTCAGTTTGGTGTGCTTCCTAATGTTTCAGATTGTGTCAGAATTCAGGATCATGTTATTTACAAGAATGCGGACTGTACCGCAGATGAAGGGGTCATATTGACTTTAAAAGTAGATTCTGAAAATTACAGTACGGAAAGTAATGAAGAAATAATCAGCTGGAACCGGCAAGAGGAAAAAACTTTTAAGCAGCATTTTTCCGGGGAAGAAGTTCTACTCTATTTTGTAGTCCTGAAGAATAAAAATAATGAAATTACCCATATGGGATTTGTTTAAAAAAAAGTCTGCAGAATCTACTGCAGACTTTCTTTTTTTATTTCTTTTCACCTTTCCATGTTCCCGATTTTGGAGGTGTCGGAAGTGAGTTTGACCAGTTTCCGTTTCCTTTTTTATCTGTAGATAGTGTTCCATTGAATTCTCCTTTCGAAGGAAGTCCTACCGTTGCGTTCAGATCTCCTGTTTCACTTAAATTCCCGGAAATGTTATAGTTTTCATTATTAACATCGGAATGCATTGTCCCTACCACTTTACCACTTTCATCTACCACAAAGTTCCAGACTCCTTTATCGCTTCCTTCATAAGAACCGGACCATGTTCCTACATAATCAAAAATAGAATCATCATCAGAGCTGCAACCGATAAATAAAAATGCCGTTAATAAAAGTAAAAAAAGTTTCTTCATAGTTTCAGTAGTTTTATAACCTAAATCCTGTTATTCTTATGACTTTCCTTCTAAAAATTCAGTCACAGAAAATCTTGCTTAATATTTATTATTTTTTGTTCCGTGCAAATCTACTAATTTTTTTCCTTCAAATTATCTGAATTTTAATTAGTGTCCAATATGTTTATTAAAAAACAACATATTTCGGCTAAAATACAAATATTTTTCAAACAATTACAGGGTGTAAATATTTTGAGTTATTCTAAAATATAACATCAGGTTTGATCATAATACATTCAATATCTGTTTACAATTACTTTATATCAGATTTTTAGGCAAATTATACTTCAGTTTTTAAGGATATTTCTTACATTAGTGAAAAATTTAACCTTTTCAAAAAATAACATGAAAACAAAAACGTTCTTTTTGGCGGCTCTTGTGATTTATGGTAGTTCATTAGCACAGGTTGGGATTAACACATCCGCTCCGACTCAAACATTGGATGTTAATGGTCTGGTAAGAGTCAGAGGACTTTCAAATGCGGAAAAAAAAATTGTTGCAGCGGATGCGGAAGGAGTTTTGTTCCTTATTTCTCCTGAAGAAATTTTTGCTCCGAAAGCCCTGTTAAACACCTCCATGTCTTCTGCTGAGCAAAGGCTGACCATTTATGAAGGAAAGTGCTTCCAGCCCATAGACAATGCTTCTTCCTGCACGGTTTCAATAAACCATTATACATCCTGCTCAGGGTTTACCAATCCTGTAGATACACAAATTGTAATAGGACAAACAATTAATACTGGCAACGGACAGTTCCTGGGAACCTGGACTGCCCGATATATTGACAATAAGGGGTATAGCAGTACAACTGCTGTTGCCAACCAGACGGCCCCGGATTATCCAAGAATATCTTATCCGGCAGCCAATACTGTAAACTATTTAGGCAGCGGCAGTTTTGGCGGCCAATGCAACACTGATCTGGTAACAACCATTAAGCAGACCACCGGAGATATAAAAGTAGAGTCTGTAAAGCGGAGCATGTACGCTCACCTTGTGTACCTTATCAATATTGCCCGCTCCAGATCTTTATAATAGTCGATATTTGATTTCAAAAAGACAGCCACAGTACAAAACTGTGGCTGTTTTTGATACGAACTCTTCTTCAAAAATAATAACCATTATATAAAAAGCCTCCTAAAGAGGCTAAAAACTATTGGATGAATGAAAAACTTATATTCAAATCTAAGAAAACATTCCTCGGCTCTTTATGAGTACAGTCATAATGAGATTTAATAAGTATAAAATGTTTTCTGCTTATGAAAATAGTTACACCAGCTAATTACCTTTATCTTCTGACGTATAGGTCCAGCCGTATATCCAGTCAAGCTGCTGAATTTGCCTGCTGATAAAATATCCGATAAAAAGATCCCGGAACCAGGCAGCTATTGGATTTGTTTTTGTTTTAGTATGACCAACTTTTCTTGCATTTTTTATTATTCTTTCGACTCTGGACTGCCGTTCAGATTGAAAGGCCTGAAAGGCAGTCTCACATTCTTTATTTAATTTTAACTGTTCAGCGATAACTACAGTATCTTCCAGTGCTAACGATGCTCCCTGTCCTATATGTGGAGAAATACCGTGTGCCGCATCTCCAATCAGACAAACTTTCCCTTTATACCACTTAGAAAGCCTGGGGAGATCATACACCGGGTAAGCAATAATTTCGTAGCTGTTCCTGATGATTCTGGAAAATAAAGGGTCATCATCCTTATGAATATCCGCAAGATGGTCTTTGATTTCAGCTTTCAGTATCTTTTCTATTTCCTGTGGCTTTGGCTCATGATCCCTGAAATAATTATTAAACCACCAGACCTCTCCATTATCTGAAACCGAGTAAGCAAAGAAGCCTCTTTCTCCAAATGTCATCCTTATTGAATCAAGAGGTTCTGAGAGCTCTGCAATTTTGGCATATCCGCCGGTAGAAATGAGCTTTGTATATCTGATAACAGATTTTTCCGGAAACAGCTGATTCCTTACCTCAGAAAACATTCCATCGCAGCCAATTAACATATCACCGGTAACAGAGGTGCCATCTGCAAAGTAAGCTGTTACCTGATCATCTGATTCATTATACCGGACAAATTTCTTTTTGTATTCAGTTTTTATGCCGGCTTCAGCTGCTGCTGCCCGGACATAGGTATTGAGATTTGCTCTTTTTATCTGCAGTGCCTCTGCTCCATACTGCTGTTTTTGATAAGCAGTATCCAGTTCGGCTATCTGTTTTCCCCTGGCATTGAAAAATTTTATTGAACCCGGCGTGTAATCCTCTTTAAGCTTTTCAAGATCTATAAATTCTTTCAATACACTTAATCCGTTAGGGGTAATGCCTAAAAAGACTCCCTCATTGATATCATTTGCGGATCTGGATTCAAATATTTCAGGCTGGAAACCTACTTTTTTCAATTGTAAAGCCAGTATCGGGCCGGCAACACCTGCACATATTATAATTACTTTTTTATTCATTGTTTTCTATATTGCATCAAAGGATATGTATATTTTCTCCTGGCAGATATTCTCTGTTGAATTTTTTCTATCTTTAATTCTGATAATCCCGTGTGGCAAAATTATCGCACCAGGAAAAAAGAAACTTGTAAAAAAAGGAGTTAAACTAGCAAATCAGGGAGTAATGGGATTTGAATTGAAAAACAGCGAAAGAGTATTTACAGCAGGCTTTGATGAAAATGATTTCAATTCCTGTGGTTTTAAAGAAAATGTCTTTAAAACAGATATTCCTTTTGGGCAGATAACTACCAAACAATGGCTCTTTGACGGTATCAGAATGCTGTATTCTGAAACAGAGCTTGAGAAATCCACAGAACTTGACTGGAAGGGAGATATGGAACTGGTCACCATGCATTTTAACCTGCAGGGAAAAACTTCAATACAGCAACATGGAATGAACAGTTCTTTTGAACTGAATGGGAATCAGCACAATTTATTTTACGGTACCGGTGCTGAAGGTAAAATGAAATGGGATGAGCCGCAGATGAAATCATTTATGATTCAATTTTCAAAAGAAGCGTTTCTTGCGATATCAAAAGACGGAAATGAATCTCTAAAGCAATTTGCAGATAAAATAGTTTCGGGAACCCCGGTTGCTTTTTCAGCTTCAAATTTAAATATCAGCTTACCATTACGTACCTGCATCAATTCAATTTTAAATTGTGAATTTTCGAGCGGATCAAAACGGTTATTCCTTTTATCAAAGACCATTGAACTCCTTGTTTTACAGGCAGAATCGTTTAATACTGTTGAAAATCACAAGCCGGAGTATATAAAGCATGATTACGATAAAGAGCGCATTGTTTTTGCCCGTGATTATCTAGTAAAAAATATAGGTACTCCCCCAACCCTGCCGGAACTGGCAAAGATAGCAGGCATCAACGAATATAAACTGAAGCGGGGATTTAAAGAAATTTTTAATCAGACCGCTTTTTCTTATCTGTCGGATTTACGTTTAGAAATGGCAAAAAATGATCTGATAAAAGGTAAAAAGCAGGCAACAGAAATAGCACTGGAGCTGGGGTACTGTTCCCTGCAGCATTTCAGCAATGCTTTCAAGAAAAAGTTTGGTATTTCCCCGAATCAGGCAAGATATTAAGCCCATCGGAAATAAAGTAAACAAAAAACTGTAAAGAATTAACTTTACAGCTTAGTTTTCATAGTATGTTTTTAGAATCTTTTTAGTCTGTTCAGACTTACGCCTTAGTTTTGGAACTTTACAAAATCCAGATAAAAAGTAGGATTTCCTCCATTAAATCCAGTCGGAACTACAAGATTGGTTTTATGAGCAACTATAGGATAAACTCCGGGAGCTGCAAAATATAATACTCTGGTTTGGTCTCTCGGTACAAAATTAATAGGATCAGGACTGGCAGTTCCACAATATGCTTTCCATACTTCCCCTATCCCAGGAATGTAAAACCAGTAATCATTACAGGTAGAAGTTATTGTAATTCCTGAACGGAAAAAATACCATCCTTTGGCAGGAATATTCACGGAAATTCCTGTCACTAAATTATCTCCGCCTGAATTTCCGGTAAAAGGATTAACCAACGTTCCGCTGTAAGATGTCCAGTTATTGGCAAATGCTGTGGTAACAGTGGAAGACCATGTAGCCAGTCCGTTAGCATCACTGGTCAGTACATACCCCAGCTGCTGGGTACCATCTTTGATCTGAAGAGCACCATTGGTAGTTCCGTTATCAATAACAATTTTTGCACTGGCTGCTCCCGCCGGTACTGTATTGGTTCCCACAAGAACTTTTCCTGTACCGTTTATACTTAAATTGTTTCCTGCCGTAGCAATGGCTGTCGGCTGTGAAAGTGTCCCTCCTAATTTTACATCTGTACCGGATAAAGTAAGACCGTTACTTGCCGTGATATTATTATTAATGATGGTTGTACCTCCATTTCCATTACCTCCTGCAAGCTCGGTAATGGTCATAAATCCTATCGTTGGGTTCAGCTGTGCAGTCCCGGCACCTCCAAGTCTTACTTTTACAGAGGTATCAACTGTTGGTTTATAAATAGCATAGGCTTCCGGCTGGCCGCCAATAGATGTTGCCGGATAATTATTTATAGCATCCACAACTCCTGTTGTACTGGAAGGAAGAACAGAATTATTGGAAGCATCTACCCACTCATTAACGAAGAATCCTCCTGCCAGCGAAAAATCTGTAGCGTGAAGCTGACAACGGAGCACATATGTCTTACCTGCTTTCAGATTGAAAACACCTGCGCTATAAGTAATATTGTTGGAAGCAATGACAGATCCAAATGTCACATCTGATCCTGTAGTTACCGATTGAGCGGCATTTGGCTTCACTATAATATAGTCCCCTGTAGCAGATGTTCCTGTTGAAAGAAGTTCCCATGTAGAATTCGTTCCGGTAAGTCCAGTGCTCACCAGCTCCACACTCTGATTGGCTGGTACCGAAATACTGGCATTTCCGTTAATGGTTTCCGGAGCCACGGCATTCACAGTGATCTTAAAGTTTGTATTGTTTTTAATTCTGTAAATCCTCCCTCTGAAGTTTCCGACCCCACTGATGGAAGGCGGCAGACCGAATACAGCATCCGAACTCCCATTATATGAAACATGGAAATCTGATAATGCTAAATTATAAGTGGCTGTAGTAACCGCTTTATAACTTGCAGCCAATGATCCGTTAATGTCCATGGTTGAACCTGGATTCACAGTATTGACCCCAACATTTCCTGCCTGGGCAAAAGAAATAGCCGGACTTAAGGCTATCATTGCAAAGATTAATTTTTTAGAAATTTTAAACATTTATTATTACTTTATTTACATTAATAAACCCGGTTGTTTAACATAATGTAAAAGTATCAGAATAAATTCTACAGAAAACATCACCATGCGTAGAAAAAAACTAAGCAATTTGTAGAAAATTTTCTACATTTAAAAAGTAAGTTTTATTGCTTAAAATCAGTATTATGACATATAAGCTTCATACAGTTTAATAAGATCTGCCAGATTACTTGTTTTCAGTTTTTTATGAATTCTTTTTTTATAAGTGCTGATGGTGGACATCTGAATGTCCATCTCATTTAAAATTTCCAGATTACCATTTCCTTTTACCATCAGCATAAAAATCTCATATTCTCTTTCTGATAAACTTTTTATAGCATCTAATGCGGAAGGCTGCAAAAGTTTATTGACAAAACCATTCGGATAATAATTCCCTTCTGAAAACATTTTCGCCACAGCTTCAGAAATCGTATCTACTTTACTGAGTTTATTAATATACCCATCTGCTCCTTCCTTTATATATTGTATAGCAATCTCCTCTTCATAGGCCGAAAAAACAAGGATCTTCAAGGCGGGATCAAGCAGTTTGATTTCTGAGATCATTTTTTTATTTCTGCTTTCAGGCATATTGATATCCAGAATAAGCAGATCAAATTTGTACCTGGAAATTTTATCGAGGGCTTCAGGATAATCTGAAGCTGTATCTATAAGAACATCAGGAATGCGTGATTCTAAAATGATAGCGGTTCCCGTTAATACAATATCATGATCATCTGCTATGAGGATCTTTTTCATCATTTCTTCGATTTTTTTATAATTAATTGGAAAGAAGTACCCTTTATCTCGTTTCTTCTGATTATAATTTTACTTTCCAGCATTTGGAGCAACTGCAGAATCAGATGAAGTCCCATACCATATTTTTGCAACAGCAGTTTCTCATTTTCAATATTCTCCTGAAGCTTGGTATAATATTCAATTTTATGTTCATCCATCCCTACTCCTGTATCCGTAATCTCCAGCATAACAGCTTCCGGCTCATCTGATCCGGTAATAGTAATAGTTCCGTTTCTTGTATATTTTACGGAATTATCCATTAAATTATGAATAATAGCAGCCAGAATATTTTTACTGATCTGTATCATTAATCCTTTATCTATATTATTAATAATTGTTGTGTTATGATTGGCTGCAATCTCATCAAAAAGAATTTTCTTTTCCTGCACCAGATCATAGAAAGAATACAATGCTGTTTCATCAGTCCTGTATTCATTATATATATCAGCATATTCTTTCAGTGTTTTTGTGAAATTGTATAATTGGTTGGATGATTTATAGATTGAATTAAGAATTCTTTCTGTACGCTGTAAGTTTATTTCCTGATAATCTAAGGCTTCTTTGCTGGTTAAGGCAATAAATTTCAAAGGCGTAGTAATATCATGGGTAATTGTTCCGATGAGCTTTTTCTGCTGTTCGATTTCTTTTCCCAGTTTTGCCTGAGTGACTTCCAGGTTTTCTACAGTTTCTGACAACGTTTTGGTTCTTGCCCTGATTACTGCTTCAAGTTCACGGTTTTTCTTTTTATGAAAACTTGTCCGCCATCTTACGGATAAATAAAGCAAAAGAATTAACAGAAAAATGACAAGTATCTTAAACCATAACGTTTGATAAAAAAAAGGAGGAATGATAATTTTAATTTTCCTGAAAATATATTCCTGCTTATCAGAAACAAGCATTCTGACAATAAGAAAATGGGTACCGTGGCCAAGGTTATTGAGTATGAACTTACGGTCTTTTCCTATAGACAGCCATTTATTAGTCCTGTCATGATCCAGTTTTGCTTCAATGACAATATTATCGGGGTTCGCATAGTAAGGGACATCAATAAACAATTCAACCCTCCTGTTTTCCTGACTCAGGTTCAGGATATTGGTAAATAATCTCTCTTTATCATCAACCAGAACCCTTTCTATATACATTGCTGCCGGATAGTAACTTTTAACTTTCAAAGGATTAAAAAATACAAGTCCGCTCAATGAAGGTAAAACAAAATCGCCGTTTTTCAATTTGTTGCCATTTATATTGCTTCCACCATTAAATTCATTGGTACTAAAGCCGGCTTCTTTTGAATATCTGTAGTAGTTCAATTTAAAATTCCTGTTCTGTATATATTTCAAAAGCATGCTTTCTCTTATTTTATACAATCCATTATTCGTGGGAATCCAGAAATAACCATTATGGTCTTCCAGCAGCGTATGCGGTGACAAAAGATTGCCTTCGGTATCACCGGGCAGTTTTATAAGGCGGTTATTTTTTAAAAGATAAAAACCTTTTCCAAGCGTGGTTACCCATACATTTCCATCTGCAGTATGCACGATATCCCGAACCGACAATTCATTTTTCCCGTTTAAACTGTAGATTTTATTATGGCTGACAGATATTTTGTACAATGCTTTTATTGTCCCGACCAGAATATCTCCTGATTTTGTCAACGTCATTTTGGTAGGCTCGTTGGCAAACAGATATTTTTTCTTTAACGATTTAAAAGGCAAGTATTCATAAATGCTTAGCGTACCTGTAAATTCTGTGTTCCCCTTTTTTTGTTTCACAGCCAGCACATAATACTTACCATTGGCAAAGAAAAAATCTTTCACAGTGTCTTCTCCGCTGGAAATGCTCTGGAAATGTGTAAAATCGGACTGTTTACTGTAAAGGAAAAGAGTTTGTTCTCTTCGGGTTACAATATTTCCGTGCTTATCAAAATTTAAAAAATAGGATATATTTTTTTCGAAGTTTTTGCTTTTAACCAATCCGCTGCGGTTATAAATTTCCCCTGCCGGATTAATTACGCATGAATCATTGTAAGGCTGAATCGCATAAAAAACGGCTGATGATTTCGGAATGCTTTTTTTTGAAGAGGTAAAGTCTGTTAAACTCACTATTTTGAGTCCGTCTGTACTGCTTCCAAGATAAAGTTTTTTATATTTTTCATCATAGTAAATGCTCATCAGATTGCTTTCGCTTATATGTTCCAGCCGAACCAGTTTTGAGAGTGTGAGTGCTCCGTTATTGGAAATGCATCTATAAAGGATATCATTATTCAGGACAAAACCCTGTCCATTGGTTCTGTTCCAGAAAACTTTACTTCTGACATCCGCAATAACGGGCAGATCATAGGAGCCGGTAATTCTCCCTTCTTCTATTTTTTTTACTTTTTTAGCACTCCGGTCAATATAAAACAGGGACTCTCCTATCGTAAAGGCATTTGGATCATTTTTATAAAGTGGCTTCACATCAAGTGCAACCTGTTTTTTTGAATGAAAATCTTCATAAATAAAGGAATTTTGTGTTATCAAATACCTTCCTTTCCTGAAATTCATAAAAAAATAGACTCCCGGGGAAGGGCTGTAGCTGTAGTTTGAAATACACAAATGATAATTGATATTGTCTCTGACAATAATTGTTGGAGACCTTTTTATATGGTTAATTACTTTTGGAAACTTTTGGTGTATCAACACTGTTTTTCCGTAGTCTCCCGGCGTAAAAATGCTGTCCTTAGCAGGATCACCGTAAAAATAGGTAAACCGCTGACTATTCATTGGAAAGTTTTTATGGACAAAAAAATTAAGTCCGTCATATCTCACAATACCATTTTCTGTAGTCAGCCAGATAAAACCATATTTATCTTTTATAATATCTTTTACACTATTCTGAGGCAGCCCGTTATCCGTATTGAAAAGCTGCTCCGTGTATTGCTGAGAATAAAACAAAAGAAAAGAAAACAGAAAACCAACTGCAAGAATATTTCTACACAAAACCAATCATTTTTTACCAATAGTGTAAAGATAATTTATTTAAAACACTTTATTGTTAAATCATACATCATTCCTATAAATATAACTATAATTTTATACCAGCTACGGTTTATGGAACTATTATTCTGATTTTATCTCCGGAGACATAATGATTCCTATTCCTGACTGCTTATTATATTTTAAAAAAACAACCGGATTTCAGGATATTCTAACACACACATCTCCAACATGTTTCATTAATTAGTATTTTTGAAAATAAAATTTTTAATCTTTATTATGATTACAAAAAAATCAATTTCATTTATTGTATCATTTTTATCAATATCATTATGCTTTTCCCAAAATACAGTAAACAGGCAGCAGGCCAAAGATGATATTGACTATTACAGTAAAACGGTTTTGGATTCTCATTACAGCCCTTTCCTGTTCATATCTCAAAAGCAATATAATACGGAAGTGGATAAGATTAAAAATAAGCTGCCGGAGCAGCTGTCATTAAAGGAAATGACTTTGGTGATGTACCAGGTAAGTGCCCTTTTGCAGGATGCTCATTCCAATCCGGGCATTTCCCAGTCTTTCATGAAAGAGGATTTTTCCAGGCCTATTTTCTTTCCGCTCTTACTCATTTCAGACCATGAAAAATTATATTCATCTGTGAATACAGGACAAATACCTGCAGGATCAACAATTCTCAGTATTAATGGGAAAGATCTTGATTCTTTGTTTCAGAACATGAAAAAGAATATCGGCGGAACCAGCCAGTTCAGAGATGTTATTTCCCTGAAATTATTCAGCTATTTTCTGTACCTGGAAAATATAACTGCCCCTTTCTCTGTAAGGTATAAGTCGCCTGAAGGAGACATTAAAGAATTTACCATTAATGAAGGAATGAAGTTCAGAGATTTCCTGGCTTTATCAATGCCGGGAATTGCAAAACCTTATGATTTCAAAATTATCAATAATAAACTGGCTTATCTGGATTTCAGAAGTATGTCCGGAAATATGGATGATTTTGATAAGTTCCTCAGTGAGACATTTGCCACAATAAGAAAAGAGAATATTAAAAATTTAGCCATTGATCTCCGAAATAACAGTGGCGGAAATTCTATTCTCGGAGACCTTTTGCTGAGCTATATTACAGATCAGAAATATTCCTTACAAGGCAGCAAACGCTGGAAGATAAGCCAGATTTATAAAGATAAACTCGTTGCAGACCATAATACCGGAAGTGAATATCTGAAAATGGAGAACGGAACCGTATGGGAAACAGGCAACTGTAAGCCAGATTTTAATAAATTTAAAAATGATCCTGTTTTCAAAGGAAAAGTATATGTGCTAACCGGTCCTTTTACCTTTTCAAGTGCCAATCTTGTGGCAGACGGGATGAAGCAATATAAGCTGGCAGAGCTTGTAGGTGAGCCAACGGGTGAATATACGAATGATTTTGATGAAGCCTTTATGTTTACGCTTCCCAACAGCAAGATTCAAATGCGCAGTACTTCATCCATGAGCTTTGGCGCTGACTGCAATACAGGCAGTTACGTTCCTGTAGTTCCTGATGTCCTCATCATTCCGACATTGCAGGATAAAATTAATGGTACTGATAAATCTCTGGAATATATATTAAAAACAGTGAAAACAAATAAGGAGACTAATTGATAATCTCCCCATTGCTGTTTTCCAGTTTTTCACGGAACCGTTGAAGATCTTCAGGTGCCGGCCTGGTCCATTCTGTAACTTCCCCGATAATTTTCAAGGGCATTTCGGAGCGGTAAGAACGGGTAGGATTTCCGGGGAATTTTTTATCGGTCACATTCGGGTCGTTTTCAAAATTTCCTGTTGGCTCTACAATATAGACACGTTCTTTAGCTTCTCCTTTTGCTAATGCAGCAGCAAGTCCTGCTCCGTTAACCAAAGCTGTAAAGTAAATATGATTCATTTTAAGATCAGACTGGTAATTGGAGTTTCCTCCTGCTGTCAGTAAATCTCCAACCTTTAAATCTGCTTTTGTCCCATGGTAAAAAGGACCCTTATCAGACGGATGGTTTTTTAACTGCAATGACAGTTCAACATTCTTTTCTGAGATTTCCGTATCTCCTAATTTTCTGTAACATTGAGCAATTTTCTGATAAAGAGCAGGCAGCGCACTTTTAACGGTATCATCATTTATTTTTAAAGTAAAATCCAATGATGTTTCCAGCCATTTTAACTCATCTGCAGTTGTCTTTTGATGACGGGCAACATAATGTGCGGCCAGAAATTTTTCGTGATCATCTGTTGCTTCATTCCAGGCCTGCAAAAACAGTCTTTCTGCCTCTTCCGGCATTCCGTTTTCTTCCATGGCCATGCCTTGCAGACATAGTTTAACCACATTATTAAAAGGTGAGAATTCCATGCTTTATTTTTTAAAGTTTTACAATTATTTCTGTAGATCTGACAAATTTATACAAATACAGTGAAACGGAAAGCATACTCAAAAAGAACTTTAACCCTCTTATTTATAAAGAAATACTTTTGTTTAATTAAAAAAAGCCTCTATCAGCCCTTTTCGTGAATGCCTGTTTTTTTCATTATATTTAGTTAACATCAGGCAATAAATAAATTAATTTCTATAACTTTTTACTTTCAAGTGAACGAAATTAATCTAGTTTAATTTCCATCTAACTTAGCCTTATTACATTTGCTAAAGAATTAAGACAACACATAATTACAAAATAAGTTAATCATCAACATTAAAAATTTAAAGCTATGAGTACATTAACATTAAAAGACGGAACTGAAATTTTTTATAAAGACCAGGGAGAAGGACCTGTACTGATGTTCCATCACGGGTGGCCACTATCATCCGATGACTGGGATGCACAGGTGATCTTTTTCTTACAGAGAGGTTACAGGGTTATTACCCATGACAGAAGAGGCCACGGCCGCTCAAGCCAGAACATTTATAATCATACAATTGAACAATATGCTTCTGATGCTGCAGAACTTGTTGAGTTTCTTGATTTGAAAGATGTTATTCATATAGGACATTCTACAGGCGGTGGTGAAGTGATCCGCTATGTGCATAAATATGCTAACGGAAGAGCAAAAAAAGCAGTATTGATCAGTGCTGTTCCGCCGGTTATGGTAAAAAGTGAATCGAATCCTGACGGAGTTCCTATGGAAGTTTTTGATAATATCAGGGAACAGACGATGAACAACAGAAACCAGTTTTATTATGATCTGACTTTCCCTTTTTATGGTTATAACAGAGAAGGTGCTGACATTAAGGACGGAGTTCAGAGAAACTGGTGGAGACAAGGTGTGATGGGAGGAATTGTTGCCCATTATGACGGCATCAAAGCATTCTCTGAAACGGATTTCACAGAAGATCTGAAAGCAGTTGATATTCCTGTTCTGGTAATGCACGGAGATGATGACCAGATTGTCCCTATCGAAAATTCTGCGATAAAATCAGCCAAATTGCTGAAGAACGGCAAACTGATTGTTTATCCTGGTTTCCCTCATGGTATGCCGACTACAGAGCATGAAACGATTAATAAAGACCTTTTGGAGTTTATCCAGTCTTAACAAACTATACATAAAAAGGTGGGCAATTCAGTCCACCTTTTTTCATCTACATATTAACAATAAAAGCCGCTTTTAAAGCGGCTTTTATTCTTTTATCTATTTTTCTAAAAC
This sequence comes from Chryseobacterium sp., assembly GCF_041914225.1. Classification (GTDB taxonomy): domain Bacteria; phylum Bacteroidota; class Bacteroidia; order Flavobacteriales; family Weeksellaceae; genus Chryseobacterium. The sequence goes on from NZ_JAYSDT010000002.1 coordinate 38,433, forward strand.
AATCTGTTATGCAGAGATCTTAGGGCTTCTATCTTATAAACAGACGGAACCAGTAATGAAATATTATTTTCACTTCCTCCATAAGAAATCATACGGATCGGAATATGCTTTACCGCTTCAGAGACAATGGTTGCATATCCGTGATTTTCTTTTCTGAAATCTCCGACAATACAGATGATAGACTGCTCATTGTCAATTTCAACAGCTGAGAAGAACTCAAGTTCTTTTACGATTTCAGACAGCTGATCTGTCTGGTCGATGGTAAGAGAAACAGCTACTTCAGAAGTGGTAATCATATCTATCGGAGTTTTATAACGTTCAAAAACCTCAAAAACTTTTCTTAAAAAGCCATACGCCATCAGCATACGGGAAGACTGAATGCGGATTGCGGTGATCCCATCTTTGGCTGCAATTGCTACAATCTGATTCTGATTGGAAATTTCTCCTGAAATCAATGTTCCGGCCGCACTTGGATTCATCGTATCCAGCAATCTTACAGGAACATTATATTTTCTTGCAGGGAAAACACTTTGAGGATGTAGAATTTTGGCTCCAAAGTAAGATAATTCGGCAGCTTCATCAAAGCTAAGTCTGGCAATGGACTTTGTGTTCTGAACATATCTCGGATCATTATTGTGGAATCCGTCAATATCTGTCCAGATCTGAATTTCCTCTACCTGCAATGCTGCTCCCAGTAATGAAGCTGTATAATCTGATCCTCCCCTTTGCAGATTATCAATTTCTCCCTGGGCATTTCTGCAAATATATCCCTGGGTTATAAATAGGGTTTCTTCCTGATATTTTGCTATTTCAAGACCAGCATGTTTTCTGATGTAATCAATATCGGGTTCCTTATCTTCATCAATCAGCATAAAATCTAATGCCGATAACAGAACAGAAGAGATTTCTTTTTCCTTTAAATGTAAATGAAATAAAGTTGTTGAAATAATCTCACCCTGCGCCAGTATAACACGCTCTGCACTGGAAGTGAAGTTTTTATTTTTGAATTGATAAAACAGATCAAAAATTTTGTCAATAAAAGCTGAAGCTTCCTGAATCCCTTCTTCTGTTTTAAATAATTTATTTACAAAGTTTTTATATTTTTCATATAGTACATCAATATGTTTGTAGGCTCCCTCAATATCCTTCTTATCATACAGTTCTGATAACTTTACCAGATCATTTGTTGTACCGGACACTGCTGATAAAACAACCAGGTGTTTATCCGCTGCCTGGGATCTGATAATGGGTAATAACTGTTCAATCCTTTCCGGGCTTCCTACTGAAGTCCCTCCAAATTTTAGTACTTTCATAATTTATTAATTGTTAAATATTTTTCAAAAAAAAAGAGCCTGTCGTGATGACAAGCTCCTGATTTATTTAATTTCTAACCATAGGAAAATGACTCACGACGTTCGACGTAAGTACTGTTTCTTTCCCTTTTTTAAGTTAGATAATATCATTATTTCTTTTTTTGCTGGGCAAATATACAAATTTTTACAAATAAAAGATTAATTCCAAATAATTTCTTTATGACGTCAGATATCCCATTCTATCAAGCTGTTAATAAGCAACTTAAGTATTGGATTTACCTTTTTATTTTATTATTACTGCGGCTTTAAATCTTCAAATTGTTTGTCAGCAGGAAGAATGTGCTGTACTTTTTCAACTAATAATTCTTTCGATACATCAATTTCAATCTTCTGTCTGATATCCAGTGAGGAAGCTCCTACCAGGATTTTATAGGTTCCGGCTTCAGCAATCCAGGCTGATTTCCCCGTTTCAAACGAAGCTAAATCTTTCTTGTTTAAAGTTAAAATAACAGTCTGAGACTCACCGGGTTTTAATTCTTTTGTTTTTGCATAAGCTTTTAATTCAGATTGTGGTTTGTCAATGGTCTTTCCAGGTGCGGAAAGATATAATTCAACAATTTCTTTTCCTGGTACCTTTCCTGTATTTTTAATATTGACACTTACCTCTACTGAATTATTAAATATCTTTGAGCTGGTTTTAATATCTGAATACTCAAAATCAGTATACGACTTTCCATACCCGAATTCAAACGAAGGTTTTATTCCAAAAGTATTAAAATAACGGTATCCCACATAAATACCTTCCTTATAAGTCACATCTGCAGGATTATCTGATGGCTCACCCGGAAAATTCTTTGCTGATGCATGATCTGCATAATTTACAGGAAACGTCATCGTCAGTTTTCCGGAAGGATTTACTTTTCCGGAAATCACATCTGCCACAGAATGCCCTCCTTCCTGGCCGGGCTGCCAGGCCAATAAAACAGCATCTACCTTGTCTTTCCATGAAGCTGTCTCAATGACACCACCAATGTTCAGTATGACCACTACTTTTTTTCCTTTTGCGTGGAAAGCTTTGGAAATTTTATCAAGCATTTCTATTTCTTCCGTGGCCAGATTAAAGTCATTGTTCACTACTCTATCCCCTCCTTCACCGGAATTTCTTCCCAATGTTACAAAAGCAATTTCAGAAGTTTCCGCTTTTTTAGCAATGAAGGCATCATCCATTTTCATTTCAGGAAGCCTCTCCGGCAAAGCTAAAATTCCCCGGGCTTTTCTTCTTTCCTTTTCTGCGGCAGCTTCTTTTTCAGCATGCGGTTTGTACAATTCTACCAGCTCCTTGTCTAATTTATACCCTGCAGCATTCAATCCCTCTAAAAGAGAAACCGTGTGTTTGTTGTTGACACTCCCGCTTCCGGTACCTCCTGTAATCCACGCATAGGAAGTCACTCCGAACAATGAGACTTCTTTCTGCTTGTCAGCAAAAGGCAAAGCATTGTTTTCATTTTTAAGCAAAACCATTCCTTCTGCTGCTGCGCTTCTGGTTACTGCAGCATGCGCGTTCAGATCTGGTTTGTCACTGTATTTATAATGTGCAAATGTTGGTGTACTGAAAATATATTTCAAAATTCTTTTTACGTTGAGACCCGCCACTTCTTGTGATAATCTTCCTGAATCCAAAGCTTCCAGCAACACTTTTTTCTGTGCCGGAATTCCAGGCATCAAAAGGTCATTCCCTGCATTCATCTGTTTGACAACATCAGAAATTCCTCCTGTTCTGATGGATTCAAATCCGGGAAATCCACCGAACCAATCGGTCATTACAATACCCTTGAATCCCCATTCATTTCTTAAAACCTGGGTCAGTAAATCTCTTGAATCTGAAGTATACACCCCATTCACTTTATTATAAGATTACAGTCCAGGGCTGAGATTCTTTCACAGTGATTTCAAAATTCCTCAGATATAATTCTCTCAATGCTCTTTCTGATACATGTGCATTGATTGTTAAACGATTGGTCTCCTCATTATTCGCAGCAAAATGTTTGACAGAAGTTCCTACTCCCTGAGACTGGACTCCATTGACAATTGCCGCAGCAGTTTTCCCTGAAATTAAGGGATCTTCTGAATAATACTCAAAATTCCTCCCATTTAATGGATTTCTTTGAATATTCAAGGCAGGCGCCAGCAAAACATCAACACCGTATTCTTTCACTTCATTCCCCATTGCTTTTCCTACTTCTTCCAATAGCGTTTTGTTCCAGGTTGAAGCTAAAGCGGTTCCTACAGGGAATGCCGTTGCATAGTACGTTTTGGAATCATTTTTTCTGATTGGTGCAATTCTTAAACCTGCAGGCCCATCCGCAACAACAGTGGCCGGAATTCCGAATCTGTCCAGGTTAGCTGTTCCGCCTGCAGCTCCGGGAACAAGCCCCTGCTTTGAATCACCTACAGGTCCGGTTAAAACTTCAATTCCGGGCATTCCTGTACCAATCAGCAGATCAACCTTTTCTTTATTGGTCATTTGGCTGATGATAGCATCAATTCTTTGATCAACCGGAAGTCTTGTATCTTCCCAGACGTCCAGTTTACCATTTTTGTTGAGGTCTTTGAATGTTTTTCCGCCAACGGTAACTGTTGGATTATTTTGAGCCTTTGTAAGGGGCGACATCCCCACTAAAGCCAGAAGCAATAACGGGTATCTGGTGCCGGAAAAAAGTCCGATCAGTGTTGAGATATTCTTATTCATAATTCAGATTTTATTTTTATTACAGTTTTAAATTTGCTCAATACACTCTTTTCAAAATCACAGCACTATTCTGTCCTGAAACTGAAAGTGCCATGAAAGAAACTATATAAAGTATTATTGATGAGATCACTACAAAAAGTTATGGAATCTCAGCCAGTCGAGATACACATCAGACCATTTGTCGACGGGTAAATTCTGTTTTCCCATACCAAATCCATGACCTCCTTTTTCATAGATATGGAGTTCAGCGGGCTGCCCTGCTTCCAGCCATTTGTTATACAATAAAACTGATTTTGGTGCCAGTTTCAGCTGATCATCACTTGCGGCACAGATAAACATTGGAAGAGCAGCTTTAGGAACATCGGTATTTAGGATTTCCTGGCTTGGTCCGCCATAAATGGAGGCGGCAAAGTTTGGTAACGTTGAAGCATCTTTACTATGGAGAACACTCTCTAAAATTACACTGGCACCGGCAGAAAATCCAACCACGCCTAATTTTTCAGGATTGATCTTCAGTTCTTTCGCATGTGTTCTGATATATGAGATGGCAGTTCTGATATCCTCACCGGCCATCACTTTGATAGGAGCTGTTTTGGCATCAAAAGCATTTCTGTCTTTGATATTCTCCATCATTTCTTTGGCAGGGTCATTGGATTTCGTTTCCAGCAATCTGTATTTTAAAACGACTGCTGTAATTCCGTTTTCTGCAAGTTTTTTTGCCAGGTCAACTCCTTCGCGGTTGATGGATAAGCTTTGAAAACCACCGCCGGGAGCTATAACAACCACTGTTCCGTTGGCTTTGGTTTTATCTGCCTCAAAAACCAGTATCGAAGGCTGGGACACATTGAAAACCACTTCTGTTTTGAACAGCTCGCTGAATTGCTGTGCTTCTTTCTGCTTCCAGTTTTCTGTTCCCGGTGCCTTTCCCTGATATAAAGGAATAGATTTCTGTGCATATGCATTGTATATTCCTGAGATAAATAATGCGGTTATGCATATTCTTTTCATTTTCAATTTGTTTATTTAAATAACTGGGGAAGAAAATCATTCAGATAAGTTCTCCAATTGCTCCACGTATGACCGCCTTCGGATTCTACGTATTGGTATTTGAAGTTCATCTTATTGAGTTTTTCACGGTATTCAGTCACATTTTTATAAAGAAAATCTGTTTTTCCGATGGCAATCCAATACAATTTGTACGAATTGGCTTGCTGGGCTTTCAGTTTTTGATCTAAATTCTGATAAACAGGACTTTCCTTTTCATCAGGCGGAAGAATTGCCGGAGAAAATAACCCTACATAATCAAACGTTTTCGGCAGATTGGCAGAAATATACAATGAATGGAATCCTCCCATGGAAAGTCCGGCGATAGCTCTGTTTCCTGCGGCTGATTTTACCCGGTAATTATGCTCTGTAAATTCCATGATTTCCTTGAAATAAGTTTCCATATCACCACTGAAAATATCCGGTGTCCTCATATCGATTTTATAAAAACCTTTGGAAGATTCACCCGGCGCTGCGGAATTGCTTGTATGACCGTTTGGCATTACAACAATCATAGGTTTTGCTTTTCCCTGAGCAATCAGATTATCCAGGATCTGTGAGGCTCTTCCCAAGGTCATCCATGCTTCTTCGTCACCACCCATTCCGTGTAAAAGGTATAAAACAGGGAATTTTTCTTTCGAATTTTCATATCCCGGAGGGGTGTAAACCGTTAATCTTCTGTCTTCTTTCAACCCGTTTGATTGGTACCATCTTTTGGAAACTGTTCCGTGCGGGACGTTCTGAACTTTATAATTTTCAGATTGCTTTCCATCTATCAAAATCATACTCATTACCGATGAAACATCACGGACCTGATAAGAATTGTTCGGGTCATTGGCTTTTACCCCATCCACAATAAAAGAATAGGTATAGATATCAGGAGCCAGATCATTTTCAGAGAATGACCAGATTCCATCTGCGCCTTTTTTTAATTCTACCGTTCCCGGTTCCCAGCCTTGACCCGGCACCCAGTTTCCCTGAAGTTTTACTGTTTTCGCCTCCGGTGCACGAAGGCGGAATGTCACGCTTTTACCTTTGATCTCCGGTGAAACTATTTCTTTCTTTCCGCTGAAATCAAGGTTTTCCTGGGCAAACATTAATGAACCCAGCATTAATGAATAGATTGTGAATTTGATTTTCATATTAAATTGTTTTTTACCACAAAAGGCACAAAAGTTTTTAACACTTTAGTTATTTTAAGTTCAATGCTAATTTTTTTAAAGCTCACTTACGTTTTGAAAGTCTTTGATTTTCAATCTTGTAAGCTTTTAGAATTATTATTTCAGAATTGAAGCTTTGTGACTTTTGTGGTTAAAAAGTTAATCAGTTTTTAATTCAAAATAAAATTCTGAGCCTGTAAAATACAGACCCGGAATCATCAATTACTTTTTATATTTCTCTGTTCTCGCATCTTTAATCACACCGGACCAGTTCATTCCGTATCCGAAATCATAGTTGTGACCTTCGGAATCTTTATGGGTTTCCATATCGTAGGGAACGTCTTCTTTCTGCTTTTCAACAGTTGCCATATTCGCAGGCATCTGAAGCGGAAGTAATCCTGATGGTTCGTATTTTCCGGTTATGATATCTACAACTGCCTGATTGGAAACATTAAAGTTCATCAGAATAGCATCAGCATGCTTTTCAAATTCGTTGAAAACCATCGGTTTTGAAGCCGTTACAGAAACTATTACGGGTTTTCCGTTCATTGCCTTGTACGTGTTTTCAATGGTCAGCAGATCTGTAAAGTTGGTAGCGGTTGAAGTTTTATTTCTGAATGTCCTGTCGTGTACATTCGGGGCTACAACCGGGTCACCTGCTGCAATACTTTTCTCACGGGCTTCAGTTGCTGTATAGGTTTTGTATTGAAGAGAAATCGGAAGATATCCGTTTCCACCTTCTGCAGCATCAATATCGCTGTAACCACCTTCTTCACTGTGCGGACTTTTCACAAAAACCAATGCGAAATCAGCTTTAGCAGGATCTTCGGTTACGTTATAATGTTTTTTGATTTTTTCTAGGTCAACAGGGTAATCCAGAGAAGGAGCCGTGTAAATTCCCCACCAGTTAAAAGTTGCCGGAGAATATCTCTTCGGAATGTAAACCGTTTTTCTTTCTTTGATAGGAAGAATATTGGATTTATTTTTTAACATTACAATGGATTTTACCTGAGCTTCGTACCCTGCTTTCATAAACTCAGGATTACCAACTATTTTTTTGGTTTCTTCAATGTTCACGTATGGATTTTCAAATAATCCTGTTCTGAAGAAATTCCTTAATAAACGAACTGCAGACTGCTCAAATTTTGCACGATAAGCTTTTTCACCATGTTCTTTCACTCCCATCTGATACGCTTCCAGAACAGGTCCTTTATCATTATTTCCTCCGAATTGGTCAACGCCGGCTTCCAGCACTTTGTAGTGCCGTTCGGCAATGGATAATTTCTCAGCACCCCAGGGTTTTCCTGCAAATCCTCCCGGAGTTTTCGGTTCATCAGCAGTAATCAGCCAATCGGTACACACCACACCATCGTATTTGTATTTTCCACGAAGTAAGTCTGTGATCAGGTATTTACTATAGCCGTTTCCGACATTTTCTCCGTTTTTCGTATCCTGATTAAAGCTGATCGTATAATAAGGCATCACTGCTGAAGCTTCTTTGGTTCCTCCGTTTAATTTGAAAGCACCTTCTGTAAAAGGTTTTACGTGGTTCTGGAAGTTATTCCCCGGATACACCGCGAATTTTCCCATTGCCCAGTGTCCATCACGGCCGCCTTCTTCAGGTCCGCCTCCCGGCCAGTGTTTTACCATAGCATTTACACTTTTGTTACCCCATCCGTTTTTACTTCCGATGGTTGTCTGGAAACCGTCAATATAACCTCTTCCTAAATCTGCAGTCAGTTCCGGACTTTCAGAAAAAACGTAAGCGATTCTGTACCAGCGAGGCTCTGTCCCCAGGTCAATTTGAGGCGATAAAGCAGTTGAAATTCCTAATGCTCTGTATTCCTGAGCTGCGATGTTCCCAAATTTCCTAACCAGTTCCGGATCGAAAGTTGCGCCCATTGCCAGGCCATCCGGCCAAAGTGAAATCTGTCCGCCTGCTCCTTCATTAAACTCAGCCGTTACGGTTGCAGAATGTCTCGGGTCTGTACTGTTATTGGCTGGAATTCCTAATCCTAAGCCTTCGATATAAGCCTGGATATTGTTGCTCCATTGTGCTGCAATTTCGGGAGACTCAACAGTTGTTACCAAAACATGACGCAGGTTATCTTCTTTTAAGAATTTCTTTTGCTGGTCCGTTAAATCTGAGGCTTTTGCCCCGCTTTCTTTATACAGCTTTCCGTTATATTTACCTGCCCGGAAATCGTCTGCAGGCGCAGGAACAGACTGATGGCCGCTGTAAAGCATTAGCCCTGCAATCTGTTCGACCGTCATTTTTGAAGCTAAATCTTTTGCTCTTTCGTCAACGGGAAGTCTCCAGTCTTCGTATTTATCAAGCTTTCCGTTTCTGTTTAAATCTTTGAATTTATTTCCTCCAATCGTAAGAATTTTCACCCCTGAATCTGCAGAATATCCTAAAACAGGACCTTTGGGATTCTTGACCATCTGAATATTCTGTGAAAATGCTGTTACTCCAAAAAATAATGCAGCAATATTTAAAACCGTCCTTCTCATTGTTTATATTTTAGAAATTGAAGTTTACTGATAATTGACCTGTCAATGGCATAATGTACGTTCCTGTCAACAGTTTTCCGTAATATGGACTTGCATCTGTAATCAATTCGGCACCATTGATGGTTCCACTGGCTCCTCTTTGGTTCAGGAAGTTGATCACTGTCGCACCGATGTTGATGTTTTTGTTTACAGTATAGCTTACTCCCCCGAAGGTTTCCCATCTTGGTGCAAAGTATAGTGCATTGGTAAGATTCGCATATTGTTTGGAGAAATATCTGAAACTCGCCCAGAACCTCCACTTGTCAATAGAATAACTTGGATCGATTTCCATTAAAACTTTAGCAACCCCTAATACATTGTTGTCATTATAATCATAATTTTTCCCGAAAGCATTGAAATTAAATTTCTTATATACAGGATTCTGAAAAGTAACCAGATAATGTAAATTGAATCCTTTGAATGGTTTTAATACAAAATCCGTAGTCCAGCCCAGTGTCTGAATATCATAATAAACGGTTGTGGTTTGCGCCTGAGAACTATTTGCAGGATTTACCAGATTATATCGGTTAAGGTTGTTATTTTTCTTCAGATAAGTAGCCTGAGAAATCAGCTGAATCCAGTTGGTATTCCAGAAAACTCCAAATGCTCCCAATGGGCTTTTAATTTTATTGGTATTGGGTTCAAAAGCCTGGGAATAACTTTCCAATCTTCTGTTTTCTTCTGTGTACAGGAAGTTGGCTAAAACCCCGAAGTTCTTGGTAATATTATAAGTTGCGTTCAAACTTCCTGCAATCTGGAAGAAACTCTGACTGATGTGATTAAACTGGCCCGGATCTGTAAAGCTAAAGCCAATAGTCCTTGGAGCCAAAGAATACTCTCCGTCAATGATGTGATTTCTCAAATGTAAACCATAACTCAGATTAAAGTTGTCGGTAACTTTCCATTCATCAATACCATACAGTGAGAATTTATTCTCTGTTCCGCTATGGTATTCCCCGCCTGCATTGTAGTTGTAGAAGCCGTCAGAATCAGTATTCGAACCAATCAACCGTTGAGGCTGAGGCTCAACCGTCTGGAAGAAAAAAGTTCGGTTGGAGGTGTATTTGTTGACGTGATAATATTGCTCCAATGCTCCAAATGTCAAATTATGATTTCCTACCTGCTTGTTCAAAGAAAAACGTCCTGCAACACTGGTAATCGGGGTTTCCGGTGTATACATTCCCAGAATAGTTCCTACCTGCCCAGAATAAGCCTGGCCGTTGGAAGCCAAAGTATATCCTGCTGAAGAATCTGCATTGAAAATACTTAAAGGAATCATATTGGACATTTTCACTTTTGAAAAATGTGCTCTTGTTGAGAATTTGAAATTCCATCCATTGTTCAAAAGATAGTTACCAAAAATATCAATGTTATGAGACTTCGACCTGTTATCATTTCCACTCATGGAAGCCCAATAATAATTTCCTGTAAGAATATCTTTGACCTTCATCTGTCCGTCTCTTACTACATAGGAATCTCTGCCAATTTTGAAATTATCAAGCTCTGTTACTTTTCCGTTTTCCCCATATTGGAAAACAGCATAATTGGTTATGCTATATGAATCTGCATATTTGTAAAGCGCAGTAATCTGTCCTTTGTTGTCGTTAAAATACTTAGTGACCCCTGCCCTGAAAATTTTTGTTTCATCAGCATTTCTTGCAAATCCTAATTTATAGGTGCTCGGATCATAGTTGGCAAAAGCTCCTGCTGTATACGTCCAGCCATTTTTGGAAATAGGCCCTGAAACATTGGCATCGGCCTGTAACCAGCCAAAATTACTCGTTGTAAATTTACCTTTGATCTTAAGGTCTTTAGTTCCTGTCTGCGAATATGAATTGACTGCAAAACCAAGATCTCCCATCGTATTGGCCAACTGGTCCATTTTTAAAAGTCCTGTTTTTTCCAGTCCCACACTTTGCCTCCATGTTTTATTGGGCAGTTCGGGCCAGAAAAAATAAACAACCGGAAGGTCATTTTCGAGAATTGTAATTCCTCCAACGGTAGAAGGAAGACCAATATTGACATCGCGGGGGCTGGTATTATTGGCAGCATTGAGCATCACATTCCTGTTATTGTCCTCTTTGGAGGAAGTTATCGCTTTTTTCTTTAAAGTTAAGCTGTCGGTTTGCTGTCCAAATACTGCTCCACAAGAAAACATAAGCAGCAGGGTGGAAATTCGGAGTCTTGAGTTTTTCATAATTATCAATTAATCTGTTTTTTGTTTGGATTGTGTAATGAAATGTTGAATTTCAGATGGGTAACTAATTTTAAATTAAACAAATAGCGAACAGGATTTTATCCGTATAATTTTTGATATTCCTTATTGTTTTTTAGTTGCTTCATAATGAAGCGACTAAATATTACATTCTTTTTTTGATACAGCCAAATGAATGTTAAAAAAATATTAACACAATCATAAACATTTGATTTACAATTAATTAAATTCGACTAATTTTAAATAAAATGATAAAAAGATCATTTATTTGCCCGGAATTGTAAACTATATGTTACCAAAAAGCAATGCTAAAAAGCCTGAATGTTTGCACCTTCCTTAATATCACCTTAACTTTGTTCTGCACGAACAATTAAATAAATATGAACCCTCATAAACAGATCTTAGAAAAATCAGCAGAAGCCTATCAGTTATACCTTCCCCATATTTCTATCGATACTGTCATCTTCGGATTCAGTGAAAACGAGCTTAAGGTCCTGGCTATAAAGATGAAATTTAACAAGCAATGGTTTCTACCGGGCGGCTACCTTAAAAAAGAAGAAAATATTGATGATGCTGCAGTAAGAATTCTAAGCGAACGGGCCGGTGTAACGGATATATTTCTGGAAGAGTTTTCCGTTTTTGGGAAGAATGGCCGGAGTGAGGAAGTTTTCAGTGATTATGATGACAGCCTGTGGCATAAACAAAGGTTTATTTCCATCGGTTATTATGCATTGGTAAACTATCATGATGTTTCTCCAAAAGCAGACGAACTGAGTGAAGAATTTGAATGGCTCGACGTTAATAATCTTGATCATTACCAGATCACTATGGACCATAAACAGATTATTTTAAAAGCTCTGCTGACACTCAGGGAACGAATCACCTACAAACCAATCGGCTATAATTTGCTGCCTGAAAAGTTTACGATGACAGAATTGCAGCGATTGTATGAAACGATATTAGGCAGAAGTCTGAACAGGGGTAATTTCTACAGGAAAATAAAAAACCTGGGAATTCTAACCAAGCTAGATGAACAAAGAAAAGGAGGTGCACATAAAGCACAGGATGTCTATTCCTTTAATCAGGAAAATTACGAAAAGGCACTTGAAAATGGAGTGAACAGCTGGTAACGGTGAGAAAGTTATGTGAATATTATAACACAATATAAAATCATCACCAAAAGTTTTCCTGGCTTGCAATCCTATTTCGTGTTTTTAAATCAGCTTATGCTTCGTCTTTGGTATTTTTGACAAGCCCTATCCCGGAAAAGAAGAATATAAGTCCGAGAACACCTATAACGCCTAATGTTGTATAGGCAGAACTTTTATTGATGAGTTCATATCCGGTATAAATTAACCCAGCAATTCCCAGGATAGTCAGTATGGTTCCAAATGTTCGTTTAACGTTCATAGCAGTAATTTTTTTATTGTTAAAAATTTAGTTTTAAAATTTGTTTTATATCATTCCATCAGAAAACTGATCTAATGTCTTTTTTAAATTGATTCCTTTCCAATACGGATTTGAAATATCCTTTTTGCTATAGTTTTGTCTCTCTGAATGTATTAATTAACACTTTACTTGTAAAAAATTGCAAAAACCAAGCCGTTTAGTGAAAAATATCACTTCATTGTGCTATAGGTTATGAATAAAAAAATAACGATAAAGATTTTGCCAACTTAATTTAGAGCAATTATAAAAAAATTGCGATAATCGCAAAAAATGCAAAAGAGCTGTAATTAATTAAATTACAGCTCTTTAAAAGATTTTTAAGCGTTTTTGAAAATTTTACCTTTTACGCTCTGTGGAGAATACGGGATTCGAACCCGTGACCTTTTGACTGCCAGTCAAACGCGCTAGCCAACTGCGCCAATCCCCCGAATTATTTAAGCGGTACAAAAGTAAGTATTTAATTGAAATCTGCAAATATTTATAACTTTTTATTGAGTAAAAATATGAGATAAATGATGATAAATAATAAAAAAGGGTCTATTTCTCGCTGACTGGTCTCTTGATTAATAAGAATTATTAAAATGATAAAGAAATAAAACATCCCCCACATACGCAGGTTTTGCCTCACCTTCGATAATTAATTTTGCCTCAACAATCACTTTTACAGTTCCCCTCAGGTTACAGATAGATTTTGCATAGGCTTGCAGCTGTACACGGTTGTTTACAAGAACAGGCTGCCCGAATCTGAAATTTTCGATGCCATAATTAATCTCCATTTTTACATTTCTGACATCCGCTATCTGCTTCCATAAATAGGGTATAAGTGACAGAGTCAGATATCCGTGGGCAATTGTTGACTTAAAGGGACAGTCTTTTTTTGCCTTCTCCTGGTCAATATGAATCCATTGATGATCCAAAGTTGCATCAGCAAATTTATTAATCTGCTCCTGATCAATTGTATGCCAGTCCGATACACCGATTAGCTTTTCTTCAAATGCTTTATACTCTTCAAAACTATTGATAATGACCATAGAAATGTTTGTTTATAATACTGAAAATCATGTTCAAACATCTGGCCAAAATCTGTTACGGTGTGGTACCTGTTTAAATTTTCATACTAATAGATAATAATGTAAGAGGATCTGGCTTAGATAGTATAAAACTTATTATGTATTATGAAAAAAGTAATTATTAGTATCTTCAAGGACTTCAAAATTAAACTCCCCTCCTTCAGTTTGATAAAGATCAATAGTAACACCAGGCATTTTTGTTCCTTTCATTACAACTATTTTTCTACAAACACTCATTGTACTTGTTTTTTTATGTATCCTAAATGAAATCATGGTAAGATACACCGTTATAAAGTAAATTCAATCTATGGAATCACAGTCATAGACTAAACTGGTTTAATTATTAATAGAGCTTTTTGATTCCAGTGGATCATTTTAGTCTTAATATTAATTGTAGATTAATAATATTAATAAATTAAAAATATATTATATTTTTTAAAAATTATACATAAATTCACTATATTAATATAAGATTTATTAATCCCTTAAAATACGCCCCATGACTTATAAATTTCTCTATTTTCTGCTGATAATATCATTTGTAGCACCTGCACAAGTTGGAATTAACACCAATACCCCAACACGCAAACTGCATGTGGTAGGTAATATGCGCGTAGGTCTTCTCACTAATAAATCAGAATCTGCACCATATGATCAGATATTGGCTACGGATGCGAATGGAAACATAGATTACCTTAAAAAATCCAGCATGCAGCCTCCATTGGATCCAGGAACATCCAACAAAGAAAGCTATAGTTTGGTTTATAACATGCCTTCTGAAAATGGAGATCCTACCAGAACATTAAAATGTGGTAGGTAAGTTTTTATTTGTTTTTGAAAGTACAAATCAATCGCGGATCAATTTCAGGTTAGCTGAAAATCCGGGAGCAGATGTTAATATTTATATGAGTATGGAACAGAATTTTAATGCCAATGGTTTTCAGTTTTATCAGGGAAAAACAGCAACCGATCCTTCTACTGTTCCCTTTTTATTCACCACCTCCAACTGGAACATCAACCAAGAATTTGCCAGTGCTAATTTAGCAGATTATGAACAGAATATTATGCATTTTCAATACCCGAATGATACAGATTTTTATAGGTTGACTATTTATAAGGTAAAGCAGAATACCGGAACAGATAGTTGGGATTTTGTTGCTTCTTGTGAAAAATTTTAAAGATGAAAATTATATTTTTTTTAGTAATTGGTCTTAATGGTTTTGTATTAGCCCAGGACCAAAAAGTTGGCATAGATACTAATACGCCTACAAGAAAGCTGGATATCAACGGCGATGTTAGGATAAGCTCAACAAATGACGTAACTAATAATGCGTCATATGACAGAATTGTAACCGGAAATAATGCAACAGGTAATATAGACTATATCAATATATCTGCTATTGCACAATCAGAAACAAACAATGTCGAAGTAAAACGGGTGGTCTATAATAGTTCTTTGCCGGATGAGACTAAAGAGTGTAGTTGTGGAGATATTACTTTTCGGATCAATAATCTGGATACTGCTGAAATCAAATTTAACTCCCTCACCACTTTTGTAACAAATGGAAACATTACAAGCTTTAACTTAGGCTATGGAATTAAAAGATGGATAAATAACACATATGGTTTTGTTAATAGAACAATTGCATTTACAGATTCGAATTATTCAACTTATCAGTCATTAGATCCGACCGTATTTACTACAGGGCCTAATTATACGGTCAGAATTTACACCATTGTTCCGCCAAAACAAAATAATTTGTACAGGCTTACCCTATCCCGTATCAGTAATACGAGCACAAATTTCACATATGGTCTTATCTGCGAAAAATTCTATATTCAAACTCTATAATATGAAAACTATCACTATACTTTTTGCTTTAATATCAATTTCCATAAGAGCTTAAGTTGGTATCGGAACCACATCACCCACCAGAGCATTAGATGTTAATGGTGATGTAAGAATAAGGACATTAACAGATAAAAGCACCGATCCTAATTATAATAAAATAATTGTTGCTAATTCCAATGGAGATCTGGACTCCTGGGATAAATCAAGCTTATTAAATACGGTAAAAGATCTTGCTATAGAAAATAAAAAAATTGTTTATTTTTCAAATTCTCCTGTTATAGGCAATGTCATGGATTGTGGCAAGATGCAATTCAGATTTGACAATGGTCCCCTGCCGCAAATGAGATTGGTTACCGCTGCCGATGCTATAATCTATTACACTAAAATTCAAAAAATTAACAGCAACGTTAATAGCTTTATCCTTCCTAACAGCATTACATCAAATCTTACTGCGGCCTATACTGCAGCGAATACATGGTTCACTCTGGATCCAGCTTATTCAAATAACGCTTTAGATGAATTTTACATGACCTATCCAGGTGATACAAACCTTTACAGAGTAACGTTTTTAGCAAGAAATATGGGAGTGAATGAATACTTCTACACGATGCTCTGCGAAAAATTTTAATGAGAAATTGTTTCTTACAGAAGTTTTCCAAAATAAACAGAAAGCAAGCCATCATGAATATGATATGACCTGTCTACAGTTCAAGCTTATACATCCGGTAATATAACATGAACCAAACAAAGTTATTATTAGCCTTAAATCTAAAAGTATTTTTTGCTTTTAAATTAGTCTGGGTTTCTTTTAGTTGTTGACCATTGATTTATCGATGCTGTCTTCCATTTCAATATCAAGGATTAACAGATCAAATTTTTCAGCGCTGAACTTCTTTTTTAGATCAAGATATTTTTTTGCAAAATCAATTGAAACATTATTTTGGTTTTGTTTTCCTCCAAAAAACACTTTGCCTGGTATCTCATAAAAGCGCAGTATTTCTCAGGCAGAGTAAAAATATAACAAGCCTATAAAATTGTTTTATGTTAACAATTTCCAGTAAACTCTACTATAATATAGGTGCAAAAGATAATAGCTGGATTGGAGTAACTCCTGATTTTAAAGCAAAAAATAAAAAATCAGCACTCAATATTGTTACCGGTCTCATAAAAATCTCTGACATTTTAGATCATAAACCTGCCTCAGACTCAACTTAAATATTCTTATCCCGGCTATTATCTGACTTTATGCAGCTATAGCTAATATTAAGGTTCAAAGAAAAAGAACTGTTCTATTTAAAAAGGCGAATGTAATTATTCATTCGCCTTCGAAATATAAGTCTAGAAAATAATATCCGGGAAAAAGTTGAAAAACTAAGCCTTTCCGAACAACGCTTTTTTAAGTGCCAATGCACCCTGTTCAGAAGAAAACTTTATCGCTTCTATATGATCCAGAGGGTTTAATAATCCATAATCATGGATAAATCCGTTATAAGTCTGGATAGTGGTTGGCACACCTGCTTCATCTAATTTTCTGGCATATGCTAATCCTTCATCATAAAGAATATCATTCTCGGCCAACTGTACCAATGCAGGTGGCAATCCTTTTAACTGATCTATAGAAGCACTGAGAGGTGTTGCATAATACTCTTTTCTTTTTTCCAGATCCGGCAGATAATTGTCCCACATCCATTTCATTAATGGTGCGGTCAGGAATCTTCCCTCACCATATTTTTGCCAGGATTCACGTGTAAAATCAGCGTCCGCTACCGGCCACAATAATAATTGGAATTTGATCTCGGGCCCACCTTTATCCTTGGCCATATGACAAAGTACTGCTGTCATATTCCCGCCTACACTGTTTCCGGCAGCCGCCATATTTTTGCCGTCCACACCAATTTCCGCACCATTCTCAGATACCCATTTGGCCGCAGCATAGATCTGATTGATGGCTACCGGGTATTGCGCTTCCGGAGATGGCGTATAGTCCGTAAAAACTGCGGCAGCTCCACTATTCACAACCAGATCTCTAACCAGTCTTCTGTGCGTAGGATAATCACCCAGTACCCAGCCTCCACCGTGGGTAAAGATAAATACCGGAAGCTTTTCTGAGGTTGCGTTTGCAGGTTTGATAATATGAATATTTACAGTAATACCATCCTGTGTAATTTCTCTTTCTGTCTCAATAATGCCGGAGTAATCCACCTCTACTGATTTTTGTGCATCCACTAATACCTGTCTTGCTTCCTCGGGTGTTAAGGTTTCCAGGGGACTTCCTCCACTGTTATTCAATGCATTTAGAAATTCTCTGATCCCGGAAAGGATCTGCGGATCGTTTTCCGCTTTTACGTTTGATGCCATAATTAAAATTTTAATGATTAACTATATTTGATTTATATAAGTCTGAAAATTCTATCATTTATTAAGCCCTTTAACAACAGCTTTTGCCATTTCTTTTGAACTGAATAGGTTTGCCCCGTGATCATGTTCCCGATCAATCTAACCTTTTTCAATTATTTAAAGTTACCAATAAATGGATGCGCATAAGTAACCCAATCAAGGAAAATTGTAACCGGATCTCTGTTACATCATCTTCTTTATCCAGTGCATTTTTTTGTCAGTATAAGGAGGGTATTTCAGATCCGGTTCTCCCCAGGTGGCTTTATCTATAACCGATTTTTGATGAGAAAACGCAAGGAAGCCATATTCGCCGTGATAACTTCCGATACCGGAGTTTCCAATACCGCCAAAAGGAAGGTAATGGTTGGTAATATGCATCAAAGTATCGTTAATGACACCACCACCGAAAGAAACCAGATGAAGAAGCTTCTCTTTCTCTTCTTCATTTTTTGTAAACAGATAGGCCGCTATAGGTTTTTCTCCTGCAATGATCTTTTCCAAAATCTCATCATAATCGGTATAGCCAATGACCGGAAAAACAGGTCCGAAAATTTCCTCCTGCATTACGGCATCATCCCAATTGACATTATCCAAGATCGTAGGTTCAATATATAAAGTTTCTTCATTGGTTCTGCCGCCATAGAAAATTTTATCCTTATCAATCAGCGAAGAAACACGGTCGAAATTTCTTTTGTTGATAATGCTGGTGAAATGCTCCGCACCATCTGAATAGTTGAACTCTTCCAGCTTTTCTTTTATCAGCTGTAATAATTTCGGCTTTACCGGTTCTTCCACCAACAGATAATCGGGGGCAATGCAGGTCTGTCCGCCGTTTAAAAACTTTCCCCAAACCAAACGCTTTGCTGCAACTTCCAAATCGGCTGTTTTAGTAACAATGGCAGGAGATTTCCCACCCAGCTCCAGCACAACAGGAACGAGGTTTTTAGCCGCTGCTTCATATACTATTTTCCCCACTTTCGGGCTTCCGGTAAAGAAAATCTTATCCCAGCGAAGTTGAAGCAGCTCAGTGGTTTCGGGAACACCGCCTTCAGCAACGAATAGATAATCGGACGGAAAATTATTGTTGATTAAATCTGATAACAGGTGCATTGTATTTTCCGGCAGCTCACTGGGTTTCAGTACGCAGGTATTTCCTGCCGCAATAGCTGTAACCATGGGCAGCAATGTGAGTTGCAAAGGATAATTCCATGCCCCAATGACCAGCGTTACCCCCAAGGCGTCATAATAAATATGACTGTTTCCAGGTTGTAGATTCAGTGGTGTTTTTACTTTTTTAGACTTGCTGAGCTTATCAAGATTTTTCAGGAAAAAGTCGATTTCGTTGTAGATGAGATTCAATTCCGTTAAAAAGGTATCGAATTTTCCTTTGCGAAAATCTTTATAAATAGCGTCATACATACTATTCTCATTCTTTTTGAGAATACTTTTCAGCTTTTTCAACGTTTCCTTGCGAAAGGCTATATCTTTTGTCTGATGTGTATTGAAAAATGCTTTTTGTGACCGGAATATTTCATCAAAATCCATTGCTTTAAGTTTTTAGGTTATTGGATTATTTATTCTCTTCCTGCACCAGTTCTGGTGTGTATAATGCTGCCTGAAACTCCGGCTGATAATCATACTTAATCAGTTTATGTAAACCTAATGATTTGATAAAGGTTGACAAAGGGCCATCAGACAGGTTTAATTGGATGTCTTCAGCTTTTTTGCTGCTCGCTTTCTTTATGGCGCGAACATCGGTATAACCATGAGTTAGCTGCCCCTGCTTATTCAGATTGATGAAATTGGAACGGGTAATTTCCGGTGTTGACGCGGAGATATCCAGCTTTTTCCCTGCCATTGAAAAGTCAAAATTCCCTTTTTCATCATAGTAATTGAACGTCAGATTATTGCCTTCATTAGTATAGTCAATAGGTATCAGCCATTTTGGTAAATTGTAACCATAAACACCTCTCACTCTTGCCAGTTCCGTATTTACAGGCAGTTTCAGCACATAACCCCACAGATTCTTATCTTTAAGCTCACCCATCAGCGAAATCAATCCCCAGTTGCTTCTACCCGGTTGTGTGGTTACAATAGAGATAGACAATTCGTTATAAAAATCGTTATCACAATAATGGTAAGCGTAAGATGTAATAGCTATCAGTCCCTTGCCAGGCGTATAGGAAATCGGTTTTACCAGGCCTTTAACCTTTTCCGGTATCAGCTCTTTTATTTTGGCCATATCCGCAGTGTAAATAGCTGTTATGCTGCTGTTACTGTAATAGAAGTTCGGCGAGTAGGTAGTAAATCCCACTTCTTTTTTTTGCTTTTGAATGGTTTTGAACCAACTCAGATCAATATCAGACCTTTCCTTTGCCACTATATCCATAGGCGAATTGGAACGAAACCTGTCAAACAAACCGCCTTTCAGTACGGGTATCTTCTGCCCTGCCAGTTCAATGAGCGTATCCTTATCAGTAGGATTATTGGTTATCGGTTGTACACTTTCCTTATTTGAAGCAGTATTAACGGCAGCTTTACTTAGAAAAAAGCCAGGGGCAAAGAGCAGGATTATACCGATAATTACTACAATTGCCAGAATTTTTAATTTTTTCATTTTAGCCTGTTTTTAATGTTGATTATTTATGATTTTAGATTTTGCAATTTGTTTATCCAGTTCATGTATCATAACTTTTGCCATTTTCTTTGAACTGAACGGATTTTGCCCGGTAATCAGGTTACCGTCAACCACAACTTTGGAAGTCATCGGGATAAACGCCTTTCTGTAATCGGAGACTCTGTCTTTTAAGCTTGCTTCAAGATTAAAGGGGACTTCTTTTTTTTCTTCCGGCAAGACTTTCTTCAAACCAGTTATAGCCTGTAAGTTTTTTATCTCTGATCAGATAACTTCCATCAGATAATTTTACATTAAGCAAACCACCGACTCCATGACAAATGGCCGCCACCATTTTTCCGTTTTCATATTGTTCAGCAATAATTTTTTGAAGCGTTTTGTCTTCGGGAAAATCATACATTGTTCCATGTCCGCCTGCCAGATATACTACATCATAATTTTCATTCTCCACTTCTTTAAGACTTTTGCTGTTATTCAGCAGTTCACGGAAGGAATTGTCATTCCAGTATTTTTTTGAAACTTTATCCAGTGTAAAAAATTTCAGGCTTTCAGGATCTATAGGAATATGGCCGCCATTGGGGCTTGCGATGGTAACATCATAACCTTTTTCTTTTGCTGCATGGTAAATATGGGTGAGCTCACTCAACCACAGACCGGTAGGATAATTCCCACTCGCATATATATTGATATTGGTAACAATAATTAATATTTTGATAAGGCTCATTGTGTAGGTATTTTTATACAACAAAGGTCCAAAACATCTAATAGGTTAATGTAGCCCAAATAAGGAAAGTTGTAACAGAATCTCTGTTTTATGGATTATTTCAAATTGAAAAGTAAATAATGATTAAAACGATGGATGATAATAATTACCATATATCTTTTCAATATCTTTTTGGATAAAATAATGAAACAGCACATCATTAAACGGTAAAAAAAATGTATTACAACAAAATTTCTCGCTACCTTAAACCGTTTAACTAAATAGGTGAAGATTATACATTTATTAGTATGGAAAACTACAAGTTAACAACACTTTTAATTATTATAACGATACTATTTTCCTGCAAAACTGAAAAGAAATCGGACATTCATCCGGTTTCTAATAATTCAGGTTTTGATAACAGCAATATTGATTCTACTAAGAATCCATGTATTGATTTTGATGGCTTTGCCAATGGTAACTGGAAGAAGGAAAATCCGCTTCCCGCTACTGAAAGCAGATGGGGTGCCTTCGAAATTCTTGATCGGGACAACAAAGTGAAACTGAAAAACATTGTAGACAGCATAAGTAAACTACCTGATCTCAAATCAGGTTCAGAATCTCAGCAGATAGCTGATTTTTACAAATCTTATATGGATACTGCTACCATAGAAAAACTAGGACTTTCACCGCTTAACAGCTATTTTGAGCGAATTGATCATCTTAAAGATTATAACGACTGGGTAAACTTCTCCGGGGAACTTCAAAAGCTTGGTGTACCCACTTTTATCAGTTATAAGGTAGAAGCCGATGCTCATAACAATCAGATGAATATTCTTTCGTTAGGGCAAGGCGGACTAACTTTGGGTGATAAAAGCTATTATACTCTAAAAGAACCTAAAAATGTCAGCCTAAAAAACACAATGATCCGGCACATCGACAATATGTATAAAATTGCAGGCCTTAAAGAGGTCTCCCCTGGTTCTAAAATTTACGAATTGGAACAAAACGTGGCCGGTCTGCAGCTATCCAGTCTGATGTTGCGCGATCAGATAAAAACCTATAATAAGATGTCTGTCCCGGAACTCAGTCGCATAACACCACAGTTTAATTGGAACGGGTTTTTAAAAGCACAGGGAATTAATACACAGACTGTTATTATTGAAGACAGGGCTTATATGAGTAATTTAACAGCTGTTCTGTATAAAACACCATTAACTGTATTGAAATTATATACCCGGTGGCAGCTTTTATCTCGTTTTGCACCTTATCTGCCACAGAAATACAGCAATCCTCACTTTGCTTTTTTCGGAACAGTACTGGCTGGGAAAAAAGAACAAAAAAGCCGCATAGATATGGCCATCAAAGAGTTGGAGCAAGCATTGGGTATGCCCTTGGGTAAGCTTTTTGTTCAAAGATATTTCCTTGAGCAGGATAAACAAAAGATAGGTGAAATGATTGAGAATGTGCGCTGGGTTTATCATCAGCGTATAGACAGCTTACACTGGATGAGTAACAGCACTAAAGCTTCGGCACACAAAAAACTAAGCACAATGACTTTCAAGATCGGATATCCGGACAAATGGCCCGACTATTTCGGGATCTCCATACAACCATCACGTCTGATAGACAATATTATTTCTGTAGCAGTTTTTCATCATAATGAAAACATCAGGAAAATTGACAAACCAGTAGATAGAGGTGAATGGCATGCAACACCGCAGACCGTTGATGCCTTTTATGATCAATATACCAACAGTGCATGTTTCCCAGCTGGTATCCTGCAGCCACCTTTTTATAACCATAAAGCGGACGATGCTATAAATTATGGGGCCATAATCGCAGCAATAGGACATGAAATAACCCATGCTTTTGATGACAGAGGCTCTAAATTCGATGCGTCAGGTAATTTAAATAACTGGTGGACATCAATAGACAGACATAATTTTGAAAACCTCACAAAACAATACATTGATTATTTTAACCAAATGAAGGGGCAGCCGGGTTTACATATTAACGGACAGCTCACAATAAGTGAAAATATAGCGGATCTCGGTGGACTTACCCTGGCTTATCATGCACTTGAAAAAAGTTACGATAAAAGAAATCAGCCTAAACCCATTAACGGATTCACCTAGCAGCAACGTTTCTTTTTAGGATGGGCACAAATGTGGCATGGCAACATCAGTTCTGAAGCTTTACGTAATGAACTGCTTACCAATCCTCATGTACCTTTCAGGTTTAGAATAAACGGCCCTCTGGCACAATTAAGGGAATTTAAACAGGCGTGGAATTGTGATAAAAAAGGTTCAGCCAATTTGAATAACAAAGGGATAGAAATTTGGTAACCTTTTTATTCCGGCTGGATAATCACAAACCGAACGAACTTAAATTCATTTTTAATATCTGTCCGTATCCGTTGTGTGGCTTCGGTGATCTCTTCAGTATCAAGGTGCTCTTCCAAATCGATGATCAGCATCAATATTACCTCTTCCGGCGACTGGTAAGTGGACAGTATATTTTTTACTTTTACAACAGCGGCGTCCTTTTCTGCAAGTCTGGTAATTTTATCTCTCGTTTCGGAGGCGATTCCTTCTCCCATAAGTAAGCTCCTGCTCTCCCGTGCCAAAATAAAGGAAACAAAAACCAGTAATAACCCTACAATTACAGACGCTAATCCGTCCAGTTCAGGAATTTGCAGTGAATGGCTGAACCACATCAGAATCATTACAATGATAAGCCCTGCCACTGCAGCCCCATCCTCGAAAACAACAAGAAAGCTGGATGGATCTTTACTTTTGACAATTGCATCCCACCATCTCATCCCGTTGCGGGTTTGGTTAAATGCTCTTACAGCGATAATAAAAGAAGTTCCCTCAAAAATAAGTGAAAGAACCAGCACGATATAATTCCAGAAAGGGTCTTTCATTATCTCAGGTTCCATCATGTGCGCTACTCCCTGATAGATTGATAGTGCCCCACCCAGCCCAAATATTAAAATAGAAACTATGAAGGACCAAAAATAAAGTTCTTTGCCATATCCGAACGGATGTGATTGATCCGGTGCTTTTTTACTCCTTTTTATCCCATAAAGTATAAGCAGCTGGTTGGCGGTATCAACCGTTGAATGAATTCCCTCAGAGATCATGGAGGAGCTGTTTGTGAAACTTCCGGCAATAAATTTTGTCAGCGCAATTAGAAGATTTGCGGCCAGAGCACTGTAAATAGACTTCTGATTATTGTTCATAAGTTAGTTATAAATATGAAAGAAGGTTATTATCAGCCATTGTTCTCATATTTGATCATGTTACAAAAACCAAGCCGATGAAAATAACTGAATCCAGGTTCTGGTCTAACATTTTGTATTTATGTTTAGGCTTTGAAAATCCTTACACTTGATTTCTTTCAATAGCAATATGTGGCTGTTTTATCCGTCAAAGTAAGGTATATTTTATTCATTACTTTTAATACTCCAGGATGTGAAATGTTAAAAACCAAATAAAAACCTCCTGAATGATCAGGAGGTGAAAAAGTGTAAAATGAATTATAAGTTATGTGAAGTGGTGTTCAATAAAACTTTTCTCAACACATCAACGAGCATGCCAAATTACTCACTTAATATTGAATAATATATTTTTGTGGTATCTTTTTACGGGAATATCCTACCCTCAGATAAAATCATTTACTGTAACAGGTAAAATATTATAGTACTGTATATTTTTCGTAAAATGGAGTGACCTTTGTCTTTATAATCATTAAAATAACAAGATTATTGCATATCAGATATGATATAACCATTGTTCTGTACCACTCCTTAATGGTAACAGTAATCCAGCCATCCTTTTCTCTCCATTGGTACATTTCTTTTTTAAAATGCATAATAACATAATCCCTATTCTTACCGTTTAACGAAAATAAGTCTTGCATAATCTCTGATAATTTGTTTTACAAATTTTTATGGTGGCTTATTCCATGGGTTAGTTTATTATTCCAAATATAGTGAAATAATTAAAAATATACTATACAGTTGTTTAATATTAACGATTTTAACAATAATTTTAGAAAAATTCCTGTAAATTGTAAAAGATTGAAATTCCAGGTTTATATTTTTGATGAAAAAAATAACCTCTATTTCCGATCCCCTTTGGAGCATACAATTTATTGAGGTTATTCCCTGCTGAAACTTTCTTCAGTTCAGAGTTTTTTTTACATTATTTCGCTTGTATTCCAATGGAATAGTATTACAAAAATATCTAAAAGCAATGTCAATCATATTAAATCTATATTAACTTTATTTCAAAAATCAGGATATTTATCAGCAGTCTTTAGTACTGAGTATGGGCTTTGGCTTTAATAAGTTTCTGCCATTCCATATAACCCGAAATGGCTACTATAAATAAAAATGATGTTAAAACAGCATAGAGATATAATTCTTTATGCAGCAACAGCGGTATGGAAATTATATTACTGATATTGAGGACTACCCAGTTCTCAATTTTTCTTCGTGCCATAAGCCACATGCCGGCCCAAGCAAAAGCGCTTACCAGAGAATCCCAGACCGGAACATCCGAGTCGGTAAAATGTGTGAGAAAAGACCAGAATAAAATGAATGTTCCCAGAACAATTCCTCCCGCAATCCATTTTTCTGGTGTGGAAGTAACAGAAATTTCCATTTCAGATTTCTGCTTTCCGAATTTCCAGTAAAGCCATCCGTAGATGCTCATGATGAGATAATAAAGATTTAATGTGAATTCAGCATAAAGCTTCGAGGTCACCATTACGTATAAAGTAAGCAGAATACCTGCTATTCCGAAAAGATAATTGTTGGCATTGTTTTTACGGGCCAGTAAGACCTGAATTACCGAAAATAAAACCCCGAACCATTCAGGCCAGGTAATTTGTTTTAAAATGTCCTGCATCATATTAATTTTAGAAATCAAATGATGAGATGATCAATAAGCAATCCCTACGCCGGCATTATCCGGATCAGGTGTGGAAATATATCCCGGGTATCATCTCAGCCACTGTTATTTTGTAGCACCCCATTGTTGAGGCAAAGTTGCTGCTTTTTTCTCGAAAAAGAAAATTACATCAGTCTTTATTTCCGGATTATATGACCAGGATTATAAAAAACCGGTCAGGCAAATTATAATTTTATGGTTAGTTAAAAAAAATATATTATGAACAATCAACAAGAAATTGCAGTATTGAATGACTTACTTCACATTACCAACGACAGAATGGAAGGCTTTGAAAAAGTTGAAGGAAAAGTATGGGAAATGTATCCTGATGTAAAGGATGAATATGATCATATGATTTCCCAGTCGAAAATTATGAAAAATGAACTGATCAACCTCATCACAGAAAAACAGGGTGTTCCTGATGGCTCCACTTCCATTGTAGGCGCCCTTCACAGAACATGGATTGATATTAAAAATTCATTTACCATGGGAAATCTGGTAGAGTCTACCCTGGAAAATGTAGTGTTTGGAGAAAAAGCAGCTATAGAAACTTATGAAAACGCATTGATCAGCGGGAATTTAAGTGAAAAGAGTAACAAAATAGTATCCGAACAGCTTCGCAGCCTGAAAAATTCTTATAACCAGTTCAGGAAAATTGAAGAATATAAAAAGAAAGAGTAAAGTTCATAAAAAACCCCTCTTAAAAAGAGGAGCTTATTAATCAAGAACAAAATAATATTTAATCCTTTCAAAAGTATCAATTATATCCTGTCCTTTTTATGATGCAGGTCATAAGATCAGTAAGTTTCCCGATATTATTTTACTGCATTTTTAGCTTTTTCAGATTCCTGCAGGTGATGTTCCAATGTAGGAAGAGTTTTGCCGGCAAACGCTTTCAGAGAAGCTTCTTTTCCTTCTATGTATTCTTTCCGGAATGCTTCAATATCTTCTTTGTGATCACTCACCATAAGATCTGTATACTTTTTGTCAAAGTCTTTTCCTTTCTTGGCTTTCAGATCATCATACATCTTCTGCTTTTCGGCATCTAAGGTTGCAGGTAAGGTATAGCCGGCTCCTGAAGCCCATTTCTTAAGCTCGTCATTTGCTTTGCTATGATCTGTAACCATCATTGCTCCCAAAGATTTTACAACTGAATTCTCTGCATTGGTTGCTGCCAGTTTTCCCATCATTACTTCCATCAGTCCTCCTATGGCTGCAGCATCTGCAAACTTTTTGTCCTGATCGCTTAGCGTGCCTGCCTGGTTCTTTGTTTCAGGCATTTTGGTTGAGTCACTTACTGTCGTTCCCGATTCTACAGGAGCAGACATCGTCGTACTTTCCTGAGATTGGGTAGTTGATGTCGGTTCATTTTTTTTGCAGGCCATTAAAGCAGCTGCTGCAAAAATTGTTACTACAAAATTTTTCATAATAATAAATTTTAAATGGTGATAATTGAAGTCTGTAATGACTTGTTTATACAAGCAACAATTTATCTGCCAAAAACAGATCAGGCATGATCATAAAACAGTATGAATGAATATTTTAAGACTGATGAACCAACCGGAATGTCAGATTAATACGCTCTTTCATAGCCGTTACAGATTTAGCAATCCGATGTTCCCAATGTTCCTGCAAATCTCCCTTCATAATCAATAATGAGCCATGCGGAAGCGGAAGGCTGTATTTACTCTGATAGTGGTCTTTTTTTCTGAAATCAAAATTTCTGGTCTGCCCTAAGCTCACCGATGCAATCACAGGACGTTTGCCATATCTGCTTTCTTTATCTCTGTGCCAGGCAACGGAATCATTATGATCCCTGTACAGATTGAGCAATACGGAATTGAACTTATACCCGAATGTTTCTTCTATTCTCTGCTTCAGGGATAACAGTTCAGGTGTCCAATGATTGGTTTCCAGTTCACCATTCCCTAAAGGATAATCATTTTCCTGATCCCCATACCATGCGGTTAATCGTGGTGTTAAAACTGTCTTATCGTACATTTTCTGGGTCCTTTGTTTCCAGGAAACCGTTTCAAGCAGATGATCCTTAAGCTGGTCCGCTTCTTCCCTGCTCAGAAAATGCTCTCTGTACTCAAGAAGATCCTTCGGAAATTCGTACAGATCCTCCGTATTAAATAAACTAAGCTGTCCCATTGTTGTTGCTGTTTTCCGCCAAAGCATATAATTCTTTCAGCATATTGATACAAAATATATCTGCAAATATATTAAATATGATACATAAGTGAACGGTATTCTTTTCACAAGAGTCTGAACAATTTGTTTTCACCATTTGTTACTATCCGGAAATTGTGATTCACATCATAAATATTTCTCTTTTTGATCATTAAGTTTGATATAACCAAATTGATTATTATGAAAAAAGCAGCATTATATATGTTATTATTGCTCATGCTGTCGGCATGTACAAAATCCGAAACCCAATATACCGATCAAAATAACAGAAAAGAAACGGTAAATAACAAAGCTTCAGATACGATCCAAACCCTTACTGAAGTTTCAGACACCTTGCAGCAGGAAAACGACAGTATAAACGTAAAAACCGGTAATGAATAAGGATCATTATCCTATGTATCCAAAAGGCAGGCTCATCATTATTGGTGACAGCACTCCTGATACTTATCTGGAAGGAGAACAGGAACCGGATATCAACCAGATTCCTGCTCAGCTGTTCAACTTGTTACCAGAACATAAAAACATCCGTATTGAAATGATCATTTCAGATTCCAAGCCAGGATATAAAGAAAAGTATTCTGCTGCATTACAGAAGCATGGATATATCAACTTAGGGATTATCCATGTTCATCAGGAAAATAATTTTAATGATTATTATGCCAGAATCTCCCAGGCTGAAATAATTTTTATCGCGAATGAGGATCCGGAAATTTGTGAAATACTGAAAAAATCCGATATACTAAAGCTTTTACATAAGAAGTACATTCATGAAGAAGATTTTACAATTATCGGAATGAATGCCGCTTCAATGTATGTTCCAAGACTTTTGGTGAACGAAAAAGGAATTCATCAAGGTTTCGGATTTATCAATAACTGTATCATTGATACAAAATTTGAGTGCGGAACAAGATTTAAAAAGCTGATCAGAGCCATTATGCTTCATCCTGAATGTCTTGGTATTGGCCTTAATAACGGAATGTTGCTGGTTATTGAGAAAGGCTACAAAGCTTCCTGCTACGGCAGCAGTACAGTAATGACAGTCGACGCCAGGCATATTAACAAAAACAAGGCAGGAAAAGGAACTACTGTTTTTATGAAAAATCTCAGGGGACATATTCTTACTGAAGGATCAGGTATTAATTTATGTACCGGAGATCTTATTAAAGATAATCAGTTTCATAACAGTTTAAATTTTACCCGTAGAAATACAATTCAATGATTTTAACCTTAAATAAATTTACATATGATACCCAAAGGAAAATTACTTATTATTGGCGGTAAGGAAGACAGAGATGGCGATGAGCCTGATATGGAAGAAAAAAACAATAATTTTTCGCCCAACGAGATTCTTAAACTGCTGGTAACCTCTAAAGATGACCGTATTGAAGTAATTACAACGGCAACTTCTGAGCCTGAAGAAATGCAGGAAACTTACACCAAAACATTTGAAGAAATCGGATATACCAACTTTGGCTTTCTGGATATTTGTGATGATCAGGTACATACAGATTTTTATCTGAAAAGAATAGAAGAAGCAAAAACGATATTTTTTACAGGCGGTGACCAGGATAAAATCTGCAGGTTTTTGCAGCCCTCTGTTTTTACGGATATTTTGAAGAAAAAATATAATGAAGAAGAAGGCTTTATGATTGCGGGTACCAGCGCAGGGGCAATGTGTATGCCTAAAATAGTTATTCTCGAAGCAGTAAACGGAGAAGCAATCCTTGAACATGACATTGAGCTGGATTCCGGATTGGGATTCATTGAAAACTGTATTATAGATACTCATTTTGCTCACCGTGCAAGGTTCGGCAGGCTTGCGCATGCTGTGATTTTACATCAGGAATGCTGGGGAATCGGCCTGGGAGAAGATACTGCGCTTCTTATTGAGGAAGGACATAAGGCAACCTGCAGAGGATCGGGGTCTGTATGGATCATCAATGCAAAGGAAATCAGACAGACAAATACTGAAACTGCTAAAAAAGGATTTCCCGTTTATGTAGAAAATCTAAAGGTTCATATTCTGACAGACCATTGTAAAATTGATCTTATGAATAATATATTTGAAGGAACAAGTCCAGGAGACCGGTAACCGCAAAAAAAGAGACCTGATTGTTCAGGTCTCCTTTTTTTATAAAGATTGTATGTTTACATTGCTTTGCTGTTAAGATTGGTATCAGCAACTTTTGTAAGCAGTTCATCACATTTTTTTTCTTCTTCCAATGTGCTTAAAAAGTTTTTAAGACATTCTTCTTCTTTCAATACTTTTGCGAATGCTGCCAGTGTACCATACGTAGCAATTTCATAATGTTCAACCTTTTGTGCAGCTGCAATGATTCCCGCATCTCTTACTGCTCCCGGTTCTGTCTCTTCCATGATGCTTTTCCCTTCATCAAGCAATCCCTGCATGGCATCGCATTTCTTTGCCTGAGCTTTTTTACCCAGTGCTTTAAAGCATTCCTCCAGTCTTTCAACATGACCTTCTGTTTCGGTGATATGCTTGTCAATGCCTTTTTTAAGCTTTTCATCGGCAGCATTTTTCATCATTCCCGGTAGCGCTTTCAATAGTGCCTTTTCAGCCCAGTATATGTCTTTGAGTGCATCTTCAAAAAGGTCTTCAAGATTTTTGGCTGCATTTTTTTTATCCGGAGCTTTTGCGGATGTCTTCGCTGTTGTTGTTTTTTTGGCTGATGCTTTTTTAGTTGCCGTTTTAGTTTCCATAATATAATATTTTAGTGTTTGATTGATAATAAATCTGCAACTATAAGACCATTTTTGCCTGAAATACAAAGATGTGGTATCTAAAATGGCCATCGGTAGTTCATATTGTTAGATATAAAAGTACAGCTGTTTACAGTGAATAAGAAACCTACGGTTTATCTCCATTACTCTATTGTTTTCTCACCCATACACTTACCGAACCCGGATTTACCCGGAATACTGCTTTTCCATTCTGATCAGTAGAAATCTCTTCGTGACGGTTCTTCAAAAAATCAATATAGACTGAATCGGCATGCTCTTTCCCCAGTTCTATTTCTTTATAACCTTCTTCACTGTTAGACATAATCACAACGCATCCCGGATGTGTTTCATCTCCTGTCCGAACAAAAGCTATGCAGTTGGGATGATCAAAATAATCGATCTGTTTACCGTATGCAAAAAGCTTTCTTGCTTCAAGGAGACCAGGAAGTTCTTCTACCTTCGGCATGATGATATGTACTTCCTGGTCTTCTTTTATATCAATATATTCTGCGCCAAAAAGGTCAGGATAAAATACACAAGGATAAGCCTCATCAGTAAGAAGAATAATAGCATAAGCCAAAGGCTTGAACCAATCTTTCACCGCAGACTCAAGAGCCTGAAGCTGCTGCGTATCATGATTTTCCACAAAGGAAACGGAGAAGACGGGCTTCTTTTACAAAAAGCTTCCCTTTAATATTCCGCTCAGGTCATAATTTCTACCTTCCTCTGAAGCCCTGAAGAAATTATAATGCAACGGGGCATCAAAACAGGAAATGAGATCAGTCATTTTATCAGAAAAATATTCAATTTTCTCGGCTTCGTCTTTCCAGAATTCTCCCAGAATATAGCATTCAGGGTTAATTTCTGTCTTTATATATTGGGTCCATTCTTTCAGGAAGTCTGAAGAAATGTGTTTTAAAGCATCGAGGCGTATCCCTTCAACTTTAGTTGTATCCATATACCATTTGATCCAGTTTTTCATTTCCTGCACAACATAAGGATTCCGGTATTCTATATCAGCTCCCATCAGATAATCATAATTACCGAACTGGTGGCTTACGGCATCCGTCCACTCTTCACCATATTCATTATGGATTTTAAAAACACCCTTCAGCTCCTCTCCTTCTTTAATCCCATATGAAGTCCGAATAGACTCCTTTTCTTCCCGGAAAAGTAAATTTCGTATAGGCTGAAACCTCCATATTTTCAGAGATTCTTTCACTACGGTTTTCTTCATTCAGCTGATGCACCACCATCTTTTCTTCTTCATCTCCTCCCATCCTATGGTTTAAGACAATATCTGCATACACAGACATTCCCACTTCATGCGCTTTCTCTATGGTCAGTAAATATTCCGCTTTTGTCCCGTACCGGGTCGGTATACTTCCTTTCTGATCAAATTCTCCCAGATCATAAAGATCATAGACATCATAGCCACGCCCTTCCATATTGAGACTGCATTTATTGGCAGGAGGAAACCAGACGGCAGTAAACCCCAGATCTTTTAAATATTCTGCTTTTTCAGCAAATTCATTCCAAAGGTTTCCCGGATGGTACCAATGGAAAAACTGAATAATAACACCGTTCATATTTAAAAAGTATTAACCGTTAACAATTAAACCGCCATTCGGATGAAGAACCTGCCCGGTAAACTGTGCCGAAGCCTCTGTAGCAAGAAATAAAAAGCTTGCTGCCACTTCTTCAGTAGAGGCATTACGTTCTAACGGCGGTTTATCCTGATCCTCATCTTCTTCCCCGAATGTTTTTTCCGTAAGCGGAGTGGCTACAGGCCCGGGCGCTACGGCATTTACCCGTATTCCTTTGGGCTTAGCCTGAAGCGCCAGTGAGCGTGTGAAGGAAACAATGGCTCCTTTGGTAGCGGAGTAATCCAGTAGTTCTTCATGTCCCATATAAGCGGTGGCAGAGGTTGTATTAATAATAACACCATCCTTTTTTAAATGGGGAAATACAAATTTTGTCAGCAGGATCATTCCAATAATGTTTGAATCAAAAGTCTTGCGGATATCTTCTTCTTTAAGGTCCTCTATCGCTTTGCAAGGAACCTGTGTCCCGGCATTATTAATCAGGATATCTATTCCACCGAATTTGGAAACGACCTCATCAACAACAGTTTTACAGAATGTACTGTCATTAATGTCTCCTTCAAATGAGAGCACTTTGTGTCCCAGTTTTTCAATTTCCTGACTTGTTTTTTGAGCATCTTTGGCATCATGATAGTGTATAAATGCAATATCAGCTCCTTCTTTGGCAAACAAAAGAGCTATGGCTTTACCAATTCCGCTGTCTGCTCCTGTAATAAGGACAGATTTATTTTCCAGTTGTAAATCTTTCATAGGTGTGATTATAGTTTAGTATAGAAATAGTTTTATTCTTTGTTTTGTCGGTGCTTATCCAGCTCCAGTTTAAAGCATACCAGAATGAATTCACTGTAATAAAGCTGGGCATTAACAGATTTTGTCCTGGAATGCAGATCTAATTTTTCTGAAAGCACAACTTTTCCTTTATAAGCAATGGCGAAGTAGGCGAAAAGCTTTCCCTGTGATTCTTCCACCGGAGTAGCATATCCCGTTACTCCTATAGACCAGTCTGTTTTGTATATTTTACCTGCCTGTAACGCCATGGTTTCAGCAATATGGGGAGATACACTGTTATATTGCCTGGCTTCAGCAGCATCTACGCCAAGAAGATTTAGTTTTTCTTCTAAAGTATACGCGGTCATTCCCCCTTTAAAGAATTGGGAAGCATCTTTCATCTGGGAAAAGGAAAACTGCAGAAAGCCAGCAGTAACACTTTCGGCTGTTGAAACAGTTTCATTACCCAAAAGCAGATATTCTCCGATACGCTTAAACAGCTTTTCCAGTTCTATGACGAAATGCACTAATGATTTCACCGATAATGAATCAGCGTGAGCAATTTGTGAAGATTTTAAAATCATTGATTATATTTTATTATATCAGGACTTCCCCGGCTTTTCTTCTTTTTCGGAATCCTTCGGATCTTGTTGTTCTTTGGACAGCTGGCCAAGCTTCTCGTAATATTTATGGAGCTTGTCCAGTTCTTCTTCCGTCAGATCTTCAATATCAACCAGCCGGTTACTGGCTTTTTCATAAGATGCAATCAGTTCATTAAGCTTAATCTGAATAGCCTTGGAATCTTTGTTCTGGGTTTTTTGAATCAGGAATACCATCAGAAAAGTTACAATGGTGGTACCTGTATTGATAACAAGCTGCCAGGTTTCAGAATAATTGAAAAGAGGTCCGCATACAGCCCAGACAATAACCAGTAAACTTGCCGTAATAAAAGCACCGGGACTTCCGGTTATACAAACAACACGATCCGAAAACCTTTCAAAAAAATTTTTTTTCATAAATAATACGATTTGGAATAAAATGATGATACAAGTTATCGAAACAACAGTATAAAAATTATGATCCAAGTCATCTATAACTTGTATTGCTTAGCTATTATTATAATATATTCTTTAACAATATTTGGTTTTATTTAAAAATGTGGAGAACCACATAATTATTTTTATCCGTTAAAAACAAGCCGTTTTTTTCATCATTTTCTTTTATAACAAATTGTAAACGAAAGAGGTAAAATAATTAACATATTCAAAAAAGTGAGTCATAAAGCATGTTCCAAAAACTGAATAAAATCACTTCGTTAAGATTTAATACTTAATTAAAAAATAATTATCCATCTTTGCAGCCTTAAAATCAAACACGCTAGTTTATTTCATGAGCATTATTTTTAAAAAGCGTCTAATTATAGCGCTTGTATTACCTACGGCGGCCCTGTATTACGGGCAGAGTACGAAGGATTCATTAGAAAAATCCAAATCTATTGATGAGGTGATGTTGGTGGGTAGAAACCTTTCCCAAACAGCCAAAGAGAGAAAAACTCCTGTTGCAGTTTCCAACATCAAGGCTGCAGAAATTCAGGAGAAACTGGGAAACAGAGAATTCCCTGAGATTATGAAGTCTACCCCATCCGTTTACGTAACTAAAGTAGGTGGAGGATTTGGAGACAGCAGAATCAACATGAGAGGTTTTGATGGTGCCAACATTGCGGTGATTATCAACGGGCAGCCGGTGAATGACATGCAGGGAGGTACTGTATATTGGTCTAACTGGACGGGATTGGCAGATATTGCCAGCAATATTCAGATCCAGAGAGGTTTGGGAGCGTCTAAATTTGTAGTTCCTTCTGTGGGAGGAACGATCAATATTGTAACCAAAGCTACCGATGCCGAGCAGAAAGCAATGATCAAAGGTGAAGTTGGTAATGATAACTACTCCAGAATTTCTGCGATGTACTCTTCAGGGTTAAAAAACAAATGGGGAACAACCGTATTGCTTTCCCGCTGGCAAGGTGACGGATACATCAACGGAACGAAAGGAGAAGGTTACTCATGGTTTTTCTCAACAGGGTTTAAGCCTAATGAAAAACATGCTTTCAATTTAATCGCAACCGGAGCGCCACAGGTACACGATACAAGAAGATCTTCTGCAACCGGAGCGAACGTAGCAACACTGCAGCAGTTTGAAACCTATGGAAGAAGATACAACCCGCAGACAGGGATGTTAAACGGTTCTCAATTCAATTTAGCTCCTAACTTTTACCATAAGCCAATCGCATCGTTGAACTGGGACTGGACAATGAATGATAATCTTAAGTTATCTACAGTTGTTTATGGTTCATGGGGACGTGGCGGTGGAGGTACCGGACTTAACGGTTCTATCAAGAACGCTGCTGGACAAACCATGAATTTCATGAATTATGGTCCTGGCGGAGACGGTACGATCAACTGGGATATGATTTACCGTTACAACAGAGGTGGTATGGTAACAGATTATAATGGAAATACCTTCCAGAAATCTACCTTTACAGCACCTGCAGGTTCTCCTGGTGATTACAACGGACAATATGTTTCTACTCTGAACGGAACCAGCGGTATTGTAAGAAAGCAGAGTATCAATGCTCATGACTGGTATGGTGTAATCGCAGACCTTAATTACAAAAAAAATAACTGGACTTTCAACGGAGGTATTGATCTTAAAACATACAAAGGAGCTTTATATGATATTGTAACCGATATGTTAGGATCTGATGCATTATTTGTTCCTACTACAGCCAATGCTCCAAAAGGATACTATATTAATCAAACTGTGAAGCCGGAACCGCTTACCAAGCTTAAAGATGCTCAGAAAGTATCTATCCACAATGAAGGTCTGGTAAAATGGGCAGGTATTTACGGAATGGTTGAGTACAGCTCTGAAAAGCTGAGTGCATCTGTTCAGGGATCAGTTTCCGAGCAATATTATAAGAGAAGAGATTATATGCTGTACACTCCCGGGAACCAGGAAACAAAATGGTATCACAAAACGGGTTATATTGTAAAAGGAGGTGCCAACTATAATATTGACGATCACCACAATGTATTTTTCAATACAGGGGTTATCTCAAGACAGCCTTTATTCAACGCTTTATTCCCTTCTAACCAGAACATCTATAATGATGCGAAGAATGAAAGAATCTTCTCTGTAGAGTTAGGTTACGGTTTCAAATCCCGTTATGTGGATGTGAACATCAACGCTTACAGAACGCAGTGGGATGACAGATTCATTTCAAGAACATTCAATGCAACGGCTGCTGATGTTGCCAAATTCTCTCAATTAACCCTTGGAAATGCTTATTTCTATAATGCATTGAACGTAGGACAATTACACCAGGGAATTGAATTGGAGGCAAAAGCAAGACCTTTCGCCAACCTTAGACTGAGAGGAATGGTGTCATTGGGGAACTGGAAGTATAAAGGAAACGCCAACTTTAATATTCTTGATGTTCAGAACAACCAGGAAATTGCAGGAGCAACAGGAACAATCAATATTAAAGACCTGAAGGTTGGAGATGCAGCTCAAACAACAGCCAGCATCGGAGCTGATTATAATATTACCAAAGCTTTCAGTATTGATGCCAACTGGGAATATTATGACAAGCTTTATGCACAGTTCAACCCGATCAATTTCCTTACGGAAGCCGCAAGAGAAAAAGGAATTGTAAAATTACCAAGCTATCACTTATTTGATGTAGGTGCTTCCTACAAATTCACACTTGATGCGAAAAAGTCTTTAACATTGAGAGCGAACGTATACAACTTATTCAACAAATATTATATTTCTGAATTAAGCTCCAACATCTTCGCAGGTGATAAAATTGCCAATGGCCCGGATGCCGGAAAAAATTACCAGGAAGCTGGCAGAATGTATCAGGGAGTTGCAGACGGTAATACAGGATTCCTTGGTTTTGGAAGAACCTGGTCTGTTGCAGCGACTTTGAGATTCTAATACAATATCATTTCAATAATGAATGAATTACACAGGCTGTTCTTTTTTGGAACAGCCTGTTTTTATATATTAATCACAAACTTAAAAGTTATCAGGCTTCTTATTCTGAGCGGCCTGTCTTGCAATTTCATCAATACGTTTTTTTCGTGTTTCCGGTCTTTTGGCAAGTACAATCCATTGCAACATCATTTTTCTCACAGATTTGCTCAGACTCAGAAAATATGCTTCGGAGCCTTTATGCATTTTAAAAGCTTCATTCAAATCTTCCGGGATTACCAGGTCTTCCACACTGTCCAAAATATTCCAGGAGCCATTTTCTTTTGCAATATTAATGCATCAAATCCTGCTTTTGTCATCAGATTATTTTCTATCAGCTTCTGAACCTTCTCTTTATTGATCTTAGACCATGTACTGCCGGGCTTACGTCTGCTGAATAACTGCATAAAAGATCCTTCATCAATGGTTTTTCTTGTACTGTCAATCCAGCCAAAACAAAGTGCTTCGTCTACCAGCTCACTCCAGGAAACAGTGGGTAAGTTTGATTTTCTGGTATTACAGATGAGCCATACGGACTTTTCTATATGATGATTCTCTTCCAGCCATTGCCGCCAGTCTTCTTTTGTATTGACATAGAAAGTTTTTTTCTCATCCATTTTCCCTATAATTTTTCTTTTACTGATGATGTAAAATTAAAATACTTTGGTGACAATAGTTTGTCAGTAGCTATATGTATTATTTGAACAGCTAATTTTTTAACAGCAAATAAAATTATTTCTCATTCTTCACCTGCATCGCTCTCTGATAAAAAGACTGACTGGCAATTTTCTCTTCTGCTTCATCAATGGCAGTCAGCAGATTGTTTTTATTGTCTGCGATATCTCCCAAAACCTGTGACATCAGTTCCCACACTGGTTTCATTTTTTCAATAAGCTCATTACCTTTTGAAGTGAGCTTAAACAGTCTTTTTCTTTCATCCTGTTTATCTTTTTCCCACTGTATCAACTCCAGCTTTTCAAGTTCTTTGAGCAGGGTTATGGTTGATGGATGCGTATATCCGATTTCATTGGCTATTTCTACCACACTTGCTATTTCTTTTTTGTAAATGGTAAAAATGACCGGAAACCACTTCAATTCAAAATCGATTCCGAATGCTTTATAGATCAATGCACCGTCCTTTCTCAATTGTTCGCTCAGGCGGTGCAGCCTTGTGGATATGGCAAGAATTCCTGCTTCGTTAATTACATTCATGTTCAGTCAATATGTAAATGGTAAAAAATATCATCGGCACTCATCAGGGGAAATTTAACAGGTAAATTTCCTTTTTCAATCTTCACAAAATGATTCCTTTCATAGAAACGCTGTGCTGCTTTCAGTACCGTTATGGTCCCCAAATACAGATCATCAATTCCGTTTTCACGACAGAAAGCAATTAAAATTTCCAGTAATTCCTGCGCAATATTGAGTTCTTTTCCTCTGAACTCTTTTTTCACAAACATTTTCCTGATCGCTCCTGCCCTTTCGTCAAACTTAACCAATGCAATGGAACCTACCAGTTCGCCATCCACGAAAGCGCCCCAGAAGTTACCTCCGGCTTCCGTATAAAAACTTTCAATCTGTAAAAGATCAGGCTGATCTTTAATGGTGATCGGAATATTAAACTCTTTCTGCTGGATCGTTAAAATCAGGTCAATAGCCTGTTCCGAATAAGAATTTCCTATGGGCTGTATTTCTAATTTCATAGTGTTTGTATTTTAAAGTATAAAACTACGTAGTTGAATACATATTTGTAAATTATTTTTCTGTTTTAAAGAAATTTAACACAAAATAGCAAACCTGAATTTCTATTCGATGATATTTATGTAATTTTCTCTGCTCAAATTAATACCATACAAAACATCACTTTAAAAATGAAAATAGAAAATCTAAAGCCCTTTGACGGACAGCACTGCGAAACTACAGCAACAGGAACTCTACTGCGACAAATCGGAATTGAACTTTCTGAACCAATGCTTTTCGGGTTGGGCGAAGGTTTTGGCTTTATCTATTGGAATATGAAAACAATGGACTTCCCTTTCATCGGAGGACGAATAAAACCTGATCTGCTCACTCAGAACTTAGCAAAAAACTTAAACCTTGAGTTAACGGTTAAAGAAACCTCTTCACAACAAAAGGCATGGGATCAGGTAAAAGCGCTTCTTGATAACGGACAGACAGTTGGGTTGAAAATGGATTGCTATCATCTGGAATATTTTTCAAATCCTTTCCATTTTGCCGGGCATTATGCTGCGATTTACGGTTATGATCATGAAAATGCATTCCTGATTGATACCAGACAACAGGGCGGCCAGGTGAAAACTTCATTAAAAAGTCTGGCAATGGCCCGTGCTGAAAAGGGACCAATGTCTTCCAAAAACCTGTATTACACAATCCGGAAAAACAAAAAATCTGATCTGGGAAAAGCAATAGTAACGGCAATTAAAAATAATGCTGCAGAGTATCTGAACCCACTCATTACGAATATATCATACAAAGGCATTTTGAAAACAAGCACTGAAATTGTCAAATGGTTCAATACAAGCAAGAATATTGAAGGAGAATTTAAACAGGCAGCCCTGCTTATGGAAAAAGCAGGAACAGGTGGAGCTTTGTTCAGAAATTTGTACCGCGATTTTTTGAAAGAAAGTTATGAACTGCTTCAACTGGATCAATTGAAAACAGGATATGAAGAATTCATAGAAATCGCTGAACTCTGGACAACTGTATCTCAACTGTTTGAAAAAGTAAGCCAGACAAAGGAAATGGAATATATTCAGCAGGCTTCGGATATTTTAAAAACAATCTCTGAAAAGGAGAAAAAAGCCATGGAGATCCTGGCAACACTTTAGCTGACGAACCTGCAATATTCTTAAAGAAGAAATTTTATAGATATCCGCTTTGAGCTTCTCAAAAATTTATCGGAATTCAATAGAATACATAGATACACTATGAAAAATGCATCCAAAAGCTATATTTTATAATTTTACATTAAAATTCATTAATAATGAATAAAATCAATAATAAGAACCAAATCCAGTCAATAAATTAAATAAATTCTTAAATTTAATTAAATCATTGATAAATTCATAAAATAAAACATCGTTATATGATAATAATTTATATTTTCACAGAGTAAACTTTAAATAATATAATGATGAAAAATCTAAAATTAATCGCTATTGTTTTGGGAGCACTATCTCTTTCCTCATGTAACAGAAATGAAGAAGAACAAAATATTCAGGAGCCAAAACAGGAAAATCAGGCAATGCGTTCATTAGGAGCAGTAAATAAAGAATCAGGGAGTGTGCAGCTGGAATGAAATGCCATATACAGATGTTGAATGTTCCACCCAACCCAATGCTACTCAAAAAAGTGCAGCAGCTACACACACATTTACAACCTGGGCTACTGTGGATAAAACAAATATCAATAATGTAAAGACTCTTCTAAGTATGAATTTACCAATAGTCATTGCAATTTCAGTAGATTCAAGTTTTGATAATTTAAGCTCAGCAAACAATTGGATATGGAAAAACCATTCCGGCCGTGTAAGAGGAGGACATGCTATCTGTGTAGTAGGTTATGACGATGCAAAGCAGGCTTTCAAAGTACAAAATTCCTGGGGTTCAACATGGGGTGACAATGGATTTTTCTGGATAGACTATGCATTCTTTGCTGCAACTTCAAAAGGAGCTATTAATGAATCTTATGTAGCCTATGTTCAATAAAAAGAGATTATAAAATTAATCGTGGCCGGAGTAAATTCCGGCCATTTTTTTGGATAATCATTTACATCCAATTTTAATTTCAAACTCTCCATATCGTCTTCTTATTCCGAACAGGTAATCTACAATATTGCTATAACTTTTAAATATCATATTTATAATTTTAGTCTTTAGAAATAAAAAAACGTATGCCATTGATGACATACGTTCTTATAATGTTACATTGAATACGGTTATTTCCAGCCGCCGCCCAAAGCCTGATAAAGCTCTACGGCTGCTTTCATTTTACTGTATCTTGCATTGGAAATATTAAGCTCTGCATTCAATGAATTCACACTTGCATTCAACACTTCAAGATAGTTGGCCATACCATAGTTAACCAATTCCTGGGAATAGTCAACGGATTTTTTGTAGGCATCAAGTTCTTTTTGTTTCAATTCAATAAATGAATCCTGTACAGAAAATACCCTGATGGCATCAGAAACTTCTTTTCCGGCTGTCAGAACAGTTTTTCTGAAATTCAGATAGGCCGTTTCCTGATTGGCAAGACTTACGTCATAGTTAGTCTGGATCTGTCTTTTATTTAAAATCGGCTGTGCCAATCCTGCTACTACATTCGCAAACAATGAATTTACGCTGAATAAATGGTCAATGTCTACAGACTGAAGTCCTCCGCTTCCCGTTAATTTTAAAGTAGGATAAAACTGGGCTTTGGCAGCATTCGTCAGTTGGAAAGCATTCATTAAGTTAAACTCTGCTCTCATCACATCCGGACGGTTGGCTAGAAGCTGAGTAGGATATCCCAGTTTCAGATCGATCGGAAGTTTTTGTCCTTCTAAAGTAGACCTTTCAATAGAATGAGAAGGTTCTCCCATCAGAAGACTCATGGTATTTTCAAGCAGCTGGATCTGTGTATCAATATCAATCAGTAATGACTTGGCATTGAAAACAAGTGCTTCACTCTGCTGTACAGCTACTTCAGTAAGAGTTCCGGAAGCTTTTAAAGCTTTTGTGGCTTCAAGGTTTTTCTCCCTTACGGCAATTGTTTCTGTGATAATTCTTTTCTGTGCATCAAAAGTCAACAACTGATAATACGCAGAAGCAATGGAAGACACCAAACTGCTTTTAACGGCTTTATGAGCTGCAACAGTTCCTAAATAAGTCGCAAGCTGTGCTTTTTCCTGTGCCTTTAATTTGCCCCAGATATCAGCTTCCCAACCGATACTTGCCGTAATATCGAACTGGTTTACATAACGTCTTTCTCCAATGATCTGTCCAAACTGGGTATTGATAGACTGGGTCTGAAATGTATAGTTGGGTCCGATAGAAAGTGTCGGCTGATAGGCTGCTTTACTCTGTTTAAGATACGCTTCCGCAGAATTAATACTTTCCAAAGCAATTCTGATATCGAGATTGTTTTCCAA
The DNA here is from genome assembly GCF_041914225.1 of Chryseobacterium sp. Lineage (GTDB taxonomy): Bacteria > Bacteroidota > Bacteroidia > Flavobacteriales > Weeksellaceae > Chryseobacterium. The sequence goes on from NZ_JAYSDT010000002.1 coordinate 81,025, forward strand.
TGCCTTAGAAATGTGTCCTTGTAAAATCGGATCAGTGAATATTTCTTTCCATGAAATATCTGCAATACTGGTACTGTCCGAAGGAAGCATGTCTGTGCGAAAAAGCTTTTCGTCCACAACGTTCTTCGGTCTTTCATATTCTTTTCTTGCCATACAGGATGAAATGGCTCCGAGTATGAAAACTGAAAAAGTGATCCCTTTTATGATGTTTAATAAACTCTTCATTGTTTTTAATTAGAAGTTAGAGTTTAGAATTAGAAGTTAGTTTTTAGACATATATCTAACTTCTAATTTCTTAAACCTTAATTTTATTCTGCTAAACTGATATCTTCTTTTTTGATAGGCTTAATTTTTTCCTGCAGTGTTTCAAAAATCACATACAGAACCGGAATTACAAATAATCCCAAAACGGTTCCTATCAATAGTCCGATTGCCGCACCCGTGGCGATAGACCTGTTACCTACTGCTCCGATTCCATTTGCCAGAACCAACGGCAATAAACCGAAAATAAAGGCAAATGATGTCATTAGAATAGGTCTCACCCTGGCTTTCGCTGCATTAATGGCTGACATCACAATAGTCTCTCCATGATGCCTTCTCTGGACAGCAAATTCAACAATAAGGATCGCATTCTTCGCCAGCAGTCCCACAAGCATGATCAGGGCAATCTGGAAGTAGATGTTATTTTCCAGTCCCATAATCTTCTGACCGAAGTAAGCTCCCATTACCCCAAGAGGAAGGGAAATAATAACGATCAGCGGAAGGATATAACTTTCATACTGCGCAGAAAGGATAAAGTAAACGAAGATTAAGCTTAATCCGAAAATCAAAAGCGTTTGAGAGCCTGAATTTAATTCTTCTCTGGTTAACCCGGTAAATTCTACCGCATAGTTTTGATTCAGGGTTTCATCCGCTACCTGTTGTACCGCAGCAATCGCATCCCCGGAACTGTAACCGTCAGAGTTCGCTCCTGTTACTTTCACAGAAGTAAAGAGGTTATAACGGCTTACGGATTGTGGCCCGTATGCTTTTGTCAAGGTTACAAACTGTGAAATCGGAGTCATGATACCTGATCCTGTTCTTACATAGAGCTGATTCAGATTATCAATATTCTTTCTGTTTTCAGGAAGAGCCTGAACCATAACTCTGAACTGCTTTCCATACTTGGTAAAGTCGGCCGTATAAATCCCCCCGATATATCCCTGCATCGTAGCCAGAATGTCATTGACAGAAACCCCAAGCTGCTTGCTCAGCGGAACATTAATTTCCATCTGATACTGAGGATATTTTGTATTAAATGATGTCTGTGCAAACTGAATTTCCGGTCTCTGCATCAGCTTACCGATGAATTCATTGGTTTTAGCATCCAGATCAGCATATTCACCCCCTGATTTATCTAGCAATACCATTTCAAAACCGGCACTGTTACCAAATCCCGGTACACTTGGCGGCTGGAAGAATACTACTTTGGCATCAGGAACAGATCCTACAATTCCGAATAATTTTTTGGTGATATCTTCAGAAGTCTGTCCATCTTTTTTTCTTTCTTCGAATGGTTTCAGTTTCACAAAGGCAAGACCATTGTTACTTCCGTTTCCGGATAAGAACCCTCTACCTGTTGAAATCGTTACGTTCTGCACGCCCGGAACTTTCAAAGCCTTAGCCTGAAGCGTTTTCAATGCATTATAAGTTCTTTCCATAGAAGCTCCCGGAGGAAGCTGAACATCTGTAAAGATAATCCCTCTGTCTTCTGTAGGTACAAACCCTTTCTTCATGCTGCTGCTTGCCCAGAATAAAATTCCTCCGGTAACAGCAAAAATAATCAGGGTTACCCATTTATGTCTTAAAAGGAATACAAATCCTCTTCCGTAACGCTCAGTAGTTGTTTTAAAAGCAATATTAAACTTATAGAAAAACTTCTGTAGCAGGTTTAGATTTTTATATTCTGCATGATGTGCTTCGTGAGGTTTCAGGAATAATGAACATAGAACCGGACTCAAAGTTAATGCGTTAATCGCAGAAATGATGATGGCTATAATCAGCGTAATACCAAACTGCTGGTAGAATACCCCTGTAGGCCCAGTAATGAACGTTACCGGAATAAATACGGCTGCCATTACCAAAGTAATCGAAATAATAGCCCCTGTAATTTCATCCATCGCTTCTACCGTAGCTTTCTTAGCATCAGAAATACCGTGCTCCATCTTCGCATGAACCGCCTCAACGACGACGATGGCATCATCCACCACAATACCAATGGCAAGTACCAATGCAAACAAGGTCAAGAGGTTTAATGAATATCCAAACAAGTTTAGGAAGAAAAATGCTCCCACAATAGATACCGGAACTGCAATAGCCGGGATCAATGTTGATCTGAAGTCCTGAAGGAAAATATATACTACAATAAATACCAGTATGAAGGCTTCAATAAGTGTGTGTACTACCTTGTCAATAGAAGCTTCCAGGAATTCGTTGGTATCAAAGTTGAAAGTATATTTGATTCCCTGCGGGAAAGTTCCCTCAGCTGATTTCAGATAAGCTTTGATATTTTTAATAATCTCCTGAGCATTGGATCCCGGAGTCTGGAAGATCCCCATACTGATGGAAGGGTTGTTTCCGTTCTCACCGATTCCTGTATAAGACTGCCCTGCCAGTTCTACTTTAGCAACGTCTTTCAGCATCAGGTTTTGTCCGTTTGCAAGAGATTTGATGATGATATTATCGTACTGTTCCTTATCATTGAATTTACCTACATATTTGATGATATATTCAAAAGAACTACCGCTGTTCTGCCCGATAGAACCCGCCGCTGCTTCTCTACTCTGCTCGTTGATAGCATTGGTAACATCAGTAGGTGTTACACTGTAAGCAGCCATTTTTGCAGGATCCAGCCAGATTCTCATCGAGTAGTTTTTACCCCCGAAAACGTTCGCATCCCCAACACCATTTACCCTTTTCAGGTTAGGAATAATATTGATATTCAAAAAGTTCTGAAGGTATACATCATCCAGATCTTTATTTTCAGAATAGAAAGACATATACATCAGGGCACTGGTCTGCTGTTTCTGGGTTACCACTCCGGAACGGGTTACTTCGGCAGGTAACAAAGGGGTTGCTCTGGTCACACGGTTCTGTACGTTTACCGCTGCAATATCCGGATCTATTCCCTGCTTGAAGAAAACCTGAATCTGAGCAGAACCGTCGTTTCCGGCACTGGAAGTGATATAATCCATACCTTCCACCCCGTTGATCTGTTCTTCCAAAGGTACTACTACACTTTTCATTACCGTTTCAGCATTGGCTCCCGTATAGTTTGCGGAAACACTTACCGTGGGCGGTGCAATATCCGGGTACTGTGTAACCGGTAACGAGATCAGTCCCAGCACACCGAGAATCACAATCAAAATTGAGATTACGGTAGATAAAACCGGTCTGTTAATAAAGTTTTTTATCATTAGAATTTCGGTTTTATTGATTGAACAAGACTATCCATTTTAATGGGTTGCGGCTTCACTGCTGTTCCCGGTTTCAAACCTCCGATACCAGCTGCAACAACTTTTTCACCTTTATTAATTCCTGATTTGATCAGAGCCATATTGTCGATTCTGTCAATAACATTGACAACCACGTTTCTGGCAGTATCTCCTTTATCTATTTTGTATACATATACAATACCCTGCTGTTCATAAGTAGCACTTTCAGGAACTACAAGAACATTATCATAATGCTGAGGGAATCTGATGGTTCCGCTGTTACCATTACTTAATAATTTCTGAGCATTCGAGAAAGCAACTCTGAACTGAATAGTTCCGGTTGTAGGATCAATCTGACCGGTAATGGCTTCAATTCTCCCTTTTTCAGGATAAAGGCTTCCATTGGCCAGCTGAAGCTCAACCATTGGTAAGTTTTTGATTTTCTCAGGCATGGATGCTCCCGGAGATTTTTCAAGGAAATCAAAATATTCTTTTTCATTCATAGCAAAGTAAGCATAGATCTCAGACGTATCAGAAATCGTTGTCAGAGGAGTCTGATCAGACGAACCTACCAAACTTCCCACTTTTAACGGAAGCTTGCCGATTACCCCTGAAATAGGTGCACGGATGATAGAATATTCGATATTGGCTTCTACTCCTTTATAATTGGCTTCAGCCTGTCTTTTGGCTGCATTGGCCTGCTGAAGCTGGGCCTGAGCCTGAGCCAGCTGAGCCTGGGCAGTTTGTAACTGGACATTGCTGATAATATTTTTCTGAACCAGTGGTTTTAGTTTATTTACTTCAACCTGAGCCGCATTTACGGCTGCCTGAGCTGCTGCCACACTGGATGCTGCCGCACCGATTCCTGCCTTGGAAGCCGCTGCATTTTCGTTCAGAATATTGGTTTCCAGGCGGAACAATGGCTGTCCTTTTGTAACATATTGCCCTTCATCTACCAATACCTGGGTGATATATCCCTGTATTTTTGCACGTACATCATTGTTTACCCTACCTTGGATGGTAGCCGGAAACGTCTGATAACCCACTATATTTTTCGACTCCACTGAGATAACAGGATACGGCTTGGCACCATCCTGCTTCGGAGCTTCTTTTTTGCAGGCTGTCAGTGAAAGCGCTGCAATGGAAAGTATAACTAGCTTATTATTCATTTTATAGTTTATTAAGAGATTCCTGAATATTTTCTATGTTTTTATTTAAGAGTGCTTTGTAAACTTCTATTCTTTCGTTGTATCCATCGTCTTTACTTTTTTTAAAATTGTTTAAATCATCTAGTAGTCTTAATTCGTCCTGCATTTTCTGGACAATTTTCTCGAATCGTATTTTCTTGTATTCATCATTGATGAAAAAATACCGTTTCCGCTCATCCATTTTGTTGTGATCTACGATAAGCTGAGCATTGAGCAGTAGTGAGATACTGGTGGAAACAGAGCTTTTGCTCGCGGAGAGCACGTCAACAAATTCGTCAAAAGTAATTCCTACTTTCTCATAATCGAAAAGAAGGTAGGAATAGATTTTTGATGCTAAAGGGGGTAAGCTGAACACGGTGCCATAAAATTTTACGGCATCCTGAAAAATTTTCTCATCAATTTCTATACTTTGGTGCATAATATAAAATTTGAACAAAAGTAGAAATTAGTTCAGAACCAAACGAACAAACCTGATAGAGTTTATAAATACACGGCGTTTTAAAAATTCAATGAAAGTTGATTTAACTTTTTACCTAAATTATAATCTTCTCAAAAGCTTTCCTCATGCCGTCTCTTAACAGAACTTCCCCGCAATAAGAATATCCTCTGCCTTCAAGGATTTTCAGCATGGGGATATTGTCATGGTTCGTATCAACCTTAATACTCTGAATCCCATGGGATTTTGTAAATTCTTCGATATGGTCAAAAAGCTTTTTCACCATACCCTGACCTGCAAATTTTTCATCAACAGCCACCCTGTGAACAACTACAAATTCACCATCACTCAGCCATGCTCCTTCAATGGTACTATAGGTAGGTTCGTCATTCAGAATCAGGGCTGCATACACTGCAATCTCTCCATCTACCGTCAAAACATGTCCGAATCCTTTGGCAATATCACTTTCTATCGTTCCAAGATTAGGGTATCCGTTCTGCCATTGGGTGCTTCCATCCTGTCTTCTTCTTTCAATAGATTGCTGGATGATTTCCCAAATAATGTTTCTGTCTTCAATTTCCGCTTGTCTTAGTTTAATTTCTGGATTCATGTTGTTGATTTTGATTAAAAATCTAAAGTTTAAAGATTAAAAATTAGAACTATTTCCCTTTTGATCCTCTGAATTAAAGCTCTGTTTTTATTAACGCAAAGATTGATTTATAAGGCTTAAAACTTTGAGGGAGCAAAGATTTCGACTTCGTCGTTGAATAAGCAAATGGCTATGGCGCTCGCTTCATGAGAATCAATTTCATTGATTCCACCTTTGCTTCCTTAAAAATATAGTATAAGGTTATTAAAACTTTGCGTCAAATTTAAAACTGACCAATACAAACTTCTGATTCTGAATAAAATAACAGTTCTTCAAGTCATCTTTTAAACATTTAGTTTTTCAATAATTTAAAGATTATTTTAATTAAAAAACCGAAAACTAATTAAAATTAATTTTCGGTTCGAAGTAGTAAAATTTAAAATTATGAAATTGTTTATTGATTTTCACTTTGTTGAAGGTAAGCATCAATAATTTCAAATGCTTTGGATTCATCTTCCAGATCTACCATTACTTTCAGCGAAGTAGCTGTTGGCGTTGTAGTAAATGTAAGATAGTTATTTTCAACCGTGTTTGTAATCTGTGCGTCATCCAATTTAGATTTAACCAACTGATTTTCTGAAGGGTTATCACTTTCATAAACTGATACTCTCGTACTTCTTTCCATATTTCTAAATGTTTGAGTATCTAAATGTACAACGTTTTTTTCAAAATTACAAATTCCGGGTTTTAAATTTTATTAATATTGCTCTCAATTTTATCTAAAGCAAGCTGGATTTCTTCTTTCGTAACATTCAGGTGAGGCCTGAAACGAAGAGACTGATCCCCACAAGGAAGAATGATCAATCCATCTTTGAAAAGCTCGTTCATCAGGTGGTTTCTCTGTTCTGCAGTTGGCAGATCGATCGCACACATCAGTCCTCTTCCTCTTGCATTTGAAATTTTCTCAGGATACTTTTCAGCAAGAGCCTTTAAACTTTCCAATAAAAAGTCTCCAACTACTCTTGCATTCTCCACAAGATTTTCTTTTTCGATAACTTCCATAACAAGCTGGAAGCGAAGCATGTCAATAAAGTTTCCTCCGAATGTAGAGTTGATTCTGGAACTTTCTCTGAAAACATTGTTCGGAACCTGGTCAAATTTTTCTTTGTTGGCCAGCACACCGCAAACCTGCGCCTTCTTCCCGAAAGAAATAATGTCCGGTTTTGCCGTAAAATGCTGGAATGCCCACATTTTCCCTGTAATAGCGATTCCCGTCTGAACTTCATCAAAAATAAGTAAGATTTCGTTATCATCACAGATTCTTCTTAATCCCAATAAGAATTCATCTCTGAAATGATTGTCACCTCCTTCTGCCTGAATAGGCTCTATGATGATACAAGCCACTTTATCAGGGTGCATCAGGATAGCCTCTTCAATCTGAAGCAAAGCAAGGTTTTCGTTTTTGATGGTTTCTTCAAGGTTCTCTTCTGTAATCGGGAACTTTAATTTCGGATTTAAAATTCTCGGCCAGTTGAACATCGGGAAATATTGATATTTTCTTGGGTCAGCAGTGTTGGTTAAGCTTAAAGTATAGCCGCTTCTTCCATGGAAAGCCTGTTTGAAGTGGATACAGATTCCAGCTTCAGTATCAAGTCCTTTTTCAAAGTTTTTGCGGGTTTTCCAGTCGAAGCATGCCTTCATTGCATTTTCAACGCCTAACGTTCCGCCTTCGATAAAGAAAGCATACTGTAATTCTTCAGGAATGACCACTCTCTCAAATACTTCAAGGAAATGAGCATATTCTTCTGAATAAACGTCAGCCAAAGTAGGTTTGTTCACCGCCATTCTTCCCAGCCATTCTGATCTTTCTACAAGATAAGGGTGGTTATATCCCACAGACGCTGATGCAAACATAGAGAACATATCCAGGTATTCTCTGTCTGTAAGCTTATCGTAAAGCCATGAACCGTGTGATTTTTCAATATCCATCACAAAATCGAAACCGTCAGCCAGTACATGTCTTCCTACTGTTTCTTTTACTTTATTTACTTTTATATCTAATGTTTGTTCCATAATAAATTGTAGTGTGATTTAATAAGTGAATGATTAAATGATCCAGGGAATGAAGCACTTAATCATTCAGGTTATTAATTTTTTTGTTTTTAATTACTTTAAAGCAATGCTTTTATAAATCAAATTTAATCCCTTGTGCTAAAGGAAGTTGTGTGGTGTAATTTATAGTATTGGTTTGTCTTCTCATGTAGTATTTCCAGGCATCAGATCCAGATTCTCTTCCTCCACCTGTTTCTTTTTCTCCACCAAAAGCACCGCCGATTTCAGCACCTGATGTTCCGATATTAACATTGGCAATACCACAGTCTGAACCTGCATGGGAAAGGAATAATTCCGCCTCTCTCAGATTCTGGGTCATGATCGCAGAAGACAATCCCTGAGGAACATCATTCTGAATAGCGATAGCTTCTTCCAGTGTTTTATACTTGATAAGATACAGGATTGGTGCAAAAGTTTCGTGCTGAACAATCTCATAAGAATTCTTCACTTCCGCAACGCAAGGCTTCACATAGCATCCGGATTCGTAATCTTTTCCAGATAATACTCCGCCTTCTACAACAAATTTACCTCCTTCTTTTTTACATTTCTTGATGGCTGCTTCATATTGATTTACCGCATCAGTATCGATCAGTGGACCTACATGATTGGTTTCGTCCAAAGGATTTCCGATTTTCAACTGACCGTAAGCTTTCGCCAGTCTTGTTTTTACTTCATCATATACACTTTCGTGGATAATCAGTCTTCTTGTTGAAGTACATCTCTGTCCTGCAGTTCCTACCGCTCCGAAAACAGCTCCGATGATCGACATATCGATATCTGCTTCTTTTGTAATAATGATAGCATTGTTTCCACCCAATTCAAGGATAGACTTCCCGAATCTTTCTGCTACTTTAGAAGAAACCATTCTTCCCACTCTTGTAGATCCTGTGAAAGATACGAGTGCTACTCTTTTATCGTCTACTAATTTCTGTCCGATTTCGTGGTCTGATACCAATACACTTGAAATTCCTTCAGGAAGGTTATTTTCCTTCAAAACTTCAGTCATAATGTTCTGACATGCAATAGCACAAAGCGGTGTTTTTTCAGATGGCTTCCAGATGGTAACGTTACCACAGATCCATGCCAGCGCTGTATTCCATGACCATACGGCTACCGGGAAGTTGAATGCTGTAATAATTCCTACTACTCCCAGCGGGTGGTATTGCTCATACATTCTGTGTCCTGGCCTTTCAGAGTGCATCGTATATCCCTGAAGCTGTCTTGAAAGTCCTACGGCAAAATCACAGATATCAATCATTTCCTGAACTTCACCAAGACCTTCCTGCAGTGATTTACCCATTTCGTAAGAAACAAGTTTACCAAGGTCGTCTTTATATTCTCTTAATTTTAAGCCCAGCTGCCTTACAATCTCGCCTCTTTTGGGAGCCGGGATCAGCCTGAATTCCTGAAATGCCTTTTGGGCAGTTTCAATTACTTTGTCATAATCACTTTCTCCGGAAGTTTTTACTTTAGCAATCAGTTTTCCGTCCACAGGAGAAATGCTTTCTATCACCTTTCCTGAAGCGAAATACTTCCCGCCCACTGAAGTCCCTTTGTTCTCTTCTTTAATTCCAAGGTTTTTGAGTGTTTTTTCGATTCCGAAATCCTTTACTTTTTTTGACATAAAATCTTACTTTTCGTTCTCTCTAAAGATAAAAATATTATGTGAACCTCAAAACTTTAATTTTTAACAGGCTTTTTATTTGGACTAATTATAATCATGCTTATCTTTGCAGGGTAATCATTTTGATAATCACCAATGGAAAATTCACAAGAAAATAACTCAAAGCTTAAAAAGTGGTTCAAGCGTGTGGGATGGGCTGGATTAGCTTTCTTTACCATTAAAGGCTTGATTTGGCTCGTCATATTCTACGTTGGAGCAGATAGTCTCCAGAGTTGTATACAATAAAAAAGCAGAGAAAATTTCTCTGCTTTCTTTTTTAGTATAAGGTTAAGTGAATTGTTATTTCTTTATTGAAAAGCTAAAAAAAGAGGTCTTTTTTATATTTTCTGTAATTAAAAAAAAGGAGGATATCATAATTTTCTATGGATTTACCTCCCAAAAAGATTATCCTTCCTCTTCAATTCTTTCCTTTTCATTTACTCTTTCTTCTTCCTCCCTGCGTTGACCAGGCTCTGATGCAGCAGGTATTCTATCTGTCCGTTTACACTTCTGAATTCATCATTGGCCCACTTTTCAAGGAGTTTATAAGTAGACTCATCTATCCTTATTACAAAGGATTTTTTGCCTTTGCTTTCCGAAGAGTTCTGAGCTTTTTCTGATTTCATTTTCTATTTCTCTAGCATTATTTCTGACTATTTCAGTGAAGAACTCTCTGCACTAAAACCGAATTATTACATTTTCACTTCTTAATTATAAAGCGTTCCTGCATTTAATATAGGAGTTGCTGCTTTTTCACCGCAAAGAACTACCATTAAATTGCTTACCATTGCGGCTTTTCTTTCATCATCCAGCTCAACAATATTGTCTTCAGAAAGTTTTTTCAATGCAAGGTCTACCATTCCTACTGCACCTTCTACAATTTTGGTTCTTGCAGCAACAATTGCAGTAGCCTGTTGTCTCTGAAGCATTGCTCCTGCAATTTCTGAAGCATAGGCCAAATGGGTAATTCTCGCTTCCTGAATGATGATTCCTGCCGGTGCCAGTCTTTCCAATAACTCCTGCTCCAGAATTTTGTTTACCTGATCTCCTCCATCCCTTAAAGTGATATCCGCATGCTCATCTTCAAGATTATCATAAGGAAAACTTACTGCAAGGTGTCTTACAGCAGCTTCACTCTGCATTCTTACATAATCCGTATATCGCTCCACCTCGTAAGCAGCTTTATAGGTATCTCCTACTTTCCAAACGATTACAGCAGCAATCTCGATAGGGTTTCCCATTTTATCATTTACTTTCAGAGTCTGACCCTGAAGGTTTTCAGAACGAAGGCTTATTCTCTGTGATGAGTAAAGCGGATTAATAAAGAACAATCCGTTTTCTTTCACTGTTCCTACATACTTTCCAAAAAAGTTTAGCACTCTGGAATGGTTAGGCTGAATAATCATTAACCCTTTTAAGAAAAAACATGATACCAGAAAACACAGCATAGCGAGTGCAACAAAAGTTATATTCTGGTCTACTCCCGTAATGAAGAAGTAAACAGCTGCAATAAACAAAGCCAGGCAGATAACCAATGTAAGATAGCCCGACATGGGTTTTAATGTTTTTTCCATGATATAATTTTATTTTGATATTATTTTGATATCATAAAGATAGCAATCAATTTTGAATTATGAATGATAAATTTTTGTTTTTTTAATGCGGTGCGGGTTTCGGGGTTCGAGATTCGGGGTGCGGGTATTTTTAACTAACGCAAGGTTCACAAGGTTAATTTATTAGGATGCATTATATTTTTGTTCGCAAAGCCACTTCACTTAGCTAAGATCAGTAATTTCTTTGCTGAGTGAAACGCTTTTGCGAACGATATCTATCATCATAAAAATCATTGCGAATCTTAGCGTTAGAATTCGAGATCCTCAGTATTTAATGTAACACAAGGTTACCAGGTTAATTTATTGGGATACATTATATTTATGTTCGCAAAGCCACTTCGCTTAGCTAAGATCAGTAATTTCTTTGCTGAGTGAAACGCCTTTGCGAATGATATCTGTCATCATAAAAATCATTGTGAATCTTAGCGTTAGAATTCGAGATCCTCAGTATTTAATGTAATGCTAGGTTACTAGGTTAATTTATTGGGATGCATTATATTTTTGTTCGCAAAACCACTTCGTTTAGCTAAGATCAGTAATTTCTTTGCTGAGTGAAACGCTTTTGCGAACGATATCTATCATCATAAAAATCATTGCGAATCTTAGCGTTAGAATTCGAGATCCTCAGTATTTAATTTAACGTAAGGTTACCAGGTTAATTTATTAGGATCCATTATATTTTTGTTCGCAAAGCCACTTCGTTTAGCTAAGATCAGTAATTTCTTTGCTGAGTGAAACGCCTTTGCGAACGATATCTATCATCATAAAAATCATTGCGATCCTAGCGTTAAAACACCTCACCCCAATGCTAAAAACAATAGAAATAAAAAAATCTCGGAACATGAATTCCGGGATTTTAATTTTATATTCAGATTTTTATTTCTTCGTTAAAGTTTTAAACTTCCAATAAGAAACAGCTGATAAGATGATCATTGTTGAGATTCCGATATATACCCATGCCGGCACCGGTACCGGATCCCCTGCTGCGTATGAGTGAAGTCCGCTCAGGTAGTAATTTACTCCGAAATATGTCATTACCATTGAGCAGAATGCAAACATTGTTGCTACGTGGAATGCCCATCTGCTTCTTAATCCCGGTACCAATCTCATGTGCAGTACAAATGCGTATACCATGATGGAAATGAAAGCCCATGTTTCTTTCGGGTCCCAGCTCCAGTATCTTCCCCATGATTCGTTTGCCCAGATTCCTCCCAAGAAGTTACCTACCGTTAATGCAAACAATCCGATGGTTAATGACATTTCAGAAACAATTACCAATTCTTTCAATGTTGTATCGTGGTGAATTTTGTATGTTTCTTTGTTGGAAATAATATAGAACACCAAAGAGATCACAGCAATAATCATCGACAGCGCAAAGAAACCGTAACTGGAGGTAATAATCGCTACGTGTACAATCAGCCAGTAAGATTTTAAAACAGGAACCAGCGGTGTAATCTGCGGATCAAGCGCCGAACCTCCGTGTGCAAATCCCATCATGATAACCGCTACCATGAATCCGGCTGCCGGGATCAAAGCATTGGCATTTCTGTACAGGATCAGACCTGCCGTAATCCCTACCCATGAGATAAAGATAATTGCTTCATATCCGTTACTCCAAGGAGCGTGTCCTGAGATATACCATCTTGCAACAAGTCCTAAGAAATGGCACAGATACCCGATTAAACCAATCGCAATAATTACTTTAATGACCTTGTTTAATACTTTATTTGGTTTGAATAATTCAACAAAACCTAAGATCAGAAGAAGTCCTCCGATAAGCGTGTAGAAAATCAACAATTTAAAGTTAATATCTACTTTATTCATGAATACTTCAAGATCAACCTTGGATTTTGCAGGAACGACCGCTTTACCCCATTTCTGCTGATATTCTGAAAGCTTTGCCAATTCAGCATCTGCTTTGCTCCAGTCTCCAGTTTTTTGAGCAGTAAGGGCTTCTGCGAAGTAAGGCCCCATTACCTGCTGAGATTCCATATCCGGTTCGAATTTCTGATCCAGCCATGAGTGCCATGTATGATTCGCATCATTTTTCACAGGAACAATTCTCATAAACTGACCGCTGAAGAACTCATTGAAAATCTGTACCCTTTCGTTTACAGCAATAACTTCTTTATCATAGTTCGTTTGCTCAGCCGGTTTCTTACGGAATGCCGTATTGTAGTCGTGCTCCAGAATATAGGTAAGGTTACCGTTGGCATCCGCCGGGAAAAGGTTCATCAGCGATGTATATCCGTCTTCGTCAGCTTTTGTTTTATTCTTCAGCTCATCTCCACCTTTAGTTCCTACTTTAATAATCGGAACCATTGTCCAGCTTGGTGTGTCTGTATTGATAGAAAGGAACCACTGGTTGGCAGTAAGATACTTACCATCTGTTCCTTTGAATTCATCTTTTTTGTATAGTTTTCTTAAAATATCCAATGCTTCAGTATTGATCGGAACAATTCTTCCTTCATAATTCTGTACCAAAAGATATCCGAATTTATCAGCGTGTTCTTTACTGATTTTGTTCCTTGCAATGATCTCGTCCGGAGAAATAGTTCTCATTTTCCCCATTGGAGTTGCCAGAGAATTCTGCTTCGGAGCAGCGCCATCAAGCGGCTGGGCAGACGGAGCCGGAGCATGAGTATGGTTATCACCTTCTACATGGATGTGCTCTCTGCTTCCATCAGTTGTTCCGTGAGTTTCAATTTTCTGTGCATGCAAGCCTAAACTTAAGAACAATAAAAGCATACCGGCTGCTTTCTTTTTATTAACATCAGCCAGCATTTTATTTAATTTCCAGAAGTGGGTTCCTTTCCAGAAGAAGATCACAAACATCCCTAAGAATAAAAGCCCGTATCCGATATAAGAAATCAAAGTTCCCCAGTAATCGTGGTTTACAGAAAGAACTGTCCCCATTCTGTCCGGGTCAAAGCTTGACTGGAAGAAACGGTATCCTTTATGGTTAAGAACGTGGTTCATATAGATTTTATAAGGAGTTTCTTTACCTTCATCAATGATTTTCACATGACTTTCGTAAGCACTTGGAGATGAACTTCCCGGGTAAGTTTCCATTACGAAGTCATCCAGTTTCAAGGCGAAAGGGGTGTTGTATATTTTAGGTCCGAAACCTACCATAATGTTCAAACCATCCATCGTAACCTGCTTGTAAGCATTCGGGTTTCCTTTTTCAACAGAAAGATCTACCAGCTGCTTTGTTTTTGGTCCCTGAAGCTCAACCTGAAGCATATCCGGTACGTTTGCATCTTTTTTTCTGTCCCCTTCAATGGCCATCAGCTTTCCTTTTTTAAGACCTTCAGGAACTACAAGCTTCAGTTCGTTGATGGTATATAAACTTCTTAATGCCAGCGGCTGGAATTCATCTTTTACAGTAGTTCCTGTTGCCTGGGTAGCCATGGTCATATAGCTTGCATCTACAGGAGTTTTGATGAATAGTTTTCCGCCTTCATTTTTGAATTCAACAGCTCCGTCAATCGCTCTGTTGAAAGTCACCAAAGTTCCGTTGATCGATTTTGTTTCACCGGGTTTGATGTAAATATTCTGTCTTCCGGTATTTCCGGTAGAAACAAGATGAAGATACTCTGTACCGTTTGGCTCAGCAACAAGGCTGTCTTTTTTTCTCTGAATGTATTCCTTTGCAAATACTTTCACTTCTTTTCCGTGGAAGTCATAGGTTGCCTGGAAATCTTTATGTAACGGCGACATCAGATAAGGAACATCCTGATAGTTAAGAACATCTCCTTTTTCCTCAATCTGGATTTTAAAGAAATTTTTATCCGTTACAATTTCGTTGGACGTTTCGCCTTCTCTGATGTGCATAGTTCCTTCGAAACTGATGTATCTTGTGATAGCACCTCCGATAAAAATGAAAACAAAGGCAAGGTGGAAAACAAGAACCGGCCATTTATCCTTTTTCCAAAGTCTGTATCTTCCGATATTTCCGATGAAGTTAAGAATAAGCAGGACCATGATCAGTTCAAACCACTTGGCCTCATAAATTAATGCTTTTGCTGTAGGAGTTCCGTAGTCGTTTTCTAAGAACGTTGCATAAGCCATCGCAAATGCGTACACCAGCAACAATACAGCCATTGTCCTGGTTGAGATAAGAATATCTTGGAGCTTCTTCATGATTTATTGTACTTGACATGCAAAAATAAGCATGATAAACCACAAAGAGCTTAAAAAAAGCTGTTTTTTGTCACTTTGATCCCCGTTTTGCTTATTTTGAAACATTCTTAATAAGCTCAAAAAACATTAAGGAAAATTCAATCTTTAAAAACCTTAGAATTCAGATTCATATTACCTATCCGGGTAATCGAAGTATTCTATTTAAAATTCATCTTTTATTTTAAAACCTCTGAAAAGAAATGTGTTAACAATTCTTTATTGATTTGTGGATTATAAATAAAAGAATGAGATCCTTTCTCCAGCGTTTTAAACGTCCATCCTACCGCCTTGTATTTATTTTCGTTGTAAATTTTATAAACATTTTCATAACTGAAAGTATCATCATCCTTTGCATTCATGGTATACAACGGATGTTTTTCAGTGATATTTCCAAACGGAATATCCCCGATATTCAATACAGGATTGGGAGCAAAAGCATAAAAAGCCCGGAAAGGTGTCTTTTTCTGTGATGCAAACCAAAAGGTGGCGGTTCCGCCATTAGACATTCCTCCAAGATATATTTTATTCCGGTCTACATTGTATTTTTTCTCAATATCATGGACAATCGTGAATATATTTTCAAATGCTTTCTTCTGGTCTACCCATCCAAAATCTTTTTTAGCAAAAGGATAAACAATAATAGCATTAAAATTTTCTCCTACAGAAAAAATAGGTTCTGTTTTGACGTCAGTATTTTTATAGTAGAAATCATTCAGTGAGTTTACTCCTCCATGAAGGTAAAAGATCACTCTTGTTTTTGCAGAAGCTTTATAACTCTTGGGAACGAAAACAATATATGGAATCTTCATACCTTCAGTTTCAGTAAAATACCGGGCAAAGCCTGGTGAAGGCTGATTGAATGGTTTATTTTCTGTAATCTGATTACGGATAATCTCCTGGTTCCACAGCTCTGATTCTTTTCTTTTATCTTCTTCCTTTTGAGCCAGTTTATTTTCCATACCTGTTATAATCTGCTGAAATTCCGTATCAGAAGTAAGATTTTTAAATCTTTCATTGGTTTTCAGATAGGTTATTTCATCACGGTTTTTTCCTAATCCAAGCTCATAACTTTTTTTCAACCACTCTACTGCTGTTTTTGTATCACTGCAATTGGCAGCTGCTGAAGCACCACTCACATATTCATACACTCCAACTTTTACCTGCAGGCCAAAAGCGTTTTTAAAATCTGAAAGTGCAGCACAATACTCCTTTGCTTTTAATTTTTTGGAAGCATCCTGCATAAAATTTTCATAAGATTGAGAAAATATGCTGGAAAAACAGAACAGACATGGTAATATTAAAGTTCTCATGGTATTTTTATTTCAAAAATAAAAAATATTCATATTCAATTCATTGACTTGAAATTTTCTTTCTTATTTTACTTAAAAATTCATGGGTAATTCCCAGATAGGAAGCCACCTGCTGCTGGGTAATTCTCTGTTCCAGCCCAGGATATTTTTCAAGAAATTCTAGATATCTTTTATCAGCCGTTTTACCTGTTAAGGAAAGGATTCTCCTCTGCAGCGCTACCGAAGATTTCTGATTCATAATCCTGAAAAGCTTTTCTATCTCTGGCATTGTTTCGTACAGATTTTCTTTCTCTTTTTTAGAAATCATAAGCACTTCACTGTCTTCAAGAGCTTCAATATTCAGAATACTGGGAACGTTATTGATAAGACTGTCTATATCTGTAATCCACCAGCCTTCTACTGCAAAATACAGGGTTTGTTCAAAACCTTTTTCGTTAAGGTAATAGATTTTAAAACAGCCACTCAGTACAAAACCTTCAAAAAGACAATAATCACCTTCTTGGAGAATAGCATCTTTCTTTTTAAACGTTTTAAGTTCAAAAGGTTTTACAAACTGCCGGAAATCATTTTCTGAAAGGTCGATGTATTGACTGATATTTCTAAAAAGTAAATCGGACATGGTATTATTTAAGCAAAATAAAGGTATCAAAATTATTGACACCTTTATAAATCTACGTTAAGTTAAGTTATTTTCCGTTTAAGAAATCTTTGGTATTGATTATATGGGCATAAAGATTTCCAAGAGCTGAAATTCCGGCTAAAAAAGATTTTTGAACTTCTGCCGCGTTTATCACTTCACCATTCAGTTCACGGTTTCGGGTTGCTGTAGCATCACCGATAACCGTATTGCCAAATCCCAAATCAAAGGCGGCTCTGGTGGTGGCATCCACACATACATCCGTCATCATTCCTGTAATTACCAGATTTTTAATTTTCTTTGACTGAAGGTAGTTCATAAGTTCAGTTTCCCGGAAGCTGTTGGGAAAATGTTTGGTAATTATCTTTTCATTCTCCTGCGGTAAAACCCAATTATTGATTTTAGCCCCATCTGTATCCGGGAGAAAAAAAGTGGCCCCTTCGTTGGTTGAAATGTGCCGGATATGAATAACAGGAAGATTATTTTTTCTGAAATGGTCTAATACTTTCCGGATATTTTCTGCAGCCTGTTCAGGCTTTTCCAGGGTCATTTTTCCTCCCGGGAAATAATCATTCTGTACATCGATAATTAATAGTGCCGTGTTTTCCATTTTTTGTTTTTGTGCATTCATTGTAATCATTGAAATCAATATCAGACCTGAGGTCAGAATCGTTTTGAATCTGTTTTTCATATATGAAATTTTATGAGACAAAATTACTGCAGCCTCAGCTGCTGACCTTTGAACTAGTTCAAAAAACACGATTGGCATATTATAATATCAACCAGATTTCCAATATTGTTATTTTTTTTCAGCTATATGTATTCAATTCGAAAATTTTATTATCTTTTTTAAAGAAAAACAAATTATAATCAATTAATAGTATTTAACGGTACCAGATTTGGATAAGCAAAAAAAAATAGCCTTATTTTATCGTATTAAAACATAAAATAATTTTTGAGTAAAAATTTTAAATACCCTTTATAAAAGCTGGATTACCCAAATGTTTTTTGGATAAAAAAGATTCATTTAATGTTGAATAAAACATTAAATTTGCGACATTGATATTATGGATAAAAAGACACAAAAAAAACCGACTGAAATGCCTGAAAAAGGCAGAATTTTATCTAAGCCACGTATTTTTTTCGGGCTTACCTTTATACTTTTATCAGCTGTTCTTGCATTCTCATTCATCTCTTACCTGATGAACTGGAAAGCAGATCAAAGCCAGGCAGGGACAATGCTGGACAAGAGTATAAAATCTTCCAATATCTTTGGTAAGGTGGGTGACTGGCTTGGGAATATTTTCATTTTTGAAAGTATTGGTATTGCCTCATTTATCATCGCATTTTTGCTGCTTGTAGTAGGTACACTGATTCTTAAGAAGAAAATATTCAAACCATGGAAAACCATTGGACACTCGTTGTTTTTTATCTGCTGGCTTCCTATTTTCATGGGCGCACTTACTAAAGGACAGGGTGTTTTAGGAGGGGTCTATGGATATCAGATTATGGATTATCTTAATTCCATCATCGGAGCCGTAGGTCTTTGGACCGTACTGGCAGCAAGTATCCTGTTATATTTTATCCTTGAATTTAATCTTCGTCCAAGTTCAATCAAAGCGAAACTGGATAAAATCAATGAAAATACGATTGGAAAAGTAAAATCTATGATGCCGGACTCTAATGAAGACTTCGAAGCGGATGAGGAACTGAAAGAAGAAGCAGAGGAAACAGAAGAAGAAAAAGAAGCTACTCCCCGTGTTACAGTAAGTGATGTTACCAATAACACTTCCAATAATTCAATGAATGTAAGAAAAGAGCCGGAGCCGATAAGTGTTCCGAAAGGATTTCCTGAAGTTCCCGTTTCTTCAGATATAGAAACCATTACCACTCCAAACCACACTTCTTTTGATACTTTTGATACGAATCCGGGAAACACCTCTGAACCGGTAAGTTTAAACCTGTCTGCAAAACCAGTTGTTCCGGTATCAACTCCGGAGGAAGCATTTGACATCAGACCTTCTGCTCCATCTTCTGTTATCACAGATTCCCAGGTGCAGGAAGATATTAAGTTTAATGTAGAAGTAGCTCCTGTTATTGATATTCTGGACGATTCTGAAAAAAAATCCCAAGACCTGGTAGAAAAGCATGGTTTATATGACCACAAGCTGGACCTGGCCAATTTCCAGATGCCGCCTGTAGATCTGCTGAAAGATTACGGCAATGAAGAAATCTCCATCAATAAAGAAGAATTAGAAGAAAATAAAAATAAAATCGTTGGACTTCTGAAAAATTTCAATGTTGGAATTGCAGAGATCAAAGCAACAATCGGTCCTACTGTTACCTTATACGAAATTGTTCCGGAAGCAGGAATAAGGGTAGCAGCCATTAAAAAGCTGCAGGATGACATTGCTCTGAACCTTTCTGCATTAGGAATCAGAATTATTGCTCCAATGCCGGGAAAAGGGACAATCGGTATTGAGGTACCAAGAAAAAATCCTACGATGGTTTCCATGCGTTCTGTAATTGCTTCCCAGAAGTTCCAGAATACAGATATGGATCTTCCGGTGGTTTTCGGGAAGACCATTTCCAATGAAATTTTTATGGCTGACCTTTCAAAAATGCCACACTTGCTGATGGCAGGAGCAACGGGTCAGGGTAAATCTGTAGGGATTAATGCCATCCTTACTTCTCTTCTTTATAAAAAACACCCAAGTGAACTGAAGTTCGTAATGGTAGATCCTAAAAAGGTGGAACTTTCATTATATTCAAAAATTGAAAGACATTACCTGGCCAAACTTCCTGATGCGGAAGAAGCAATCATCACAGATACCAATAAAGTAATCAATACACTGAACTCTCTGTGTATTGAAATGGATACCCGATATGACCTTCTTAAAAATGCTTTCTGTAAAAACCTGAAAGAATACAATAAGAAATTTGCAGAAAGAAAATTAAATCCTGAAAACGGACACCGTTACTTACCTTATATTGTACTGGTAGTGGATGAGTTTGCCGATCTGATCATGACCGCAGGAAAAGAAGTTGAATTACCGATTGCCAGACTGGCACAGCTTGCCAGAGCCGTAGGTATTCACCTTATCGTGGCAACACAAAGACCTTCTGTGAACGTTATTACAGGTATGATCAAGGCTAACTTCCCGGCAAGAGCTGCCTTCAGGGTAATCTCCAGTGTAGACTCCAGAACGATTCTTGACTCTCCGGGAGCGGATCAGCTGATTGGTAAGGGAGATATGCTTTATTTCAACGGAAACGAGATCTTAAGGCTTCAGTGTGCTTTTGTAGATACTCCGGAAGTGGAAAGACTGGCAGAATTTATCGGGGAACAGAAAGGATATGCTTCAGCATTATTACTTCCTGAATATGTTTCTGAAGACTCTGCAAGTTCAGTAGGAGCTTTTGACCCGAATGAAAAAGACGCCCTGTTTGAAGAAGCTGCAAGAATTATTGTTTCTACACAGCAGGGATCTACATCAATGCTTCAGAGACAGTTGAAACTGGGTTACAACAGAGCCGGAAGAATTATGGACCAGCTTGAAGCAAGCGGTATTGTGGGAGGCTTTAACGGAGCCAAAGCAAGAGAGGTACTGATCAGTGATCTGCATTCTTTGGAACAGTTTTTGGAAGATCTGCGTAATTAAAGGAAAAGCGAGTAGTTTTAACCTTTTAAAATTAAGAATGTCTAAAGATTATTAAATTAAGAAAATGAAAAATATTATTTCAAAAGTTATATTGGGAAGTTTTGTTGTAGGTGCAGTAGGGATGGCCAATGCTCAGAAGATTGATGCTAAAGCTAAAAAGATATTGGATGATATTACAGCCAACTACAATTCTAAAAAGAATTCTTACTTCAAATTTTCTTTTGGAAGCGGTCTTAACGGACAGGTGACAAAAACAGAACCTGGTATTTATTATGTTGCCGGAGAAAAATACAAACTGAAGATCATGGATACAGAACAGATCTTCGACGGAAGCAAAATTTACAATATCAACGCTGATGATATGGAAGTAACCATTGCCAAACCTAACGGAAGCAGTACCATGTTCTCCCCTATCAATTATCTTACCACCTACAGAAACGATTATAATGTAACCTACAATGGTAAGAAAATGGTAAATGGCGTTAACGCTGACTTTATCAAACTGACCCCGGTAAAATCAAACGGTATAAAGAATGTTTACCTTTTTGTAGACTCGGCGAAAAAGCAAATGGTAAAACTTGAACAGCACGGAACCAACAAAGATGTTGCAGTAATTGCCATTAAGGAATACAAAGAAAATCAGGAGCTGGATCCCAATATGTTTGTTTTTGACAAAAATAAATTCAAAAACTACATTATTACAGAACTTTAGAAAGGTAAAATGCAAAGCTGCTCGTCTGCAAATTTGCATTTTTACGATTTAGTTTAAAAAAAATAACAAAATATAAAAAGCCACAAGTAAACTTTGTGGCTTTTTGATTAATTTTGGCGCATGTTAAAAATACTAGACCGATATATCATAAAAACCTTCTTTGGACCGTTTTTCTTTATATTCAGCGTATTGTTTTTCATTTTTATTGTAAACATTATCTGGGTTCAGTTGGGGCAGTTTATGGGAAAAGGATTAAGCTACTGGCAGATCCTCAAACTTCTTTTTTATCTTGGGGTGAATGTTATCAGTATGGTTCTTCCACTTACTATCCTCCTGGCGAGCATTATGTCTTTCGGTGAATTTGGAGAACGCTATGAGCTTGCGGCAATGAAAGCCGCAGGAATTCCTTTGACCAGAGTAATGACTCCCCTTCTGGGAATTTCGACAGCACTTGCTATTATGCTGTTCTTCTTTTCCAATAATATCATTCCGGATTTTCAGAAGAAAGCTAAAAACATGCTTTTCAATATTGCCCAGACCAAGCCGGCCATCAACTTTACTCCGGGACAGTTTATCGATCAGATTCCCGGCTATATGGTGAAGTTTGACAAAATATACGGGGAAAACGGGGAAAATATTGAAGGCGTTTTTGTCCATAAAAAAGCCAATGCTTACGAAAACCAGCAATCTGTTGTTGCAGAAAAAGGGAAATTTGTTCCTGCCGCTAACAAGAATTACCTAAAGCTTGTGCTGTATAACGGATATGTATTTGAAGACGCTTTTGCCGGAAAAGGAGATAATGTAAGACAGAAACAACCCGACCAGGCCATTAAGTTTGATACATTGGTTTCCCACTTTGACATCAGTGAAATCATCAATAAAGCCATCGAAAAGGAACAGATTACGGACGACTACCGTTTCCAGACCTACAACCAGCTCGACGGAACGATTACCAAGACCAAGAAAGACAATAAGCAGTTCTTTGATAATATAGGGTCTGAAGTCCTTAATCAGACCAATTCTGTTATTACTTATATGGATAAAGGTAATAAACATAAGGTGGCTCCTAAAACCCAGATCAAGCTGGATACGGTAAAAGGTGAAAAAAAGCTTGAAATCATTTATAATTCCTACAACAGGCTGGATAATCTTAAGTCTACACTGGAATCTAAAAAGAATGAATACAGTTCCAATGTAAAATACTTCAGTAAACTTGTGATTTACCAGCAAAGAATCGTTGCGTACTCGGTAACCTGTATTATCTTCTTCCTGATCGGATCGAGCTTAGGATCTATCATCAGAAAAGGAGGAATGGGACTTCCGGTAATCATCGCTATCGTTATTTTCATTATCTTTTATGTAATGAATGTTGGCGTGGAAAACATGTCATGGAGCGGAAAAATGAATCCTTATCTTGCCGCCTGGCTCCCTAACCTGATCCTTCTTCCCTTCGGAGTGTGGATGACGTATAAGGCGCTTACAGATTCACAACTGTTTGATGCAGAAAAGTACAAAGCATTATTCAAACCGATTACCAAAAGGTTTACAAAAAGTAAAGAACATCAGAGGTATCAATAACCCTGACATCAATATTAATAAAAAGCTTCGGAGAATTTCCGGAGCTTTTTTGTTGATTGCTTTTAAAATACTTCATTTCCTGCTATTTTGAATATAAAAAATTATATTTGTGGAAACTTAAAACAGAACCATGAAGAAATTACTACTTATTGGCTTATTCAGCCTTGTCTCTCTGAATGCTTATGCCCAGGATGAAGAGAACGATACCTACAACGGTGAAAAATACGGATACATCATCAATAAAGCCGGAAAAAAAATTGAAGGGGTTGTGCATCTGCATGGCGGCTATTCCAGCCCGTGGCAAAACCAGTTAAAAGTGAAATTTGCCGCCATTGCTGATATTGACAAAGTAAAAAACAGGATTAAGTTCAAAACGTATGATACTGACGATATCAAGGAATATATGCTCTATGAAGGTGATAAGCCCAGAATTTTTAAATCTGTTAAATACTCCAATATGAGAGAAGCTTTAAACAGTTCCGAAAGTTCAACAGGACTTGCTGCAGGCTTCAAGGCGATCAATAATCTTTCGAGAACGGAACAGTTTGCAGAAGTGGTAACGGAAGGGAAAATCACAGTGTATAAACTTTACGGCTACCCAACTGCTCTTTCCGCAAACAGCACACAGGCTATCTCCCAGACAGAAACGGACCGGTTAAGAGAAAATCCTAATTATATATTTTCGAAAAAAGGGGGAAAAGTAGAAGAACTGACTCCGGCAAAGGCTAAAATTATTCTGGCAGACTGTCCTTATGTAAAAGCAAAAATAGCAAAAGGAGAATATGGCTCCCTGAAAAATGAAGAAAAGAAAAGGTCCGGCTTTGGGAAATTTATCCGGGATGAAATCAGCAATGCTACAGTAGATAAACTTTCAATCATTAATGAAGTTGTTTATGATTATAACGAAAACTGTAAATAAATAACAACTAAAGAAGCTGTCTCCTACATTGAACTTTGCAAACACAGGAGGCAGCCTCTTAATTTTTAAAACTGATAAACAAAAGCATTAATATTCATTCCGGCTCCTACAGAAGCAAATAACACGACATCACCTTTCCTGATTTTATGATGTTCCAGCTCATCCTGCAGAATCATTGTCAATAAAGAAGGAATCGTAGCCACACTGCTGTTTCCAAGCTTATGGATCACCATAGGCATGATGTTTTCCGGAACAGGTTTTCCATATAGCTGATAAAACCTGTTAACGATGGCTTCATCCATTTTTTCATTCGCCTGGTGAATAATAATTTTATTTAACTGATCAATAGAATATCCACTGCTGTCAAGACATTTTTTCATGGCATCTGGAACATTTACCAGGGCAAATTCGTAGATTTTCCTGCCATCCATTTTGATATACCGGGTATCAGGACATCTTTCGTTGTTGTAAGATTTTCCAAAATACAGATAATCTTTTTCTTCCAATGTATAAGAAGCGGATAAGTGAGCTTTAATACCGGATTCATCATCATTATTGACCTCCAAAACAGCAGCTCCTGCCCCGTCCGCATAGATCATGCTGTCTCTGTCATGAATATCCACCACACGGGAAAGGGTTTCTGCCCCTATGACCAGACACCGTTTCGCCATTCCCGATCTGATAAATGCATGGGCCTGTATCACCCCTTCAATCCACCCCGGACATCCAAAAAGAACGTCATAAGCCACGCAGAAATTATTTCTGATTCCCAACAGATGTTTTACCCTTGCAGCAAGGCTGGGTACCATATCAGACTGAACCGTTCCAAAGCGGACATCTCCAAAGTTGTGAGCAAAGATAATATAGTCTAAAGTTTCTGGATCAATTTCTGAATTTTCTATAGCCTTCTTTGCGGCAATATATCCAAGATCAGAAGTAACCTGTGTATTGTCGGCATATCTTCTTTCTTCAATACCCGTAATCTTTTTCAGCTTATCCGTAATGGAAGCATTATTCTCTTTTAATAAAACACCTTCTTCATTTAGAAAAACATGTTTATCAAAAAATAAATTGGTTATGGTTTCCGATGGGATGTAGTTTCCTACCCCGATAATTTTTGTCATCATTATAGTAAGTTTGTTACCTGTTCTTTAATCATATTTCAGGATTATTTATTAAATATAATGAATGAACGTAAATATTCATCAATATCGTATGAAACAAGAATGTATTGCATTATAAAAAATGAAAAAGAATAACAGATAAGGAATACAGCAAGAAAAAAGAGGCCTCCTTTCGGAAACCTCTCTTATTATTTTATTTTCAAACTGAAAATTATACTTTCATAATTTCAGCTTCTTTTGTCTTAAGATGCTCATCACAAAGCTTTACATATTTATCTGTATACGTCTGGATTTCTTCTTCCACACCTTTGATGACGTCTTCAGAAACTCCATCCAGTTTTTTAAGTTCTTTCAAACCGTCCTGTCTTGCGTTTCTTACTGTAACTTTGGTTTGTTCAGCTTCAGCTTTTGCCTGCTTTGCAAGCTCTTTTCTTCTTTCCTCTGTCAAAGGCGGAACGTTAAGGATGATATTTTCTCCGTTGTTGGAAGGTGCAAAACCTAAGTTGGAATTGATGATCGCTTTTTCAATCGCATTGATTGCAGTTCTGTCCCAAGGTTGAATAGAGATGGTCATGGCATCCGGAATAGAAACATTCGCAACCTGGTTGATAGGAGTCATAGCCCCGTAATATTCTACCATTACATCCTGAACCATTGTTGTAGAAGCACGTCCCGCTCTGATTCTTTGAAATGCGTGATCCAGGTGCTTTACAGCTGCATCCATGTCTTGTTTTACAGATTCTAATATAAGATCTAATTCTTCCATTATTATAGTATAGTTTGATAAATTACACATCTATTAATCGATCTGAATACTCATTAAAGCTAAAAAACGCTGTAAACATCAGTGTTTCTTATTACTTTACATGAATTTTTACTATTCAGTGCTGCAAAAATAATGATTGTTTTCGATATTTTGGTAAGACAGCATTCTGTATTTTGTAAAACGTTGATATTTTTAAATAGGACACTGTGCAAAATTATTTTATTACAACAATTACTTTATAACAAAAGCCCTCTCAAAGAGAAGGCTATTATTAGTATTAAAGAAGAAGATATTTAATTACTAAATTTCAATCTTATTCTTATTCCTTTTGCAGCAGGTATACAAAGATAACTTTCAGTAAAAATGTGTACTGCTACCACATGCTTACCTTGAGATGTCCACTGGTCAATATAAGTTTTAAAGTGATGATAAACTGTATTTGCTGCATCATCCGTCATTGGTGCATTATAAGGGAAAATATCTCCGTAGAATGAAGCATTATCAGCATCTTGCCCGTACGAATACTCCGCATTATTATCATAAGGAGTGGGATCGCTCAGGAAATCCCCGTATGCATTATATCCATAGTAGATTGTCGGACCTAGAGTGGGAAATGGACTATTTGTAGACGGAAATAAAGCCTCTGCAACAAATTTATCAAGATATATCTGGTTTCTTCCCCACATTGGAGTTCCTTCCTTGTACAATACCTCGTAATTACTGATGTACGGATAGTTCGGATTTACGTTGATAGGATTAATATAGCTGGTCGAACCACACTTAAAAGTAATCGGATCACCAGATGATCCTTTTTCGGAACCCTTTTTAAAAGCTTGAATTTTTGTTTCAGAAAGTGTAGATGTTTCGTGATTTCTATTTCTTCATTTGTTGAGCAAGAAAATAGCAATACACTGCTTGCTAGCAGAAGTAATTTTTTCATAGTTATTAGTTTAGTTAAGTCTCAAAGATAGAAAAATTATTGAATCTACAAAATACCACACGATTTACATATATTTTCTCAAAGAAAACAGGCTTAATTTTTCAGATATGCACTTACTCTTTTCTCATTTCAGAGTTTCTTTCAATTCTTTTTAAACAAAGAATCCGGGTAGAAATACCTACAGGATATTTCGGTTATTTCTACTCTGTGAGATATCGTTTTTTCTAACTTCCTTTACTATGCCTTTTAAAAGATGATTCTGGAGGTCTTATATTGATACCCCCATGATCAACAGAAAGTCTCGGAGAAGACAGTATTTAATGATTATAAACTAATTTAAACCTATCACATCATGACAAATCCATCTTTAGACGCATACCAACAGGTTTTTGCAATGTCAGGTCTTGCCAACCGTGCCGGGGGCTACAATGGTACCGGTACCGAGTTGCAGCAACAGCTTCAGTATGATTTATCTTTTTATTTCAACAATGTTCCTCCTGTTAAAATAATGAATCAGACCACCCCCTCAACAGCCGATCCTTCAGTTACTCCGGTATTGGGAAACTGGAATCTTGTCTGGGGCCCTGCTCTGATTGAAGAAACTGACGAAAATGGTAAACCTACCGGGGTTGCAGATAATGCTTTGTATGTAGCACAATGTGACACTGTCGCATTTCCGGGAGGCCCCTCAGTTCCTGTCTACGTTGTAGCAATTGCAGCTACCAATCCATCATCACTGTACGACTGGGAAACAGAAGATTTTTCAGTATCCGAAGTAGTCAACTGGACGACGTATGATCCTTCCAATTTTACACCATCATCGTACAATGGAACTGATCCCTATATTTCAAAAGGAACCGCTACCGGTATAGGCATACTTCTCGGACTTATAAGCCCGGATACAGCCGCATCACCGAATACTACACTCCAGCAGTTTCTTGCCGGTTTAAATCCGGATCCGGATACAGCCATTATTTTTTGCGGACACAGCCTTGCAGGAGCATTATCGCCTACCCTTGCCCTGTATCTGAAAGAGAATAAAGACCTTGACGCTTTCGGGATAACACTGGTATATCCTACTGCCGGACCTACTCCTGGTGAAGCAGCTTTTGCCAGCCTGTTCAATGCTTCATTTCCACCATTACCCGCCGGATGGCAGGCTCAGACAGGAGATTATCAGAGCTGGAACACCATGCACTGGAACGATCTGGATGTGGTGCCTCATGCCTGGCCGGCAGCAGATCTGGAAGAGATTGCAACGATATATGGCAAATCTCCTGACAGACTTACTGCCTTTACATTAGATACCTTACAGGATATTGGTCTTGCTGACGCTTCCCTGTCGGGTGTGACGTATACAAGGATACAGAACCAGTCACTTCCGGGTAAGCTTCAGAACTCGGATGGGCCTGGTGTCAGCATCAATACACCACCCCAATCTTTGTATGATTATATGTACCAGTTATTTTTACAGCATATAGATATGTACTCGGGCATTCCTTCCTTTGGTCCTGGCTATCCTCAGGTAAACGGCCTTATTCTGCAGCAGCCATTACCTCAACCCCAACAGGTGAAGCTGGTACCGGGAGTAACTGCTGTTACAAAATTTGAGATGATTATGAAAATAATCAATCAGATTATTGGCTGGATTTCTGTTCGCTATGCGGCAGCTCAGCAGGAAATCACCCAGCAGAATGTTGAAGTGAATGAATAATTAAAATTATAGCTTAAACCAAAACACCTGTCAAAGCTACTCGCTATGACAGGTGTTTTTTATATTATCGTATTGATACAATCTGATTATAAATCAACCAGGGTACCTACATTTTCGCCGTCTACAATTTTTTCTAAATTTCCATCTTTATTCATATCGAATACAATGATAGGCAATTTGTTTTCATGGCTTAATGTAAATGCAGTCATATCCATTACTTTAAGGTTTTTCTCAAATACTTCATCAAAAGATAATGAATTGTATTTTACAGCATCTGCATTCTTTTCAGGATCACTGTCATAGATTCCGTCTACTCTTGTTCCTTTCAGGATCACATCAGCACCGATTTCGATAGCTCTTAACGTAGCAGCCGTATCAGTCGTAAAATAAGGGTTTCCTGTTCCTGCGCCGAAGATCACTACTCTTCCTTTTTCAAGGTGTCTTACTGCTCTTCTTTTGATGAAAGGTTCCGCTACTTTATCCATTTCGATCGCAGACTGAAGTCTTGTTTTGATTCCTGCATCTTCCAGTGCTCCCTGTAAAGCCATTCCGTTGATTACAGTGGCCAGCATTCCCATATAATCTCCCTGCACTCTGTCCATTCCTTTTGCCGCTCCTGCAACACCGCGGAAAATATTTCCTCCTCCGATTACGATCGCCACTTCACACCCTTTGTCAACTACTTTTTTGATCTCAGCAGCATATTCCTGCAGTCTTTCATTGTCAATACCGTATTGTCTGTTTCCCATTAAGGCCTCACCGCTCAGTTTCAGAAGGATTCTTTTATATTTCATCTTTTATTTTTAATAACTTTTTATTAGTACTGGTTTCCCAGGAATTTGATTTTGCAAATATAATCATTAAAAATGTTGATAAAAGAAAAATATTTAAATAGAAATAATGTAAGAAATATTTTGAAAAGTACGAAAAAGGATTATTTTTGCATTAATTATAAATTGAATTGAAGAAAATTATCATTTTTTCATTATTTCTATCAGGAATTGTTTCTTATGCGCAAACAGGAACAAATGTTTATCCGTTCTTAAATGTACCTGTATCTGCAAGACAAGCTGCCCTGGGCGGTGATGCAATTTCAGTAAGAGATTATGATGTTTCCTTTGCTATTGCAAACCCTGCCCTGTTAAATAAAGATTCTGATAAACAGCTTTCTGTAAATGCAACGGCATACCTTGCCGATTCGAAATACGGAACGATTGCTTATGCCAAAGACTTTGAAAACGGCCATATGGCGACCATCAATGCAAGGTATATGAGCTATGGAAGTATTCCGAGAACGGATGAAAGCGGTTTCGAAAACGGAGAATTCAAAGCTTCCGATGTCGCTATTGGTGCAGGCTATGCCTACCAGTTTGAAGAAGACTGGACTATTGGTGGAGGACTTAATTTTATTACTTCAAAAATTGACAATTATACTTCTTCCGCTATTTCGGGAACGGCCGGAATTACCTATCATAACAAAAAGAACAAAGAAGTTGTTTCATTGGTCATGAGAAACTTTGGTTTTCAGCTGAAGTCTTTCAACGGCACAAGAGAAAACCTTCCTTTCAGAGTAGATCTGGGATACACCAAAACCATCAAGAACTTCCCTCTTGCCATTACTATTACAGCACATGACCTTCAGAAATTTGATATTTCTTCAGAAGAGAATCTGGACGGGCAGAAAGTGGGAACCGGCAGAAAGATTGCAGACCACTTTTCATTGGGAGCAGAATTGTTTCCGGAAAAGAACTTCAATATCAGGCTGGGATATAATGTAAAAAGAGGAAATGAGCTGGCTGTTGCAGATCAGAGAAACTTCTCAGGACTTTCTGCAGGATTTGGAGTTAAAGTTTCCAGATTCCGTATAGATTATGCTCATGTAAGATATCACAACTCTTCGAATGTCAATCAGATAGGGATTTCCATGGACCTTTCAAGCCACAGAGGAGAATAACTCTTCAGTCCTGAAATTTCTTAATTATTCCGAAAATTTCCTACTTCTTCTTGATTTTTAAGAAAAAATCTTGAAATTTGCAGTATGAAAAAACCTGTAATTGCTATCGATGGGTACTCGTCTACCGGAAAAAGTTCTATCTCTAAAATCATTGCTGATCAACTGGGACTTATTCATATGGATACAGGAGCGCTTTACAGAGGAGTTACCTGGTATGCTTTGCAGCATTGTGTGAATGTAAACGGTGAGATTGACCTGAATACATTGTTCTCTTCTTTTGACCGTATCAAACTTGAATTTAAAAACAACGACGGCACACTGATTCTTTTTCTTAATGATTCTGACATCTCTAAAGAAATCCGCACCAATATCGTATCCGATAATGTAAGCCTTGTTGCTAAACAAAAGGAAGTAAGAGATTTCTTACTTCAGTCACAGCGCACCTTGGCAGAAAAAGGAGGTGTCATTATGGACGGACGTGACATAGGGACAGTAGTTCTGCCAAATGCAGACTATAAATTCTTCCTTACTGCCAGCATTGATGAAAGAACCAACAGAAGGTTTTTGGAACTGAAAGGCCTAGGCATAGAAGCTGATAAAGAACAGGTAAAACAAAACCTTATAGAACGCGACAAGAT
This sequence comes from Chryseobacterium sp., assembly GCF_041914225.1. Taxonomy (GTDB): domain Bacteria; phylum Bacteroidota; class Bacteroidia; order Flavobacteriales; family Weeksellaceae; genus Chryseobacterium. The sequence continues at coordinate 112,258 of NZ_JAYSDT010000002.1, forward strand.
CGACAGTGAGCGTGAAATAGCCCCATTGAAGCAGGCTGAAGATGCTATTGTTATAGATAATTCTGAACTGACCAAGGACGAAACCATAGCCCTTATTTTATCTCACATCAAAAAGATTTAACAATTTTTAATAGGCTTAAAGCCTCCTTTGGTATACAAATTGTAAGTTTTATTACTGTAAAAACTAATCTATTATTAATTATTAAAAAACTTAAAATGTCTAGAAAAGGAAATAATACAGCAGGTATATTGGCAGGACTTCTTGCAGGTGCTGCGGCAGGTGTAATCTTAGGAATGTTATACGCACCGGAAGAAGGTAAAGAAACCAGAAAAAAAATCAAAACTAAAGCCAATGATCTTAAAGACCAGGCAAAAAATAAATACGGAGAGGTTTCTGAAAAAGTAAAGGACCAGTACAGCAATATTTCTTCTACTTTCAAAGAAACTGCTAGCAGCGTAGCACATACTGTGAAAGACGGATATGATAAATACAAGGATCAGATTGTTTCCAAAACTGCCGATCTGGCAAAAGATGTGGAAGCAGAACTGAATGACCTAAAAAAATAAGTAATTTATCTTTTTAAGTAAATTACGGGAAGGAACTTTTGTGCGAAAGTTCCTTTTTTTGTAACTTTAAAAAAAAACAATGATAGAAACTATTAAAGAATACGCCTCCAAGAGAATAGATCTTCTGAAAATTGAAGCGACTGAGAAGTCGTCTCTTTCTGCCGGGCTCATTACTTACTTTGTAGTACTGCTTGTTGCTTTTGCTTTTTTTATTATCCTTTTCAATTTTGGAATTGCCTTCCTCATCGGGAAAGCACTGGATAATTACTCTTACGGATTCTTAATTGTTGCAGGGTTTTATGCTGTGGTAATGGCATTTGTTGTTGCATTCAAAGGTAAAATTGTCAACACTGTTGCAGATCAGGTTATTAAATTTTTAAATCATTAAACTATGGGCAGAAAATACGAGAGCATAGAAGAATTAAGAAGAAAGAAAAAACTGCTTCAAAGTGAAATAGGTGATCTGGAAAATCTTCTTACCTTCAAAAATACGAAGGAAAGCCTGAGTGCATTTACCAACGGCTTAACAGACCAGTATCTTCAGGAAAAGATTGATGAAGACGGTGATGAAAAAGTAGTTCTCAGGAAGGATGTCATTGCCAAACAGCTTACTTCCGAAGTAAAAGACCTTTTAATTAGCAAAAATACAGCTGTAGGAATTGCCAGCTCTGCCTTCAAAGGAGGAAATCTCACAGACGGCCTTGTTAAGCTGGGAGTTACTGCCATCGTAGGAAACTATGCCAAAAAAAATATGAAAAGCTCCAACTGGAAGAAAAAACTGATTGGTGCTGCTCTGATCTACCTTGCTCCAATAGCACTGAAATATGTCAGAAAAAAGATTGAGGTCTATCAGAAAAACAAAAGTGTTTCAAGTATGGAACAGCTTATATAGAAGCTAGATGTCAGAAACTAGAAGTTAGAGAATATTCAGAAAGTGATTTACACTAATTTCTAACCTCTAGTTTCCAGTTTCTATTTTGAAAACAGCTGTCCTAAAATAATCCCTGCAGCCATAGATACATTCAGGCTTTCTGTAGACTGGGATTTTCCGAATCTCGGAATACTGATACTTTTCTGTAAAAGCTTCTCCGTTTCCGTTCTCATTCCGTTTCCTTCATTTCCTAAGATCAGGTTGATTTTCTCCGGTTTCTTAAAAGTATAGATATTCTCCCCTTCCATATCTGTTCCGATGTTCACATTTTCTGTTTTGGAAAGATATTCCACAAGATCAGTATATACCACATTCACCCTGATGAAAGAACCCATGGTTGCCTGAATGACTTTCGGGTTGTATACATCTACAGTATCTTCACTACAGATGATCTGCTCAATCCCGAACCAGTCTGCCAGACGTATAATAGTTCCCAGGTTTCCCGGATCCTGTATTCCGTCCAAAACCAGCTGTATATTCTTATCCTCCAGTTTTTCTTCCTCAGCAAGATAGCATACTGCAACGGAATCTTTTGGGGTTTTAAGAAAACTGATTTTTTTTAATTCATTTTCAGAGATATGGGTAACAGGGATATCAGTACGGTTCAATTTTTGTGGATCGGTTGACAATATTTCTTTAACTTTAAAGTTAGAATTAAAAAGTTCACAAATGATTTTATTACCTTCAACCAAAAACAAATTGTATTTTTGTCTGAACTTCTTTTTATCTAAAGATTGTAAAACTTTTATTGTATGAGCTGTAAGCATTATAAGAATTCTCCTCAAAAATATTATAAAATTATCTCATTTGCAACATTTGTTGGTCTCCTTTATGCTTGTAGTACTACGAAAAAAGTTCCTGATGGCGAATACCTGCTTACCAAGAACACTTTAGAGTTCGAGGATAAGAAAGTGTTTTTCGATGAGGAGCTCAAGGACTACATTCAGCAGAAGCCCAATAAAAAGCAATTCCTTTTCATGCCATTAAGTCTCCTTCTGTATAATATGGCTGATCCGAAATACGACACTATACTTAATGAATATATGACCTATCCCGGTGAGATGAGAAATCAGAAACTGAGAGACTCTTTATTCCTTAAATATAATATGAAAAGCAGCGTTGGAAAAAGCCTTCTTTTCGACCGTTTACTGCACAATTGGGGAACACCGCCTGTCATTCTTGATCAGGGCAGAAGTGAAAAAAGTGCTGAATCTATTAAGAAAAGACTTACCTACAGAGGATATTGGGATGCAGATGTAAAATTCAGGCATAATTTGGACTCCGCATCTAAAAAAGCATCTGTTAATTATTTTGTCAGACATAATGATCCTACACGCATCAAGGATTATTACTACAATATCCCGGATCAGGGGATCAAAGGATACTACAAGTCTTTCCTTAACAAAAGTCTTATAAGATCCGGACAGATTCTTGACCAGACCGTTCTTGAAAGAGAAGTAACAAGAATTACCGATATGATGAGGGAGTTTGGGTATTATCGATTCAATGCCTCCAATGACGAAGTTTATTTTGTAGCGGATTCTCTTAAAAGCAGGAAACAGGTTCCTTTAACTCTGGAAATTCATAAAGACTCGCTGGATACCCCCTATAAGATTGCTACTTTTGGGAATATTGATGTTGCCATTGTGGATGAACCCGGTGATTATCCTAAAAATACAAAAAAAGACAGCTTAAGGAGAATAAGATTCCATACGGTGAATGACAAATATAAAATTTCATCCATTTGGAGAGCTATCATTCCGGACAGTAAAAAAGTCTTTGACCAATCTAAACTGGATGTCACCAAAAGAAATCTTTTGGCAATGAACAACTTTAGTATCGTTAAAGCAAGAGACTCTCTGAGACAAGGTGGAATGTCCTCACCTAACGACAGCATTGTTGATCTTTTATATGTACTGAAACCACTTCCAAAATATGAACTGAAAGTGGGAACAGATATTAATTATTCCCAGGTGCTGAATCTGGGGATCTCTCCTTCTGTTGACCTTACCACACGAAATGTTTTCAGAGGTGCGGAAAACCTTTCTACCAGCCTTTCCGGAACGTTCGGATCCATAAGAAGTACGAAGGATATCAGCAAAAGGGTGGCTGCGTATGAAATATCAACACAGGCCTCATTGAATTTCCCGAGACTGTTGCTGCCGTTTAATTATTACAAACTGATTCCGAAACGATATACTCCTACATCTTCTATTTTGCTTGGAGCATCAATCCAGAATAATATTGGTCTGGGAAGGTTAATTTTCAATACAGGGCTCAATTATCAGGCAAGTGTAAATGACCAGGTATATCATAAACTTACTTTATTTAATACTCAGGTCAGCCTTACAAAGAATAAAGATGCCTACTACGATTATTTTGTGAATGACGGAAGGGTAAAAGATGAAGTTTTCGGGAATTATTTCATGTTCAATGCAGAAACAGCACAGGTCGGCCAGGATTACAAAGATGGAAAACTGAGTGTAGATGAAGTTTCCAAACAGATTATCGATAATGAAGCTTACCGTGCAAGTCTTAACCAGCAGGGCACAGATCTGCTGACAGCCTTCAGAGGAACATTGGTCAATAAAGACAGGCAGACACAGGATGTCCTTATTTCTTCCATGATCTATAACTTTGTTTATAGTGAAATCGGAAAAAAAGAATATCCAAATGCATTTTATTTCAACGGGAAAGTTGAGCTTGCGGGTAATATCTTAAGTATATTCAATAAAAAAGACAACAGCGGAGGTGTGGTTACCGGTCCGCAAAGAACTATTTTCGGACTGCCATATGCGCAGTTTGTAAAATTTGATATTGATACAAGGAAATATTTCAGATTTAACGGGAACCAGACATTAGTTCTTCGCCAGTTTATCGGAGTAGGAATACCATATGGAAATTCCCAGGATATGCCTATTATCAAATCTTATTTCAACGGAGGTTCCAACGATATCAGGGCCTGGGTAGCTTTTGGAGGATTGGGTCCTGCAGATTCTCAGGTGGATGAAAGAGTTCGTACCTATATGACAGACAATGTAAAGCTTACGACCAATATTGAATACAGAATTCCTTTCAATAAGACTTATGAAGGAGCTTTATTTACGGATATCGGGAATACATGGAGTCTCCGTAACTATAACGACGGGTATGGTGATGAGTTTAAATTCGGTAAGTTCTGGAAACAGGTTGGTATCGGAAGCGGGTTCGGATTAAGGTTAAACATTGCCTACGTTACTGCAAGAATCGACCTTGCCTACAAAATCTATGACCCAAATAAACCTGAAGGTGACCGATGGAGAATCAAATACATCCAGCCTTTCAAGCCAACAGTTAATATCGCGTTCGGATATCCTTTCTAATCCGGAGAAACGCCTAAAATAAAATACACTACAGCAATCACACGGGCGAGGATTTCCCTCGCCTGGTTTCTGTAAAAGCTTTCAGGTTTTGTGACATCCTGCGCATCAAATCCTAAAGCATTCATATCATTATTTCTTGCAAAAAACAATGCTCTGAGGTTATGATATCCCTGAGATACAATGATGACATTTTTCTTTTTATAAACATCCTTACAGCGCAGAATACTTTTATAGGTATTGAATCCTTTCGGATCTTCCACAATAATATCTTCCGGAACACCTTCCTGATTCACCAGATAATTTCTCATTGCTCCCGGCTCATTGTATCCTTTGCTCTTCTCCCCGCTCACTATAATCTTTTTGATTTTCCCGTGATGATAAAGAAGTGCTGCAGCGTCCATTCTTTTGGTAAAATAAGGATTGGATTTTCCTGATCTCATTTTAGGAGATGTTCCCAGCACCAAAGCGATTTCCCTGGGTGGTATTTTTGAGATTTTGGTATAGGTTCTCCCGTTGGTAAGCCCGAAAACCCACGCATTACACAGGCATATCATCAGAATCCCCAATTCCAGTGATATAAACCCAAGATTAAATATGTTCTTAATAACTCTCAACTAAGATCAAAGTTAAGCTTTATTTTTTTACTTTTCACAATAGACATACAAGCTAAAATATGTCCCTGCGCCTCCTCTTTTTCAGTAAGATACTCATTCTCCAGCAGTTCCACTTCTCCTTCTTCCAAAGAGCATTCACAGCTACCACATATTCCCGACTTGCAGGAATAAGGTACCGGGAATTTCTGAATCAGAAGCTGTTGAAGGATTTTATCCTTATTATCAGGAAGCCGGGTTGTATATTTTTTTCCCAGCATGGTAAATTCAACTTCTATATTTTCAATAAGAGGAAATTCTTTTTCTACGGGATAAATATCATCATTGAATTCTTCAAAAAGCTCAAAATGAATGTTCTTTTTCGGAATGCCATGGTGATAGCAGGCATTAGCCAGGGTTTTGATCATTTCTCCTTTTCCGCAGATCAATACCTCGTCTACCGCATCCCAGATGGTAGATTCTTCATCAGTATCATCCAAATGGAGGATCTGATTAATAATAAGATTCAATTTCTTCTCATCCAGCCGGCCGTAAAAAAACTGATCGGCAATTTTCTCCTGTGAAAAAAAGTAAAAGATCTGAAGTCTGTCACCACACGTTCTGGCAAGGTTATCCAATTGATCACGATACACAAGATCATCCGAGCTTTTATTTCCAAAGAATAAAAACAAACGGGTTCTGGGCTCGTTGTGAAGGATATTTTTAAAATGACTTAAAATAGGAGTAATCCCGATTCCGGCTGCAAAAGCAACAATCGTTCTGAATTCGCTTGGCTTGGAGACCAGTGTAAATCTTCCCGCCGGTTCGCTTACCCATAGAACATCACCCACATTATAGTTTTGAAACAGCTGGGATGTAGCTCCTTCAGAAGAGTTGATCTTTATGCCCAGGCTTATTTTTCCTTCATAAGGTGCTGAAGTCATTGAGTAATCATTAATAACCTCTTTCCCATGTGACTGAAATCTTATACTGACGAACTGCCCTGCTTCAAACCTGAAATTTTCCTTTACATTCCCGGGAATATCAAACTCCAGAGAAAAAGTATTTTTGGTCAGCTGTTCCTTTTTCGCTATTTTTAACGGATGAAACTGTATCAGTTTCCCTTTATAGATTTGTTGTTCCATAACTTCAATTCAAAAATAGATAAAAAATAATTTATGAAGAAGATAATTTTATCCACGTTACTTCTTACTGCACTGTACAGCTGTAAAAAAGAAGGTCAGAAAACTGAAAACACTGCTGCAGCAGATTCTCTTTCTGTATCTCAAACTACAGAAGCTGAAGGAAGTACAGTTCTTCCCAAAGAACTCTCCCCGGAAAATGTAAGCCAGCATCTGGCAAAAAATAATGACACTTTATATGTTACCAATTTCTTTGCAACCTGGTGCGGCCCGTGTATGAGAGAAATTCCAAGTTTTAAAAGTAAAATGGAGGAATTAAAAGGAAAGCCTGTAAAATTCACCTTCGTAAACCTTGATGACAAAGCTGAATGGGCTGGTGCTGTTAAGAATTTTGCTGCAGAAAACAAACTCGGAAACAGCATTATCTTACTGGATGGACAAAAATTAGATCAAAACTTCTTTCATAACAACTTCAAACAGTGGGACGGAGGTTCTATTCCTTTTACTTTCATGAGAAAAGGTGATAAAACTGATGAATATCTGGGAATGATGACGGAAGATGTCCTGAATTCAAAAATCGATTCTTTCTTAAAATAAATAGACTGAACTCTTTCTGAATCATGTCAAAAAGATTTAAAATCCTGTGTTTATTATTTGTGACCGCTATTATTATCAGTGCTGTCATTAATATGAACACAGGATTTTTAAGTTTAAGTTTCGGGGATTTCTTTCAGGATTCAGCTCATAACCAGATTGCTGAAATCCGTATCAACCGTGTTCTGGTAATGATGCTAGCCGGAATTTCAATTCCGACTTCGGGTTTTCTGATGCAGGAATATTTCCAGAATCCGCTGGCAGGACCTGATATATTGGGAATAACATCGGTCGCCAGTTTATCGGTCGCCTTTTATATTTTTTTCTCCCATAATATTCTGCTGCCTGAGTTTTTACAGAACAGTTTCCTGAGCTTATCGGCCATTGGCGGGAGTTTACTGCTGATGCTGATATTGCTGTCCATGTCCAACAGATTTCAGGATAAATCATACCTTATTATTTTCGGGTTTCTTATATCTGCTTTTGCCGGTGCTATTGTGTCATTACTTCAGTTTTATGCGGAAAATCAAAGTCTTAAAAACTATATTCTATGGTCTTTCGGAGCGAATAATATGGTGACCAGAAACCAGATTTATGTATTGTCTGTCCTTGTTTTCATTGGTATGTTCATCTGTTTTAAGGCTATAAAGCCACTTATCGGGAATTCTCTCGGCAATTCTTACGCACAAAGTTTAGGAGTAAACCTGAAGCAGCTGAAGCTTTTAATCATCATTGCATCCTCTCTCCTATCTGCTTCTATTACTGCATTTCTGGGACCTATCTTATTTATCGGAATCATTGTTCCTCACTTCTGCAGATTGGTTTATAACCCATCCAGACTATGGCAGCAATGGATTCTTAATATGTTTCTGGGAATGCTGATCATGCTGCTTTTCTCTGTCATTGCAGAAAAAACACAGATCCCTTTGAATGTGATAAGCTCTGTTTTTGGAATACCTGTGATTCTGATGATGCTATTGAAACAGAATAAAGTGTAATGATGGTGTATATAAACCGAACAACCAATTTCAAAATTAATACAGGTCAGGAAAATAACTCATAGAATTTGAGAATAATTTTATAACTTACTTCAGTGAGTAAAAAGGAAATCAATCATACTGTGTCATTCCGGAGGAATCTAAATTACTTTGCCGAGATGCTTTCAACATGAAAAAACAAAGCAGAATCAGATAGCAAATTCATAAGTCCATAGAAAATAAAGAAAGAAACAAATATGCACCTACAGATCAAACAAGCTAATATCGGTTACAATACAACACTAATCTCCAATGCTAATGCGGATTTAAAGCTTGGTGATGTATGCCTGCTGATTGGTAATAATGGTGTAGGAAAAACAACGCTTATCAAGTCTGTTCTGAATCAGCTTCCGTTACTGGATGGGGAAATTTCTATTAATGGGAAAAATGTGAAGAATCTTTCGGTAAAGGAAATTGCAGAAAACATTGCCATTGTTTTTTCAAAGTCGGTAATACCGCAGCATTATACGGTTGAGGATCTCATTTCCCTGGGAAAGTATATTTACTATCCTTTTTATTTTGAATTAACCAAACAAGACCGCGAAGAAGTTGCCCATATTATTGAAGAACTGGACCTAAATCAATACCGATATACCCTTCTTAAAAACCTTTCAGACGGAAATCTGCAAAAAGCATTTATCGGCCGTGCCATTACCCAGAACTCTCCTATCATTATTCTGGATGAGCCTACAACCCATCTGGATGAAAAAAACAAAATCATCATTCTTAAAACCCTTAGAAAATTGGCCAAGGACCAGAATAAACTTATCCTGTTTTCTTCCCATGACTGGCGATTGGCCAAAGAGTTTGCAGACAAAATCTGGTATGTAAAAGAAAACCATCTGTATTCCGGGATTGTTGAGGACATTTTACTTCAGCATGGTGAGCTTACCAATGCTTCCTTATTTCAAATCAACGAAACTTTTATTCCGCCTTTTATTTCCGCTCCTCAGTTTCACAAGGAAATGCTGTATTCTCTGCTTCAAAAAAACTTCCAAAAAGACCTGTCTGACCTGAATTTTGAATTTCAGGACCCATTTTGGGTAATTACTAAAGATTCCATGTATTACCAATGTGAATCTTTTGAAGAAATCACCAAATTAATCCCAAACATTCATTAATACTGGATTTTCTTTGATTAATTCATATACTATGCATGCATAGTATTATGCTAATCATACAATTTAATCTGTTTACTATCAGCCTATTAACAAAATTTAACGTTAATAAATATTATGCATGCATAATATTTATTAAATTTGGGTAAAACCATTGGCGCAAAAATGATGGATAATAATAAGGAAAAAATAGAAAACGTAGATTTAATTTTAAAGCAGACCTGGCTGGCTGTTTCAAAAATGTACACAGAATTAGCTCAGGAACATGATTCAACGGCTGTACAGGCCCTTACTCTTCTTAAAATAGACCCTAAAGAAGGAACCCGCAGTACCAATCTTGGTCCAAAGATGGCTATTGAGCCGACTTCTTTAACGAGAATCATCAAACTTCTGGAAGATAACGGTTATATCTATAAGGAAAAAACAACCACCGATAAGAGAGAGGTTATCATTAAACTTACAGATAAAGGGTTAAACTCCAGAAACATGTCTAAAGAAGTTGTTGTCAACTTTAACAAGAAGGTCATGGAAAAGATCTCTCCTGAAAAAATGGAAACGTTCAAAGATGTAATGAGCGAAATCATGAAAATAGCAAACGAATTATTAAATAACAGAAAATAAATTATGATGAACCTTTCGGTTCCATCTAATCTTCTCAAAATAAAAATTTACATATGAAAAGAAGAATCAAACATGTAACGGTTCTTGGTTCAGGAATTATGGGAAGCGGTATCGCAGCTCACTTCGCCAACATCGGTGTTGAAGTATCACTCTTGGATATTGTTCCTTTTGAACTTACTGAAGCTGAACAGAAAAAAGGTTTGACCAAAGATGATAAGGTAGTAAGAAACAGAATTGCTTCCGAAAACTTTGAAAAACTTAAAAAAGCAAGTCCTGCACTTCTTTATTCACCAAAGTTTGCAGACAGGATCAAAATCGGAAATTTCGATGACGATTTGCCGAAAATCAAAAATACAGACTGGATCATTGAAGTAGTAGTAGAAAGGCTTGATATCAAAAAGTCAGTGTACGAAAAGATTGAACAGTTCAGAAAACCGGGAACATTAATTTCCTCCAATACATCCGGGATTCCTATTCACCTGCTGACAGAAGGCAGAAGCGAGGATTTCAAAAAATACTTTGCCGGGACGCACTTCTTCAACCCGGTAAGATATCTTCCTCTTTTAGAGATTATCCCTACTAACGATACAGATCCTGAGATCATCGATTTCTATATGAATTATGGAGCAAAATTCTTAGGCAAAACAACGGTTCTGGCGAAAGATACTCCGGCATTCATTGCCAACAGAATCGGAGTTTTCTCTATGATGGATCTTCTTCACAATGTACAGAAATTAGGACTTACCGTTTCTGATGTTGATAAATTAACAGGTCCGGTTATAGGACGCCCGAAATCTGCAACATTCAGAACAGCTGATGTGGTAGGTCTTGATACATTGGTAATGGTAGCCAACGGAGTTCGCCAGAGCGGTGCTGAAGCCAATGATTTTAATGACGTTTTTGCACTTCCTGACTATATCCAGAAGATGATGGATAACAAGTGGCTGGGTTCAAAAACGGAGCAGGGATTCTATAAGAAAGTAAAAAATGCAGAAGGAAAATCTGAAATTCACGGATTAAACCTTGATACTTTAGAATATGAGCTTCAGGGAAAATCATCATTCCCTACCCTGGAATTAACAAAATCTATTGATAAGCCGATAGACAGGTTCAAAGTGCTGATCGGCGGTAAAGATAAAGCCGGTGAACTATACAGAAAATCTCTGGGAGCACTGTTCGCTTATGTGTCGCACAAAGTTCCTGAAATCTCTGACGAAGTTTATAAAATAGACGATGCCATGAGAGCCGGTTTCGGATGGGAAAACGGACCGTTCGAAATCTGGGATGCCGTAGGTGTTCAGAAAGGTATTGAACTGGCAAAAGATGCAGGATATGAAGTTTCGGATTGGGTAAAAAATGTAGAAACATTCTATAAAGTTAATGATGAGGGACAAAGTATTTATGTGGATAAAAATTCAGGAGAATACAATAAAATTCCAGGTCAGGATGCTTTCATCATTTTAGATAATATCAGAAAAAATAAAACACTTTGGAGCAATTCAGGGGCTGCTATTGAAGATTTGGGAGACGGAATTATCAACTTTGAGATCCGCTCAAAAATGAATTCTCTTGGAGGCGAAGTTCTTGACGGATTGAACAGAGCGATTGATTTAGCAGAAAAAGAATATGACGGATTGGTAATCGGAAACCAGGGAGCCAACTTCTCTGTAGGAGCTAACCTTGCGATGATCCTTATGATGGCTATTGAGCAGGATTGGGATGACCTGAATATGGCTATCGCCTACTTCCAGAAATCCATGATGAGAGTACGCTACTCTTCTATTCCTGTAGTAGTTGCTCCTCACGGAATGACTTTAGGTGGAGGCTGCGAAATGACAATGCATGCAGACCGGGTGGTTGCAGCCGCAGAAACATATATCGGACTGGTAGAAACCGGAGTTGGGGTAATCCCTGGCGGTGGTGGTACTAAAGAACTGACTTTAAGAACTTCCAGAGAATTCCACAACGATGATGTTAAAAATAACAGACTTCGTGATGCTTTCATGAACATCGCTATGGGTAAAGTTGCCACTTCAGCCTATGAAGCTTATGATATGGGAATCCTTGAAAAAGGAAAAGACATTGTCTCAGTAAGCAAAAACAGACAGATTGCTGAGGCTAAAAAAGTAGCCAAACTACTGGCAGAACAAGGTTATACCCAGCCTATTGAACAGAAAGTGAAAGTTTTAGGTAAAGATGCATTAGGAATGTTCTATGTGGGAACAGACCAGATGTTAACCGGAAACTATATTTCTGAGCACGATAAGAAAATTGCAGATAAGCTAGCCAACGTAATGGTAGGTGGAAACCTGTCTGAACCTACAGTTGTTACAGAACAATATCTGCTGAACCTTGAAAGAGAAACTTTCTTACAGCTTTGCGGAGAGAGAAAAACTCTGGAGAGAATTCAGTACATGTTGCAGAATGGAAAACCGTTGAGAAACTAATCATTTCAAAAAAAGATTAACGAACACTTTGTCATTCCGAAGGAATCTAAACTTTGTAGAGATACTTCCAGCATGACAAACAGTACGATTAATTTTTTATAACAATTAATTAATAAAACAATGTCAAAGACAGCATACATAGTAAAAGGATTCAGAACAGCAGTAGGAAAAGCGCCAAAAGGCTCTCTGCGTTTTACACGCCCTGATGTCATGGCGGCTACCGTTATTGAAAAATTAATGGCTGAGCTTCCGCAATTAGATAAAAACAGAATTGATGATCTTATCGTAGGTAATGCAATGCCTGAAGCTGAACAAGGGCTGAACGTTGCACGTCTGATCTCTCTGATGGGATTAAATACCGATAAAGTTCCGGGAGTTACCGTAAACAGATACTGTGCTTCAGGAAGTGAGGCAATTGCCATTGCTTCTGCAAAAATCCAGGCTGGCATGGCGGATTGTATCATCGCTGGTGGTACCGAATCGATGTCATACATTCCAATGGGGGGTTATAAACCTGTTCCTGAAACGGATATCGCAAAAACCAACCCTGACTATTACTGGGGAATGGGCTACACGGCTGAAGAAGTCGCAAAACAATATAAAATTACACGAGAAGAACAGGATCAGTTTGCTTTTGAATCTCACATGAAGGCTTTAAAAGCGAATCAGGAAGGCAGGTTTGCTAACCAGATCGTTCCGATTCCTGTAGAATATAACTTTCTTGATGAAAATCAGAAACTGCAGACTAAAAAGTTTGATTTTTCAGTAGATGAAGGTCCAAGAGCTGATACTTCTTTAGCTGGCCTGGCAAAATTAAGACCTGTATTTGCCAACGGAGGAAGTGTAACTGCCGGAAACTCTTCTCAGATGAGTGACGGGGCAGCTTTCGTAATGGTAATGAGTGAGGAAATGGTGAAAGAATTAGGATTAGAGCCTGAAGCAAGATTAGTAGCTTATGCAGCAGCCGGACTGGAGCCAAGAATCATGGGAATGGGGCCTATCTACGCTATCCCGAAGGCATTAAAGCAAGCCGGTCTTGAATTAAAAGATATTGAGTTAATCGAACTTAACGAAGCTTTTGCCTCTCAATCAGTTGCGATCAAGAAAGAATTAGGTTTAAATCCTGACATCTTAAACGTAAACGGAGGAGCCATCGCCCTTGGCCACCCGCTTGGATGTACAGGAACCAAACTTACGATTCAGCTTCTTGATGAAATGAGAAAACGCGGCAACAAATACGGAATGGTTTCTATGTGCGTAGGAACCGGACAGGGAGCAGCTTCTATTTTTGAGCTTCTTTAATAGACAAATAGAGAATAGACGGATAGATAATAGACTTAAAGACACCAAAAATGTATGAATGATTTTAAGAGGCACAATTTTAAGAAGCTTAAAATTTGGCAAATGAGTATGGAATTATCAAGATTAACTTTAGATTTTACAGATACTTTTCCGACTTATGAAAAGTATGGTTTGAAAAATCAAATGGACAGATGTGCAATTTCAATTCCATCAAATATAGCTGAAGGTTCAAGCAGGACGAATAAGTCTTTTAGTCATTTTTTAGATATTTCTTTAGGTTCTTCATTTGAATTGCAAACACAAATATTGTTAGCAAATCATAGAAAATATTTATCTGATGAAAAAACTGAAATCTTTGAAATTAAGATTGAAGAATTTCAAAAAGCAACAATGGTATTTCAGAATACTTTAAACAGAGATTAAGAAAAAGACTAAGAGATAATAGACCGAAAGAAAATAGACAAGGATGAAAGTCTATCATCTATTTGTCTATTTTCTAAATGTCTCAAAAATTAAATAACAAAATAACATATGGCTACATTAAAAGGCGGGGAATTCCTGATCAAACAAATTCCTGCAAACGAAATTTTCAGTATTGAAGAACTGAATGAGGAGCAAAAGATGCTTCGTGATTCAGCAAAAGAATTCATAGACAGAGAGGTAGTTCCTCAAAAAGAGCGTTTCGAAAAGAAAGATTATGCATTTACGGAAGAAACAATGCGTAAACTGGGCGAAATAGGAATGTTGGGTATCGCTGTTCCTGAAGAATACGGAGGCCTTGGAATGGGATTTGTGACCACAATGCTTGCCTGCGATTATCTTTCCGGAACAACTGGTTCTTTGGCAACAGCTTACGGAGCGCATACCGGAATCGGAACCCTTCCTATCGTTCTTTACGGAACCGAAGAGCAAAAGAAAAAATACCTTCCGGATTTAGCAACAGGAACAAAATTCGGGGCTTACTGTCTGACAGAGCCTGATGCAGGTTCTGATGCCAACTCAGGTAAAACAAGAGCAAAACTTTCCGAAGACGGAAAACATTATATCATCAACGGACAGAAAATGTGGATCTCTAATGCAGGATTTGCAGATACATTTACATTATTCGCTAAAATTGATGATGATAAAAACATTACCGGATTTGTAATCAACAGATCTGAGCTTGAAAACCCTGAAAGTTTAACTTTCGGTGAAGAAGAGCATAAATTGGGTATTCGTGCTTCATCTACACGCCAGGTGTTCTTTAATGACATGAAGATCCCTGTGGAAAATCTTTTAGGAGAGAGAAACAACGGTTTTAAAATCGCTTTAAATGCATTGAACGTAGGCCGTATCAAATTAGCTGCAGCGTGTCTTGATGCACAGAGAAGAATCTTAAACCACTCTATCCAGTACTCTAACGAAAGAAAGCAGTTTGGTGTATCAATTTCCACTTTCGGGGCTATCAGAAAGAAAATTGCTGAGATGGCAACCGGAGTGTTTGTAAGTGAGGCTGGTTCTTACAGAGCTGCTAAAAATGTTCAGGATAAAATTGATGAATTGGTAGCAGCGGGACTAAGCCACCAGGAAGCAGAATTAAAAGGAGTTGAAGAATTCGCTGTAGAATGTTCAATCCTTAAAGTATTTGTATCTGATCTTGCCCAGCACACGGCAGATGAAGGAATTCAGGTATACGGAGGTATGGGATTCTCTGAAGATACTCCTATGGAAGCTGCATGGAGAGATTCAAGAATTTCAAGAATCTATGAAGGTACGAACGAAATCAACAGATTGTTAGCAGTAGGAATGCTTATCAAGAGAGCCATGAAAGGTGAATTAGACCTGCTATCTCCTGCAATGGCCATCAGCAAAGAATTGATGGGTATCCCTTCATTTGAAGTTCCTGATTATTCAGAATTTATGAGTGAGGAAAAAGCAATTATTGCTAACCTTAAGAAAGTATTCTTAATGGTTTCCGGAGCTGCTCTTCAGAAATATATGATGGATATTGAGAAACAGCAGCATTTATTATTGAATGCTTCTGAAATCCTGAACCAGATCTATATGGCGGAATCCGCAGTATTAAGAGCAGAGAAACACTTCTCTCCTGATTCTGTAGAAGCAGCTATGGCTCAATTGAACCTTTATAAAGCGGTTGAGAAAATTATCACTGCTGCTAAGGAAGGAATCGTATCTTTTGCTGAAGGAGATGAGCAGAGAATGATGCTTTCCGGTTTAAGAAGATTCACGAAGTATACCAACCACCCTAATGTAGTAGCTTTAACTGAAAAAATTGCTGCCCATTATATTGAAAAAGGATCTTATTAGTCTTTAATAACATAAATTTGATTTAAAACGCCTCATTTTTTTGAGGCGTTTTTATTTTTTACCACTATCTGTTATTACTAACATTGAATTTATCGTTATCTCATAAATATAATTCAAAAAAAATCAGTATTTTTATTTTAAATTAACAAACTGATGAAAACATTATTACTCCCCCTTTTCTTTATTTCCCTTACGCTTACAGCACAAAAAAAGGATAATCCAGTACCAGTTCCTGAATCAGATACCACAAAAATGCTCAATAAGGATAAATTGCCGGGATATTTTGCGCTAAAATCAGATCACCCACAGAAAGAACTGTATAAAATACTGACCCTTACCCCTAAAGATACAACCCTTTATCTGGCTTTAAAAGAACCTGCAAAAGATTATTCAAAATATAAAATTCCGAATGCCATTACACGGGAAAAACTCGATATAAACCCGAAAAAAACAACACAACACAAATAAAATAAACAACACCAACTAAAAACTATTACCATGGGAAAATTTATTATCTCAAAACGGTCAAACGGTGACTTTCAATTCAACCTTAAAGCAGGAAACGGTCAGGTTATTTTAACCAGCCAGGGATACAGCACCAAACCTTCATGCGAAAACGGAATTACATCGGTAAAAACCAACGCTCAGGAAGATTCAAAATTTGAAAGAAACACAGCCAATGACGGCAGATGTTATTTTAACCTGAAAGCAGGAAACGGACAGATCATAGGAACCAGCCAGATGTACGAATCCGATAATGGCATGGAAAACGGAATAGAATCTGTAAAAAACAATGCTCCGCATGCTCATATAGAGGATGAAACAACGATGTAAAAATCATCTGAAATATTATGGATAAAAATGCTTTAGTTTTTAAGGCATTTTTTATTTTTGTACTCTATTTTTCATTAGAAATGACAAAAGAAGAATTACTGAATAAAGCAATCAAAATCGCCGATAAGGCTCATAAAGGACAAACCGATAAATACCATGCTCCATACATTGCCCATGTAATGCGTGTAATGAACTATGGTAAAACACTGGATGAAAAAATTGTTGGGGTACTGCATGATGTGGTAGAAGACCATCCACAGGAGTTTAGCCTGGATTATTTAAGATCGGAAGGGTTTCCCGAATATATTATCTTCGCCATCAGCTGCCTGACAAAGCTTGATCCGGAAGAAGATTATGATGAATTTATCAAAAGAACAGAAAGATCTCTTCTTTCCGTTGCCGTAAAACTGAATGACCTTCGTGACAATATGGACCTTAGAAGAGTAAACCGGGAGCTTACTCCTAAGGATATTAAAAGATTCAATAAATACCTTAAAGCCTATCGTTATCTGATAGAGAAATATTAATCTGCTCCCGGAAAATCGTAAGTTTTCGTATGGTGGTCTGTTCCGTCGATGTTGATGTTTAATGCAAGGTAGATAAAATGTAGATTTTTATTTCCTTTTGCTTCAAATTCACGCTGCCACAGATAGCCACTCAAGATACCGAAATAATCATCGATCTGATAGCCGAAACCGCCATAGACTCTGTTTCTGGCAAAAGTAGGCTTCATCGGAGAGACAAAGAAAACCTCGTCATACGCATTGGCGAAAACAGTTCCTTTCTTGATGGTTTTGGCATTTAAAGGAACACTTACGTTCAGACGGTACCTGTAACGCATTCTCTGGGAAGTCTGATCTGTTTTAGGCTCATAGAACCAGCTCTTTTCAGCACGGAAACGGTTTTCAAACTTCACGATGCCTTTTTTAAGATCAATAACATCCTGAAGCCATACCCTGAATTCTTCCCTGCTTAAACTATGATCCTTATAATTGACGTATCTTCCCAGTCCTATGAAAGGTTTATGGTTTTTGGTGAGATTATACCCCAATCCTCCTTTTATTTCGTAATAATCAGGGTATGTATAATCTTCATTACCACGCAGCTGTCCTTCTGCATACAGGAAAAATTTAGGATGAAACTTATAGGTCAGAGTTACTGCATTGAAGCTGGAAATGTGTTCCTGTGCTTTAAAAAAAGAAATTCCAAGTAGTAAACCTAAGCCTATAAGACGTTTCATAAAAAATTTTTGCAAATGTATATTTTTTAACAATTTGTTAATATTAACTTTCATTAATATTAAATTAACAGCTACTTAATATTAATCGTATAAGAAAACCCTATGTGGAACCACCTTTGAGGCATTGCCACACCAAAGGCTTCCGTATAATTTGTATTGGTAAGATTGTTAATCAGCACATAAACAGAGTAATCTTTCCCAGCAAAGCTCAGTTTCTCATCTACCAGATTATAAGTTCCCAGATTTACTCTCTCATTATAACGGTAAACAAGCTCATTGACAAAGTTTTTCAGGAATCTGACCTCCAGCTTCGAGATAAACTGATGTTTCAGATTATCCAGAACATACCTTGAAACCAGACCTTCTTTTTCTTCATATTTACTGTCAATATAAGTATATCCTACCGTATATTTCAGCCAGTCAACCGGTCTGTGGCTCCACTCTGCTTCTATTCCTTTCGTTTTGATATCTCCTACATTCTGGGCAAACCATACTTTATCACTGATATCATTTTTCACCCAGTCGATAGAATTACTGGAATTTCTTAGAAATCCACTGATTTTAGCTAAAATCCTGTTGTCCTGATATTGATATCCTACCTCAGATGAAACCGCATTTTCAGGCTGCAAATCAGGATTTCCCTGTTCTGTTCTGCTCACATAATACAGTTCGGTAAAGGTTGGTATACGATGTACTTTTGCAATATTTCCGTAGATTTTATTATTGGCATTAAAGTTATATCCTACGTCCAGCCCCGGATAAAAGAAATTACCTTCCTTAGAATAATTGGCCCACGAAATCCCCGGACTGATATTCAGTTTTTTGTCCAGTAATGAAAAATGATGTTCAAAGAAAACCTGGGAAACAAAACGGTTTCTATTCCCTAAATTACTGCTCGCCAGAAACTCTTTTCTAAGCTCAACTCCAATTCCGGTTGTTCCCAATCCCCACTGGTAGCTGGAATTTACTTCCCCGCCTACATTATTCCCGATATGCATATTTCTGTAAAAGTCAGGATTCCATCTGTCATAAAGATACATATCCTGCCCTCTTCTCCAATACACATTTGAGTTAAGTTTAAGCTTTCCGAAAGTCTGCTGGTGAGCCACACTTACAATAGAAGCCTGCGTCTCCTCATACTGTTTTGTGGCAGTACTGGAAGCATAAAAACCATTGGCCCCGAATTTCTTTTCTGAAAAACCAGCCTGTACTCTTACATCTCCGTTTTTGATATTCAGTTTTCCCTGGTAAAATACATTCCTGATTTCGTAATCCGTATTGAACATATAACCTTCTGAAGAAGCAGAATTGGCCTGAAGAGAATTGGTAAACTTCTCATTTCCCACCTGTGCACTAAATCCAAGACCATATGAGCCGTAATCTCCTCCTTCCGCACTGATCTTCACTTTTTTTCCTGGAGCAGTTTTCGTAATGATGTTAATAACTCCGGCATAAGAAGCGTTTTGCCCGAAACGTCTTGCAGCCGGGCCTTTTATCACTTCTATTTTTTCTACATCATCCAGATCTACCGGGAGATTCATATTATTATGTCCGGTCTGGGAATCATTCATCCTGATGCCATTCAACAACAGGAGAACCTGTTCAAAAGAGCTTCCACGGAAACCGATATCACTCTGCACGCCATTGGCTCCTCTCCTCCTGATATCCATTCCCGGCACCTGCTGAAGAATTTCGTCGATACTTTTGGCAGGAGAATTTACAATATCTTCTCTGGTAATAACACTGATGTTCTGGTTGGCGCTTTTATAAGGTGTAGAGATAAATTTTCCCTGAAATTCAATGCTTTCAATATCTGTTGTCTTTTCCTGTGCATTTACCCAAAGTAGAGATCCCAGAAAAAAAGCACTTCCTATCTTTTTGATCATAATCGTTTCCGTAGTTTTTTTAACAGGCTCCAAAAGTAAGGGAGTTCACCAAGACAGGCAAATGATAGTTGTCATAAAAAAAGATGCAACATTATGCTGCATCTGTGTGAGGGAGTAATTTCTATCTTTTTCTCATTAAATGTGTAACTAGATCTCTGAATAATTTTCTCATTTCTATATTACATATTTACGGGTACAATTTTAAATAATTTTACAATATAAACAATAGTTAAATAAAAAAATACAACATATTAAAAAAAATTAGATAAAATACCCTAAAATAAATAGTCAAATAAAAGTAAGTCCGTAAAACAAGCTCTTTTTTATTGTTTTTTGAGAAGTATATTCCGATTTTAACGGTCAGATTTAACATTCGCTATAACAATTTTTAACAATAAGATATACATAAGATTTTCACTAAAATTTCGTAATTTTGTGGGTCTTAATTTTACGATGAAAAACATTCTTTTTCAACTGTATATTGAAACAGCATTCTAAAAAATATTGCTGCGAACTGACAGACGAATTCAGGAATATATTCAATGTTTCAATTGATGACAGCCCTGGCATATACTGAGGCAAAACACCATTATTCTGACAGCCTTATTGCTGTACAGATACTTTATGAATAAACAAAATATGGCTAACACAACAGAAATAGACATAAAAAAACAGATTTTTGTTAAGAATGCACATCTTAACAATCTGAAACATATAGACGTCCTGATCCCGAAGAACAAACTGATCGTTATTACCGGGGTTTCAGGAAGCGGTAAATCATCTTTGGCTTTTGATACCATTTATGCAGAAGGACAGAGAAGATATGTTGAAAGTTTAAGCTCCTATGCCCGTCAGTTTTTGGGAAAATTAGAAAAACCAAAAGTAGACGACATCAAAGGGCTTGCACCGTCTATTGCAATCCAGCAGAAGATAATTTCATCCAATCCCCGTTCTACTGTAGGAACTTCTACGGAGATTTATGATTATATGAAGCTTTTGTTTGCAAGGATCGGAAAAACTTTTTCTCCCGTTTCCGGAGAAGAAGTAAAAAAAGATTCGGTTTCCGATGTGGTAGATTTTATTAAAGCATCCCAAAAAGACAGTTCTTTCCTGCTGACAGCGCCACTGGAATATGATACGGATAATTTTAAAGAGACTTTAAATGTTTTAAAACTGGCAGGTTTCACAAGACTTGAAATTAATGGAAATATAGCAGGCATTGAAGATCTGGAAAGTTTTGGTTTTACCCCTGAAAAAGGTATGACCATCAATCTTGTGATTGACCGTTTTTCATATGAAGAGGATGAAAGCTTTTTACAAAGGCTTGCGGATTCTATTCAGATGGCATTTTATGAAGGACGCGGTTATTGTTCATTGAAGAACACAGATACCGGAAAGGTGAAAGAATTCTCTAATAAATTCGAGCTGGACGGAATGGAATTTCTTGAACCAAATGTCCACTTTTTCAGCTTTAACAACCCTTACGGAGCATGTCCGGCATGTGAAGGATACGGAAAGGTCATCGGAATTGATGAAGATCTTGTCGTTCCTAACAAAACACTGTCGGTCTACGAAGATGCGGTGGTATGCTGGAGAGGAGAAACCATGAGTGAATGGAAAAAAGATTTCATCAAAAAAGCGGGTGACTTCCCTATTCACAAACCTTATCACCAGCTAACAAAAGAACAGAAAAACTTCCTTTGGAAAGGTGATGGCAGGAGTAATTTCCCATGCATCAATAATTTCTTCAAAATGCTTGAGGAAAACCTCTATAAAATCCAGTACAGGGTAATGCTTTCCCGCTACAGAGGAAAAACCCTTTGCCCGACATGTGAAGGATTGAGACTTCGTGAAGAAACAAGCTGGGTAAAAGTAGACGGGCATAATATCCAGTCGATGATCGAGCTTCCTCTGGATGAGCTCGCTCCGCTGATCAATGGACTCAAGCTTTCAGAGCACGATAAAGAGGTTGCAAAACGGTTATTATATGAAATTACAACCCGTCTGGAATTTTTATTAAAGGTAGGATTAGGATATTTGACCTTAAACAGGACTTCCAATACGCTTTCGGGAGGAGAAAGCCAGAGAATCAACCTTGCAACAAGCCTGGGAAGCTCATTGGTAGGTTCTATTTATATTCTGGATGAACCTTCTATCGGGCTGCATTCCAAAGATACTGAAAATCTCATCGAAGTATTGAAAAATCTCCGTGACCTTGGAAATACCGTCATTGTAGTAGAACACGGCGAGGATGTGATGAGAGCAGCAGACTACATTATTGATATCGGGCCGGAGGCTGGTTATCTTGGTGGAGAGCTGGTATTTTCCGGAGATTATAAGGATCTGAAAAAAGCCAACACCCTTACTTCAGAATACCTTACAGGAAAATTGGAAATTGAAGTACCGCAAAAACGAAGAAAAGCAAAAGAATGGATTCACATTAAAGGTGCCCGTCAGAATAACCTTAAGAATATTGATGTAGACGTTCCTCTGGAAAACCTTGTTGTAATCTCGGGAGTTTCAGGAAGCGGAAAATCTACTTTGATGAAAGAGATTCTTACCAACGATATTCAGATCCAGCTTGGAATGGGAGGTAAAAAAGGAGATTATGATTCTGTAGAATTCCCGAAAAAACTGATTAAAAATATTGAACTGATTGACCAGAATCCGATTGGAAAATCATCCCGTTCAAACCCGGTAACTTATCTGAAAGCCTACGATGATATCAGAGATCTGTTTGCCAAGCAGAAAGTAGCCAAAATGATGGGTTATAAGCCTAAACATTTCTCTTTCAACGTAGATGGCGGAAGATGTGATGAATGTAAAGGAGAAGGTGTGATCAACGTTTCCATGCAGTTTATGGCAGACATCGAGCTTGAATGTGAGGTTTGTAAAGGAACACGATTCAAAAACGAAATTCTTGAAGTGAAATTTGATGAGAAAAATATTTCAGATATCCTTCACATGACCGTAGATGAGGCGTTGGAATTCTTTAAAGATAACAATGAAGAAAAAATCGTAACGAAGCTGAAACCTCTTCAGGAAGTAGGTTTGGGTTACCTTCAATTGGGACAAAGCTCATCTACCCTTTCCGGAGGTGAGGCTCAGCGTGTGAAGCTGGCTTCGTTCCTTGTAAAAGGAGTAACAACAGACAAAACGCTGTTTATTTTTGATGAGCCTTCTACAGGACTTCACTTCCATGATATTCAGAAACTGCTGAAATCATTACAGGCACTTATCGATCTCGGACATTCGGTGATTGTTATTGAGCACCAGCCTGATATCATTAAATGTGCCGACTATATTATTGATATCGGTCCGGAGGCAGGAAAGCATGGTGGAGAAGTTGTTTTTGCAGGAACTCCTGAAGATCTTACTAAAAACAAGAAATCTTACACTGCAAAATATATCAAAGAAAAACTTGAACAATAAAAAAATCGGCTGTTTTAAAAACAGCCGATTTTTTATTCAGATTATCTATCTTTATTAAACCATTACAAAAATTATTTTATGCCCTGGAATCCCGAACTATACGATCAGTACAAAGATGTGCGTTACAAACCTTTTTACGATTTAGCTGCACTAATCAAGCCTGAAAACAATATTAAAGCGATTGACTTAGGCTGCGGTACCGGAGAACAAACCTCCATCCTGACAGAAAAACTAACAGGTTCTGCATTTTTAGGAATTGACTCATCAGCAGAAATGCTTGAAAAATCGAAGAAGTATGAAAGTGATAATCTGCATTTTAAGCTCCAGACTATTGAAGAAGCAACACAATCTGGCCAGAAGTGGGACCTTGTCTTCAGTAATGCCGCTTTGCAGTGGGTGGATGATCATGAGACTTTATTTCCTAAAATCATTGAACTGTTATCACCAGAAGGCCAGTTAGCCATACAGATGCCTGTTCAGAATGAAAATATACTGAATCAGATCCTGGCGCAAATGACAGATGAAGAACCTTATGCATCTTATCTGAATCATTTCAAACGGGATTCCCCGATACTTTCCATGGATGATTATGCACAGATATTATTTGACAACGGAATTCAGGATATAGAAATCTTCCAGAAGGTTTATCCTATTATTGCAGATGATCACGAAGCTTTATATGCCTTTATCTCAGGAACTGCATTACTGCCTTATCTTGAACGTCTGGAAGGAGAACAGAAAGAAAGTTTCATCACCGAATTTAAATCCCGTATCGCAAAAAGATTTACAAAATATCCGGCCATTTATGCCTTTAAGCGTATTCTGATGTATGGGCGTAAGAAATAAAGATCTTTATCTATTAATAAGCTGTCACGATTTTGTGACAGCTTATTTTTAGCATTCTTTAATTTTTCAGATTGAGGTTGTTTAAACTTTTATATTCATTATTTTAACCACAAAAGGCGCAAAAGTTTTAAACACTTAGGTTTTTTCAGAACCAAACCTTTTGTGACTTTTGTGGTTTGGTAAAGTTTAAACAACTTTATTATATAAAAACGGACTCTTCCGTATAAAATCAGAATTCCCGATCTGAGAAACCAAAAACCCGGCAAGATCCGCAGCACTGATATTCTCTCCCTTACAATCTGTCAGATTTGCTTCAGTTGTGAAGTTTTCATCTGTAAGGTTGATTAATGGTAACCTGATCAGAGTCCAGTCCAGATTACTTTCCAGAAGGAGTTCATATTCTTTTTGCTTATCTGCAGTAGTTTCAGGATAGTTTTGATACATCCATTCTGTAGCCATTTTTACTCTTTTATTTTTTTGATCGGATAAGGTATTTACGCTCAATCCGGTAGTGACAATATACCGGGTGATTCCATATGAGTTCATTGCTTTAATTATATTTTTCGCAGCATCACTAAAGATAGACTTCTCCCCTTTTGGCTGGCCTAAAGTACTTATAACAAGATCAGTTTCCATGATCAGTTTATGGACAGCTGCTTCATCCCTCGCGTCTCCTTTCACCGTTTCAATTAAAGGATTCTGAAGAGTAAAGTTTTCAGGATGCCTCAGTAAAAGCTTAAGAGAATGTCCTTTCTCAAGAAGGTGTTTTACCAGATATTGTCCGGATTTTCCCGTTCCGCCGATAACGGCAATTGTATATGTTTTCATAATGATTTTTTTTAATAGTAAACATCAATAATCAAAAGCAGACTATCCGCAAATGACCATTGATAAAGCAAATAACACATTGTTTTTGCTTTGATAATGATATAATAATGTATTGGGTTCAGAACTTTGAACCTAAGATTTCAGGGGTCAGAATACACCCTGAACAAGAGTAATATGTATTACGAGATTTTAATGAATTAAAGTTACATTTTTTTCAGCATTAAAAAATCAAAAAATTTATGATTTTGACAACACTTTATAAAACATAAAGTATTTAACTTTGATAACAATCTTACTATCAACACATTCCACCTACACCAAATAAAAATATAATTATATGGAACCATTTACTGTTAACATTCCTGAATCGGTAATAACCGACCTGAAAGCCCGTTTACAAAATACCCGTTGGCCCGACGAACCGGAAAACGCCGGCTGGCATTACGGAACCAACAAAACCTATCTGAAAGAACTTATTCAATACTGGATCAATGATTATGACTGGCGGATCAATGAGCTGCAGTTGAACCAACATCCTCAGTATACAACACGTATAGACGGTATTCTGATTCATTTTCAATACATCAGGGGAAAAGGTCCCAATCCTAAACCCTTAATCCTTACTCATGGCTGGCCGGACAGTTACTACCGTTTCCATAAGATCATTCCATTGCTCACAGAAGGTGAACAAAGCTTTGATCTGGTTATTCCTTCCATCCCGGGATTCGGATTTTCTGATAAAACAGCTGTCAGCAGTGAAAAGGTAGCAGATTTATGGAAAAAGCTGATGACTGAAGTACTTGGATATAAAAAGTTCTGTGCTGCCGGAGGAGATATAGGCATGGGAGTTGTAAAATCTCTGACTTCAAAGTATCCTGAAGTCATGGAAGCCGTTCATCTTACAGACGTAGGATATCCAACAGGTCAGGAGGATCCGTCAACAATGAGTGAGGAAGAAAAGAAATTCGCGCAGTTTGTGCAGCAATGGTGGTATAGTGAAGGTGCTTATGCGATGGTACAGTCTACCAAACCTCAGTCGCTTGCGTACGGCCTTAATGACTCTCCTGCAGGACTTGCAGGCTGGATCATAAGTTTTGTGAACACAGGCGCCCCTCCGGAACTCATTGAAACTGCATTTGGCGGAAAAGACGAAATGCTTACCAATATTATGATCTACTGGGTAACCCAAACCATAGGTTCTTCTGCCAGAATGTATAAGGAAGACGCAGCTGCTTTATGGAGCGGAACTCAGGTTCATCAGAAAAGTAGCGTGCCCGCAGGTGTGCTTGTATTTCCCCGTGAAGCTCAGTTTCCCAAAGAATGGGCAGAACGGTTTGTAAATGTAACCAGCTTTAAAAAAATGGATGAAGGAGGACATTTTGCCGCACTGGAATTACCTCATATATTTGCAGACGAGCTAAGGTCATTCTTTTATTCTGTCATATAAAAATCAAACCATGAAATATTCCATATCTGCTATTTTTACAATTCCTTTGTTGATCACAAGCTGTTCTGTTCAAAAAAAGAAAACTGAACACAAGGATTACGAGGTATAACTGGATACCTTAACCCTGTTTGATCAAAGCAGACACCGTAAGATTCCGGTTGCCATTTATCAGCCTGAAACCAATAAAAAGATTCCCAACCAACAAGTGATTATTTTCAACCATGGATATGGCTTCAACAAAGGCGGAGATTATTTTGTTTATTCTTATTTAACGGAAAAGCTGGCTTCAAAAGGATATTTCACGGTAAGTATTCAGCATGAACTTGCGACAGACAATTTAATTCCTACGGAAGGAATTCCGCAGATCGTGAGAAGACCCTTCTGGCAAAGTGGCTCGGACAATATTCTGTTTGTGATTAATGAACTTAAAAAAACAAAACCTGATCTCGATTTCCGGCATCTTACCTTAATAGGACACTCCAATGGCGGTGATATGGCTGCATTGTTCAGCAACCAGCATCCTAATATGGTGTATAAGCTGATCACAATGGATAACCGTAGAATGTTTCTGCCGAGGACTTCCATACCTAAAATTTATACTTTACGTTCCAATGATTACCCGGCGGATCAGGGCGTATTGCCTGATGAAGGAGAACAGAAAAAATATCATATCACAGTGCAGCCTACTTTGATCAATCATGATCATATGGATAATAAGGGAAGTGATGAAGAAAAGCGGACCCTAAATGATTTTGTCTTACAATATCTTTCACAGCAGTAGTTTTCAAGATGCTCACAAGTTATCCACAAAAAAATGTGGATAACTTGTGAATTTTAACATTTAATTCATATTTCGTATTAAAATTATCACTACATTTACTATGTAATAAAAATCGAAGTGGAAACTTTATTTGCTTTTCTTACTACTATTGAAATTGCAATTAAATTTGAAATAAAAATTTAAGCACAGCATTGTCGGCTGTGCTTTTTATTGTTGTCTAATTAAAAAAATGAGATGTATTATCTACTGGATCTGCCCCTAAAGGGCAGATTCTTTTATCTATATACCCTTTTGTAACATGGATTGTAGCCCCACCAGGAATCGAACCTGGATCTAAAGTTTAGGAAACTTCTATTCTATCCATTGAACTATGAGGCCTGGTTTGAATAATAAAATTACAAATTATTCTCCAAAAGAATAATATACCGCAGAATCTGATATTTAAAAATCTTTTACAAAAAAACCTCCCAATATATCAGGAGGTAAAAAATGTCTCTTTTCAAACAATTTTAATTATCGTTCCAAATATAATACCTCCGTATTTTTACGGTTATGATTGTAGTCATAACTCTACGGAAAACCGTAAGATCTGTGTAGCAATCTTTTCTGATTGATATTTTTCCTGATTTTAGAATTAGTTTATCAATATTTTTGAGATTTCCACAAAAAAACCTCCCGAATCACTGAGAGGTCATACTGTAATTTGTCAGAAATATGAAATTTTCAATGGGCCAAATATAATAAGCGCTTATATCATAGGAATATGATCTCAATCATATGGCAAGGAGTAAATCTGTTCCAGATAACATTTTTATTGATCATATTATGCCAGTGCTTTCTTATACTCAGATAAAGCTCTTTCACGGGCGAACGTATGTTCTACTATGGGTGAAGGATATTCAGGAGTATTCCATTCGGGGAGCCATTTTTTAATATACTGCAGGTCTTTATCAAACTTTTCAGCCTGTGCTGTCGGATTAAAAACCCTGAAATAAGGTGCTGCATCACAGCCGCTTCCTGCCGCCCACTGCCAGTTCCCGTTATTGGCTGCAAGATCATAGTCATTCAGTTTTGAAGCAAAATAGGCTTCGCCCCACCTCCAGTCTATCAGCAGATGTTTACATAAAAAACTTGCCACAATCATCCTCACGCGGTTATGCATATATCCTGTCTGGTTAAGCGCTCTCATCCCGGCATCTACTATGGGATATCCTGTTGTTCCTTCGCACCAGTGTCTGAACTCTTTTTCGTTATTCCGCCACTGAATATCATCATACTTTTCTTTAAAAGACTGATGAACAACGTGCGGAAAATGATATAAAATCTGCGTAAAGAATTCACGCCAGATCAGTTCCGAAAGCCATACAGCATTATGCTTCAACGCAAAAGCCACACATTTTCTGATGCTGATGGTTCCAAAGCGCAAGGCAATTCCCAGCTGTGTTGTATGCTGTAATGCCGGATAATCACGGTATTGGTCATAATCATCAATAATGGAAGCATCCAGAACAGGCTTAGAAAATTTAAAATCTGTTTTTTTGAAACCAATTTCCTCTAACGTTAAGATATCAGAGTATACCTGTGAAAAGAGGTTTTTAAAATTTAATGTAACCGATTGATAATGTTCAGGCGTTAATAATTCCCGCCATTTCTTTGTATAAGGCGTGTACACCGTGTATGGAGTGCCGTCTTTTTTAACAATCTGGTCTTTATCAAAAATCACCTGATCTTTACAGGCTTTAAAAGGAATCTTCTTTTCAGTAAAAAAATAATAGATTTCCTTGTCTCTTTCAATCGCCTGAGGCTCATAATCCCGGTTACAGAATACACTTTCAATATCATATTCTTCAGACAATTTCCTGAATATTTCAATAGGTTTGCCATAGTATGTATTGAGCTTTGAATGGTATTTTTTTAATGAAATATTGATCTCCGACAAAACCTGGTGAATATAATCAACCCGCCGGTCTTCTTTATCTTCCAGCTTTCCGAGAATATCGGTATCAAATATAAAAACAGGCATTACCGGAGCACCTGACTGAAGCGCATAGTGGAGTCCGATATTGTCTTCCAGCCTCAGATCACGTCTCAGCCAGAACAGGGTGATTTTACTTTTCATGATTTTTCAAATTCAAACTACTTCTATTATTCCTTTGTCTGGAATGTTCTCACAAAAGATAAAGATACTGATTATCGCATAAAATCTTAAGATATACCTCAATTAAGCTTTATCATATCAATTTATTTGACCATATCCATTAAAATTTCCGATCTTTACAGGGATTTAAAAGAAAGAACCTCTCAGCAATGGAAGAATTTGAAGTACCGGTAACTTATAAAGGGCAGGACCTGCTTTTCAACGGAAAGCTTGCTACTTTCTCTTATGGTTATAAACTGTATGTGGATGTTGATGGAACTGAAGTTGTTATTGAACGCGATGACCACGGCGACTTAAGAGCTCTTCTGCCAGATGCTGCCTCAGAAAAAAACGTAGATAAGGGGCTTATAGAAGCAATTGTTGAGGTATTCAGAGAGCTTCAGGTTTTATAGAAACAGGCTAGGAAAATAACCAGCCTCTGTAAAAAATATTTCATTGCAAAGCTGAAAAAAACTGATTAGCTTTATTTTCAGAATAAATCACTGTTTACATCTAACATAATGTGATATGAGAAAACCTATTTTTCTTTTTCTGATTATGATCTCTCATTCGCTTTCTGCACAGCAAAGCAATGTAAAACAATTCATCACAGGACTTGATTCTATTCGTACTCAGTTAAATATTCCTGGAATGGCCGTTGCTGTAAAACAAGGAAACACAATTCTGCTGAAGCAAAGTTATGGATATGTAGATTTGGAAAAGAAAATTCCTACTACTCCGCAAACAACCTTCCGTGTGGCATCAGTAACTAAAACACTGACCTCTACTTTGGTCATGCAGCTTGTAGAACAAGGAAAACTAAATCTGGATGATCCGATTACCAAATATGATATCAACTTAGAAAATTCTTCAATCACAGTAAGACAACTACTTACACATACTTCTGATGGAACACCCGGAAAGTATTTTCAATACAATGGTTATCGTTATGGTTTATTAGGTCCTGTTCTTGAAAAGATAACCGGTATCCCTTTCTACCGTTTAATAACAGAAAGAATACTTATTCCCGTAAGTATGGTTTCTTCTGCTCCATCAATCTCGTTGAGTCAGTTTTATGAATACAAAACAATCAATCCTGCAATTCTTCCGTTTTTTGACACAGCATTCACCAGATTAGCAAAACCCTATGAATTGACCGGCCCCGGAACAGTGAAACGCATTGAATATCTTAATGAATTCGGAGCGTTTGGAGGTCTTATTACTAATGTCGAAGACTTATTGAAATACTCTGATGCTATTGACCATAATCTACTGCTTTCCCAATCTACTCAAAGGCAGGTTTTTACTCCAAACCGAACTGATAATGGTGCTATAACACCTTACGGGCTGGGTTGGTTTGTACAGTCTTATAAGAATAAAGACTATTACTGGCATTACGGGCAGACTCAAGGTGAATCAGCTCTTTTTGTGAAAGTCCCTTCTTTAGGACTTACCTTGGTAGTCTTATGTAATACCGATAAACTTAGCCAACCATTTCCACTTGGAGACGGGGATCTGTTCATGTCTCCCGTTGCCAGTTTATTTTATCATTGTTTTATTAATACTGCAGCTCATGATCCCGAACTTAGAAAGAAAGAATTAATAAGTCAGGCTTCAATCGCTATTGTAAAAGGAGATTCCCTGAAAGCTCAAAAACTTTATGGTGAATACAGAAATATCAATAATAAAGATAGTAAGGCCTTGATACATTCTGGAAAGGTCATTGCAGAAATAAGTAACGTCAGTATTAACAAAAATCTTAGCCATTCATTTACGCTAATAAAGCCTGTTTCAGTAAAAGTATATGGTGTAGGTGAAAATTGCTCAGGAGACAGCAGTTCATGGTGTGACTATGGATGGATAGAAGACCATTCAGGAAAAATCATATGGCAAATGCAAAAGCAACCCGCTCTTCATGCCGGTGGAGCATTGAAAAATCAAAAGGTTGCTCAAAAAATCATTTTACCTGCCGGAAAGTATACACTTCATTATAAATCGGATTCAGGACATGCTTTTAATCATTGGGATTCACTTCCTCCGGATGATGCTTTCTGGGGAATTATTCTTTCAGAAGAGTAATAATTTATTATTCGAAAACAACATAGTTTACTTTATCAACACCCGTATTTCCTGTTTTCTCGTGATAAGCGTATAGCACAAGCTCATAATTACCGGGAGAACTGATGATATGACTTCCTTCAAAAAGGTTGGTTGAAACCAAAGACATATCTATGTTTTTCACAAATTTTCCGTCTTTCTTCAGGATCCCTTTTACTTCAATTTCATCAGAATTCCATACACCTCCTTTATCAATGACACATCCGCACATCATAACAATATTGGCCTGGAACTGAAAAGGTTTGTCTTTAATGCTGTTTAATGCAATATACTGATGGGTTCTTGGCTTCAGAATATCAATAATATACCCCGGAATTTCAAGGATAATTCCTTCCCCAAGAATATGCTTCCCGGGAATCAGCCACAGTTCTGTACTGACAACCGCCTGTGCCTGTTTACTGTTCAAAGGAGAAATCACTTCTATATTCACAAATGTAGGTTCATCAATATCTACCGCAGCCATAAAACCTCCTGTCTGCTCATCTGCAATGGAGTTTCCTCTGATTTTAGGCGTTTTCATTATCAGATCTGTGTTTCCGGTGCTTCCTGAAGTTTTTCCTTCCGCCAGTATTCTTTGATTCAGTTTATTTCTGATAATAATGTGTGCTCCTCCCAATGAGGTTCCGATGAATTTGGCATCCCTTGCTTTGGCCCTCACCATGATTTTTGTTTCCGTTGCAGAAACCATCATATGGGAAAAAATGAATGCTGTGATAAGAAGTAATGTTTTCATGATACGTTTGATTTTAAATATTCTTTTTTGAAACGATGATGGAAAGATTCATTTTTCAGCTCCTGATCGATATGGTCCAGATACGTGAAAACCGAAAGATCATCCGATAATACTTTCAATATGGCTTTTTCACAGCTGTCCCATACCTTTTCCAGCTCAGGCAGCATTTCTATTGCTTTATGTGATAATGAAATCATCTGCTTCCGTTTATCCACACTGTCTTTTTTGATAGTCAGATAACCCTTTTCAGTCATTTTTTTAACGATGACCACTACGGAGGGATGAGAATATCCCAACGATTCAGCAATATCGGTAATTGAAATTTCCCCTTTCTTCTGCAGCAGCATGAAGATGAGATACCAGTTCGGTTCTACATCAATTCCGAATTCTTTATAAAATTTTCTGACATCATGAGACATCCGGTCACTGATTCTCTTCAGCCTGCTGTCTAAAGCTTTATATCCTAATTCTTTAATAAAGTCAAAATCCATTTGAAATATATTTACAGCAAATATATAAAATATAAAGTCAACTATATAGTTAACTTTATATTTTTTTGATTGCCGTTTTGAAACAATTAGTATTATTTTCCGAAAAGCCGCATGAATACCAAAAAAATATAATACTTTTAAGCATGAAGCATACAGAAAAAATCATTTGGGAGATTGTAGAATTCCATAAAAATATTGAGAAATGGTTCCAGGGTAAAGCAGAAAACCAGGAAAATCTTTACAGAAAACTGTTGTCAGGATTCTCGCCGGAATTCAAAATGCTTAATGGAAATGGTGATACAGTCACTTTGCCTATGCTCTCCGATTGGCTTCCAACCGTATTCGGTAAATTTCCGGAACGTACTATCCAGGTAGAAAACATAGAAGTAAACCATTCTGAGTATCATGGACTTGCTACCTATACTGAAACCCAGATTACGGGAGAAACTGTTACCAGAAGAGCATCATCAGCCGTTTTTCTGCTCAATGAAGAAAAAGCGCTTTGGTTTCATCTCATAGAAGAATGGATATAAATTTTCATATGATAATCTCCTGACAGATATCAAAATGTCCTGAAATCAATTCTTATTCCTGAATACTTTCATCTGTCCGGCCATTACAGCAAGCAAAATTCCAAAGCAGGCAAAAAGAGCATATGAATACCTGAGATCAAAACTTCCAGCAATATATCCGATAAGAGGCGGTCCTATTAAAAATCCTAAAAATGAAATGCTGGATACAAATGACAGTGCAATACTCGGAGCTACCGTACTCACCTTTCCCACCGTACTGTAAACAGACGGAACGCTCAGGGAACTTCCAAGTCCGATGATCATGAAAGCGATAATGCAGATCCAGAGCTCCGGGAAGAAAACACTAAGAAAAAGCCCTCCGCTCATCAGTAACCCGCAACATTGCAGAACAATCTTTTTCCCGTATTTTTCAATAATTCTGTTTCCGATAAACCGACCTAAAGTCATCATTAAAATAAAACTCGTATACCCCAATATAACAAGATTTTCAGGTGCTTTAACTATAGTCTGAAAATAAACTCCGCTCCAGTCAAACATAGCCCCTTCAATTGCCATACTCAGGAAGCCTATAATTCCCAGTCCAACCAATGTAGGATTTACAGATTTAAAAATTGAACGGGTCTGCGGCTCCGCTTTATGGATAATATTGGTCAGATTCTGCCGGCTGTATAACCAGAGTATTCCTACAAGAAGAAAAATAATCACGAAGTGATAAAAAGTTCCCACATGAAGATTGATCATCAATAAGCCGAGAACTGCTCCCGTAAGCCCGGCAAAACACCATGCTCCATGATAAGAAGAAAGAAGAGTTCTTTTGGTAAGAGATTCTATTTCGATTGCCTGAGTATTAATTGCAATATTGCACATGTTCCCGGATATTCCAAAGAAGAACAGAACCGCTGCGAGAGTCCAGTAGGAAGGTGATAAACCGATCAGTAAAAGAAAAAAAGGATATAGCAAAAAACATCTTTTAATGATCCAACTGCTTCCGTATATACTGATCAGCTTCCCAGCCAGAACCATTGTGGAAAGCTGCCCGATCGGCATCAGAAGTAAAAGTGTTCCTAATTCTGCCTCACTGATGGAAAGGGCATTTTTAATGATAGGAATCCGGCTGGCCCAGGAAGAAAAAACAAGTCCGTGGGCAAAGAAAAGTAAGAAGCAGGCTGTCGGGATTTTTGCATTAAAAGATTCTCTCTCATTCATTATACAGGGTGATAAAATTCCATTGCAAAGTTAAATACACACATCTGTTAAAATATAATCCGTTTTTGTCATTTTTACGTTCCATTTTAACCAATAAAGAATAAACCACCTGGTGTTATGGCAAAATATCATTTTACTTGATCCTCAGATCTTCAATTTTCATTAAATTCGTTTCACAAAAAATAAACCATGAAAGAGAAATGGATTCCCTATCCAACGATTTTAGAAGGAACAGCAATTGAACTGGTACCTCTTGAAAAAGAACACTTTGAAGAATTATATATTGCCGCTGCAGATAAAGAACTTTGGGAACTGCTTCCTGCAGACTACTCAGACAGAACTGTATTTCATAAAACCTATGAGTTTGCCCTTAGTGAAAGAGAAACCGGAAATCAATACCCGTTTGTAATACGTCATAAAGAAACTCAGAAACTGATTGGCTCTACACGTTTTTTTGAAATTTATCCTGCAGATAAAAAACTGGAAATCGGATGGACATGGATTACAAAAGAGTTCTGGGGAACATCCATCAATCCTGAATGTAAATTGTTGCTTTTGACCTTCTGTTTTGAAATTCTCAAAACCAACAGAGTACAATTAAGGACAAAAGATAATAATTTCAGGTCAAGAAAGGCCATTGAAAAGATTGGCGGTGTATTTGAAGGTATTTTACGAAAAGACAAGGTATCAAGTGATGGAACCACAAGAAATGCTGCCTATTACAGTATTATCGATGATGAATGGAATGATGCGAAGCTTAAAATCGAAAGACTGATCCATGAAAAACAATAAAGTCCATACATAACAAAAGACAGTATGAATCTACTCCAATGGAGACATCATACTGCCACTTTATAAAGGCTTTAAAACTGATTCCCTGCTATTTTTTGATAATCTTCTTTGAAACGGAACCGCCGCCCTTCAATTCCCCATGCAGAATATATACTCCTTTCGGAAGGCTGGAAATATTGACAACTTTAGAATTCTCTGCTGTTAAAACCGTTTTACCATCTAACGATGTCACTGTTATTTTGCTGATATCTTCTTTAGAGCTTAATGTAATGAAATCGACCCCTGGATTCGGATAAACGGATACCTCTTTATGTCGGGTTTCCGGATCGGCGGTAGACAAAGTAACCGTTTCAGGATAAGAAACACTTTTTACAACGCTTGTATTCCCGTTG
The DNA here is from genome assembly GCF_041914225.1 of Chryseobacterium sp. GTDB lineage: Bacteria > Bacteroidota > Bacteroidia > Flavobacteriales > Weeksellaceae > Chryseobacterium. The sequence continues at coordinate 147,972 of NZ_JAYSDT010000002.1, forward strand.
ATGGTAAAAGTATTAATGGCAAAATTAAATACAATCCCTGCACTCTGGCTTACCCACATATAAGATTCATTGGTATAGTTGAAAGGCCCTGGTGTCTGCGTAGCTGTCCTCATTCTTTTTATTCTAAGAACGTTCGGGTAAGTTCCCGTAGGAGTCGTAATGGTTCCATAGGCATCCACAGTATATTCTACCTGTCCTGTTTCTGCCCCGTTAGATACTCCTCCTGAAGTGATATTGATCTGATAAGTATCTGTAAACTGCTGCAGATAGGTAACCGGAAAATTAAAGTTAATTAAAGGATCCGAATAAGCCATCAGCATATCTCCCGTATTGGCATAAGTGCCAAGCATTACATCCTGTGTATCAGATATGGAAGTAAAATCGTAGACGTCAGAAAGGGTCGGCTTGGTTATCCTGTTAGCCGTCGGAAACCTGAAACAGTTGGTTTCACCCGGGCAGGCTTTTGTAGTGTTTGTATTGGCATTGGGAGCTGCATAGGCAGAAAAATCCCATGTGACATTTGCTCCGGAAGGACCTGCAGTCACTGTAGGTGCAACATCTCCTGCTCTGAACGTATAGGGTATATTGACCCTGTCAACAGCAGCTCTCGTCACGGAAGGCTGAGCATACGCTATAATTCCTGCAACAAGAAATAAAACAGAATTTAGCTTTTTCATATTGTTTTGTTTAAAATTTGGCTATAACAAATGTATTTTTAGTTTCAAAAGCTATCAATCCTGAAAAAAAAGTATTTTTATCTACCTGAAATCAGGTATTTTTTACATCAACATAAATCATTATTTTCTGTGAACAAAAAAACACCCGGTGCCCGGCCGGGTGATATAGTTTTAATTGAATGATTGTCTGTAACTCAGAGGTGTTTTATCCGTTTTCTTTTTAAACAGCTTATTGAATGACTGCGGATGCTCAAATCCGAGTGCATAGGCTACCTCTGATACGGAGAAAGCTGTAGTGGTAAGATATTCTTTTGCCTTTTCAATCAGTTTTTCATGAATGTGCTGCTGAGCATTCAGCCCGGTAAGATTACGGAGCATATCACTCAGGTAATGAGGTGATAAATTCAGCGTGGAAGCCAGAAATTCAACTGTAGGAAGTCCCTTGTTCAGCGTTTCCTGCTTATTAAAATAATCTTCCAGCACAGTATCCATTTTCGTCAGTAAATCATGACTGACAGCCTTTCTTGTGATAAACTGTCTTTTATAAAAGCGATTGCTGTAATTGAGAAGCACTTCAATATAAGAAATGATAACATCCTGGCTTACTTCATCAATCGCTGTATTCAGCTCATATCTGATGTTATCCAGAAGTCCTGTTATTGTTGTTTTTTCCAGATCGGAAAGATGAAGAGCCTCATTGGTATCATAAGAAAAGAAACCGAAGTTCTTAATGTTCCTGGCGAGAGGATAACTTCTGATAAAATCAGGATGTACAAGTAAAGTATAACCGGAATATTCAGCATTCTCATCGGTTGAAAGAACCTGCCCCGGAGCCGTAAACATCATTCCTCCTTCATTGAAATCATAATATCCCTGTCCATAACCCATTTTTCCGGTGGTAGAATATTTATAGGAAATTTTATAAAAATCCAGAATAAAACTTCTCTTAAGCATCTCTTTATTAACCTTCATTTCTGTATTGTCTACAAGGCTTACCAACGGATGAAGAGGTTTGGGGAGCTGCAGTATGTCATGCAGTTCCGATATGGATGAAATTTTCTGAGGGGCGTTGTCTTTCTTTTCCATGATATAAAATTATAAATTATTAGAGGAAAAGACAGTATAAATGTGATTTACTTTATACTGTCTTTAAGTTTTGATTACATAAACTGCTTACGGAATTCTTCTCTGAAAGCTTCGTCGCCAAGTTCAATACGCTGTGCATATAATGCTTTTGCATCCTCACCGGCAACGTATCTCAACTGTTTTTTACCATCTGTAGCAGCTTCATATACCACTTCTGCAATCTGCTCCGGTGTAGAAGCAGTTTCCATCATCTCTCCCATCTTAGAAAACAGGGAATTCGTCATTTCATCATAAGCCGGAGTGGATGCTGAATCCAGGGAACGGCTTACAAAATCTGTTTTGATACCTCCCGGAGACACGGTTTTAATATCTATACCAAATGGATTAAGCTCAAACGCAAGGCTTTCACTCCAGCCTTCCAGTGCCCATTTGGTTGCATGATAAGTAGAACCTAACGGAAAAGCAATCAGCCCCCCAATCGAAGTGGTGGAAATAAACATTCCATTCTTTTTCTCTCTGAAATAAGGAATAAATGCCTGGGTTACCCTGATAACACCTAATAAATTAGTGTCCAGCTGTTTTACGATCTGATCATCAGAAAGCGCTTCCAAAGGTCCTATAAGTCCATATCCTGCATTATTGTAAACCACATCAATGTCTCCCAGCTCAAGGGCCTGCTTAACGGTTGATTTGATCTGCTCCGGTTTGGTAACGTCCAGCGGAAGTACAGTTACATTTTCCAGAGCAGCAAGATCAGCCGCCGCTTCAGGGTTTCTCATAGTAGCGATTACCTTCCATCCTTTGTTTTGAAATAATTGGGCAGTTGCTTTTCCTAATCCTGTAGAAGCACCTGTTATAAAAATTGTTTTCATTTTTTTCTTGTTTTAAAATTACATGACAAAGTTCTGCAATGGAAGAAATCCTGAAGTTGCCAAAATGGGGTAAGCTGTAGCCAAAACGGATAGGAAATAGATTTGTTTTTTGTAAGTTTGCCCTATCAATTTTATGGCAGAATATATTCTTGACAACGTCAATATCAGTACACTTTCCGTATACGACCTGCTGAAACATATCTCAGACAGCACATTTATCGGGATCAGGGATTTTCGGGAAATTTACCCCGTTGCCATTGAAAAAAACACTGCAATATTTACAAAGCAGTCTTCTTTATATGACTTCCCGATGGTAAGCATTACCAGAATCGGCAGTTCATTGCTCTGCTCCTGCACCTGTGACAATGAAAAGGAGCAGCTTTGCACTCATCAGGCAGAAATTATCCACTGTATCATAGAAGATAAAAATTACCAACTGTTTTTCGATGATGTGCTCCGTAAAAAGACCTTTCTTCCCAAAGCAAAAGGATATGGTCTTGAAAACGAAGCAGATCTGGACCAGTATTTTGAACTGCAATATACTGACGGCAGAGTTGAGGTAGTTTCCAAAATAAAGGAAATGCTGCCTGTAGATGATGTCATCTTAAAAAAGGATCTGCTGCCTCAGTTTTCTTCAAAGCTGGATGAACTTGCTGTTCAGGAAACGGCTAAAAAACAAATCCTGGTAATGGGTAAACACAGGTATTATAACCATCTGACCTTTTCGCTGATGGAAGCAGAAACTACACAGTCAGGAAAGATAAAAAATCCGGTTTCCCCTGTTGATGCCATGCAGCTGATATGGAAAGCAGAAAAACCTGCAGATATTAAGTTTTATACAGCCATTACTTCCTTCCAGAACAACTACAATGAAGATTACAATCCGGCAGAACTGGAAGCTTTAAAGCTCATTGTACAGAACCCTCTGGAACTGGAAGTCTATTATCATGACCGGGAAATCGCAGAAACGGTTTCTGCAAAATCACTTTTCAAGGTTGAATTAAATACTTTAGATGCCGAGGTACAATTATCTGTATTTAAGAAAGATCCGTTTTACGAAATAACAGGAAACCTGCAATTCAACGATGTATCTGTCCCTTTTAAAAATGTTATTCTTAGAAATGAATATTTTGTATATAACCGCAACATTTTCAGCTTTGTAGATGATCCGGACATGCTCAAAATCATAAGGTTTTTTAAGGCTAATAATGAGATTTTACTGGTTCATGCTTCGAAATACGAGGCATTTATGCAGAACATACTCTCAACTATCGAAGAACGTATCCACATCAATTACAGCTATATACAACCTGCAACAGAAGTACAGCTTGAAGATAAAAATTATCAGGTTGAAAAAGTCATTTATCTTCGCCAGCAGGAAAATTATATAGGAATTACACCGGTGATGAAATATGGTGACATCGAAGTTCCGGTGTATTCAAGAAAGCAGATTTTTGATACTGATCAGAATGGCAATCCATTTAAAATAGAAAGAAACGAATCAGCTGAAGCCCGTTTTACCTCCCTGGTTATGCAGCAGCATCCTGATTTTGAGGAACAGATGGACGGATATCAGTATTTTTACCTTCACAGAGATAAGTTCCTGGATAACAACTGGTTTCTTGATGCTTTCGAGACCTGGCGAAATAAAGGAATTACCATACTTGGTTTTAACGAATTAAAAAACAATAAATTAAACGCCCACCGGGCTAAAATCAATATTCAGATCACCAGCGGACTGGATTGGTTTAATGCCAAATTAAAAGTAGGATTTGGCCCTAAAGAAGCCTCCTTAAAACAACTTCACCGTGCGATCCGGAACAAGAGTAAATTCGTGCAGCTAGATGACGGCAGCATGGGTATTCTCCCTGAAGAATGGATGGAAAAGATATCCGCCTATTTCCGGGCAGGAGAAATTGATGAAGAAATCCTGAAAATTCCGAAAATCAATTTTACGGAAGTGACATCGCTGTTTGAAAAAGAAATCCTGAGCAAAGAAGTTCAGGAAGAACTGACCTCCTATTCTGCAAAGTTTTCAAAAGTAAAGAATATTCCGGAAACAGCTATTCCTGCTGAACTGAAAGCAGAACTCAGGGATTACCAGCATGACGGACTGAACTGGCTCAACTTTCTGGATGATTTCAACTTTGGCGGGTGCCTTGCAGATGACATGGGGCTTGGAAAAACGATCCAGATTATTGCTTTCATTCTTTCCCAGAGAGAAAAAAGAGGCCACACCACCAATTTGATTGTGGTTCCCACTTCCCTGCTGTTCAACTGGCAGGAAGAGATCAGCAGATTTGCACCTTCTGTAAAAGTCCTGCTTCATTATGGCGCTGACAGGCCGAAAACTACGGCTCATATGTCCGGCTATGAAGTAGTTCTCACCACCTACGGAATGTTGCTTTCAGACATTAAGTTTCTGAAAGGTTTTAATTTCAATTATGTATTTCTGGATGAATCCCAGGTAATTAAAAATCCGAATTCAGAAAGATATAAAGCCGCCCGTCTGCTTCAATCACGAAACAGGATTGTTCTGACAGGTACTCCAGTTGAAAACAGTACTTTTGACCTTTACAGCCAGCTTTCTTTTGCCTGTCCCGGATTGTTGGGTAGCAAGCAGTATTTTAAAGATATTTATGCCATTCCCATTGATAAGTTTGAATACAGCAAACGCGCTATCGAGCTTCAGCAAAAAATAAAACCTTTCATCCTCAGAAGAACGAAGAAACAGGTTGCCAAAGAGCTTCCGGAGAAGACGGAAACAGTCATTTACTGTGAAATGAATACGGAACAGCGCAAAATCTACGACGCTTATGAAAAAGAGCTCCGTGAATTTGTTGCAGCCAATGATGACGATGACCTGAATAAAAACAGTATGCACGTTCTTACAGGGCTTACAAGGCTCAGACAGATCTGTAATTCACCTGTTTTGATGAAAGAGGGATATTCCGGTGAAAATGCCGTTAAAATTGAAATTCTGACGGAACAGATCCTTGGAAAGTCAAAAGATCATAAAATCCTTGTTTTCTCGCAGTTTGTCGGAATGCTGGACCTGATAAAGGCAGAATTGGAGCACCACAATATCGGGTATGAATATTTAACAGGGCAGACGAAAGACAGAGGAGAAAAGGTTGCACATTTTCAGAACAATGAAAATATCCGTGTATTTCTGATCAGTTTAAAGGCTGGCGGTGTTGGTCTTAATCTTACCCAGGCTGATTATATCTATCTTGTAGATCCATGGTGGAATCCTGCAGCTGAAAATCAGGCCATTGACCGCAGTTACCGTATAGGACAGACCAAAAATGTAATTGCTGTACGGATGATCTGTTCCAATACCGTTGAAGAAAAGATTCTTACGCTTCAGAAAAAGAAAAAGCAACTGGCTCAGAATCTCCTCACTACCGATGGAAAGAAACTTCAGGGACTGTCTAAGCAGGATCTCATGGATTTACTTGGATCCGGTTCATAATACGCATCTTTCATAGCTTAACAGAAGTCTTTACAGTTTTTTAAGAATAAAACCGACAGGTAAAAGACCTGTCGATAAAAAAACAAAAATTGATATGGATATGATTTAGATATGATGTGTCTGCTGTACTATTTTTTCTGAATTCCTTGCTGCGTTACTGAAGAAGGCTTTAAAAATGATTATTTATTTTTCCTGAGGCAAATTTATATTTATTTAGAATTAATAAAAATAATAGCATGATGATATTTATCATTCAATGAAAAATAACTTCATATAATTATAAAAAAACATTCTTAACAGCAGATAATCAATATAAATAAACAGACCCATCCTGAATTGATTCAAGAAAGGCCTGTTCTATATAATAGTCATCTAAGTATTAAACTGTTTAGCTCATATTCTCAATAAGAACTGCAGAAGCACCACCTCCTCCATTACAGATGGCAGCTATACCATATCTTCCTTTTTCCTGACGAAGTACATTGACGAGAGTGGTAACGATTCTTGCTCCTGAAGCACCAATAGGATGTCCCAAAGCAACTGCTCCACCATATACATTCACCTTGTTCAGATCGTACCCCAGGATCTGCTGGTTGGACAAGATGACTGAGGAATAAGCCTCATTAATTTCAAAGTAATCAATATCGGATAGAGTGAGCCCCGTCTGTTGCAGGATTTTCTGAATCGCTACAGACGGAGAAGTGGTAAACCATTCCGGAGCCTGGGCTGCATCTGCATAAGCACAATTCTGGCCAACGGATTCAGATGATGATGTTCAAGGGCTTCTTTAGACGCTAACAGCAATGCTGCGGCTCCGTCGTTCAGATTACTGGAGTTGGCAGCGGTGAGTGTTCCGTCTGCTTCAAATGCAGGTTTCAGGAGAGAAATTTTCTCCGGAATCAATTTATCGATATCTTCATCTTTATCAACAGTTGTTGTTCCTTTTTTCCCTTCCACCGATATTGTGATCAGTTCATTATTAAACTTTCCGGTTTTTGCAGCGTCCTGAGCTCTCTTATATGAAAGCAGTGCATAATCATCAAGCTGTTGTCTTGTTAATCCATACTTTTTCACACCTAATTCTGCTGCACTTCCCATGTGAAAATCATTATAGACGTCCCACAACCCATCTTTTATCAATCCATCCGTGAGGCTGGTATCTCCCAACTTGTTTCCCTGTCGTAATTTGACGTAATGCGGAACATTGCTCATACTTTCCATTCCTCCTGTCATGACGATATTCTCCAATCCAAGCTGAATCTGCTGGGCACCCATCATGGCTGATTTCATTCCGGATGCGCAAACCTTGTTGATTGTTGTGGCGTCTTTATCAACAGGAATTCCTGCAAAAATTGCAGCCTGTCTTGCCGGTGATTGCCCAAGTCCTACACTCAGTACATTTCCCATATACACACTGTCTATATGCTCCGGAGTAAGCCCAAGGCTTTCAAAGCTGTTCTTTATGGCAATAGCCCCAAGCTGAGGAGCTGTAAAGCCGGAAAGACTTCCCGTAAAACCACCAACAGGGGTTCGTTTTGCTGCTACTATAAATACTTCTTTCATAGATTTCACTTTTACTATATACCGATCAGTATATTTTAATTTAAAAAAATCCCTTTTATCTGCAAGGGAACTTAACAAAGATAATAAAAATATACCGATTGGTATATTAAAAATACAGAAAAAATCTTACTTGTAAGGGTAAGATTTTAAACTTTTTATGCTCTACTCAGCTGGTCCAGCTTTTTCAGCAGTGTTGGTATTCTGTAATTGCCATGCATTTTCTCTACCATGCATTTAACTTCATCTATATCAATTCCTCTGGCGGTAACAAAAAGCGGTGTTTTGCTATCTCCACGGAATACACTTCTGCGTTGGGAATCCGGTGTTGTGAATTCATTTTTTGCCACTCCAACGATAGGACATTTTATTTCCAATGCTTCATAAAGATGTCCTCCCAGTCCTATTTTTCCGTCATTATCCAAAGTGACATATCCGTCAACAATGATAATATCTTCGGGTCTTAATACTATTTTTTTCAGCAGACTTAAAATACAGGGTAATTCTCTTTTGTAAAAGGCTCCACTTTCATATTCCGAACTTACAGGTGTTTGTTCTATAAAGGTTTCCACTTCTTTTTCAGATGTCCAGTCTTCAAATGCAATACATACGGTATTGGCATAATCTTCATAGTAGTAGGTATCAAATGCGTAAATCATATTTCCTTTCTTAAAAAAACTCACCGAAATGCCACAAAATCCCTGATGGATCATGTACAAAACATTCTTTCCCCCAATCCATTGTTCTTACGGGAGTAAGCTTCACATTTTCATATTTATCTGTAAGTCTCAAAGACAAAAGCTCTCTCCAGAAGTCATCCGTGCTGGCAACTTCCATAAAAACCATTGTATTGTCAACCCAGTCTTTTGTATAATAATCCTGAAGATAAAAACCTATTTCTTCTCTTATAAACAGGGATAATTTTGGCTCCAGAACAATTTCTTCAAATCCCAGATCTCTGTAAAAGTTTCTGCTGATCTCAAAGTCCTGTGCACCGATAAAAGGTCTGATAGATTTCAATCTTGGTATCATATGCCTGATTATTTTCTGTCCACCATCAGCCTTTCTTTCCTGTTGGCAATATCCCATGCTGTAGTAAAAATAAGCTGGGTTCTTTTCTCCAGCAACTGATAATCAATCTTTTCAGGGTCATCTGTTGGTTTATGATAGTCTTCATGAATACCATCAAAGAAAAATGCTACAGGAATATTATGCTTGGCAAAATTATAGTGGTCTGAACGGTAATACAATTGTTCAGGATCGTTCAAATCATCATATTTATAATTCAGTTCCAGATTGTTGGTTCTTTTATTTGCTGCTTCATTAATTACTTTAAGCTGAGAACTTAACATATCAGAACCAATTACATACACATACTGTTTTCCCCTGTTGGCAGGATCATCACGTCCTATCATATCTATATTAAGATCAACAATGGTATTGGCTAATGGAAAAACAGGATTTTCTGAATAATATTCTGAGCCAAACAACCCATGCTCTTCTCCGGTAACATGCAGGAACAAAACAGATCTTTTAGGTCCCTTTCCTGATTTTTTAGCCTGCTGGAATGCTTTGGCAATTTCCATTACGGCAACCGTTCCGCTTCCGTCATCGTCTGCCCCGTTGTATACTACTCCGTTTTTGGTACCTACGTGATCATAGTGTGCAGAGACAACCACAATTTCCTCAGGTTTTTCACTGCCCTCGATAAAGGCAAGAATATTTTCGGAATCAGGAAGGTTTCCTCCCCCTCTTTTTTTCATAAATTCAGACGGAACCTTCTGATAGTAAGAATTTAATGCTTTAGGTGCTGAAATGCCCAGATTTTTATAGTAATCAACGATATACTCACCCGCTTTTTTCTGTCCTTTGCTTCCCGTGTCACGCCCCTCCATATCATCTGCTGCAATTACATACAGATTTTTCTTCAGGTCATCAGCATTAATCACTTCATACGCTTTGTTAAATGCTCTGTTATGTTTTGTTGAAACAGGATGTGAAGCGTTTCCGTCAGATATTTTTGCCGTTCCGCAACTGGTCATTATCGCCATTACAAATAACGGAATAAGTATTTTTTTCATAAAGAATAAATTTCTTAAAAATAACAATTTTTATGGAATAGCACTATAATTAATCATATTGCAAAATAATAAACGACTCATTATGAATTTAACAACACATTAGCTTAAAAAATAATTTGGTATTAAAATTTTATTATATTTGATTAAAAGACAAAATAGGTGGATAAAATTTACGGATTTACGCATTACTCCTTTTTTACGGAAATGTCTGAACTGGCAGCCAGACACGGAAGCTTTGACCTTTCTCTTGGACTTCCCGATTTTGATATTGATGAACGCCTAAAGGTGTTTTTAAAAGAAGCAGCAGATGAACAGACTCACCACTATGAACCTCTTGCAGGAAATCCGCTGCTGATTGAGAGTATTATCCGTTTCAACGCAAAAAGAACCCATAAAATTTCTGTTACCACCAGTGAAGTTACCGTTGTTCCATGTGCAACCTTTGCTTTATATACCTCCCTCAAATCTGTTCTTAATCAGAATGATGAAGTTATCATCATTCAGCCGTCTTATTATACCTACGGACCTGCCGTTGTCATGAATGGAGGAATTCCTGTGTATTATGATCTTGAAGAAGACTTTACAATCAACTGGGACTTGTTTAAAAACTGCATTACTGAAAAAACAAAAGCAGTCATTGTCAATTCTCCCCAGAACCCAACCGGAAAAGTATGGACAAAGGAAGACTGGTAGCAGTTATATGAACTGATTAAAGACCGGGATATCTATTTGATTTCCGAAGAAATATATGATACGTACTGCTACAATGAAACGGAACATTACAGTTCGTTTATTCATCCAGGACTCAGGGAAAAAACCTTCTGTATTTTTTCTTTCGGCAAAATGTTTCATACTTCCGGGTGGAAAGTAAGCTATATGCTCACTTCTGAAGCTTTAACAAAGAAATTTCGATGCCATCAACAGTATATTTCCTACGGCGCCAATGCTCCGGCTCAATATGCCATCGCACAATATCTTGACGTATTTGATCCGAATATCAATAAAAAGTTCATGCAGAAGAAAAGAGATATTTTTAATGACATGATTAAAGAAACACCACTTCAGATTGAACAATTGGCGGAAGGAAGCGTTTTCCAGGTTGTAAATTTCAGGAACATTTCTAAAAGTATGACGGATGTAGAATTTTCCAAGTGGCTGACGGTTGAAAAAAAGGTATCCTGTCTTCCACTTTCGGCTTTTTACAATTCAAGACAGAATTCGGATTATGTAAGGTTCAGTTTTGCTAAAAAGGATGAACTGATTATTCAGGCACTGGAATATTTGAGAAAGAACCTTTAATCATTTCACATATTTGTTTTTTCCCGCAGATCACACAGATTCTTTCTTGACATAAATGACAAACAGATATGATAAAAAAAGCACCGCCACAGCGATGCTTTCCTATTTATTTTAATATTGATTCTAAAGAGCCAGAACTCTTACATCAATTCTTCTGTTCTTTGCTTTACACTCATCTGTATCATTAGCTTCACATACAGGATGCTGAGATCCGTAGCCTTCTGCTTCTATTCTATCTCCTGAAATCCCTAACTCAAGTAATTTAAGTTTGGCAGTTTGGGCTCTTAGATTAGATAGACTAAGATTGCTTTCTTCATTCCCGCTGTTATCTGTATAGCCTCCTAATTTTATTTTAAGATCAGGATAAGCATTTAAAATTTCAGCCAAATTGTTTAACTGAAGTTCATAACCTGGTTTTAAATCGCTTGAACCTGTTTCAAAATAAAGATTTTCTATTGTATACCATTTGTTAGGATCCAGGGCAGATTTATCTTTTTGTTTAACCACATTATACAGCTGATAAAGCTGGCTTCCGTCTCCGATAGCAATTGTTTTTCCTCCCTCCAGTTTTATTTTCTGAATATTTCCCGTTTCATACACAAAGTCCCCGTTTTCATTAAGATGTCCCTGAATCTGGCCGGGAACAACCTGAACTGCTTTGGAATCACTAACGACAGCAGCACCTGACACTCCGGTAAGGCTTTCAATCTTTGCTCTTCTGTTGGCTTCAATTTTATCTTTATGCAATACTGCCAGAGTAGGCGCAATGACCAAAGAAACAATTGACATTAATTTGATCAGGATATTCATAGACGGCCCTGATGTATCTTTAAACGGATCTCCTACCGTATCTCCGGTTACGGAAGCTTTATGAGGCTCTGAGCCCTTGTAATACGTTTGTCCGTTGATGTCCACTCCCTTTTCAAATGATTTTTTGGCATTATCCCATGCACCTCCGGCATTATTCTGGAACATTCCCATCAACACTCCGCATACAGTGGCACCTGCCAGGAATCCTCCCAAAACCTCAGGTCCGAAAATAAACCCAATAAGCAAAGGTGAAATGATGGCTATCGCACCGGGAAGCATCATTTTTCTGATGGATGCATCTGTAGAAATAGCAACACATTTTTCGTATTCAGGCTGTGCTTTTCCCTCCAGAATTCCGGGAATTTCGCGGAACTGTCTCCTTACTTCCTCTACCATCGCCATAGCCGCCTGCCCAACTGCAGTGATTGCCAATGATGAGAAAATAAAAGGAATCATTCCGCCAACAAATAGTCCTGCCAGAACGTCTGCTCTGTAAATGTCAATACCGTCAATTCCTGCAATTCCTACAAAAGCTGCAAATAGGGCTAATGCAGTTAAAGCTGCTGAAGCAATGGCAAATCCTTTTCCGGTAGCAGCCGTTGTATTTCCTACAGCATCCAGAATATCTGTTTTTTCACGTACCTCTTTAGGAAGCTCACTCATTTCAGCGATCCCTCCTGCATTATCTGCAATAGGACCAAATGCATCAATGGCAAGCTGCATGGCTGTAGTAGCCATCATTCCGGCTGCTGCAATAGCTACTCCGTAAAGTCCCGCACAGAGATAAGAACCATAGATCCCTCCAGCCAGTACAATAATCGGAAGCAAGGTAGATTCCATACCAACGGATAGCCCTCCGATGATATTGGTTGCATGACCGGTAGAAGACTGTCTCACAATACTGGAAACCGGTCTTTTACCCATTGCTGTATAATATTCTGTAATGATACTCATTAAGGTTCCTACAACCAACCCGACCATTATCGCTCCGAACACTCCCATTTTAGTAAATTCATGGCCTCTGAGAACCATTTTTTCCGGAAGGATATAAGTTACCAGAAAGTAAGACGCAATGGCAGTAATCACAATACTCCCCCAGTTTCCAAGGTTGAGTGCATTCTGTACACTGGAAGTGGATGAACCTTCATTATCATTTACTTTTACAAATAAAGTACCGATCATTGAAAATATAATTCCTGTTCCTGCAATGAGCATCGGCAAAAGAATCGGGGCAAAACCTCCGAAAGCATCATCAGAAACTGTTTCTCTTCCTAATACCATGGTGGCTAAAACCGTTGCCACATAAGATCCGAAAAGGTCAGCTCCCATCCCTGCTACATCTCCTACATTGTCTCCTACGTTATCTGCAATGGTTGCAGGATTTCTGGGGTCATCTTCCGGGATTCCGGCTTCAACTTTTCCTACAAGGTCAGCCCCTACGTCTGCCGCTTTCGTATAAATACCACCACCCACTCTTGCAAAAAGCGCTATGGATTCTGCACCAAGAGAAAATCCGGTGAGAATTTCAATGGTTCTTTCCATTTCATGGGAATCTACTGTGGCCTCCGGGGCAAAAATCTGTTTAATAATCAGAAATAAAGCTCCCAGACCTAAAACAGCAAGTCCGGCAACTCCCATTCCCATTACTGAACCTCCGGTAAAGGAGACTTTAAGAGCTTTAGAAAGTGAAGTCCTTGCCGCTTCTGCCGTCCTGACATTGGCTTTGGTAGCAATTTTCATCCCGATAAAGCCTGCGCATGCTGAGAATATGGCACCTACCACAAAGGCAATTCCGATGCTCCAGTGTGAATTGGCATTGGTTGAGCCCATCACTGCCAACAGAATGGCGACTATTACTACAAAGTACGTTAAGATTTTGTATTCAGCTTTTAGAAAAGCCATTGCACCGTCTGCAATATGGCCGCTGATTGTTTTCATTTTTTCATTTCCGGCATTCTGTTTATTGACCCAGCTGCTCTGAAGAAATGTATAAAGCAAAGCTACGACACCAAAAATTGGCACTAACACAAATAGATCCATAGTTTAATATTTTTTTGGTAATAGAAAATTAAATATAATAAATAATTACCATCAAAGCATTAAAAAATTTAACAGTATGATGCGTATCTGCAAAAAAAACAGAAGAGCAGAGATGGCGTACCCATAATTAAAACCTGTAAAAAATGGAGTTAAATAGGGCTCAGAAGAATATTTGAACGGGAAATAAGAAAACTTCACATTCTGTTCGCAATGACTTATTCAACAGAAAAGGATAAACAGCTTGCTGTTTATCCTTTTTATTGTATTGAATTAAGAGAATTTTATCCTCCGAATTTGTCTGCATAATCTATTTGAGAAGCTTTAATCACTTTTCTTGCATGCTCTGCACCGTAAACTTCCTGAATTCTACACTTTGCCGGTTCATCCGGTAGGTTTTTGTACGTAAGGAAATAGTGCATCAATCTTTTCACTTCTGCTTCAGGTAATTCAGCAATATCTCTGAAATGTCCGAAAGCATGGTCATTGATCATTACTGCAACAATTTTATCGTCAGCTTCACCTCCGTCAATCATTTTGAAACCTCCGATTGGAATAGCTTCCATCAACAGACCTCCGGCGTGGATATTGTGAGAACTTAAAACACAAATATCAAGCGGGTCATGATCTCCCATTGTAACATCATCAGCTCCGGCTTCCACAGCAAGTTTCATCACTTCTTTATCACAGTATGTTCTTGGAACAAACCCATACAAAGCAGGGATAATGTTAGAAAATTTCTGCGGCCTGTCTACCTTTAAATATCCTGTTTCTTTATCTACTTCATATTTAATAGTATCTGAAGGAACAATTTCCACAAATACTTTTACAACATTTGGCGCATCTTCTCCTGCAGAAATTCCGTGCCATGGATGTGCTTTAAAATTTGGAATCATTATTTATCTGTTATTTTTTAAGTTATTATTAAAATTTCTTTTCTTAAATCTTCTATTGTTTCGGCAACATAGTCGTTGCCTTCCATATAATTCATGATGAAAACCGTTTTGAATTCATCCAGCTGAACCTCTCCCTTCAATCCATCGTAAGTTTTATGAAGCAGTTCAATGATTGCATTTTTTGAATCTACGATATTCTTCCATGAATTTTTTGTAATGTATAACTGCTGGGATGAGTTATATTCAAACTCTTCATTGATTGCCTTTTCTGTAAGGAAAATAAACTCATGAACGGCCAGCCCTCTGTCAAATCTCTGAATAAGGTTTGAAGGTTTAATCCTGTCCAGAAACAATGTCATTCTTTCATAAGAATGTGCTTTGTTCTCTGAATTTGATTTCACGGTAAGCAGTTTGATTTCCTGGTTTTTAAGCGTAATATATGAGTGTACAAATTGTCTGAGCAAAACCAGAAAAGGAATTGCAATAATCAATGCAAATGCATATGGTAGATATCCTGAGAGACTCGTCATAATTTTAGACTGCAAAATTACTAATTATTTTCCGTCTTCTAAAGAGTTTTTAAAGATATCCACTTTAGAAATCTGTATATAGATCAAAGAGAGAATAATGATAAGATAAAAGCCAACCATCATCCTGTTTACCAGAGCCGGAAAAATCAGAAATCTCAACATAACAGTTCCATAAATAACAGCAAAAAACAAGACCCGGGCCTGATTTTTTTTATTGCGGAATGAAAAATGACTGGCCAGAATGACCACTATAAAAATTAACAGAACCGGAAAATAGGAAGTGTTAAATTCCAGCATTATTTTACTCTTGATAAAATGAATATAATCTGAAAAGGAAAACGGATCAGGTTGTGAAACGGGATAAATCTGAACTTTCGTAAACTGATTCATAAAAAGCGTAGACCACGACACCTGATTAAAAGCTTGTATCAAAAAGAAGGAAAGAAACAAATATCCGTATGATATCAAAAACGGCGCTGTTTTAATCTGAAACCTATCTCTGTACAAGTAAATAAAGCCATACAGGAATGAATAAAAAATAAAATATTCCGGTCTTGTAAGCACGCATAGCATACCTAATATACCTGCCCAGAAAAGATTCTTCCTCATTAAAAAAATATAGAAGCTGAGAAGCAACAGCAGACATGATAAAGAGTCTGCAGAAACATGCCGGGCAGATTCCGGCAAAGGTTTGAACATTGAAATTAAAATAGTGAGGATAAAGGCAAGCGGATAATTTTTCAGGATCCTTATTAAAAAACTAAAAATCAGAATAAGAATACATGCATAAGAAATAGCCGAAATTAAAGAGATCGAGGCAGAAGCACTGAAACCAAGTTTAAAGAATGACCAGCTGATAAAGTTATAGAAAGGCTTTACCACAAAAAGCTGCAGCTCTTCTTCGTAGGCTTTGGGATTCTGCGAAATGATTTTATAGTATGTACTCTCCCCTTTTGCTATTTCTTCAACCATTGGATCAACAGGACCAAGCCCGGCAAAATCAGGATTCTTTTCCCTCAGTTCATCATATACCTTCTTATGAATATCTTCAATTTTCATATCAGGATATTCCGTTTTATAAATCAGCCCCATATAGGCTTCCATATCAGTATTGTAATAATGGTTGGTATACAGATAGTATGACATGAAGCATACATAGATTGAAAAGATAAAAACAAGAATACCATTCTTTTTTTCCATATACTGATATTATATGAATACAAATGTAAAAAAACTATCTTTTAATCTGTATTCTCATGAAAAGCTTACGAAAGGGTCACTTATACTAGAGTTCAAACAGAGCCGGTCTTTGTGTCACTTCGTGATAGCAGACACTGTTTTCATCAAAGAAGTGGTAGACAAGGCTTTTTCTGGTTCTGTTTTTATCTGTGTGAGGTTCTCCGCCATGAAGAATATTGGCATGCCAGATTAATAAATCTCCTTTTTTTGCTTTAAATATTTCTTTTTTTAATCCTAATTCTTTTACCTTTTCCTCAAGGAAAGTTTCATAAGCTCTGTAGCTTTTCTTGCCGATCTTGAAAGCAGTGCCTTCATTATCATAATCAGAATTCAGGAAATAAGGAAGTTTATGGCTTTTGGGAATATAATGCAAAGCTCCGTTGCTTTCATCAACATCTTCCAGAGCAATCCAGACTCCAAGCAGTCCTCCCAACGGATAAGTAGTCATGTGGATGCTGTCTGAGTGAGTTTTCTGCTGGCTTCCGTTGATAAAATTGATGCTTTGAAAAAGTTTGGATTTTCCGTCCAGTAAAACAGATAAAAAATCTAACAGTTCCGAATCACTTCCTATATTTTTAATGATTTCCGAATGGTGAATGGCAAACATCAGCTTTCCTCCGTAAATAAACTTCAAAGTCCCGTCTTTCATCAGTTTATCAATTTCAAAATTGATCTGATCTGCCGTTTCCGGAGTAAGGAAATTCCTCAGGATCATATACCCGTTATCGTCGTACTGAAGAGCACTTTCTTTGTTTTCTTCAGAAAGCTTATTAAAAAAAGGAGTTTCCTTAAGCTTTGCATAATCTAACGTCCTTTCACTGGCCGGCAGGTGGGCAAAATCTTTACTGGAAATGCTTGAGAAATAGCTCTTATTGATTCCGTATTTTTTATACAATGGAATATTATGCTTTAATTTACTCTTTTTAAAAAGATTATAAAGCATATATGATAATTTGTACTGACGAATCTGTTGTAACATAACTGTTTTACTAAGGATTTTATAAAGTTACGGATTATTACTTAATTAGAACCAATCTAAACAATGCTTTTCATCATAAAAAAGACTTTCCTCTCAGGATAAGATAGCCCAGCTTTTTAAAAAGATTTGTTTTTGAATTCTCAATAATACCATAAGGTCTCAACTCGGGACGGAATCCCCTGAAAAATTCTTCAATATTGGGAAGCTCTCCTCCTTCAAAATCAAAAATATGTGTTTCAATGTTTTCTTTAATGAGATGATCAATCAATACAGATGCTCCCGATAACTTCACATAGTTTTTATCATTGAAATTACCTAAAAGCGCTACCATATTGCAGTCTGAATAAGTAGCAATTACATTGATGATCTTATGCTGATAGTAAAAAGCGGTAAACTTAAGATATCCTGACTTATAAAAGCTTTCAAAAATTCTCATGAATTCAGGCAGATCATGGTTTTTGTTCAATCCTATTGTGTTGGATTCAATAAAAGCTTTTGCTTTCTCATAAGGAATTGTTTTGATTTCAGAATCTTTTAAAACAGCTTCATCTAACCGAAGTTTTCTTTTTCTTTTGGGTGAATATTTTGCGTACACTTTCTCATAAGCATCAGGATACAATAAAAAATTCTTTTTGATTCTGATCTTCGTACGAAGCTGATTGACATCATTGAATGGATACGCGCGGATCATGTAATTCTTTTCAAGATATTCCAAAAAAGCTTCATTAAGGTCCACATTATCTTTACCGGAAAAAACACCAAGCTGCTGGCAAAGCTTAGGATTATGTACAATTTTCATCCCATATTTTCTTACAAAAGGAACAGGCATTACTGCTTCGTAATCTTTGTAAACAAGAATTTCCCAGGGCATTGTAGAAGTAGTATCTAAAAAATGCTTTGTAGCAGAATATTTTCTTTGTTCGGAATTTTCTAAACATTGAGCATATTTTACAAAGTCAATTTCATGGTATTTTAATCTTCTAATCATAATAATCCTGAGTCCGAGAAACTAAAATAGGAATTCTGCGTAACAATAATATGGTCCAAAAGCTGGATACTTAAGGTATTTCCGGCTTCTTTTATTTTCTGTGTGATATTGATATCTTCCCTGCTTGGTTTTAAGCTTCCGGAGGGATGATTGTGTGCAATGATAATTCCTGTTGAAAAATGATCCAGAGCTCCTTTATAAAGTGTTCTTACATCTACAATAGACTGGCTGATCCCACCCTGCGTAAGTTGGGAGATATGAATCACTTTATTACTGTTGTTCAGGAAAATTGCCCAGAACTCTTCTGTCCGCAGATCGGAAAGCTGGTTTCTAAGAACTGCATAAGCATCATGACTGTTACCTATGATCGTTTTTTCAGGAATTTCCTGTACAGCTCTTCTCCTGCCGATTTCCAGGGCTGAAATGATTGAAATAGCTTTTGTCTCTCCAATTCCTTTAAATTTCATCAGATCCTGAACGGAAAGCAAGCTTAACTGATGCCAGCTGTTACCAACAGAGTTTAAGATCTTTCGTGCCAGTTCTATGGCATTTTCTTCCCTATTTCCACTTCCCATGATGATCGCGAGCAGCTCAGAATCAGAAAGTGAGCTTTTGCCTTTCTGCAAAAACTTTTCTCTGGGTCTGTCATCTTCTGCAAGAAATTTTATAGCCATGGAAAAAATTATGAAATAAGATATTATGAATTAATAAAATGCATATAAGATCATCGGTTTCTTAGACTGATCAATGTATTTAGCCGTTTCTTTAAAAGCATTTACCGAAAGCATGGGACAGCCTAAGCTCAGACATACCGGGGTCTGGGATTCCATATCGGGGACGCATCCGTAAGAATGAAGAACAATAGCCCTCTGCATGGCATTATTGTTGGTAGAGTCCAGCCCTATCAACCGATAGACTTTGCCAAACTTTCCTACATAGCTTTCTCCAATGGCATATTTACCCAGCGATGACTGATAAGATCCTTCAGTATTACTGAATTTTAAAGCGTCTGATTTTGGAATAACAGAACCTGAGCCATGGGATACAACAGCCTGTTGTACAATCCTGTTGTTTTTCAGGTTATAAATGAAATAACGGTATTTCCCGGAAGGTATTTTAAAATTGATAAAAACAGCCATTTCCTGATTATACTCTTTCCCTTTAATATAATTCTTAATTTCCGAAATTCTTGCCTGAGGCACGCCCGGTGAATTCAACTGCCGGTGCTCAGCCTTTGAACGGGAAATTACAATTAAAAAAAGAAAAATAAAGTGTTTCATCATCCGGTTTTATATACTTTTATTCTATGATCATTCCATCTTTCATGACGAGCTTGCGGTCAGTAATTTCTGCAAGATTCGGGTTGTGGGTAACGATCACAAATGTTTGATTGTATTTGTCTCTGAGATCAAAAAACAATCTGTGAAGGTCATCCGCATTCTTGGAATCCAGGTTACCTGTTGGCTCATCTGCAAAAATAATTTTTGGTGAATTGATTAAAGCTCTCGCTACTGCCACCCTTTGTGCTTCTCCACCGGAAAGCTGGTTAGGTTTATGATTCAGTCTCTGTTCTATCTTTAAATCTTCAAATAAAGCATAAGCCTTTTCAATAGCTTCTCTCTCATTAGCCCCGGCAATTTTTGTCGGAAGCAATACGTTTTCCAGAGCGGTAAACTCCGGAAGGAGCTGATGAAACTGAAATACAAAGCCGATATTCTGATTTCTAAATTTTGATAACTGTTTATCATTCATATTGATAAATGATTCTCCTGCTATTTCAATTTCAGTATCATACTTACCAGACTGGGTCGGATGATCCAGCGTTCCTAAAATCTGCAGCAATGTAGACTTACCTGCTCCTGATTCTCCTACAATAGAAACCACCTCTCCTATTTTGATATGAATATCAACTCCTTTCAGTACCTCTAAATTCCCATAAGATTTATGGATATTTCTTGCTTTAATCATGATTCAAAAATAGTGAATTGCCTGCAAATAAAAAACCGCTTTTTGAACCTGTTTATATTTTATTTTAGTTTTACTTCCATTCGATTTTTCTGATCCATTTATATCAGTCTTTTCTATTAATTTTTTTAATTATTTCCTTCAGTTTTTTGGCAAAAAACTTACAGGTTTTATTTTTTATTGGACATCTGAATTTCAGTTCACAAAAAAACCTCCCGGTTTGGGAGGTTTTTATTATTTTCAATTCAGAAATTACAGTAACAATGTTAATGGGCTTTCTAAATAGGTTCTTAATGTCTGTAAGAACTGAGCACCTGTAGCACCGTCTACTACTCTGTGGTCACAAGCCAATGAAAGTTTCATGGTGTTTCCAACTACAATCTGACCGTCTTTAACGATTGGTTTCTCGATGATTGCTCCTACTGAAAGGATAGCAGAGTTTGGCTGGTTGATGATACTTGTAAATGTTTCGATTCCGAACATTCCCAAGTTGGAAATAGAGAATGTAGATCCTTCCATTTCATTAGCTTTAAGGCCTTTGTTTTTAGCTCTTGAAGCCATATCTTTTACAGCTGCAGAAATCTGAGTATAAGTCATCTGGTCTGTATTCTTCAATACCGGAACTACCAATCCGTCCGGAATAGCTACTGCTACCCCAATGTTGATATTTCCTCTGTGGATGATCTTATCCCCTGCCCAGCTTGAATTTACCTGAGGGTGTTTTCTTAAGGCAATTGCAGTTGCTTTAATGATCATATCATTGAAAGAGATCTTAGTATCCGGCAAAGAATTGATTTCTTTTCTGGCCTCAATGGCTTTATCCATATTGATCTCAACCATCAGATAGTAATGAGGCGCAGAGAATTTACTTTCAGAAAGACGTTTCGCGATAACATTTCTTACCTGAGAGTTAGGAGTCTCTGTATCTTCACCTTGTACGAAGCTTACTGCAGCCGGAGCAGCGCTTGCTGCAGGAGCTGAAGCAGCTGGTTTCGCAGCTGGCTGATAGTTTTCAATATCTTTTTTAACGATTCTTCCGTTTTCACCAGATCCCTGAATACTGTTGATATCAACTCCTTTATCCTGAGCCATTTTTTTAGCCAGTGGAGAAATTGCAACTCTGTCCGAAGATGAAGTGTTTGCAGCAGGCGCAGCTTTTTCTTCTGTTTTAGCTTCTGCTTTTTGCTCAGCTGGTTTTGCAGTTGACTGACCAGCAGCCTTCGGAGCACCTACAGCGGAAACATCTGTTCCAGCAGGACCAATGATTGCCAACACGGAATCAACCGGAGCAGCACCCCCTTCTTCTACACCTTGCTTCAATAATACTCCATTGAATTCAGATTCGAAATCCTGTACTGCTTTATCTGTTTCGATTTCAGCAAGAAGATCTCCTTCTTTTACTGTATCGCCTACGTTTTTGTGCCATTTAGCTACCTTACCTTCTGTCATTGTATCAGAAAGTCTTGGCATTGTAATAATTTCTACTCCAGCCGGAACTTCTGCAGCAGCAGATTCAGTTGCAGGAGCCTCAGCTTTAGGCTGTTCTTCTGATTTTTTTTCTTCAGAACCAGGACCTGGAGCAGCAGCTCCTCCTGTTAATCCTGAAATATCTTCTCCTTCATTTCCGATAATTGCCAAAACAGAGTCTACAGCAGCAGCACCTCCTTCTTCTACACCAATGTATAAAAGGGTACCTTCTACTTCAGATTCGAAATCCTGAACTGCTTTATCAGTTTCAATTTCAGCTAAAATATCTCCTTCTTTTACTTTATCCCCTACTTTTTTATGCCATTTTGCCACCTTACCTTCCGTCATCGTATCGGACAGGCGGGGCATCGTAATTACTTCTGCCATAATTTATTTTAATTTGAAAATTTAGCAATCTGAAAATTTGAAAATTAAAAAAGGACATAATCTATCACATTTTCAAATTCTCAAATTGTCAAATTAACTCATTATCTTTTAGTTTTCTAATTTGTCTAGGAATGGATAATCTTCCTGAGCATATACATACTCATAGATTTTTTCCGGATCCGGATATGGAGAGTTTTCCATGAACTCAATACACTCTTCAACAAAATCTCTCGATTTGTTATCGATAGTTTCCAATTCTGCTTCAGTAGCCCATCCGTTTTCTAAAATCCTGTGTTTTATCAATTCGATTGGGTCATCATTTTTATGAAGAGCTACTTCTTCTTTAGATCTGTATGGCTCAGCATCAGACATAGAGTGTCCTCTGTAACGGTAAGTTCTTGCTTCGATGAAAGTAGGCCCGTCTCCTCTTCTTGCTCTTTCAATAGCCTCATAAGCAGCTTCTGCCACTTTTTCAGGATCCATTGCATCTACAGCAAGGCAAGGCATTTCATATCCTAATCCTAATTTATAGATATCTTCGTGGTTGGCAGTTCTTTTTACTGAAGTTCCCATTGCATACTGGTTGTTTTCTACAACAAATACAACAGGAAGTTTCCAGTTCATCGCCATGTTGAAAGTTTCGTGTAAAGAACCTTGTCTTGCAGCACCGTCTCCGAAGAAACAGATGTTTACGGCCTTTCTGTCGAAATATTTATCAGCAAAAGCAATACCTGCACCTAAAGGAATTTGTCCTCCAACGATACCGTGTCCTCCGTAAAAACGGTGTTCTTTACTGAAAATGTGCATAGATCCACCCATACCTCCGGATGTACCTGTAGCTTTACCACAAAGTTCCGCCATGATTCTTTTAGGATCCACTCCCATCGCCATTGGATGAATGTGACATCTGTAAGCAGTAATCATACTGTCCTTTGTCAGATCCATTGCATGTGTAAACCCGGCAGGGATAGCTTCCTGACCGTTATACAAATGTAAAAATCCTCTGATCTTTTGTTTTAGGTAAAGAGAACGGCATTTGTCTTCAAACCTTCTCCACATTGTCATATCTTCATACCACTTCAGGTATACCTCTTTAGAAAATTCTTTCATGTGTTAGCTCTTGCTTTTTTATGATGAAATAGTTGAGCAAAATTATGAAAAAAACTTTGTTTTTATTCTATACATAGATAACTTTTCGATTTTTCTGTAAAATCTATTTGCGGGCTGAATGGATTATTCTTAATTTTCGAGCCCTGCAGGTCCCGGTAAAACGGTATTATCCATTATTCTTCATTACTATCACATCTATAAAATATGCCTGTTTATCCGGCTTTTATAAAACAGCAAATAAATATAAAGCATCAGAAAAGATTCATATTCATCCATCAATTTGTTTCACTTTTAATTATTGTTAACACAGCTTTTGGTTATTTCACCAGCTTTCTTTTTTTAAATGAATGAAAGTTTAAGTTTTAAAATTCTTTCCTTACTTCTATCAGTGAATGTAGCAGAGCGTTTAAAAAACTGAGAAATATTTTACTTCCAAAAAGCTATTGACAATCAAATAAGTTCTGCACTATCCGGCTGTTCTCTATCATTGTTCTTACTTGCTTTTTGAGGTTATAGTGGTATATTTGATCATTAAACCTGATTATGGAAGGAAAGAAATCTTCATTATTACACAAAATTTCAAAAATCATCTCTGATTTTTTTAATCCTCTGGTCTCTCTGATCCTGTTTTTTGTATATATGAGCATCAGGGAATATTCCCTTAAAGATTCCATGCTGTATTTTATTCCTGTATTATTAATGATCATTGTGCCGGTAATCATATGGCTGGTTTGGAATGTGAAGACGGGAAGATATACCAACATGGATGTTTCCAACCGTGTTCAGAGAAAAACGCTGTATATATTTATTGCAGTCTGTGTAATCGTCTATCTTATTTTTAATTATATCAGAAACGGATATATCGATCTGGTTATGCTTTTTATTCTGATCCTCCTGTTTGCGCTTCAGATTAGCAATCTGTTTATTAAAAGCTCGATGCACACAGCATTTAATATATTTGTAGCAGCACTGTTTTTCTCACTTGACTGGAAAATGGGTCTGGTATGGCTGGGAATCGCAATTTTAGTCGGAATTACCCGCGTTATATTAAAAAGACACACCGTAAAAGAGGTATTTATGGGAGCTGGAATAGCTTTTATGGTATCTTTTATCTATCTTTATTGCAATATTCAATTTCAACATTAGAATACTCTATGAAAATACATCATCTTACTGCCGCAGAAGAAAACTTTATGAAGCTGTTTTGGAAAATGGGATCTTTCTATCTGAAGGACGTTATGGAACAGCATCCGGAACCGAAACCACATCAGAATACGGTTTCCACTTATTTGAAAATATTAGTTGAAAAAGGCTATCTGTCAACCGTAAAAGAAGGAAGAATCTTCAAATACACCACGATTGTTCCATTGGAAGAGTACAAAAAATTCCTGCTGGAAGAGCTTTCTCATAATTTTTTCAGTGATTCAGGAAAGGAAATCCTGGAACTTTTATTAAGCGAAAAATTAATTTCCCAGGAAGATATGAAAGGCTATTTTGATCTTAAAATCGAAATAAAGCCTGCTAAAACCGAAGAACCAAAGTTTGAGTTTGCTGAAGAAATCTTAAGTCCGAAAAAGGAGAAGAAGGCCAAAGGAAAAGAGAAAGATAAGGACAAAAAGAAGAAAAAGAAAAAAGATTAATCTTACCCTTAAAAACACCAAATCATGAAAACAAAATTCCAGGAAACAGTAAGCCGGGCCTATGAAGTCATTTTCCGGTATCCTATGATTCTGGTAATGGCTTTACTGGCTTCTATCGGCGCCATATGCATTATTGAAACGGAACACACTGAAATAACCTCTTATATAAAATTTACCATTTGTGCGTGTCTTGGGATTTCTCTGATGTTTGCGTTAAAAATGCTGTCACAGAGAACCGGGAAAGAATTACTACTGCAGATTTTCGGTATTATTTTCCTTGTTGGTTTTTACTTCATCCTGCCTGATAAAAAGTATAATTTTACCGAAGTCTACGCTTATATCATTGCTGTTACGGCGCTTCTCTCCCACTTACTGGTTTCTTTTGTTCCGTTTCTGGAGAAAAACAGGGAACTCAGATTCTGGCAGTATAATAAAAATCTCTTTGTCAATATCTTCCTTACTGCTGTATTTACAGGAGTTCTGACCGGAGGGGTTGAGCTGGCCATCTTAGCGGTTGATAAGCTTTTTGACTTTAACTTTCATGATAGAATTTATAGAGACACATTTTTTGTTCTGGCTATTTTCGGAAGCAGCTTTATTTTTCTTTTATTTAATGATAAAGGTTTAAATGACCTTGAAAAAGACGGAACTTATCCGGTTGTTTTAAAGTTTTTCACCCAGTTTATTTTAATTCCGTTACTGCTTATTTATGCAGTGATTCTTTACTTCTATTCCGCTAAAATACTCATCAACTGGCAGCTTCCAAGAGGTTGGGTTACTTACCTTGTCTTAGCATATAGTATTGTTGGTATTCTTGCATTGCTCCTGGTACATCCACTGAAAGAAGAAAACGCAAAATCATGGGTCAGAATATTCTCAAAAGTATTTTACTATACGATTGTTCCTTTAATTATACTGCTTTTTACAGCTATCTTTACCCGAATTCTGGAATATGGTTATACAGAACCAAGATACTTTGTTCTTCTGCTTGCCGTATGGCTGTTAAGCGTTGTTATTTACTTTATTTTCAACAAAAGAGCAACCATAAAATTTATTCCGGTGAGCTTATTTCTTTTTGGTGCTTTTGCTTTGGTTTTTCCTTACTTTAATGCCTTCAGCGTTGCGAAAAGAAGTCAGAAAACGGAGCTTATCCATATTTTAAACCAAAACCAGCTGATTAACGGTGGTAAAATTAATTTCCAGAAGAAAATTACTGATACAATCCGTAATGAAATTGCCGATAAATTTGAATTTCTGGCTGAAAGAAAGCAGGGAGAATTTTTATCAATTTTACTGAATAAGGAAGATCAGGCTGAATTGGCGGCTCATATTGATTTCGGGACATTTTACAGTATACGATATGATATCCAGAACAGATTTTCAAATGTGGATGTCACAGTAGAAAACAAAACATATGAAATAAACAGACTATCTCTTGTTCCTGAAAAACAGTTTGTGGAAATCGGAAACTACCAGTATCTGCTTTCTTTCTACCGCTACAGCAAAGATCCACAAAAACTGAATGATGACCAGTTTGAGCTTACAGACAATCTCATCAAAAAATCCTCATTAAAATTGAGGTTAAATTCCAAAGAGGAAATAGATTTCGGACCACAAATCATTAATCTGTTTGATCAAAACAAAAACAGGCAAGGCATCATAAAAGTCCCTGAAATAGCAATGGAATCTGATTTAGGCAAATACCATGTCAAACTTATTTTCAATGAAATTACACGGGAGCTGTATTCAGATAATAAGATGTCAACCATTTATTATGAAAATGCTTATTTACTTATAAGATTAAAATAAAAAATAGGATATCGCGGATATCCTATTTTTATTAATGTTACTTTATGATCTCCAAAGTGGAAATTATATTGACCATATTAAAGAATATAATCTCAAATCTTTACGGAACCTGATTGGAGATAAATTTCACAAAAAAAGCGGCTTAAAAGCCGCTTCATTATTTTTACCAACGATTTCCGCCTCCGCCACGGTTGTTACCATAGCCTCCGCCTCTGTTGTTGTTATTACCGTAACCTCCGCTTCTGTTATTATCGAAGCTTCTTCTTGGTTTTTCTTCTCTTGGTTTAGCTTCAGATACGTTTAAAGTTTTTCCGTTGAATTCTTTTTGGTTAAGAGATTCAATAGCTTGCTTTCCTTCATCATCACCCATCTCTACGAAACCGAAACCTCTGGAACGACCAGTTTCTCTGTCTGTAACGATTTTAGCTGATGATACATCTCCAAATTCTGCGAATAGATCGTGCAACTCATACTCTTTAGTTGCGTAATTGATGTTTGAAACAAAAATGTTCATTTTAAATAAATTAAAAAATTAATAAAAATTTGGTATATAAAAGAAAAACAACATAAATTAATGAACAAATATTGATTCCAAATATAAACGTATGCAAGATACAATTAAAAATTTCAAATCAAAGCTTTTTTTACATATTTCTCACATTATGTTGAATCCGGGTTCTTAAAACTAACAAATTAAACATATAAATTACTGAAAATAAATAAATTATATAAACTCAAGCCATTTGGTTAAATTATTTAACATTTAAGCATTTATCACAATTTTTTTTAACATTAACGCTCATAAGACATGAAACAGCATACAACCAATTATACCAATACCCTTATTGAAGTTGCTGAAGACTGCCCCGTTTCCCAGGCGCAAATTCCTGCTGAAAAGAAAGAAAAAACACTGGCCAATCTCCAATATGAAAAACTCATAAAGAATCCCTATCAATATTCTTCAGATGATATTATTTTTGAGTGCTATGCAATTAAAAATGACATTCCGGAAAGTGAAAGACAGCATGAAAGAGAAAAGTTCTTCTCCAAAGGACAGCCTTGTCTCCGCTGCTCTCCTTTAGCAAAGCGATACGGATTTGGATTCCATCATAATGCAGAAGGCAAAGTTGCTTTGGTTCCTATGGAAAGTAAAGAATATCAGACACTCCTGAATGATACATCCATATCAAAAACCAAGGCGATGCGTTCCAAAAAGAAATGATTGAGAAAATGAATGATTCTTTTCAGATCAATAAATGCTATTGTTTTGAAAAGATCAGCTTTTAACAGTAAATTTGTACTGCAAATTATTAAAAGATGAACTACCATACAAGAAAATGGGTAAAACCCGAAGATTTAAATCCTAACCATTCACTTTTCGGGGGAAGACTTCTTCAATGGATTGATGAAGAAGCAGCACTCTATGCGATTATCCAATTGGAAAACACAAAAGTGGTGACCAAATTTATCTCCGAAATCAACTTTGTCAGCTCTGCCAAACAGGGAGACATTATAGAAATAGGAATTGAGGCTACCCATTTCGGCTCCTCCTCTATTACATTAAAATGTGATGTCCGCAATAAAATGACTCACCAGACCATTATTACCGTAGATAAAATTGTAATGGTAAACCTTGATGCAGACGGCAATCCTGCTCCTCATGGTAAAACCAGAATTGAATTTGTAAAAGACAGGTTAAACAGCGGCCTATGAAAATTTTCATAAAAAATATGGTCTGCAACAGATGCATTGCGGCAGTGGAAAACATTTTCCGTAAAGCAGATGTGAAGATCAAAGATGTACTGCTGGGAGAAGTTGAAACCGAAACTGATATTTCCCCGGAAAAAATGAAGTCTATAGAGAAAGAACTGCTGGATACAGGTTTCGAAAGAATCATGGATTCTGCTCATCAGCTTGTTGAAAAAATCAAAAATCTGATCATTGCAAAGATCAGCGAGCTGGATATCGCAGAAAACTTCCTGCTTTCTGAATTTTTAAGCTCAAAGCTTCATAAAGATTACAGTTCCCTTTCAAAAACGTTTTCACAGAATGAAAATATCACACTGGAACAGTTCTTCATTCTCCAGAAAATTGAAAAGGTAAAAGAACTCTTGTTATATAATGAATTCAACCTTACTGAAATTGCTGGAAAACTGGGCTACAAAAGTGTTCAGCACCTTTCTACCCAATTCCGTAATGTAACCGGATTTACACCTACAGAATTCAAAAAACTTAAAGAGCATCACCGCAAAGCGCTTGACAGTCTTTAATACCTTTGAATGTTTGAGCGTTTAAGGAGTGAAGGGGTTAAATGTTCCTATTTCACTTAAAAAACGCTCAAACCCTACAACTCTACAACTCTCAAACCGTCTTACTGTTATACTTTCTCACTCTCAAACTCTCCAACCTAATTTTATAACTATTATCCTTAAATTTATAACAACCTTACTCTTCCATTTTGGAAATTTGTAGTATAAATTTAAGAATCATGGAACAACAGTATAAAATACTCGGAATGACCTGTTCAGGCTGTCAGAAAAAGATCTCAAATCAACTGAACAGCATTGATGGAGTGAAAGCCGATGTAAATCTGGAAACCAATACCGCAACCATTACTTCAGACCATGGAGTGAAGCTTTCCATTTTAAATGATGCCCTGGCAGAAATAGGAAAATACAGGCTTGAAGACCCTGGTAATCCCGAAAAAACCTTTATAAAGCCTCAGGACCGCATATCTCCGTCTTCAGTATATTATTGTCCGATGGAATGCGAAGGAGATAAAGTATATTTCAAACAGGGAGAAAGATGCCCTGTATGCAACATGTATCTTGTGCCAATTGAAGAAAAGATGGCTAAAGATCCTCATTACAAACCGGCTTATTCTGCAGCCAATCTTCCTGAAAACTTTAAAGACAGTATTGGAAAATATTATTGTCCTATGTTTTGTGAAGGAGATAAAGTGTACGATGAAAAAGGAGACTGCCCGGTTTGCCATATGCATTTGGAGCCTGTCACTGAAGAACTTGTTCAGAAAGGAGATTCGCATCATTCACATGCTCACTCGCATGCTCACAGTCATCACGACCACCATCATACCCATAATCATGATGTCCCTAAAGTAACAGATGAAATGGCAGGCAGATATTACTGTCCGATGTATTGCGAAGGAGATAAGACCTACGATTCCAATGTGGGTTGTCCGGTATGT
This sequence comes from Chryseobacterium sp., assembly GCF_041914225.1. Lineage (GTDB taxonomy): Bacteria > Bacteroidota > Bacteroidia > Flavobacteriales > Weeksellaceae > Chryseobacterium. The sequence continues at coordinate 178,087 of NZ_JAYSDT010000002.1, forward strand.
GGGATGGACCTTGTAAAATACCCTGAAAAGAAAACGGCAAAATACACCTGTCCGATGCATCCGGAAATTATCCGTGATGAACCGGGAGACTGTCCGATCTGTGGAATGGATCTCGTAAGAATGCCTGACAGCAGTGATGACGAAGAGGATGAAACCTATAATATCTTAAAAAGAAAATTTATCATTTCATTAACATTCACCATTCCGGTTTTTATTCTTTCTATGGGAGGAATGTTTATCAATTTTCCTTTTTCCCATCAGGTTCAGGGATTTATTGAGCTTGCTCTGACTCTTCCGGTGATGTTCTATTCCGGGTGGTTCTTATTAAAAAGAGGCTGGGTTTCCTTTAAAACCTGGAATCTTAATATGTTCAGTCTTATTGCTCTGGGAGTGGCTGCAGCATTTATTTTCAGTATTGCTGCTTTAATTTTCCCGGAGATCATTCCGCACGAAATCCGTGGACATAATCATGAAATTCCGCTGTATTTTGAAGCGGTCTGTGTGATTTTAACGCTTGTTATTTTAGGTCAGCTGATGGAAGCTGCTGCCCATAAAAAAACAGGGAATGCCATCAAAGAATTGATGAACCTTTCGCCGGATGAGGCCAATCTTATGGTGAACGGTGAAGAAAAAAGAGTATTGCTTTCACAGGTAAAAATAGGAGATTTATTAAAAGTGAAACCCGGTGAAAAGATTCCGGTAGACGGAAAAATCACTGAAGGCAATTCTGTTGTGGATGAAAGTATGATTACAGGAGAGCCCGTTCCGGTTGAAAAAAATGTTGATGACAAAGTATCATCAGGAACAATAAACGGAAATCAGGTATTCATCATGAAAGCGGAAAAAGTAGGTGACGAAACCCTGCTTTCACAGATCATTAAAATGGTCAATGAAGCCAGCAGAAGCAAGGCTCCTATTCAGAAACTGACGGATAAGGTCTCAAAAGTATTTGTTCCTGTCGTAATCCTTATTGCCGTGCTTACCTTTGTTCTGTGGCAGTCTTTCGGTCCGGAAGGAAAAAGAAGTTTATTTGCCTTCGTCAATGCAGTTGCTGTACTGATTGTAGCTTGTCCCTGTGCATTAGGACTGGCAACCCCAATGTCGCTAATGGTAGGAATCGGGAAAGGTGCTAAAAACGGAATCCTCATCAAAAACGCTGAAGCTCTTGAACAAATGAACAAAGTGAATGTTCTGATCACTGACAAAACAGGAACTTTAACAGAAGGAAAACCTTCGGTAGAACATATAGAAACAGTTGCCGGTAATCAGAATCAGATTTTAAAGCTGGCTTTTTCCCTGAATCAAAATTCCGAGCACCCATTGTCCAACGCCGTTATAAAAAGAGCAAAGGAAGAAAATATAACTCCTGAAAAAGTAGATCGTTTTGAAAACATTTCCGGAAAAGGGGTGAAAGGAAATATTGAAGGAAAAACAGCGTATTTAGGAAATGAAAGCCTGCTGACCTCGCATCAGATCCAGATTCCTGGGGCTTTAAAACAAAAAGCAGTAGAAGTACAGTCCAAAGCGCATACGATCTCTTATGTCGCACAAGACCGGCAGGTACTTGGATTCATTAGTTTTACAGATAAAATTAAGGAAAGCTCTAAGAAAGCTGTTAAACAATTAATGAGCGAAGGCATCGATGTGATCATGATGACCGGAGACAACGAGAACACTGCCAAAGCTGTAGCTGATGAATTAGGAATCAAACATTTTAAAGCAAATTGTCTTCCTGAAGATAAGCTGAATGAAGTAAAAAAACTGCAGCAGCAAGGAAAAATAGTAGCCATGACCGGTGACGGAATCAATGACTCCCCTGCCCTGGCCCAGTCTGATGTGGGAATTGCTATGGGAACAGGAACGGATGTTGCCATTGAAAGTGCTGAGATCACTTTATTAAAAGGCGATATCTTAGGGATAGCAAAAGCAAAGCTTCTCAGCGAAAAGCTTCTCAAAAACATTAAAGAAAACTTATTCTTTGCTTTTATTTATAATGTACTCGGAGTTCCCGTTGCGGCAGGATTATTGTATCCATTCTTTGGAATTCTGTTATCACCGATGATTGCAGCTGCAGCAATGAGCTTCAGTTCCCTTTCCGTGATTCTGAATTCATTGAGATTAAACTCCGTGGATCTGGATATAAAATAGCATTATGAAAAAAGAAAATCTTTACATAGGGTGTTCGGGATTTTATAATAACGACTGGAAAGGGTCTTTATATCCTGAAAATGCCCAAAGTAAAGATTTTCTTTCTTTATATTCAAAAGCATTCAACACGGTGGAAATCAATTCTACTTTTTACAGAAAACCGACCTCAAAAACGCTGTCAAAGTGGTATGATGAAACTCCTGATAAATTCAGGTTTTTTATTAAAATTCCAAAATCCGTTACCCATCTGAGCCGGCTTGAAAATTCAAAAGAAGAAATCGCCCTTTTTTGCAATCATATTCAGAGTAATCTGAAGGATAAGCTTTCCGGATTTCTATATCAGCTTCCTCCTTCCTTTAAAAATTCCGCAGAGAACACAGAACGAATCATCAACAATATTGATCATGGGTTTCTGAATGTCATTGAATTCCGTCACAGCTCATGGTGGCAAAAAGAAGTATTTGACCTTTTAAAAGACCATGATATCATTTTTTCCGGAGTAAGCTTTCCCGGTGATCTTCCTGAAGATGTAATCATCAATCATCCGGATATGCTTTATTACAGACTTCATGGGAAACCCATTCTTTATAAATCTGAGTACAGCAAGGATTTTATAGATAAACTTGCGGAAAAAATTAGAAACAGAGGGAAAACAGCTTATATATTCTTCAATAACACCTGGGGAACCGCTGCAATTAACAATTCATTGCATTTAAAAAACATTTTAGAGTAAATCCTTATTTGTTAAAATAAAATAATTCCCTGTTAAATGAAGAATATTGAAATCTTAACAAATATAGAGAATAGCTATTGGTTTTGTATTTATAAATGTTAAAAAATAAAGAAAAGAAAACCATAAATCAGCAACACTCCATAGAATTGAAATATCCTTTAAAATAAAGTTCTTAAAATAAGCTTAAAAAGGAAAATACCTGCACAGCATGGCATATAATTTGTTAACTTTCAATTGTTATTTTTAACGATTTTTAACAATTTAAAATTCCATTATTTTTATGAGAAAAATTTTTGCGGGAAAGTCAAAAAATAAGACTTTTCTCGGGATGTTTGCATTGGTGAGTGCAACTTCGGTTTTATTGAACAGCTGTAATTTCAAGAGTGAAGTGAATACTGACCCCGCCGTCAGTTCACAGGAACATCCTGCCGCAGAAATAGTCCCCAAGATGGACGATGAAAGCGTAGACCCGGATAAAAGAGTGATCTACCTTACCTTTGATGACGGTCCCAACCAGGGCACCGAAAATCTCTTAAAGATTCTGGACAAAAGAAACGTTTGTGCAACTGCCTTTCTTGTAGGAAAACATGCCTATGGAAGCAAAAAACAGAAAGATGATCTGCTGCTGCTTAAGCAAAATCCGCTGATAGAACTGGCTAATCACAGCTTTACTCATGCCCATAACAAGTATACCGACTTTTATAAAAATGCCAACGCTGTTGTCCATGATTTTGACATCGCCAAAGACAGCCTGAAGCTTACTGATAAAATAGCAAGAACTCCCGGAAGAAATATCTGGAGGCTTAACAATATTAATGTGACTGATATCAAAAGCTCTACTGCAGCAGCAGACGGTCTTAAAAAAGCCGGCTATAAAGTAATCGGCTGGGATCTGGAATGGAGACCTTCTCAAAAAATGACTTTAAAAGGAAGTCATGAAGCCATGATCAAGAAAGTAGACAGTATTTTCTTAAACGATCTTGAAAAGACTTCAAGACACCTTGTTTTCCTTACCCATGACCAATATCTGAGAGATGCGGATTCCATCAACGAACTGGATCTGTTTATTGAAAAATTACAGAAGAGCAATAAGTTTGTCTTCAGAAAAATCTCCCAGTATCCTAAAATCAATGAGGTTTTAAATTAATAAACACTCCAGGTCTGATATCACTGAACTTTGAACATTCAGAGAATTTTCGGACATTTGTATTATGAGTATTAAAGAGAACTACAACGCTATAAAAAACCAGCTGCCATCTACTGTGCAGCTGGTTGCTGTTTCTAAAACCCATCCTGCATCCGCCGTTCAGGAAGTTTATGATCTCGGACAGAAGGTTTTCGGAGAAAATAAGGTTCAGGAACTGATGGAAAAAGCTCCCCTTCTTCCTCAGGACATCCAATGGCATCTGATTGGCCATTTACAGACCAATAAAGTAAAATATATTGCTCCTTTTATAGATACTATACAAAGTGTGGATTCTGAAAAAGTATTGGCAGAAATCAACAAAGAAGCAGGGAAAAATAACAGAATCATTAAAGTTCTTTTGCAGGTGAAAATTGCGGCGGAAGAAAGCAAGTTCGGGCTTGACATTTCAGAAACCAGAGACCTGTTCGGGAAATATATGGATGGACAGTTTCCTAATGTTGAAATTACCGGCTTAATGGGGATGGCCACATTCACGGATGATGAACAGCAGGTAAGAAATGAATTTTTAATCCTGAAAGCTCTTTTTGATGAATTAAATCAATTAAAAGCATTAAATACTTTATCTATGGGAATGAGTGACGATTTCCCGATAGCGATTGAATGCGGGGCTAACTCTGTGAGGGTTGGATCTGCCATTTTTGGAAGAAGAGACTATTCAAAATAGAATATTTAGGTATAGTTTTTGCTAATAATTGAAACAAAAAATTTAAATTTGCAACTATGCAAAAAATCCTTATAGTAGAAGACGAAAAAGCAATCTCGGGAGTACTTCACAGTATTCTTTCGGATGAACTAACCGATTATGAATTTGTTATTGCCGAAGACGGCCTTGAAGGTTACAAACAGGTAGAAAAAGAAGATTTCGCACTGGTGATTTCTGATATCAAAATGCCTAAGCTTTCAGGAACTGAGCTTTTGAAACAAAGTCTTGCATTAAAACCAGAAACTACTTTTATCATGATCTCAGGTCACGCAGACATAGATTCTGCCGTTTCCTGTTTGAAAGAGGGTGCATATGATTTTATTTCCAAACCAATTGATATCAACAGACTTATTACAAGTGTAAAAAATGCATTGGTAAAGGAAACGCTGAAAAAAGAAAACAAAAATCTTCAGACTGAAAATAAAACCTTAAAGAAAAAAGTAAGCAAAAAATACCAGATGATCGGTACCTCTCCTGCTCTTCAGAAGATCCAGGATATGATTGAAAAGGTAGCTGCTTCTGACGCCAGAGTACTGATCACAGGACCCAACGGTGCCGGAAAAGAATTGGTAGCTCATGCTATCCACAATCAAAGTGAACGTGCAAGAGGCCCAATGGTAGAAGTAAACTGTGCTGCCATCCCATCTGAGCTTATTGAATCTGAGCTTTTCGGACACGTAAAGGGTTCTTTTACGGGTGCTATTAAGGATAAACAGGGAAAATTTGAACAGGCTAACGGTGGTACCATTTTCCTTGATGAAATTGGAGATATGAGCCTTATCGCTCAGGCTAAGGTATTGAGAGCGCTGCAGGAAAGCAAAGTTTCTCCTGTAGGAAGTGATAAAGAAATTAAAGTTGACGTAAGAGTAATTGCCGCAACGAATAAAAATATGCAGAAAGAAATAGAGGAAGGGAAATTCAGGGAAGACCTTTACCACAGACTTTCTGTGATTGAAATTTATGTTCCGCCATTGGATGAAAGAAAGGAAGATATCAAGTTATTGGTTGAGCACTTTGCGGGAATGATTGCTGATGAGCATGGTACTGCTGCAAAGAAGTTTGACGATAAAGCTATTGATGCTTTAAAAGCCCTTTCATGGACCGGGAATATCAGGGAATTAAGAAATGTTGTTGAAAGATTGATTATCCTTGGTGGAAATACTGTTTCAGAAAGTGACGTTGCAAGTTTTGTAAGGAAATAATAAGCTATTATTGACAATATTATAAAAATTTGCAGTGTTACCACTGCAAATTTTTTTTTACCCTTATTTGAATAATAAACTATATGAATCTTAAAATATTATGAGCTTTTTAAACAAAAACTATACGAAAGAATGCCTGACTTTGGCTCTGCCTGTGATGCTTACCCAGGTAGGGCAGGTTTCAGTAAACTTATTCGATAATATTATTGTCGGAAAACTATTGGGTGCCGATGCGCTGGCATCCGTTTCATTGGGAAATGCTGTATTTTTCTCCATATTTGTATTAGCCCTTGGATTTTCATTTGCCATCCCACCGCTGGTTTCGGAAGCACATTCCAGAGAAGATCATGCTACGATCAACTCTGTGTTCAGCCACGGTTTTATCATCAATATGTCTGTCGGGATTATTCTGATGGCCATCTTACTGCTGGGAATGCCACTCCTCTATCATTCAGGGCAGCCTGCCAAGATTATCCCTGATACGGTAAGCTTCTTAAGCATCATGGTGATCAGTATGATTCCGTTTATGGCATTTCAGACCCTTCGTGAAGTATCTGAAGGACTATCATACACAATTGGGGTTACGAAAGCAACCATCATTGCCAATATCATCAACATTGCCTTAAACTATGTTTTCATCAAAGGCCTTTGGGGGATTCCGCCGATGGGTGTAAAAGGATCTGCTCTGGCGACTTTGATCTCCAGAATTTTCATGGTTGTTTTCCTTTATTTTGTATTGCTTAAAGAAAAAAGAACAAGACGTTATATTAAAGATTTCTCTTTAAAAGTTCAGGGCTTTTCAAAACAGATGTTTGATAAAATGGTGAAGCTTGGACTGCCTACAGCTTTACAGATGTTCTTTGAAGTAACGGCTTTCGCCGGAGCAGCATTTATCTGCGGGCTGATTTCTGCCCATGATATTGCTTCCCACCAGATTGCTTTAAGTATGGCTTCTTTCACTTTTAACCTGTGTGTTGGGTTCAGTGTGGCCTCTACAGTAATGATTGGAAGGAAACTGGGAGAACAGAACTTTGTCGAATTGAGAAAAGTAGGAATCAACAATCTGAAGATCGCCTTTATTTTCATGTGCATCTGCGGGTTGGTCTTTATTTTAGGCAGAAATATACTCCCGACCTTCTTCACAAAAAAAGAAGAAGTTGAAGTTATTACTCTGGCTGCAAAATTGATGATTATTGCGGCTTTATTCCAGCTTTCTGACGGAATCCAGGTAACAGCTCTGGGAATGCTGAGAGGACTGCAGGATGTGAAAATCCCATCTATTTATACCTTTATTGCCTATTGGGTGATTACGATTCCTTTGGGATATTTCTTCTGTGTTACCTTAAAAATGGGCGCATTCGGAATGTGGATCGCACTAGGATTAGGGCTGACAGTATCTGCAGTTTTCCTCGTAAAACGATTCTTAAATATGTCGGCAAAAAGAATTAAGCAGAATTTACAGACAAAAACACAATAATACTAAGCGCAGATGTAAAAAACCTGCGCTTTTTTATTATTTTTGGTGTCGATAACCATCTATAGAAATGAAAAAAACACTGATCTTCCTTGCCTTATATGCAGGATCTTTATTTCAATCTCAAACCAACAGGTTTACTTACGAACTTCAGTACCGCAAAAATACATCACAGCCATATATGACAACCTTTATGAATCTGGAAATCAACCCCGGTTCTGTTAAATTTTATGATAAAGACTTTGCTGATTATGATGAAAAAAATAAAAATGCAAAGCAGCAGATTTCCAGATACAGCACAAGAACAGACCAGGTTGTGGAAAGAAAACCGGATTCTTTTAAAAACAACTGGTACAGAGATTTCTTTGATTATTTTGTGGTAAAAACAAATGATGAAATGAAATGGCAGATCATTCAGGAAACCAAAGAATATAATGGCTACAAGCTCCAGAAAGCGACAACAGATTTCGGAGGCAGAACCTGGAATGCCTGGTTTTCCAACGAAATGAATATACAGGAAGGTCCTTACAAATTCAGAGGTCTTCCCGGACTCATCTTTATCTTAGAAGATACGGATCAAAACTTTGTCTATAAGCTGATTAAGAACGAAAAACTTACTACAGACTACGATACCCAGGATTTTGTAGAAACGCATTATGGCAAACCGGCTATACCGATCACCAATCAGAAATTCAATAAATATATTGAAGACATCTACCAAAATCCTACAAGAATGTTTTCCGAGGGAATAAAGAGCGGAGAAAAGACTAACTTTAAAAATGAAACCATAGAATCTGTAGAAGAACTCAATAAAAAAAAGGAAATGCTCCAAAACGGAATCAAAGGCCGTTATATCTATATTGAAAAGGATAAACAACCTGAATTCAACTGATAATAAGATACAAATAAAGCGGCTTAGGCCGCTTTAATATTTTTAATTAATTCTTCTTCCCAATATGACCAGGCTTCTTTCTATTCCATCCAAAACAGCAACATTCGGGAGATTTCCCCAATCTTCAAATCCGAAATGCCTGAAGAGCTTTAAACTAGGTTCATTATGAAGGAAAATAAGGGCAACCAGATTCAGTACTCCGAATTTCTCTGCATTATCAATACAATACTTAAGAATGGTTTTCCCATATCCTTTTCCTCTGCAGGACTCATCCAGATAAATGCTTACCTCTACCGTACCCTTGTATGCTGCTCTTTCGTGAAATGAACTGAAGCTTACCCATCCGATGATATGATTCTGTTCATCTTCAACCACCCATAGCGGCCTGGTCTGAGGATTATGCTCTTCAAACCATCTTAGTTTACTTTCTACAGAAACTTCTTCCATGTCTGCGGTCACCATTCTTGAGGCAACTGTTGAATTATAAATGGCTACGATTTTGTTTAAATCTGTCAATTCAGCATTCCTGAACCTTAATTTTTCCATGGACGAATATTCTGCTTAATTTTACACAAAAATACTAAATTTAGAAAAGCACCCCTATAAATTTACAATTAATTATCCAATTTCGACATTTGTTAGAAACCAACCCCAACAAAATACCACTTATAACATTTGTGGAAATATTTTTCCCAATACGCAAAGACGCAATAAAATTAAAAAACAGAATATTTTTAAGTCGCGAGGATTTTATCTGTGATAAAATTACATATCGCTTTTTTGATTGCTAATAATAATTCGCTTAAAATTTCATTTTTACTCTTAAAAACTATTTTAAGTCTTTTAAGATTCTGTTCAGGCTTCGTACTGTAATTCCCAGGTAAGCAGCCATATTTTCTTTTGAAATTTGAATTCCTTCTTTGGTCTGCATTTTCAGTAATTGTGTTAAAGTATGTTCTGTTGTATAAAGCTGTTGATAAGATGCCCTGCTTGAAGTATTGATAATTCGTTCCGCAAAAATATCCAGCAATAAATTATTCAAAGCAATATCATTTTTAAGTAAAAACCTGAAATACGGAATAGCAATCTCATATACGGAAACTTCAGTTAGTGTTTCGATACTGCATAAGCACGGTGTATTTTTGATCATCTCTATTTCTCCGATAATTTCACCGCTTCCGGAAAACTCTACAATATATTCTTTTCCGTTTTCTTCCGTAAAATAGCATTTGGTAACTCCTTCCTTAATAATCATAGGCTTTAGAATAAACTGCCCTTGTACCAGAATCTGCTCTCCTTTGGGATAAGATTTCAACAGAATATCTTTCCCGCTCTCCTGTTTATGATAAAGCGCTTCAAAATAGCTTAAAAATGTCTGATTGGTGCGTAACATATTGATCCGGGACAAATGTCCTTTGCTTGTTGGGTTTTTATACTGAATTTTGAGATCAGAAAATTACAAAACAAAAATGAATAATCATATCACAACCATTGCATTTGACGCTGATGATACCCTTTGGATCAATGAGCCATATTTTCAGGAAGCAGAAAAGGAGTTTTGCATGCTGCTCGAAAATTACCTTCCACAGCATTCCGTATCACAGGAACTGTTTAAAACAGAAATGCAGAACCTTCATTTATACGGTTACGGGGTGAAGGGTTTTATGCTTTGCATGATCGAAACCATTAGCAGAGTGTCCAATAATACGGCTCCATTGGAGCTGGTAAATAAAGCCATACAATTAGGACAGGAACAGCTTCAGAAGCCCATTGAACTTCTGGATGGAGTTACAGAAACCCTTGAAAGCTTAAAAGGAAAGTACAGACTTGTTGTTGCCACAAAAGGAGATCTTCTGGATCAGGAACGGAAGCTGAAAAAATCAGGATTACAGGAGCATTTCCATCACATAGAAATTATGAGTGATAAAAAGGAGCACGATTATAAAAAGCTTTTGAAGCATCTTGACTGCAAACCTGAAAATTTTATAATGCTTGGAAATTCTATTAAATCAGATGTTTTGCCGGTGTTGGAAATTGGAGGTTTTGCAGCCCATATTCCTTATCATGTCACATGGAGCCATGAGCAGCATGACGTTAACCTGGAACATCCGAATTTTATGGAGCTTAAGAGTGTTGATGAAATTCTGAAATATCTATAATCTTAAACTATTAAGATATATTTTAATCAAAAAAAGAGACTGTTTATGATAAACAGTCTCTTTTATAATTTATTTTTTCAGACACTTTTCAAGGAACTGATCCTGTTCCCATAGAAGGTGTAAGATATTTTCTTTTGCCTGATATCCGTGGGCTTCTTTTGGAAGAAGGACCATTTTTACAGGAGCTCCCAGATTTTTCAATGCCTGGAAGTATCTTTCAGTCTGTAAAGTGAAAGTTCCCGGATTGTTATCTGCATCGCCGTGTATCAGAAGCAGCGGTGTCTTCATTTTATCTGCGTGCATGAATGGAGACATCGTGTTGTAAATCTCCGGAACATCCCAGTAATTTCTCTGCTCACTCTGGAATCCGAAAGGTGTCAGCGTTCTGTTATAAGCACCACTTCTTGCTATTCCACATGCAAAAAGATCAGAATGGGTCAGCAAGTTTGCTGTCATGAAAGCTCCATATGAATGTCCTCCTACAGCCACTTTTTTTCTGTTAATATACCCCAAATGATCCACTGCATCAATGGCTGCTGCTGCATTTGCTACCAGTTGCGGGATAAACGTGTCATTCGGTTCCGTTTTTCCTTCACCAATAATAGGGAAAGCAGCATCATCAAGCACAGCATATCCTTTCGTGGTCCAGTATACAAAAGATCCGTAAGACGGGAATGTGAATTCATTAGGATTCTGGGTGTTCTGTCCTGCTGTATTTTTATCTTTATATTCTGTCGGATAGGCCCAGATCAGTAGCGGAAGCTTTTCTTTTTTTGCTTTTCTGTCATAATTAGCAGGAAGATAAAGGGTTCCTGTCAAGGTAACACCGTCATTTCTTTTATAAGTGATCACTTCCTTGTAAACGTCTTTGATGCTTTCAAAAGGATTTGCAAAGTTGGTTACAGCTTCCGCTTTATTAGATTTAATATTCTTTTTAAAATAATTCGGATACTGGCTTGGAGACTGCTGAGTCGTTAAAATCTCTCCTTTTGAAGGATTAAGAATGTCTACGATGGCCTCTTTGGCATTTTAAGATTAGACGTATAAAGCCTTTTCTTCTTCAATGATTTAACATCCATTTCATCTATGAATGGGTGCTGTCCATCTTTGGCAAAGCCATCTCCTATCAGGTAGGCTTTTCCGCCTTTCATATCCACTACATATCTCCCGTATTGGTTTTTCGTTGTGTTAAAATTCCCGGGATCGCTGTAAACATCCTGGTAATTTCTGTCATCAAAAACTTTAGATTCTCCGTTATTAAGATCTATAAGGTATGATTTTGTATTTCTTGTGTCGTACCAGCCTTCAGAAACAATGGCATAATGATCATTCGTCCAGACTACATCTTCATATCTCTGCTTTGTTTTAAAGAAAGATTTCGGAGCCGCAGTAAACGGTGCTTCCCAGGTAAATATCTCGTCTCTGTAATCTGCTGCTTTAGACTGATCACCTCCGTCCAACGCTTCAGCATAGGTAAGAGTTGCGGGAGCATCATTTCTCCATGTCATGTCTCTTTTTCCTGTTCTTACTGATGAAAATCCTTTTGGCATGATTTCATTTAAAGGAACTTCATTCACTGTTTTTACAGCATTTCCCTTCATATCATATACAATCGTTGCTGATGGAAATCTGCTAAGCGGAACGATATAGGAAAACGGCTTTTTAATTACTGTAGCCATCAGGTAATTTCCGTCAGGAGAAAAGCTTAAGCCTGCAAACATATCCTGATCTTTGAATTTCTTAAGATTTCCTGTAAGATCTGCATTATAGAGTTCAGAAGCTGTAAGCGTTTCAAAGTTCTTTTCGTCCTGAGGATTTTTCAGAAGATCCTGGTAAGTTCTGTTCTGGGAAACTTTACCGTCAGCCGTTGAAACAATCGGGCCTGTAGGAAGATCCTTAGCCGCATCTATAAGGGCAGGTCTGTTTTGCGGAAGTGTTCTGATCAGAAAGCTTTGAGAATCATTATACCATAAATAAGGCATTCCTAAATTGGCATTCAGATTATCAGCTGTAACTTTTTTTGCAGAAGCAGTCTCCATATCTACAACCCACAGCTCTACTCCTTTACTTGTTGTATTGGTAAAAGCGAGTTTCTTTTCATCCGGAGAAAATGAAACATAGGCAATTTTTGGATTGGAAGGCAGATTTTTTACCTGAATCTCATTTTTATCATTGATCTTTCTGATCTTCAGATTGTTTGAGTAGGTCATACTGCTTGAGATATTGGTAACCGGGTTGATTCTGAGCCCGCCAAGCTTCATTTCATTCTGGCTCAGATCTTCCAGTGTTTTATATGTTGGACGATACGTAAAAACTACCCAGTCTTTTTTGCTGTTCATCAGAACAGCCGGAGGTCTTTCATAATCTGCAAGCTTTAAGATCTCAGCAGAAGGTTTCTGGTACGTAATATTTTCCTGTGCATCGTAAAAATTGAGAAATGCCAGAAGGCAAATAGTCAGTTTTATCTTCATATAATTCATTTTCTACGAATGTAGTGAATTTTAACAGATTTCTAATATTAAAAAATAAGACTCTTTTTAGTGTCATATTTATTTTTTTACTACATTTACCTTACAAATTAAAAATAATATGAAAAATTTACGAAAACTAACAAAGAGAAATCTAAAGACTATTATCGGAGGAAATGCTCCATTATGTGATACAGGATATGTAGCTTGTATAGTGGACAGAACACCAACAGGTTCTCCTATATGGGATTGTTTGCCTTCCTGCAGACCTTAAAAAACAAAAAGGCACTTCAAATGAAGTGCCTTTCTTTATTTTGTATTGTTTTACCCTGTCAATTACCAGTCTGAAGCTCTTTTCCTTTTTTCTATCATATGATCCACAGAAACTTTTCCAGCTCCTATTACCATGAGCAGAAGATAAACAGAAAGATAAACCAGTGCCAGTTCTCTTTTTTCAAAAGGATCTGCACCATGCACTATAAAACCTGCAATGATCATGGTAAAAATCAGAAATCCCAGAGCAACTCTTGTAAAAAGTCCTAATATAAGTAGTATTGAACAGACAAATTCAGCAATAACCGTAAGAATTAGCGATATCTGCGGTCCCAGTCCCATAAAATCGAAAAACTCGATTTTACCGCCTTCCAATAGCATCTGAAGCTTTGGAAAACCATGAGAAAGCATTGCAAAACCAACAAATACTCTTACCACCAATAAAACAATATCTTTAGGTATTGAGCCTGAATTTGAATTATTATAGTTCATTTACTAAAAAATTTATACTAAGGTAATAAAAATCTTTTAATACAACGGGATTCCGGGCATTTTAGTTTATCTGTAACCGAAATTTTTGAGATCTCTGTCATTCTTTCTCCAGTCTTTTTTCACTTTTACAAATAAGTTCAAATGAATTTTTTTGGTGAAGAATTTTTCAAGGTCCAATCTTGCTTCAGTTCCTACTTTTTTGATGGCTTCTCCTTTGTGGCCGATGATAATTCCTTTCTGGGTATCTCTTTCTACATAAATAATAGAATCAATAAAAATAATTCCTTCTTTCTCCTTGAACTGTTCCGTAACCACTTCTACAGAGTATGGAATTTCTTTATCATAATTCAGAAGAATTTTCTCACGGATGGTTTCGTTGACAAAAAATCTCTCAGGCTTGTCTGTGAACTGATCTTTATCATAGTAAGGAGGATTCTCAGGAAGTAGCGATTTTATTTTAGGTAAAATAACTTCTGTATTGAAAGCGTTCAAAGCAGAAATAGGCAGAATTTCCGCCTTTGGAATTCTGTTATGCCACTCTTCCACCAATTTTTCAAGACCTGCCTGATCCGTCTGATCTACTTTATTCAGCAGAAGAAGTACAGGTACAGGAATTTTATTCAGTTTCTCAATTAAAAATTCTGATGGTTCTGCTTTATCGGTAACATCTACAATAAACAGGAAAACATCAGCATCCTGCAGAGAGTCTTTTACAAAGTCCATCATTTTTTCCTGCAGCCCGTATTTTGGGTCTAATACTCCCGGAGTATCAGAAAATACGATCTGAAGATCATCTTCATTATAAATACCAAAAATTCTGTGACGGGTTGTCTGCGCTTTCTGCGTTACAATCGCCAGCTTTTCCCCCATTAATTGGTTGAGCAAGGTCGATTTTCCCGCATTGGGCTTTCCAACTATATTTACAAATCCAGCTTTGTGCATAAAAATAATATTACGAACTGCAAATTTAGTAAAACAAAATCGGTCTTTACAGTTAATCTCAACATTTAAAAGAAAAAAGAGAGTTATATAACCTTAAGTGGCTGTAATAAAAGAAATTTTAAAACAGATACAAAACGGATATTTAGCAGGATTAAAAAAATATCCGATTATTTTGTATTGCATTACCTAAAACTGATATTTTTGAAAATTAGAATTCATCTTTATGAATATAGACCAGATTCTTGATCAGATTTACCTTCTTCCTGAAGCATCAAAAAACAGTTTAAAAAAGTATATCACTGAAGTTTCGCATCCTAAAGGTTTCTGCCTGATGGAAGCAGATAAAGTGGTTCCTTACCTGTATTTTATCAGGAAAGGAATTGCGCGTGCCTATTCTTCAACGTCTGATAATGATATTACATTCTGGTTTGGAAGTGAAGGCCAATGCATCTTATCTATGAAAAGCTATGTAGAGGATAAGCCCGGCTATGAAAGTATTGAGCTTCTGGAAGACTGCGATTTGTACAGAATGGAAACGGAGAACCTCAAAAAGCTTTTTAATGAGGATATTCATATCGCTAACTGGGGACGAAAACTGGCAGAAGCTGAGATGATCAAATCCGAAGAACTGATTATTTCCAGACAGTTCAAAACTTCTTTGGAACGTTACAAAGATATTATGACCTATCAGCCTGAATTGCTTAAGAGGGTTCAGCTGGGTTATATTGCGTCTTATCTGGGGATTACACAGGTAAGTCTGAGCAGAATAAGGGCTGAAATTAAGTAGATTGAAAAGTAAAGGATTTAAAAAATTAAAATTCTATGCTCTTTATTTTATGTTTCGGCTAAAGCCAAAGGAGAAGTATTTATTCCTGAAAGCGGACTAAAGTCCGCCCCTATTGATTACGATCACTAATTTTCTTCCAGCTCCCATCTTCCTTTCCTCAAAACATCATTTTTTAACAATTGTAAAATTTTTTCTGCCTCTAAATTCTGAACTTTGCAGTAGAAAAATTTAAAAAATGAATTGGTTAATATTAATTATCGCGGGATTATTTGAAGTTGCCTTCGCATCATGTCTGGGAAAGGCAAAAGAAACGTCAGGAACTGAGATGTACCTGTGGTATGCCGGTTTCCTTATAACCATGACCATCAGTATGGTTTTATTGATTAAAGCGACCCAAACCTTACCTATTGGTACTGCTTATGCGGTATGGACAGGAATTGGAGCGGTGGGAACTGCCTTAATGGGAATTATCTTCTTTAAAGATCCTGTAAGCTTTTGGAGAATATTTTTTATTGTTACCCTTATTGGTTCTGTAGTAGGTTTGAAAGCAGTGTCTTCATCACACTAAGAGGTATAAACTTTTATCTATATTTAAAAATGAAACCGTCTTCGTAATGAAGGCGGTTTTTTGTTTATTTCAAATCTTCATTTTAATTATACTGGCAAAACAGATAAAGAAGAAATTCTTTTATATCTTTACCGGAAACTTTTAACCTATGAAGAAATTACTATTCCTTTTAGCAGGCAGCTTGTTAACTGCCCAGCAAACTTCTGAACTACTCTCCAATAACTGGTATATTTCCAAGATGGTATCCAATAGCGGACAGACAACCAATACGCCTTTAATAGATAACGGAGTACCTGCTACCACATTCAATTCAGCGGGAGGTACAAGCTATGTTATTAATTCAAGGTATTACAATACATCCATGATGAGTTTTGGAGTTATGCCCGGAAGTAACAATCTTATCAAAACAGCCAGCTCATGTACCCTTTTGTTTTATAATGGTGGAAATGCACCCGCTGTTCGTGCCTACGATCAGAAAAACTGTGACACTTATGTTTCAGGGGCCTATGCATCTATATACAGCTATCAGATTATCACAAACGGCAACGTCAAAACACTGATAATTACGGATCCTTCAGGAAATAAGGTCTATTATAACAATACGGCCCAACTCAATACTAAAGAAATTGATACCGCTGCAAAAACGTTTAAAGCATATCCAAATCCGGTAAAAGATATGTTACATATTGAAAATATTGAGAGAAATCTTCGGCTTAAGATTTATGATCTTTCCGGAAAGCTGATATTTGAAACTATAACGAGTGGTGTTAATGTGTCCATTGACACAAGCAGTTTCAAAAAAGGGCAGTACATTTTAGCTCTTGAAAATTATAAATCTTATCCTTTTACAAAAGAGTAACAGAAAATAAAACCCGTCTTCAACAATTGAAAACGGGTTTTATTTATTTTTTATAAACTACAGGCAAGATCTCATTGTGTCTCAGCCCATATTTTTTTATTTCTTCTTCAGAGAATTTCTGTGAGTAAAAATTAGGCTCTGTTTCAAAGCCAGCTTTTCTTAAGCGGTCAAAATAATCCATTCCATACCAGCGGACGTGATCGTATTGCCCGAAATGTTTCTGGCGTTCCTTAGGATCTTTAATGTTAAAATCTTCATAGGTTTTCTCCAGTGAATTTTTCATCGGAACCTGAAGAATTCCCCATCCGCCGGGCTTTAATACCCTGTACAGCTCACTCATTGCCTTTGCATCATCTTCTATATGTTCCAGCACGTGGTTACAGAAAACAATATCAAAGCTTTCGTTTTCAAAAGGCAGGTCCAGGATGTCAGCCTTCACATCTACAATCGGAGAGTATAAATCTGCAGAGATATAGTTAAGATTGCTCATCCTTTTGAATTTCCTTAAAAATTCCTGTTCAGGAGCAATATGCAGAACTTTATAATTTTTAATGAAAAAATCTGTTTCATTCTGAAGATACAGCCACATCTGACGGTGTCTCTCCAAACTTAAAGTTCCCGGAGAAAGTGCGTTTTCTCTTTGTTTTCCATATCCATACGGAAGGAATTTCCTGTAAGACCTTCCATCAATAGGATCTAAAAACTGATCTCCTTTGAAAAACTGATAAATAAGCGGCCTTGCCCAGATGCTCATTTTAATAAGCATAGGACGTGGAATTTTATTCAGTAAAAGCTTCGTTAATTTTTTCATTAAAAATCCAGTTGGAACTGCTTTTCTTCATCACTTACAATCCCTAAAGCTTCATATACATATTCAAATGTTGAAAGCAATACCGGCTTACCGTTGATTACCGCTACGTCATGTTCAAAGTGAGCGGATGGCATGTTATCTAAAGTAGTAACCGTCCAGCCGTCATTATGGAATTTCACTTTTTCAGTTCCCATATTAACCATCGGTTCTATAGCAATGGCAAGACCGTCTTTAATTACTTTTCCGCTCCCTTGTCTTCCATAGTTAGGAACCTGCGGATCTTCATGCATCTTTCTTCCTAAACCGTGACCTACAAGTTCTCTTACCACTCCGTACCCTTCTTTTTCACAGTGTGCCTGGATCGCATGGGAGATATCCCCTATTCTTTTCCCTCTGATACACTGCTCAATCCCCTTATATAGAGATTCCTTGGTAACTTGCAGTAATTTTTTAACTTCCGGCTTCACTTCTCCGATTTCAAAAGTATAGGCATGATCTCCCACAAAACCGTTAAGAATAACTCCACAGTCTACGGAAAGAACATCTCCTTCTTTTACTACATCGTTGTTCGGGAAGCCATGAACTACCTGCTCATTCGGAGAGATACAAAGAGAATTCGGGAATCTTCCGTACCCTAGAAATGCAGGCTCAGCGCCATGATCTTTAATAAAATCATGTGCCAGTTTATCTAAAAATAAGGTAGTAATCCCCGGTTTAATTTCTTTTGCCAACATTCCCAATGTTTTAGAAACCAATCGGGCACTCTCCTTCATCAGACGCAGTTCGTCTATTGTTTTTAATTGAATCATTGTATATAGATGTTAGATATTAGATGTTAGAAGTTAGACAACAGCGTTATGCTTATTTTTACTTCCCATCATCTATTGAACTTTCTACTATAAATTATAAAGACCAAAAGCACTTAATATTAAAAAACTAACGTCTAATATCAGGCTTCCAATTTCTATATTCTACCAAAAAAGTCCTTTTCTCTTTTCTTTTTTAAGTTTTGAATAGGCAAGAACTTCTTTTCCTTCTACACGGAATTCTATTCTTTCCTGAATAATGTTATAGATCTCACCCCAGCCCGGGAATCCTCCTAAGTTTCTGTCATCAATAAACCAATCTGCATCTAATTTTCTTGACTGTGTTTCGGGATCAAAAACCTCTCCTTCAAAGCTTGAGTTCATAGAATAGAACTCTATTCCGTTTTTTCTGCAGAATTCTACAGCTTCATCCAACGTTTTTCCGTGTCTGTATGTCCAAAGTATAAGTCTGTATCCTTCAGCCTGAAGTCTTTTTAAAGTTTCGAATGCAAAAGTTTTCGGTTTTCCGATTGCCGGGTAGGCATCATCAACAATAGTCCCGTCAAAGTCAACAGCAATCTTTTTATTATTTAACATTTTGTTGTTTTTTTAGCTTTGCAAAGATAAGAAATAAAAAGAGTGCCAAAAAGAAAGGCACTCAATACTTTTTATATTTAAATAATAATAAAGTTTTTATCAGCTCTTTACCCAGCTAAACTGGAACTGAAGATCCGGAGTAGAAACCCTGTCTGTGATCTTCTGAAGTCTTGCAGGAAGCTTCATCAGGTATTCCTGGGCTTTTTCCGCTTTTTCTGTAAGGCCTTTCACGTGCTCAATTTTCCATTCATCCAAAAGGTCTTTCATAATATTGATATAATCCTGGCCTGTATATACCATACATCTTTGTGCTGCATCTGAGAAATGTCCCCAAAGCTCTCCAGCTTTTTGTCCGGACTGTCTCATTAGGTGAGCAGGCATTACAATTTTCTTACGCATCATATCTTCAAACGCAAGGATCATTTCCGAAGGATCTATTTCAAGAATTTTTGCTACGAAATGTTTGTATGCTTTAGCGTGTCTTGCTTCGTCCGCAGCAATCACACCGCACATTTTTGCCAGCTTTCCGTTTCCGGATTGTTTGGCCAGCGTTCCTACCCTTCTGTGGGAGATATTGGTTGCTGTTTCCTGAAAGCTTGTATAAATGAAGTTTCTGTATGGGTCCATGCTTGTTCCCAGATCAAAACCGTCATTGATAAGGTATTGGGTAGTGATCTCAACCTCTCTCATGTTTACTCTTCCACACAGGTAAAGATATTTGTTTAATAAATCTCCGTGTCTATTTTCCTCAGCGGTCCATGCTCTTACCCAGTTGGCCCAGCCTACTTTTTCTTCCTGATTGATTCCGTCAACACCCATCAGCCAGGACTCATAGGAAGGAAGTGCTTCTTCTGTGATACAGTCACCAATTAATGTTACGAAAAGATCGTAAGGCATTTCACGGGCAAATGTCTGAATTTCTTCTAAATCGTGTTTAAATTCTTCGCTTGACAGATCCGGCAAATAATCGGAGGGCTGCCAAATTTTTTCAATTGGCGTTAAAAATTTATCAAGAAAAGAAGTCACTTCCTTTTCCAATATCCCCATTACTTCTTTCCTTACAAGCTTTTGATACATTTTACTATTCAGTTTTAATTTACTTTAATTTACAAAGATATGATTTATTTATTATTTGGCGCATAATAAAGTATGCAACTCATACCTTATCTGACATAAATCATAAAAAAAATGCCGCTATAAAGATATAACGGCATTTTTATTCGGATATTATTGAATTTTAATTAACCAAAACTTCTCCTGTCATAGCATCTGGTATTTCCACTCCCATTACTTTAAGGATGGTAGGGGCTACATCACCCAGTTTTCCAGGTTTTAAATTCCATGTGTGGTCTTTATCCATCACAATAAAAGGAACCAGGTTCGTAGAATGCTGGGTATTCGGGGTTCCGTCAGGGTTGATCATGACATCTGAATTTCCGTGATCGGCAAGGATGAAAACAGCATATCCGTTTTCATAGGCAGCTGTTGCCACTTTTTCAATGCACTGATCTACAACTTCAGCGGCTTTTACTGCTGCTTCAAAGACACCTGTGTGTCCTACCATGTCTGTATTGGCAAAATTCAGGCATACAAAATCAGCGGTCCCCTGCTCCAGTTCAGGTACAATTGCATTGGTAATATCGTATGCTGACATTTCCGGTTTTAAATCATAAGTAGGAACGTCTTTCGGGCTTGGACATAACAGTCTTTTTTCTCCCACAAATTCCTCTTCTCTTCCTCCTGAGAAGAAGAACGTTACATGCGGATATTTTTCTGTTTCTGCGATTCTGATCTGGGTCTTTCCATTTTTCTCAAGGATTTCACCCATGGTTTCCGTCAGTACATTTTCATCAAAAACAACCTGTACATTCTGGAAGGTTTTATCATAGTTCGTTAATGTAATATAATACAGGTTCAGTTTCTTCATTCCAAACTCAGGGAAATCCTTTTGGGAAAGAACTTCTGTAATTTCTCTTCCCCTGTCTGTACGGAAATTAAAACAGATCACCACATCATCTTCAATGATTCTTGCTACCGGCACCACATTTCCTGTAGCGGTAGTGTTCATTAAAATAATAGGTTTCAGGAACTCATCGGTAACATTATTATCATAATACATTTTAATGGTTGCCAGAATATCCGTTGTCTGTTCTCCTATTCCTTCTACAAGGGCTCCGTACGCTAATTTCACACGTTCCCATCTTTTATCTCTGTCCATCGCATAGTATCTTCCTACCACCGTGGCCAGCTTTCCGGTAGTAGCTTCCATATGCTTCTGAAGTTCATCAATAAACCCTAATCCTGAATGCGGATCACAGTCCCTGCCATCGGTAAATGCGTGAACAAATACATTTTCATTTAAACCGAATTCTTTTGCAGCCGTCAGTAATCCCTTCAGATGATTGATATGTGAGTGTACGCCTCCATTGGAAACCAATCCGATAAAGTGTACTTTTTTATTTTCTTTCTTGGCATAATCAAAAGCATCCTGGATTACTTTTTCCTGTCCCAGCGTTCCGTTTTCAACTGCCATATTCAGTTTTACCAGGTTTTGGTATACTACTCTCCCGGCACCCAGGTTCATGTGTCCTACTTCAGAGTTCCCCATCTGTCCGGCCGGTAAGCCTACAGCCAATCCGCTCGCTTCAAGCGTCGTATGCGGAAATTTTTGGTAACAGCTGTCTATGAATGGTGTATTTGCTTTATCTATTGCAGAAACGTTTGGGTTTGTTCCCAATCCCCATCCGTCAAGAATGGCCAGTATTGCTTTTTTCGACATTTTGTAAAAACTTTTGTTATACAAATTTACCTAATTTCCTATGAATAGAAGAATTTGAAGTCCTGAATTTTACTGATTGTTTATCATCAGGGGGATACCATAGATAATCAAACCCTGTTAAGATTTAAACCTTGACGGGGTTGAAAAATTGAAATTTCGTTGATTATTTCAATTCATTATCAGTAAATCTTTTTAATTTTGCTGTATGGATTTACGAGATCAATTGAAGAATCTTTTTCCTGATCATGAAGAGCAGGATTTTGAGATGCCTGAAGAAGAATTCAAGCAGAAAGAGCCTTTGGTATGCAAATTTGAGAAGAAAGGAAGAAACGGTAAGCCTGTAACCATTGTTGAAGGCTGGGAAGGCAGTGAGGAAGACCTCAAAAAAATCTCAAAGAAAATAAAAACCACCTTAGGCATAGGCGGCTCTGAGAAGGATGGAACGATTATCATCCAGGGAGACAACCGTGATAAAATAATGAATATCCTTAAAGAAATGGGATATAAAACCAAACGTGTTGGCGGATAGTTCTAGAAATAGATCTGGGTTTCCGGCAGTAAGGTTTTTAAATTTTCAATTGTAGATTTTTCTATAGGATTTCCTGTAAGAATCAATGTTTTCAGATTTTTAAGCTGTTTGATTTCTACAGGAATGTCTTTCAGATTATTGTTGGCCAGATTCATGCTGACGATATTTTTAAGCCCCTTTACTTTGGGTGAAATTTCTGTGATATTGTTTCCGCTTACATTCAGAAATTCAAGGTTCTTTGCTTTGAAAAGATTCTCCGGGAGTTTAATGATAGCGTTCTGCTGCAGTTCAAGATATTTTAAATTTTCAGGAAAAGATAAATTACCAAGATCGTTAATCTGGTTATCTGAGAGGTTCAGGAATTTAAAATTTTTGATCTGATCAAGCCTGTCTGCAATAAAGCTGATCTGGTTTCCCTGAAGGTTGATTTCTTCCAGTGCGGGAATTTCCATAAGAGCTTCAGGAAAGGTATTCAGGTTGTTGGCATCAAAATGAACAACTTTCAGGTTCTGAAGTTTTGCAAGATTTGGATTAATTTTGGTCAGGCTGTTCAGATTCATTGAAAAAGTGTTCAGCTTCTTAAGGTTACTTACCTCATCAGGAATATATTTAATGCTGTTTTCATTCACATTTAAAATTTCCAGTTCTTTTAAGGCAAAGATTTCCTGATCCATTTTCTCAAGCTTATTGGCCATAATATTCAGAAAGAACAATGAATCCAGTTTTACAATCTGAGGAGGAAGATTGAACAATCCCTTTTGTCTGAAGCTTATACTGTAAACCGTTTTTTTACTGCTTAAAGCCTCTTCAATATTGGTAAAAGTAGGATATTTCACCGGATCAATCTGTGCTTTGATCTGAGAAAGTGAAACTATGGAAATAAGTAAGAAAAGCTTTTTCATAAAAATAAAAGGTCTGCCGGCAACCGGAGCTGCCGACAGACAAGAATTATAAATAATTTATTTCTTTACAATTTTAACTGTTTTCTGGAATCCTCCTTCAGCTTCAATATTTAAAACTAAAACTCGTGATCCTTCCAGCTGCTGTGTGAAATCAAGGTCCAATACTTTGTTGGTTCCGCTGAATTTCTTCGTGTAAACGATTTTCCCGTCCATGCTGTAAGCTGTCACAGCAATATCTTTCAATCCTTTTACAGAATTTATTTTTACGATTCCTGAAGTTGGGTTTGGCGCTACCGTTACTGTATTCTCTTCAATTTTGGTATCAATAGTTCCTAAAGTTCCTTCAGTTCCAAGATTATTTTTAAGAGCGATAACAATAGTTGCTGATTTTCCTTTATAATTAATCGTATTTCCTGTTGCATCTACGTCTGTAGAGATCGTTGAATCCGGATGCTGAATAGAGAAGAAACCGAATTTATGATCAGGCGTAAATGTAAGACCTGTAGGTTCTGCACCTGCCGGCATTGATGCGAATAGTCTTACTTTAGGATTGGCCTGTGTATGATCCGGAGCAATAACCCAGATGTAGTTTTTACCTCCATCCTGAAGCACCCAAAGGTTTCCTAGTTCATCAAAAGTAAGGTTGTCATTTCCATCAGCCCATACTTCAGACTTCACACCCTGAGCCGTATTGAAAGAATACACTGTAGAACCTCCTCCTACGAAAGTTTCTACCTGGGAGGCAGTAGTTCCGTTATCCTGTAAACGGTATACTCTGTCTAAACCTTTTGATGTAAAATAAATTTTCCCATCCAGCGGGCTGATATCCACATCTTCAATACCATTAAACTTTGTTCCTCCTAAAGAAAGAGCTAACGGACCTGTATTATTCTGATCTGCTTTTTCTTTATTCGGAACCTGGATCCATGTTGCTGTAGTTGCTGCCGGATCTCCTGCTGCAGTTAATCCCTGGTCTAATTTCAGTACATAAAGATTTCCTGAAGAAAGATCATTTGGCGTATCCATTACATATTTGTAGACCATGTGAGTTCCGCCGTCTTCTCCATAATATGCGATTGTTCCGGTGCTGTTAACCACTACGTTCTCGTGGTTCATGATTCCCATCTGCCATAGTTTACCTTTGGAACCGTCAGTATTTTTAGAAATTACCTGTGCCGTTGCAGGATCAATTTCCACTAACCAGCCGTAATCTTTGTACCCATCATTGTTCACGTCGTTGGAAGTAACAGATTCTTCTGCTGTTACCACAGTTCCCCATGGCGTAATTCCTCCGGAACAATTTCTGATGGTTTGTACCAGACTTGGATCTGAGAAACTTACCGCTCTGGATTTTGTCAGCTGCCAAAGCTTTGAAGTTGCATTATAACTGATTTCTGCCATGGTAACTCCTCCAGGATTCGTTTCATGGTTTACAGACAGATATCCGTTTGTGCTGCTTCCTGCTTTTGCAACATAAGCGGTAAAATCATTCTGACCTCCTACCAATCCTCCGCCTTCGGTATAATTGTCTCCTTCTTTTAAAATTAACTGGTATTTGTGCTCAGCAGGGATAATTAATTTATTGGTTTGTGCTGTAGGAACAATAGAAGTAAAGCAGCTGATATGAGTTCCGTTACAAGTTACAGGTGTAGTAGTGTTGGCAGTTGTTTTCAGATAAGCATCAATCCTTAGATCTGAACTGGTTGTGCTTCTGTTATGCAGCTCAATAGAAAATCTGTTGACACCGTTTACAAATTTTGATTTCGGAATGGAAAAAATATTATAAACACTTTCTGCCGCCCCGTCAATAGTAGTACTGGAGAAAGTATTGAAGGTTACGGCACCTGCAGGCATATTATCTCTTACTACTTCCTCTCCGTTAAGGTATACAATGATACCGTCGTCTCTCATCACTCCCAGTTCCATTGTATCGGAAAGGGTTGAAAGATCTACGGTAAAATCTTTAGCAAAATAAGCTGTTGTAAGCCCCGAATTGATGGTAGTAGTCACGGGATCCCCATATCCCAACGGACCGTTTCCTACTGCCCAAGTTGAAATATCATAATTCTGGGTATTCCATCCTGCCGGCTGCGCCTGGTTGTTATCTTTATAGCTCCATGACGCATTCTTATTAAATATCATAGTTTGCGCCTGAAGACCAGAACCGGCCATTATAGCCAAAGCTCCCACTGTTAGTAGTTTTTTCTTCATTTTTATTTTTGATTTATTAGACCTTGCAAAACTATTTTTTTAGAGCTTTCCCTCTGTTAATAGGATTTTAAATATAGATCGGTAAATATTAACTTATCAAAAACCTAATGTTAAGGGGATTAATTTTGTGTTAAATGGAACGGGGACTTTAGGGTTTGAGTGTTGAAGTTGCGGTGCGAGATTCGGGGTTCGGGATTCGCACGGAAAGTATAGGATAAAAATAGTTTAAAATCACATTTATGAACAGAAGTAATCTATCTCCATCTCCAACTATCTTTCATATAGCTCGAATCACACACGCCCTAACCCGAAACCCGAAACCCGAATCTCCACCCTCTCACTTTCAAACCCTCAAACTCTCTCACCCCGCGCTCCGTCTACTTCGCTTTACTCACATCCGTAAGAGCATTCAGAAAGGCAATTATTTGTTTTTTTTCTGTTTCAGTAAGGTTTAATTTATCCGGTGCCAGTGTCTGATTTTTCATTTTTAATCCTAATCCTTCGCCCCCTCCTTCGTTGTAAAAATCGAGAACTTCTTCCAGAGTATTGAAAGCTCCGTTATGGAAATATGGTTTTGTAAGTGCAATATTTCTTACCGTTACCGTTTTAAATGAATAGTCATAAATCCAGGATTGTTCTTTTTTCACCGGGCTGTTTCCTCTTCCCAAATCCTGATCAAGCTGTATGGGAAGCTTGTTGATGGGTTTTGTGGTAATTCCCAATACTTCAGATTCATTTTCATTAAAAAACGGTGGAACCAATCCTGAAAAATGAGGGGCAAAATGGCAGGTTGCACAATTGGCTTTTCCCATAAACAGGTTGAATCCTTTTTTCACATCCTCAGAAACAGTCTTTTCATTCCTCATAAAACGGTCAAAATCACTGTCAAATGAATATAGTGAAGCTACATAAGAACTCAATGCTTTTGAAAAATTTTCTTTACTGATTTTTCCATCTTTGAAGGCATTTCGGAATGCTTTTTTATACTCAGGTTTTGTTTTCAGCTTCTGAATAATGCCCTCATAGCTGGTGTTGAATTCCTGTTCATTATAAATAACGTGTTCTGCCTGCTGTTCAAGATAAAAAGCACGAAGATCATAGAAAAATCGCTTGGCGAAAACAGCGTTGTATAAGGATGGAGAATTCCTCAAAACTGTTTTTCCTTCTACGTTGCTTTGTGATTTGGGTTTCAGGTCTGTAAAAGCATTTTCCTGAAGGTGGCATGTGGCACAGCTCATTTTCCCGTTACCGCTTAAGTTCTGATCATAGAAAATCGATTTTCCGAGGTTGCGGAGATCCGGATTATCTTCAGAAGATTTTAATAAGGTATAAAAGTACGGATCCAAGAAATCACTGTTGAAAAAATTTCTGTTGCCCACATTCCAGCCGGAAAATTCCTTCAGATCATCTGGTCTTCCGTCCCATCTTCCAAATTCTTCATACAAAGGCTGTACGTATTGTTTATAAAACTCAATCCTGTCAAAGTTTTCAAAATCAGTATTTTTTGAAAGGTAACTTATTCCGTCTGTTAAAATCCGGTCAGCTTTTTCAGTATTATAATTTTTAAAATAAGGATCATCACTGATGTATTTCTGCATCCCGGAAAAAGCGTGGCTTGTTTCTTCGGAAATATTCAGAGAACCTGGTGTATCGAAACCTGACACTCCCAGTGAATAGATCCTGATCAGTTCTATACGCAAAGGCAATGTTTTGTTGTTTCCTTTGCTCAATCCGTTTTTTAAAGCACTTAAATAAAACCCGGAATAGCTGTTATACAAAAAGGTAGTTATGGTTTTGATCTTTTCTTTCTCATTTCCTGCTTCGTCTGAAAATATCAGTTCATCCAGCACCTGCAATCCTTCGGGAGGAAGTGTATAGGCGGATGTTCCCGCAGCTTCAATATGAAACAAAGGGGCTGCATTAAGATGGGTTTTGGTAAATTCAGGATAATGGTAAGCAATATAGAATTCTATTTCCTTGAATGAATTTCTTGTACTGCTGAGTGATTTCTGTAATTCTTCGAGGGAAATACGGTCTTCAGAGAACTTATCAACGTCTGATTTCAACTGTTCGAGCCTCATTTTAAAGTCGGTCAAACCTTTATTGACAAATGTACTTTCGCTTTCTTTTCCTTTATAAACAGGATTAAAAGACATTACTGCAAACCCTATCAGAAGGGCAACTACAAGCAGTGGATAAGATCTCATGAATTTTTAGCAGCAAAGCTATTAATCCGATGTTATCTCAGTTTTAATAGCAGATTAAATAATGTTTATATTTCTGATACAATATTTTTCACTAATTTTAAACCCCGAAATCAAATTCATTATTCTAAGGAAAACGGTTTTCAGCATACCGTTAAATAATGGCGGAAGATTATTGGGAGAGGATTTTTTAAATTAAATTCAACACATCAAAAAAACTAAAATAAAAGTATGAAAACAAAACTATGGTTTGCTGTTGCAGCAAGTTTCCTTTCTCTGACTGCATTTTCCCAAAAGAAAAAACAGCAGGAAAAACAACCTGAAAAGAAACAGGAAATGGCTGTGTATGCTGAGAAATAAGGAAATGACTATTATCTGATACGTCTTGAAAATAATAAAGAAATTCCTAATGTGTATGTTTATTCCAATGGAGTTACAAAGCCCTATAAAACCTATACTGATCTTTCAGATATCCTCAGGGATTTTCCGGGAATGATGACCTCCAATAATTCAACCAAAGAAGAACTGGTTTCTGTTCTTAAAAAAGATGATCACTTCTATGAAATCACGTCACAGAGGAAAGATCCTAAAAATATTGAAAAAACCGTTGTTACCGTATATGAAGTAATGAACGGCCAGAAAAGAATTGTAGAAGAATACAATGACATCTACGAGGTTATGGCCTCTCCTTATAAAGAAGCCATTATGACTAATTAAAAAAACAAAAAATATACATATTATGCTAAACAAACTTGCTGCCTCGGAACTTGTTCTGAATGAAGACGGAAGTGTATACCACCTGAATCTTTTACCTGAAGATATTGCTGACAAAATCATCCTTGTGGGTGATCCTGACAGAGTGGCAAAAGTTTCAAAATACTTTGATACGGTAGAAATCAAAAAAAATAAAAGAGAATTTTATACGCATACAGGGACGCTTCGTGGAGAAAGAATTACTGTAATGTCTACAGGTATCGGAACTGAAAACATCGATATCGTAATGAATGAGCTGGATGCTTTGGTGAACATCGACCTGAAGAATAAAGAGTTCAAAAGTGAGCACAAAGCCCTTGAATTATTCCGTATGGGAACCTGTGGAAGTGTAAACCCAGACGTACAGGTGGACAATATGCTGGTTACTCAGAATGTAGTTGGTCTAGACGGATTAATGCATTTCTATCAGGATTACAACTTTGAAAATGAATTTTCCAAAAGTTTCCTGGAAAAATTCCCTTACGAAAGAATCAAGCCGATGCTTTACTTCTCAGACTGGGCAGAAGAAATGGGAGAATATTATAAAGACGCCAAATACCACGGAAATACGGCAACATTCCCGGGATTCTATGCTCCACAAGGGAGACAACTTCGTTTGAAAGCAGTAGATGATCAATTCCTTGAAACATTGAATGATCTTGGAATTACCAATTTCGAAATGGAAACGTCTGCCATCTATGCGCTTTCAAAATTATTAGGACATAAAGCAATTACAGTGAACAACGTTATTGCCAACAGAAGACGCGGTGAGTTTTCTGCAGATCATCATGCTTCTGAGAAAAACCTTATTGAATGGGTATTGGAAAGAATTATTAAGTAATTATTTTATTTATTATGCAAATAAAAACTCCGGAAAACAATTTCCGGAGTTTTTTTATAGGTTTTGGCTAAAGCCAATGGAATCTGATCTGTTTTGAAAACGGGCTCCCTTCGTCTACGCTCAGGATGTTAGCCCATTCCTATTGAATTTGATTATATTGAAAATAGTTATTTTTTTCACGATGAATAAAACTACCCCCATTCGGTTTGTCATTCCGTAGGAATCTCTATATTATTTTTAAAAAACTGTATTTAGATTCCTACGGAATGACAGAGTTGACAATAGAAATCTTGTAAGTAAAACAGGTTAAAGGCCAATAATCATGATACAAATGCCATGATCACAAATGAAAAGTCCTAGGATCCGGATATTGAAATGTATAATTCAGCTCTGAAACCAACTTTGATGATAAAACTTTCTTCCCTTTCACCTCAAATTCTTCTTCATCCGGAATATCTTTCTGTGCATTGATCACCTGGCTTTTTGCAGGATGAACGGGAGCTGTTACATTGTATAATTTAGCTTCAGCTTTCTGTTCAATCATTTCTGAGATAATCCCGCTGATATCAGCAAAATGAATATGATTCACGGCATGATCCAGATTGCCCACATTATAGTTTTTTAAAAGTCTGTTGTCTCCCATCAGACCGCCAAGTCTCAGAATATTCAGCTGAGGGTATTTATTTCTAAGCATTCTTTCTCCCGATACTTTCTCAAAAGGAACATCTTCTTCTGTGAATTCTTTAGCAATATCAGGATAAACACCTGTAGAGCTCATGAGGAACATCTGCCCTTTAAAATCACCGATAAAGGCTGACAAATTCTGAATTCTGTTATATAAAGAACTTACACAGCAGCTTTTTTCAGAAACAGGAATGGTAATGATCAAAACATCCATATCTTTAATTTCTTCCCAC
Source organism: Chryseobacterium sp. (assembly GCF_041914225.1). Lineage (GTDB taxonomy): Bacteria > Bacteroidota > Bacteroidia > Flavobacteriales > Weeksellaceae > Chryseobacterium. The sequence goes on from NZ_JAYSDT010000002.1 coordinate 208,344, forward strand.
CGGAAAACAGGCTCAGACAACTGATAATCCGGAAAAGATGCCACTACTGCATTGATGCCTTTAGAATTTAGCGTGCGTACCTTGTCCTCTGTAGTTGCCGTAACGGATAGTTTGTATTTTTCCGATAAAGCGGATGCTATTCTTTCTCCCAACCAGCCATAGCCTATAATTCCTATTTCCTTCATATTTCAACAGAGGTTTTCATTTTTTAATCATACAAAAATATCAATAAGTTATGATTTTCTGGTAAAGCAACTTTTTATATGATCATTAACCATTCCGGTGGCCTGCATATGGGCATACACTACTGTAGATCCGACAAATTTGAATCCTCTCTTTTTAAGATCTTTAGAAATACGGTCAGAAATTTCCGTCGTAGCGGGTACATCAGACAATTTCTCCGGATTATTATCAATCGGTTTTCCATCAATAAAATCCCAGATGTATCGGGAAAAGCTTCCAAATTCTTTCTGAACATCCATAAACCTCTGGGCATTGGTAACTGCAGCCAGAATTTTAAGCCTGTTTCTTATAATTCCGGGATTATTCATTAATTCTTCAATTTTTTTGTCAGAATATGCCGCTACTTTTTTATAATCAAAATGATCAAAAGCTTTTCTGAAATTTTCCCTTTTAGATAAAATAGTATACCAGCTCAAACCGGCCTGGAAGCTTTCAAGAATTAAAAATTCAAATATGGTTTCATCATTATAGACGGGCCTTCCCCACTCTTCATCATGATATTTCCTGTAGAGATCATCTTTTTCACACCAGCCACAACGTATTTTTTCCATAATTATCAAATTTTACACGTTAAAGTTACTACTGATTTGGGAAAACATAACAAAAGATTATGAAAAATTTAACAGAGAAGCTGTGTTTTAGGAATGGTTATTGTTTAATTACTGTTACAACACTAAAATTTATATTATTATGAACAATTCAGAGTATAACAAAGCGGAAAATGCAGTAAATAATGTAGAAAACTCTTTACAGAATGCAGCGGACAAAACCAAATGGAAAATCAATGAATTGGCAGACAAGGCTAAAGACTATATCAATGAGAAGAGGAATAATGATGAGGAGGCCAGCCAGGAAGACTGGCTAGACAGGGTAAAAGCTAATGTATCCGATGCGTGGGAAGATATTAAGGATAAAGCAGATGAAGCATGGGAAAAAACCAAAGATGCGGCAGAAGATGTAAAGGCAGAATGGAATAAGAAAACCAATTAGTATTTCAGTCATATAAATATTTTCAATAAAATGGAGTCTTAAATTGATAAGGCTCCATTTTTTATTATGCCATAAGCACAATTATTGTTACATTTGTATTATAATAAACATTAAAAAATTATGTCATACGGTTTACTTAAAGGCAAAAAGGGAATT
>NZ_JAYSDT010000003.1:0-195440 GCF_041914225.1 Chryseobacterium sp.
TTTGTGAATAATTAAATGAAAAGCTAAATATATTTTCAAGAAAGTGTAACTTTGTGTTACACTTTTTTTATTGATGTAAAAGTCTGATTCTATGAAGAAAAGTATAATCATATTCTTTACAGTTCTGAGTGTTTTCCTTCATGCTCAGAATATCAAAACCAAGAGGGGAATTATTAATATAGACGGCATTCCGGTGGCTAAGCTATCCAACAAATCCAGCGAATATACTTTTATGGATCTGAAGGAGACCCCGATATACACGATAAAGTTTATTGATAAAAGTATTGTTGATTCTGTACGTGACAGCTATATCAGTATCAACAGGGTATATAACAGGGATAAAACGATTGAAGTAGGCTATTCATCACCTTCTGCATTTTCCGGAGAAGAAAAATCTGCAGTTTTTACTTCAGTGAAAGATCTTAAAATTATTGATAACAAAGGCATTAATGTCAAAAATCTTGATGAGCTTTTTTCCAATGTTCCGAAAAGGAAGCTGGACGCTAAAACAAAAGATGCTTATGCGATCAGAAGGAAAATAGACAAGATGAATATTGAGGTCAATAAAGTAGGGGAGATTCTCAGCAATGGTGTTCCTGTAGGCTATTTTACCAATTTACCTGTAAGCTTCGGTTCAGAAGATACTATTATGGATAAAACCCCTATAGATATTGAGATCTATGATGCTAAGAGCAAGCTTATCGGAAGGTATATCACTACAACAAAACAGCTGAAAACAGCGGGAGGGAAGTCTTTTACAATCTATAGAGAAATGTCCGGCAGGGCTTCAATCCTGAAATTCCCAACTTATAAAGCATTGGCAGAGCGCATGGCTATTATGGATCCTAATTTTATTAAAGTTCAGGAAAAGGTATCTGTGGGTGCCGTATCAAAGGAGACTCCAAATTAAAACTCTGATTAAAAAAGAAAAATATTTTCATTTCAATAGGAACGGGCTTTAGCCCGTTTTTTTATTATGGATTAAATTCATTGACCACCCCGTCAAAAATTCTTTGAATTTTCGACACCCCTCCGGAGGAGGGGAATATTTTGCCGTTTTATTTATGGTAGTTAGAAATTTGGATTTGATTTCTTAGTTATGAAAAAGTAGAAGATTCTCTCTCAAAATTAAGATCTGTGTAAATCCGGGAAATCTGTGGGAGATTATAATTCAATAGAAGCAGGTGTTATTCGTTCAGAAAAAATTCACAAAAATTCCGCAATCTCAAAAATCCCTGAGAAAAAAGCGGAAAATTTTATAAACTCAAAATCACTCCGTTTTCCTTCAATTGCTGCATCGGTTTTGAGAACCAGAACAGTTCAAAATCATCAAAATTTTCTTCAAACTGATTCTTAAGTTGTTGAACTGTAGGTTTTTTAGAATTTTCAATCGCATTTTCTTCCAATACACTCATCAGCCATTCAGCTTTTTCCTGTTCCAGCTCAACCTTTACAATATTGGTTTTTAAATGGAATGTAAGCACGGAATATTTCTTTTTATTTTTTACGCGATTCTCAGCGATTACATTTTTCGTAGGAAAGACAACTTTAGAATTGGTCTTCAATTGAAACTGTCCATCTTCCAAAAGACAGTCGTGAATATAATCCGGATGAATGGTTGTTTTTGGAATCTTAAAATCAAACCATTCATGAAGTGGCAATTCAAAATTGACTCCATGCATATAATTGAACAGAGATTTTTTTAATCCGAAGCTAAACTTGTTATGATCGATTCCGGTTTTATCTTTAAAATCCACATCATTATTGGCAAACAGAATTTCCTGCTTTACGGGAACCACTCCAAAATCTTCCGGACTCATTCCAACAGGAGAATGTGCCGTCATAGCAAACTGATGCCAGAAACCACTTTGTAGAATTCCCATTTCGAACATCTGTCGAACCATTTCCAATGAATCAACAGTTTCCTGAACGGTTTGGGTAGGGTAGCCATACATCAGATAAGCATGAACCATAATTCCTGCTTCTGTAAAATTCCTGGTTACATTGGCAACCTGTTCCACAGAAACTCCTTTATCGATTAATTTCAGCAATCGGTCACTGGCCACTTCAAGCCCCCCGGAAACAGCAACACATCCTGAAAGTTTCAGGAGATAGCATAAATCGCGGGTAAAGCTTTTTTCAAAACGGATATTCGTCCACCAGGTAACCACCAGATTTCTTCGGAGGATTTCCAGAGCCACTTCTCTCATTAAAGCAGGTGGCGCCGCCTCATCCACAAAATGGAATCCTGTTTCGCCGGTTGTCCTGATCAGTTCTTCAATCCGGTCTACCAGAATTTTAGCAGAGATAGGTTCATAGATCTTGATATAGTCTAAAGAAATATCGCAGAAGGTACATTTCCCCCAATAACATCCATGTGCCATCGTCAGTTTATTCCACCTTCCGTCGCTCCATAAACTGTGCATGGGGTTGGCGATTTCGATAACGGAAATATACTGGTCCAGTTTTAAATCTGTATAATCTGGAGTTCCTATTTCAGACTGTTTGAAATCATGTCTTTTAGAATTGTTCTTATAGACAACTACATTATTTTCGAGTAGAAAAGTTCTTTTAAATTCACCTTCTTCCGCAGGGGTTCCTAAATTCTGATGAAGTAATTCCAAGGGAAGTTCACCGTCATCTAAAGTAATAAAATCAAAAAACTCGAAGACTCTCTGGTCTTTAACTTCTCTTAATTCTGTATTGGGAAAACCTCCTCCCATTGCAATTTTAATGTGAGGGTAATGCTTTTTGATCCATTGTGCACATTTGAAACCTGAATACAGATTACCCGGAAACGGTATTGAAAAACAAACCAGCTTCGGCTGTATGGTTTCGATTTTTTCCTGAAGAATTTTTAAAGTAAACTCATCAATAAAGGTGGGTCCACCTGATAACTTAGAATATAATTCATCAAATGAATTGGCACTTTTTCCAAGACGTTCGGCATATCTGCTGAAACCAAAATCAGCATCGATATTTTCTACAATATAATCGGAAATATCTTCTAAATAGAGCGTTGCCAAATGTTTGGCTTTATCCTGAAGTCCCATATTTCCAAAAGCAAATTCCATATTATCCAGCTGGTTGAAGCGGGAAGCTTCGGGAAGAAAGTTCATGCTGCAGATCTGCCTTGCCAATGTTGGTGTTTTTCCCTGCAAAAAAGGAATCACCTGCTCTATTGTTTTTAAATATTCTTCTCTTAAAGCATAAATTCTCTGGGAGTTTTCAGAGGTATTCTGAAGATCAATCTTTTTATTGAAAACCTTCTGAATTCCGTCTTTTGAAAATAATTCCAAAATAACATCAATCCCCAGGTCTACCTGATAGCTGGAAATATTTTTGGTATTTAAAAACCCTTTAATATAAGCCGTTGCAGGATAAGGAGTATTAAGTTGGGTAAAAGGCGGAGTTATAAGAAGCAGGTCTTTCAACAGAAATTTTTTGCAAAGTTATTCCAAAGTTTTTTTAGAAAAAAATTTTTCCCCCTGATTATAAACAGTGAGGAAAAGTCTTTAGAGTTTCAGCTTATTGCAATTTCTGTCTCAAAACAAATCAGCAGGCTTAATAAATAAATTATCCGGAGCATTATTTTCAATAAAACTTAAAAAAGCATCTTCATCGAAATATCCGTCCTGATCAAGAATTGCAGGATTCAGCAATGCCATTTCACTGGGTTTTTCAAGGCTGATATTCTCAATGAATTTTCCGGTTTTCCCGGTTATTTCATTATGAAAACTGATTAAATATCTGGAATAGATACTTCCTTCAGCCACCGTGTAATGTCCGTTTTCTGCAATGAGAGAGGTCATAATGCTGCCTCCGGTATAGGTTTCATTATCATTGCCGGATGCTCCGAACAATACTTTGGCAGTAACGGTTCCTGAACAATATAAAGAACCGTTGATGATTATATTTTCTGCCTTTATATTACCGGTTACAATAAGAACAATATAGTCTTCAACATATAGTCTTCCGGATAAATGAAGATCACCTTCTATGAGAACAATTTTATATCCTTCGCCTTCCTGGGTAACCAGTTCGAGAGAAGTATTGTTTTCACTTTCTGTAAGGATAATTTCAGGGACATCATTTTCATGATTGGTTTCCAGAGAGGCTTCTCTTATTTTCTCTGCAATTTCATCATCCAGCATTTCAAGAAATTCAGCAAGACTTTCTTCATCTAAAGGACTTTCATTGAAAAAGTTGTTTTCAAGAGCTTCATGGGTGATATTGTATAAGTTTTCTGAGTTTGCTTTAATTCTATTATATAATTGATCTTTAGTAAGTTTCTGCAATTCTTTCATAGGCTTTTATAATCAATGCATTTATCTGTTATAAAAGGGGAACACCTATCAATAGACACCTGCAATATAGTCAGATAAATTTTGTTATGCCAGAGCCCATAATGGATTGTTGAATTTTTTTTTCAATCAGATCAATAGATATGTATGGTTACTTTTTAATTAAATTGGTGTGATCTTATTGATATCATTTCAGGATAACATAATCTAGGCATGATTCAGTTTTTTACGATCTGTAATTACATTTAAAGTAACTCCTAACAAGATCAGTGTAATCCCGACCAATAAGTTATTGGTGAATTTTTCATGAAACATCAGGACGCTTACCAATACAGCTACTACCGGTTCCAGCGCACCCAGAATAGCGACAGGAGTAGAGCCGATATATTTGATAGCATACACCAGACAAAGACTGGAGATTACTGTGGTAAGAAATGCAAAAATAAGGAAGTTAATGAAAATCTCAGCTGAAGGAATAGCGAAGGACGCATGAGCGATTGCAGCTTTGCTCATAAAGAACATGGAGGTGAAAAGCATGGAATAGAAGGTGAGCTTAAACCCGGAAACTTTAATATTTGATTTATTGACAATAACCATATATAAAGCATAGAACAGCGAACTGAGCATCACAATTCCCAATCCTGTAAAATTGATTTCCAGCCCGTTTCCTTTCATACATAAAACAATAACCCCGGCAAAAGCAAGAAGTAAAGAAACTATGGATAATCCTGTAAGCTTTTCTTTATAGAAGAAAAACATCAGCAGTGCAACAATAACAGGATAAATAAATAAAACGGTAGAGGCAATTCCCGGAGTAAGGAAATCATATCCTAAAAACAGAAATTCTGAAGAAAGGGCATAGCAGATACCAAGGATGGCCAGAATTAAAGTTTCCTTTCTATTAATTTTAAAGCTTTCTCCGGAATACAGCAGATATCCTCCCACCATTAAAGCCGAAAAGAAAAATCTGTAAAACAGCGTAATATCCATTGAAAAGTGCGCCTGTTTGACAGGCAGGATAAAAATCGGAATCAGGCCATAAGAAACAGCCGACAGAATTCCCAGTGTGTAACCTCTAAGTTTCATGTGCTTTTATAGTTATTAAACAAAAAAGCCACTGAATCAATCAGTGGCTTTCTTTTATTTTGATGAATTAAATCGGTTTAAAACTTAATCCTTGTTCCTGCAGTAATTTTTGTTCCTGCTCTTTGTAGTAGCCACCTACCTGTTTATCATGAATAGCTTCAAATGCTGCCAGAGTTTCATTAATCTCTGCATCTGTATGAGAAGCGGTAGGAATAAGTCTTAAAAGAATCATTCCCTTCGGAATGACCGGATATACTACCACAGAAGTGAAGATACCATAATTCTCCCTTAAATCTTTTACCAATAGAGTAGCTTCTACCGGAGTACCCTGCATCATTACCGGAGTTACACAGGTATTGGTATCTCCAATATTGAATCCTCTTTCTTTAAGTCCGTTCTGTAGTTTATAAACATTCTCCCAAAGCTTGGCTTTGATCTCAGGTCTTGATCTTAATAGTTCCAGTCTTTTCAAACCTCCGATAACCATTGGCATCGTAAGAGATTTTGCGAAGATTTGCGATCTCAGGTTGAATTTCAGATATCTGATAATTTCTTTGTCACCCGCAAGGAATGCCCCGAAACCAGCCATAGATTTGGCAAAAGTAGAGAAATACACATCAATCTGATCGTTACAATCCTGCTCTTCACCCACACCGGCACCTGTTTTACCAAGTGTTCCGAAACCATGGGCATCATCTACCAATAATCTGAACTGGTATTTTGATTTAAGATCGCAGATCTCTTTGATTTTCCCTTGCTGGCCTCTCATCCCGAAAACACCTTCTGTAATCACAAGGATACCACCTCCTGTTTCCTCAGCTACCTTGGTTGCTCTCTGAAGGTTTTTCTCAAGACTCGCCATATCGTTGTGCTTGTAGGTAAATCTTTTACCGGAATGAAGTCTTACCCCATCCACGATGCAGGCATGAGAATCCATATCATAAACAATTACATCATTTCTGCTTACCAGGGCATCAATAGTAGAAACCATTCCCTGATAACCGAAATTCAGTAAATATGCTGATTCTTTTTTTACGAAGTCTGCCAATTCCCTTTCCAGTTGAAGGTGCTGGTCTGTTTCTCCGGACATTGCTCTTGCTCCCATTGGATAGAACATCCCATATTCAGCAGCTGCTTTTGCATCCGCTTCAATTACTTCAGGGTGATTACACAGCCCTAAGTAGTCATTGGCACTCCAGAAAATTACTTCTCTACCCTGAAACTGCATTCTAGGGCCGATAGGTCCCTCTAATCTAGGGAAAATAAAATAGCCTTCACCATAATCTGCAAATTGTCCAAGTGGTCCTGGATTTTCTTTTATTCTTTCAAAAATATCCAACATTGTATCGTAATTTTTAAGTAAAAAAGCCTTTTTTGTCAGAACGCAAAAGGCTTTATTGTATCGTGATTTTATTCGTTCTTATTTGATAAACTCAGTTTTGAAAACTTCGTCATAGTTGTGAACACAGTTGTTTACGAATCCCTGTTCAGCCATCCATTTATCACTGTAAACTTTAGTGATATATCTTGAGCCATGGTCAGGATATATTAAAACAACCAGGTCGTTTTCTGTAAGTTCATGAGACTGGGCATACTGCATCAGTCCCTGTGTTACAGCTCCGGTAGTATAGCCTCCCATGATCGCTTCTTTCAAAGCAATTTCGCGGGTTCTGTACGCGGACATTTCATCATTTACCCTTACAAACTCATCCACCTTGTCGAAAAGCAGGGCAGAAGGGATCAGGTTTTTACCCATTCCCTCGATCTGATAAGGATGTACATCTTCTTTGTGAATTTCTCCTGTTTCGTGATAGCTCTTCAGAATAGAACCGTCAGCATCTACTCCGATGATCTTGATGTCCGGATTTTTTTCTTTCAGAAACTTCGCTGAACCTGATAATGTTCCACCAGTTCCTGTACAGGCAAAAAGGTGAGTGATCTTACCTTGTGTCTGTTCCCAGATCTCAGGACCTGTCGTCTGGTAATGTGCATCAATATTAAGCTCGTTAAAATATTGATTGATGTAAATAGAATTAGGAGTTTCCTTAGCGATTCTTTTAGCTACTTCATAATATGATCTCGGATCATCTGCCGGTACATTGGCCGGACATATATACACCGTGGCTCCCAGTGCCTTCAGGTAAGCAATTTTTTCGGGTTTTGTTTTATCACTTACTGCAAGAATACATTTATATCCCTTAATGATACATACCATCGCAATAGAAAACCCGGTATTACCGGAAGTAGTTTCTACAACTACAGAATCTTCTTTTAAAAGGCCTTTTTTCTCTGCGTTCTCTATAATATGAAGTGCGATTCGGTCTTTGGTGGAATGTCCAGGATTATATGATTCTAACTTGGCATAAACGGTTGCTGGAATATCTTTTGTAACAGTATTTAGCTTCACCATAGGAGTATGTCCTATCAGGCCAAGGATATTATCGTAAACATTACTCATTATTTGTTATTTTCAATAAAAATCTGACTACAAAAATACAAAAAAATAAATAATTACTAAACTTTTGTTTGATTTCTAGGGCATAGTTTGTAAAAAATTATTTTCGTATTTTCAGTTTTGACACGAGTGTAATCGCAAATACTACGCCAAAATTTTTAAATTTTGTTAAAACCCGCATAAAATAAGATAAAAGCCTTATTTTCGCATAATTGATTTAATACTATGAAAAATTGGACTTTTAGGCAATGGAACACCGTCTCAGGATGGGTGATTTTCGTCATTGCGTTTTTCACGTACTTGTCCACCATAGAACCCAATTTCAGTTTCTGGGATTGTGGCGAGTACATTTCTTCTGCAGTAAAACTTGAAGTAACGCATGCTCCCGGAGCTGCTTTATTCCAGATAGTGGGTGCCGTGGCAGCCATTTTTGCATTAGGGAAAGGCGAAAATTACTCCATCGTGATCAACGCGATGTCTGCATTGTTCAGTGCGCTGACTATTTTATTTTTGTTCTGGACGATCACTCATTTTGTGAGAAGACTTTTAAACAAAGATTTTGAAGAAATTACGAAACATCAGGAAATCTCTATTTTATTTGCCGGAGCGGTAGGAGCACTTTGCTTTACGTTCTCAGATACTTTCTGGTTCTCAGCAGTAGAAGGAGAGGTTTATTCTATGGCTTCTATGTTTATCGCGCTTTTGGTCTGGTTAATCACCAAATGGGAGAATGAGTATAAAGCAGGAGACAGTGAAAGATGGATTATTCTTATTTTCTTCGTTTTAGGACTTTCTGTGGGAGTGCATATGATGTGTATGCTGGCAATCCCTGCAGTATGTCTGGTATATTATGCAAGGAATTATAAGTTTACCTGGAAAAACTTTATCTGGGCAAACCTTATCACACTGGGAATTTTGATTATTGTTTTCAAAATTATTTTCCCTCTGATTATGACAATGTTCGGAAGACTTGAGATTTTCTTCGTGAATGGTCTTGGACTTCCTTTCCACTCCGGAACAATCGCGGCTTTTGTTTTGATGGTAGCAATCTGCTATTTCTTAATCAAGTATGCAAGAAAAGCAAAAAGAAAGATCTATCAGACGGGTGCACTATCTGTAGTTTTCATGATGATCGGGTTCTCCTGCTGGATGGTTATTCCAATCAGAGCGAATGCTAACCCGCCGATGAACCTTAATGATCCTGACACTGCAATTGGTATGCTGGATTATTATAACAGAGAGCAGTACGGTGACTGGCCAACAATCTACGGGCAGAATTATACTGCATTCCTCGATGCTAACGGAATTGAGAAAAACGAGGATGGAAGCTTCAAGACACAAAAAACCGGTGAAATCTACGAAAAAGATGAAAAAACCGGAACGTACAGAAAGACCGGAGACCGTTTCAATTATGTATTCAGCAAATCTCAGGTAAGCTTAATGCCGAGAATGTTCAACGAAGATAAGGATGTAATGGCGAACTATATTTCTATGTATGGTGCTCCTGATTTTACATTCAATTATGCTAACGAAGATGTGGCAGACAATCCGCAGGCTAAACAGATCTTTGATGAACTGAGAGCAAAATATGAAGATAAATCGATTACCGCTTCAGATTATCTGAAGGTAAAACCTTATAATCTGATCAATGTTCAGAAGCCTTCGTTCCTTCAGAATATGGATTATTTCATCACTTTCCAGAACGGATATTACTTTGTAAGATACCTGATGTGGAACTTTGTAGGAAGACAGAATGACCTTGAAGGAAACATGGAAAGTACAAAAGGAAATTGGATTTCCGGAATTCCTTTTATCGATAATGCTGTGGTAGGAAACCAGGATAAAATGCCTGCTAAATTCAAGAATGAAAGTACAGTGAAATTCTTCTTCCTTCCATTAATTTTAGGTTTGATCGGATTCTTCTTCCAATTAAACAGGGACTTCGGAAGATTCTATGCATTATTATCTTTATTCATTTTAACAAGTGTAGGAATTATCTTCTATACAGGAGTAAAGCCTTTCGAGCCGAGAGAAAGAGACTATGCAATGGTAGGTTCATTCTACGCATTTGCCATCTGGATCGGTATGGGCGCCGGAGCGATTTTGTGGTTCCTGCAGTCTAAAGTAAAATCAAACGGAGCCAATATTGCTCTGGGAGTGGTTTTATTAGGAGTACCTTTCATGATGGGCTTCCAGAACTACAACGTTCATGACAGAAGCAACCGATATACAGCGTATGATTATGCGTATTCCGTTTTAAAATCATTACCGAAAAACGATATCCTTTTCGTGTACGGTGATAACGATACTTACCCGGTTTGGGCAATCCAGGAAACAGAAAGATTCAGAGACGATGTGAAGGTGGTTAACTTTACCCTTGCTTCAACTCCATGGAACCTTGACCAGATCAAAAGGAGAACTTACAACGCTATGGGAATTCCCAGCCAGTTGACTCACGAAGATTACAGAGATGGGGTAAACGACCAGATCTATATGATGAAGAAAGAAGATTGGGAAGGTGTGTTCTCTATGCTGAAAGAGCAGGGAGCTCCTGAAACTGAATTCCAGTCTTTCAGAAAATACCTTACTCAGGATTCTTTAACACTGAAACAGGCGATTGAATTCATTAAATTTAAATCTCCTGAAAAAGATGAATTGTTGAAAATGTATTTCGGAGAAGAGAAATTTGAGAAGTACAATATCCTTCCGGTAAACAAATTCATCCTTCCTGTTAATAAAGAAAATGCTTTAAAGTCGGGAATCATCAACAAAGAAGATCTTCCTAATGTTGCTAATCAGATTATGATTACTTACAAAGGAAATACATTGTATAAAAACAACCTGATTTTGATGGATCTTTTAGCCAACTTCGACTGGAAGCGTCCTATCAACTTCTCATCAGGAGGTATTTATGACAGTGAGAATATTTTCTATCTGAACGATTATCTTCAGTTTGACGGATTCAGTTACAGATTAATTCCAATCCAAACGCCTCCGACGGCTGATGGAGATATGGGAAGAGTAGATGCCAATTCTCTTTATAACGTAGTGAAAAACTTCAGATGGGGGAACTTTAAAAATTTAAATGCTCACTTTGATGAAACGGCAACTTCCAATATCATCAGCTACAGAATGTCAGCGAGTAGAGCCGCAGCAGCTCTTGCATTAAGCGGACAGAAAGCTAAAGCACTGGAAATTCTGGATCTTGCAGCAAAAGAAATTCCGGCAGAGAAATATAATGACCCTCGTTCATTAAGTTCAATTGTTTCAGGATACATCATTGCAGGGCAGGAGCAGAAAGGTCTTCAGATTGCAGAAGTACTTAAAAAAGGAATCTTTGAAGAGTATGATTACTATTTAAGCCTTTCCAAAGCAGACCAAAGCTACCTGAGAAGACAAATGAGAACAAAACCTATGGAATATTCTCTTGTTGTTTCTGCAGTAACAGATGCTTACACGAAAATAGGACAGAAAGAAAAAGCATATGCTTATCTTGTAAAATCTATAGAGCCGATTGATAAGAAGTTCAATGTATTTATCAAAGACCTTCAGGAAATGGGCAGAGATAAGGCGATGAAGGAATCTGAAAATGTACAGCAGATCACGCCATTCTATCAATATTTATTTGATGTGATGGAGCCTTATGATTCTACGTATTCAAAAGAAAAAGAAAGTCAGATTACGAACGCGATTATCAAAGCGACAAAATAAAAATACTTTAAAACGGAACTTCGGTTCCGTTTTTTTATTATTGGGAATCCTGAATATTAAGATTATATTTGTGAAACTAAAAATACATAATGGCTGAAACAAATAATAGCAGGTTCCCCATCTATGCCGTAATTGCTACAGTTGCTTTTAAACTTCTTTTTTTATTGACACACTATATCCAGGAAGATGCATTTATCACCTGGAGAGTAGCTCAGAATCTGCTGGACTACGGTGTGATCGGGTTCAATGGAGATACTAAAATCTCTGCATCTACAACACATCTGTATGTTTTTGTATCTTATCTTTTCAATCTTGTTTTTGGAAAAGAGAACTTTATTGAGCCTCTTTTGATTTTTAATTCCTTATTGTTTACCATAGGAACTTTATTGCTTTCTCATCTGGTTCTTAAAAATCCATGGCATAAAGCGATCTTCATATTTCTGATCGGTATTTTACCTCCGGCTATTAAAATCTCAATTCTCGGAATGGAGTACGGAATTCTGTTCTTTCTTGAAATGTCATTGCTATACTATGGTTTCCACAAAGGAAAAAAATGGGTATTGACACTCCTTCCGGTTTTAATTATGTTTACAAGAATCGATACGGTAATATTCCTGGGAATTGTATTTCTGGTAGATGTATTCTGGAACAGAAAAATCAGATGGAATTATATTTTTGGTGGAATTCTGGGCGTTTTATCAACAGTAGCTTTTAACTGGTTTTACTTTGGTGAGCTGGTGAACAATACCATTACTGCAAAAAAGCTTCTTTATAGTGAAGACCTTACAATCCAGCAGCATATCGGCTACTTTTTTAAGAGTTTCGGAAACTTCTGGGGAATGCTGAAAGTTCCCGGAGATTTTAATCCTGTCACCATCGTTGTATTGATCTTTGAACTGCTTTGCTTTGTTTATCTGATCAGACAGAGAGAGAAAAGAAACTACTTTTTGTGGATGATCTTTATCTTCGGATGGGTAAAACAAATCATCTTTATTTCTCAAAAAAGTTTATTTGACTGGTATTACTGGGTTCCGCAGATTTTACTTTTCGTACCCGTTCTTATTTTTGTACTGGAACAGAAAGAGAGAAGAAATCTTTGGCTGTCATTATTGATTATATTCTACATTTTCCCGATGCTTGTTTTTCAAACCGTTCATTCTATTGCAACAGGAAACGGGGAATGGAATTACCGAAGAACCATTGGTACTTTTTTAAATCAATATGAAAAAGACAAAAATCAGTGGATCCTGCTTGAGCCGGCTGGGTATGTTCCTTATTTTTCAGGATTAAAAACGATAGATGAGGTGGGATTGGTAGATAAACAGATTCAGGAGGAAATTAAAAAAGATAAAGTAAATTACTGGATCAACACGGTAAAAACAAGAAAACCGAAATATCTTCTTTCCTACAAAAACCTGTATGAAGGGAATGATGCGAATTCAGTCTATTATCAGACCCATTATAAACTTTTAAAAGAATTCAGGGTTAAAGATCATCTGAAAAGCGATAATAAGATTTTAGAAAAAATTTACCATCTGAAACCTTCCGGTACAGACTATAATTTGTACATTCGGGTTGATTAAAAGATTGAAATATTTAAGCATTTAAAGATTAAAAATAAAGAGTCTTCATAACTTTTTTACCCTCAAACCCTCAAACTTAAAACCTGCAACCTATTATCTAATCCCTAATCCCTAAAGAAAAATGAAATACTGTGCTTTTCTCCGCGGCGTCAACGTAAAAGGAACGAATATGAAAATGGCGGATGTCTGCCAGGTCTTTAAAAATGCCGGTATGATTGAGGTGAGCTCAATACTGGCGTCCGGAAATATTGTGTTTTCTTCCGATAAAAACAGTGATGAATTAAAGACAATTCTGGAAAAAGCAATGTCAGAGCATTTTTCTTATGAAGCATTTTTGTTTGTGAAATCTCAGGAGGAAACGGAAGTTTTGTGGAACAGTATTCCTTTTGAAAAGAATGATATATTTCACATTTATGGCTTTGTAGGAATTCCAGGTGTGGAAAAGGTTCTGATGGAGGAGTTTCAGAAAGCAGCTCAGGCGGAAAATGAAAAAGCAGCGATTGTTAATGGTATATTTTACTGGCAGGTTCCAAAAGGAAATACCCTGGATTCTACCTTTGGGAAAGTACTGGGTAAAAAGAACCTTAAAGATCAGTTTACAAGCAGGAATGTGAATACTTTTGAAAAGATTTTGAAGAAATTCTAATAAAATCATCACAGAAGTTTCGACAGGCTCAGCATGACATCGCTAAAAAATAACGTTAATGTAATGTGGCTTCGACGTAGGTGTTTGTACGTTGATGGTTTATACTTTTATATTATAATTTTCACATTAATAAAACAGCTAGTATTAGAGTCGTCATGCTGAGCTTGTCGAAGCATCCATCATTTCATAACCAGAAATTCAGGATTCTTTTGATTACCATATGTCTAGTAAAGTACACGTTAATAAAAACAGCTAGTATTAGAGTTGTCATGCTGAGCTTGTCGAAGCATCTATCAATTCATAATCAGAAACCAATATTCTTTTGATTACCATATTGTCTATTGTAAGGTAGACGTTAATAAAAACAGCTAGTATTAGAGTTGTCATGCTGAGCCTGTCGAAGCATCTATCAATTTAATAATCAAAAATCCAAAAGAGCTAAAAACTATTGCCGTGATAGCCTGTTAAACCAACCAAATAATTTCCATTTGTGAAACTTTCTCAGTATTTTTACTGAACTTTTTAATGACAACAAAAATGATTCAGTATTTAGATAATATTTCGCACAAAGATTCAAAAAACTTTTTCCTTATTGCCGGACCTTGTATTATTGAAGGGGAAGATATGGCACTAAGAATTGCTGAAAAAGTAATCAGCATCACGGATAAATACAATATTCCATACATTTTCAAGGGAAGTTTTAAAAAAGCAAACAGAAGCCGTGTAGATTCTTTCACAACCATTGGGGAAGAAAAATCTCTTGAAATCCTAAAAAAAGTAGGAGAGACCTTTAATATTCCTACTACAACAGATATTCATGAGAATGAACATGCGGCGCTGGCAGCACAATATGTAGATGTTCTACAGATTCCTGCATTCCTTGTTCGTCAGACCGATTTATTGATCGCAGCGGCAAAAACAGGAAAATGTGTTACCCTTAAAAAAGGACAGTTCCTTTCGCCGGAAGCGATGAAGTTTGCCGTTCAGAAAGTGACAGATTCCGATAACCAGAAAGTAGCCATTATTGAAAGAGGAAATTCCTTCGGGTATACAGACCTTATCGTGGATTACAGAGGAATTCCTACCATGAGAGAATATGCTCCTGTTATTCTGGATGTTACCCATTCCTTACAGCAGCCTAACCAAAACTCAGGGGTTACAGGAGGAAGACCGGACCTTATTGAAACGGTTGCCAAAGCAGGAATTGCAGTAGGGGCAGACGGTATTTTCATCGAAACACATCCTACACCGGAAACCGCATTATCTGATGGCGCCAATATGTTAAGATTAGATTTATTAGAAGATTTGTTACAAAAATTGACAAGAATTAGAGAATCGATTTTGTAATTGTTAAAAAAACATTAATTTTAGAAATTCTAAAACATTTCTTTTGAAAAAACTAGTTTTACCGCTAAGCCTTATGGTCCCTGTATTGTTTTTCTCCCAACAAAGGAAAAAAGATACAGCGACCACTAAAGTGACCGATATAGAGGAAGTTGTCTTCCAAAAAAAAGCAACAGGAAGAACAAACGACCTTACCAATGTAAGAATTTCAGCAAAAGAAGCAAAATCTGTAGCTTCTATTAATGGTGGGATTGAAGGACTGCTTAAGACCTTACCTTCTGTAAACTCCAATACCGAGCTGTCTTCCCAATATATGGTTCGTGGCGGGAACTATGATGAAAACCTTATCTACATTAATGATATCGAAATATACAGACCTTTCCTGATCAGAAACTCACAGCAGGAAGGGATGAGTATCATTAATCCGGATATGGTTTCCACAGTGAATTTCTCTGCAGGAGGGTTTGAAGCCAAGTATGGTGATAAAATGTCTTCTGCTTTAAATATCTATTACCGGGAACCTGAAAAATTTGAAGTTTCAGGAGAGGCCAGTTTAATTGGAGGCAGGCTGACAACAGGTTTGGCTTCCAAAAATAAAAAATTTACAGCCTTATTTTCCGGAAGGTACAGAAATACCAATCTTGTTCTTAACACTCTGAAGGAAGATACAGACTTTAATCCAACCTATTGGGATTTCCAGTCTTATCTGAATTATCATGTCAGTGACAAATTCTCCATGTCATTCATCGGATATTATTCCAAGAATGATTTTGAGATGATTCCCAGAGCAAAAAGTGTTACATTCGGAAGCCTTCAGCAGCCTATAACCGTGGATATAGGATATGCGGGTAAAGAAAATGACCAGTACAAAAACATGATGGGAACATTCTCCATGAACTATAAGCCGGCAGATAAATGGAAACTTACACTGGATGCTTTTGCTTATCAGAACAGAGAAAGAGAATATTACACCATACAGTCAGCATACGAGCTTCAGACTTTTGATCCTGTGACGCAGCAGCCTGTAACATCGTTTGATGTGGGCGGACAGATAGAACATGCAAGAAATGATTTGTTTGTAAGAACCTACGGAACCCAGTTCAGGGCTAAATTTTCTCCCAATGTAAATACCGACTTTGAGGTTGGATTTAAATATGAAAAAGAAAACCTGAAAGATCTTACCAATGAGTGGAAATTGGTAGATTCCGCAGGATACAGCCTTCCAAGACCGGAAATTATTGATCCGAGAACCGGAACAACAGGAGATCTTAAGCTTGCTTATTATATTGCCGGACAAAACAATATTGAGCCAACAAGACTTTCCGCATACGCACAGTATTCACAAAAGTTCTATTGGGGAGCCAGTAAGGTATTTGTGAATGCCGGAGTACGTGTTGCTAACTGGAGTTTCAATAAAGAAACGATATTCTCTCCAAGAGCACAGTTTGCGATAAAGCCTGATTGGGACAGTGATATGCTGTTCAAAATTTCAGGGGGAATCTACTATCAGGCTCCTTTCTATAAAGAAATTAAAGATTTGGATGGTAATTTTAATTCTGATATAAAATCGCAGCGTTCTATACAGGTTATTCTTGCCAATGATTATGAGTTCCAGATGTATGACAGACCATTTAAACTGACTACGGAACTTTATTATAAGAAAATGGATAACCTGATCCCATATTATATGGATAATGTAAGAATCCGGTATTCCGGGCAGAATAATTCCAAAGGATATGCGTATGGTATTGATACGAGATTATTCGGAGAATTTGTGCCAGGTGTAGATTCATGGTTATCCGCGAGTTATGCGAGGGTGTATGAAAATATAGATGGAAGAGGAGATATTCCGAGACCTACAGATCAGAGGTTGAGGTTTGCCATGTTCTATCAGGATTATATGCCAAGCTTCCCCTCAATGCGTGTGAATCTTACCTTAGTTTATGCGATGGGATTACCTACAGGAGCTCCTGTCATGTTCAACAGTAACGGACAGCCGGACTTTGGTTCAGCGTATAATTATCAGCAGACTCTTCCTTCTTACAAAAGGGTAGACCTAGGGTTAACGAAGGTATTTATCGATCCGAAAGAAAAAAATAAGAGATCAGGATTCTGGGGTAATTTCGAGGAGCTGACATTAGGAGTTCAGGTTTTCAACGCATTCAACATCAACAATACTGTTGCAAACCAATGGATTACAGACTATAACAGTAATTATATGTATCCCGTTCCGGTACGTCTTACAGGGCGTTTCTTTAATGTGAAACTGGAATTCAAGCTATAAAAGACGAAGGATGAGGTTGATATTAAATATAATCTCCCAGAAAAAATAAAAATAGAAAAGCTTTCGAAGAAAATTCGGAGGCTTTTTTATTTCCCGAATTTTATAACAACATTACCAAATTTTATAACAATGGTGTCACAGATATTTTTAACTTTGTCCTACCAATGAAAAAGATTCTTGCCATATTGTTTTCTATTTTCTACTTCGGGTTTTCCTCCGGAGCGGCATTTAGCATTCATTATTGCATGAAAGAATTTGTTTCTGTAAGCCAGAAAACGGATGGTATCTGTGCAAAATGCGGTGTTAAAGACAAAAAAGGATGCTGCAAAACAGAAATTAAAGTAGTAAAAGTAGATGATTCCCAGAGATCAGATCTGCTTAAAATTGATTTTTTAGGTCAGATTTCAGAAATTCCGGTGAAACATCAGTTTGCTGTTATTGATAAATCTTTTTCAGCAACCAAATTTACCCAGATCCAGATTAATGCACCGCCTGAATACCGGCCGGTACCTATCTACATCAATCATTGTAATTTTAGAATTTAGAATCCGTCAGTCGTTTCCGGTATCATCAATTGTATACCGTTACGGGCGACATGTCCTGACGCATTTACTGATGCGTTATCCATTCTTATTAAAAGTTAATTCTAAAATTTAAAACAATGAAAAAATATATCATCACAGCAGCCTTATCTTTATTCTCAATTATTTCAGTAGCAGCCCAATCTAAAAAGGATGCTCAGGTCTCTAAGCTGTATCAGAACTATATCGCTATCAAATCAGCTTTGGCTACAGATGACGCAGATAAAACATCAAAAGCAGCAAACGAATTTATTAAAACAGCTTCAGCCATAGACTATAAAGTTGTATCTGAAGGAAATCTTAATATTCTCAGAAAAGACGCCTCTGTTATTTCTGAAGCAAGAACCGTTGCAGCACAAAGAGAAACTTTTTTCAACCTTTCAGACAATATGATTGCTTTGACCAAAGAGTTTAAGCTTTCTGAAAAGCCCGTATATGTACAATACTGCCCAATGGCAGATGGAAGCTGGTTAAGCGATGAAAAACAGATTGCTAATCCATATTATGGGAAATCTATGCTTACTTGCGGGAGTGTAAAGTCAGAAATTAATTAATTCTTGTATTGTTCTTAAAAACAATAAGTTGTATAGCTTGATTTATAATTAAATTTAAGCTATGCAGCTTCTAAAAGTTCGAAATGTTATGAAAAAATTAATAATGTTTCTGGTGCTTTTATTCTCTGTTTTTACTTTCGCACAAACTACAAAAACGTATTATACCTGCCCGATGCACCCGGAAGTGGTGTCATCAAAACCCGGAGACTGCCCGAAATGCGGAATGACTCTTGTGAAAAAAACAGCAGTTATAAAATCCAAAGTAGCAGCAAAACCGGAAACGAAAGCGATCCCTACAGAGATTAAAACAAAATCTCCAGAAACAAAAATAAATAAGGTAAATAAAGTAAAGGAAACAGCTAAGGTTGAGAAAGCAAAAATAATAAAGCCTTCTGTTCAACCAGAGAAAAAAGTCTTAACTCAAGCTCAAACTGTTTACACCTGTCCGATGCACCCTGATGTGGTTTCAGACAAACCTGGAAAATGCCCTAAATGTGGGATGGATCTGGTAGAAAAAGAAGA
The DNA here is from genome assembly GCF_041914225.1 of Chryseobacterium sp. Taxonomy (GTDB): domain Bacteria; phylum Bacteroidota; class Bacteroidia; order Flavobacteriales; family Weeksellaceae; genus Chryseobacterium. The sequence goes on from NZ_JAYSDT010000003.1 coordinate 19,071, forward strand.
TCATTCCCGTCACACAGACGCTGAAACGAAAGAAGAAAGGTCTGTTCTAAAGCGTAATTCAGAAAACGGGAGAATAACTTTCGGAGGAAAAACAGTTCGTTATGACCTGTATGTAAAAGATACGATTGTCAATTTTACAGGAAAAAACAGAAGGGCTATTGCAATCAATGGAAAACTTCAGGCTCCTACTTTGTATTTTACAGAAGGAGATACTGCTGAAATTTATCTGCACAATATGCTTAAGGAAAATACCGGATTGCACTGGCACGGAGTGATTCTTCCCAATGAACATGATGGTGTTCCATATCTTACCACAAAGCCTGTAAAACCTGGAGAAACCCATTTATATAAATTCAGAATCTCTCAAAACGGAACCTATTGGTATCATTCTCACGAAGCCCTTCAGGAGCAGATAGGAATGAACGGTATTCTGGTCTTTAAAAAAAGAGAAGGCGAACCGAAAACGGAGTATAATGCTGAAATTCCGGTATTACTGGGCGATTGGAGCGATGATGATCCGATGCAGATCGCAAGAAGGCTTCATATGGCGAATACAGACTGGTATGCTGTAAAGAAAAATGCAGTACAGAGTTACTGGGAAGCCATTAAGTCCGGGAATTTGGGAACAAAAGCCCTGAATGAATGGAAAAGAATGGAAGCAATGGATGTAAGTGATGTTTATTACGATAAATTTCTGATTAACGGTACTCCAAGTTCAGATTATTCCAATTTAAAAGCTGGTGACAAAGTAAGGCTTAGGGTGGCTAACGGAGGCTCTTCTACCTATTTCTGGCTGAACTACGGAGGCGGAAAGATAAAAGTAGTGGGAAATGACGGAAATGATGTGGTACCTGTAGAGGTTGACCGTCTGATTGTAGGAGTTTCCGAAACCTATGATATTGAAGTGACCATCCCTGAAAATAAAAGCTTTGAATTCAGAGCAACTTCAGAAGACAGAATAGGACACGCTTCTCTTTGGCTGGGTTCCGGTGAAAAAATAGAGGCTCCCAATCTTCCAAGGCTTATGCTTTTTGAAGGAATGAAAATGATGAACGGAATGATGGAAATGAGCGGAAATATGAAACCGATGAATATGACGATGGGAAATCAGATGATGGATATGAACGAAGTTATGTATCCGGAATTATCAGAAAATCAAAGGAAAACTACAGCGAAGCATATCAATGAAATGATGGGAGTGAAAACGAAAGAAGAAGATAAGAAAGAGGATCATTCCCAACACTCAGGCATGGATATGAAGGAAGAGAAAACCATCAAAAGACTATCTTACAATATTTTGAAATCTCCTGAGAAAACCATTCTTCCAACCGATAGCATCCGTGAAATGAAATTTACGCTGGAAGGAAATATGAACCATTACCTGTGGACTCTGGATAATAAAACCGTAACAGAGACGGATAAAATTCTGATCAAAAAAGGAGAGGTTCTCAGAATTAAGATGTATAATAATTCAATGATGCGTCACCCGATGCACCTTCACGGTCATGATTTCAGGCTGATCAACTCAAAAGGGGAATACTCTCCACTGAAGAATGTAGTGGATATCATGCCGATGGAAACCGTAACGATAGAATTTGCAGCGAATCAGGATGGAGACTGGTTTTTCCACTGTCATATTTTATACCATATGATGGCGGGAATGGGAAGAATCTTCAGCTATGAAAATTCAAAACCCAATCCACAGCTTCCGAACAGGAAACTGGCCTGGAAAAACTTTATACAGGATAATAAAATGACGAGTTCTATGGCAATGCTGGATGTGGCAAGCAATAAGATTCATGCAGAGACAATGACGATGTTCGGGCCAAGATGGGCTAACCTTAACGAGTTTCATTCCAACTGGAATTTTGATCATTTCGAAGGAAGTGCGAAAGTAGGACGGTTCTTAGGAAAATTCCAATGGGCGCTTCCTTATGCAGGAATCAGGGTTCAGAAAAATCATGAGATCATGGAGAGACAGATGGCGGAAGATATGGGAATGGATTTTCATGGCAAAAAGACCTGGTTCGGACAGCAGAAAGCCTCCAAAAACAAGTTTGCATTTATAGTAGGTATGCAGTATGTGCTGCCAATGCTGATTACTGCTGACGCAAGTGTGGACCAAAACGGAAAAGTATTATTGGAATTGAGCCGTGAAGATATACCGCTTTCCAGAAGGCTGAGAGGAAATTTCAGTGTCAATTCAGATGGTGAGTTTTCAACCGGAGTGAGATATATTCTTCAAAAGTGGTTATCCGTTTCCGGAAATTATGATAATGAAATGGGCTGGGGAGCAGGTATCACTTTAACGTATTAATTTTTTTAACCCATATTATTTAAGAAACAATGAAAAATATAATAACCGTACTGTTTGTGGGAGCCACATTATATTCTTGTAATAAACCCGGCAGTACAATACCTGAAAAGAAAGCAGCACCGGAAATTAAAACGACTGACAAAACTGAACCTGAAATCTCAGATCAGGAAGTAAGAGAAAGCCTGAAGGAAAGTAAAAAAGAAACAGGCCAGCTTTCAGCTTTTCCGATCCAGCAAATTATCAAAGGCTACCTTCCTCTAAAAAATGCCCTGGCTCAGGATGATCCTAAAAAAGCATCCGATGCGGCTAAAAATCTGTTTTCTGTATTAAAGAAAATAGACATCAGTAAAACCGATGCAAAAAGCAATTCTGAGTTGCGTGATATTGTAGAAAGCGCATCGGAAAATGCAGAGCATATCGGAGAAAACGCGGATGATATAGCACACCAGAGAGAGCATCTGCTTTCCCTCAGTAATGACATTACCGATTTAATAAAAGAACAGGGAACAGGAGGATTAAAATTATACCAGGATTTCTGTCCTATGTATAATAACGGAAAAGGAGGGACCTGGATTAGTGAATCGGAAGAGATTATCAATCCGTATGAAGGTCAGAAAATGATCAACTGTGGTTCTGTGAAAAAAGTATTTTAAAACATAAAAAGAGATGAACCGGAACATTAGAAATATATTTTTAGGGTTTGTTCTCATATTTTTGCTGATTCAATTCATTCAGCCTGTCCGTAATACTGATTACGGGCAGGTACCTTCAACAGATATTTCAAAGGTTTACAAAACTCCTGAGAATGTGCAGTCTGTTTTGAGAAATTCCTGTTATGACTGTCACAGTAATTCTACTCATTATCCCTTCTATTCCTATATACAGCCTTTAGGATATTATATTGAAAAGCATATAAAAAAGGGAAAAGAAGAATTGAATTTTAATGAATGGAGTAGTTACAGCCCTCGTAAACAGACTCATAAATTAGAATCTGTTGCGAATCAGGTACAGCAGAAAAAAATGCCGCTTACCTCTTATACTTATCTTCATCCGGAAGCTGCGCTTTCTGAAAGTCAGATAAAAGAAATGGTTCGCTGGATAGAGCTGGTGCAGGCTGAAAATAATAAAGCAAATAAGAATTAAAAAATAGAAAGCCATCCGTTGACAGGGTGGCTTTGTTTATAGGTACATAAGTGGTACGGTTTGTACTGACTATATAGTTTAACTTTTTTCTTTTGGTCTTAATTTAAAATGATAAAATATAACTCTCCGACACCTTTTTGAAACCATATCTACTGAAAAAGTTGTGGGCGCCATGATTGTTGACTCCACTTTCTAATAAGATAAAACTGATATTCCAGCTTTTAGATTCATGAATGGCTTTCTCCAGCAGTTTGCTTCCAAGGGATTGTCCTCTCACAGACTGATCCAGGAGCATATCTTCCAGAATGGCATATTTCTTAAAAGGACTGTTGATCACGTTAAGAACCATCATGCCGACAATTTCCCCGTTTTCATTTTCTGCAATCAGAATATTCAGTTTGGAACTGCCATCGGAATTAAAATCGGTGATCAGCTGTTCTGTCAGAATCAGTTCAAGATCAGGATTCCAGTGGTGTGAATCTATCGCTCTGCCGGACATCATTTCGCCATGAGAAATATAAGCATCTGTTTTGTGGGTAATAAAAAAGTCTACGAGCTCTTTCACGCGGCTTTTATCGGTAAGCCATTGGGTAGTATATTGCATGAGGTGATGATTTTTATTTTAATTTTTTCAATTCTTCCAGCAGTTTATTTTGCTTGTTGATAAATTGATTGAGACTGTCTGTTTTCAGAGGATGAGCATTTTGGTATTTTTCAATTTCGGGAAGCGTTTTTCTTATTTTGAATGCGGAGTATATACTGTAAATGCTTTGCTTATTCCTGTTGATTTGATGTTTAAGTTCTTTTATTTTTTGAACCTTCAGATCATAGTTTTCTGAACTTTCTTTGATGAGCTCAGTCATTTCCTTTCTTAAAACCGAATCGTTAATAGATTTTGCCCGACTTTCCGCAATTAAATAGTAATCTTCTGAATTAGAAATAATACTGTTATATATACTTTGCATTTGATGAGCATCTTCTTGCATTAAAGATATTTTCTCATCTATTTTCCTGAGTTCCTGATCATTTTTGACTTTTTCATAATAGATGCCATCAAATATATCCTGGGTTTTACTTAGGCGTTTTATGGGAATACTGGATTCTGTGCTCTCAGCTGCTTTTTCTACAATATTATTGTTTTGCGATTTATTTTCCCTGCAAGAAAGAGTAGATAAGGCTAGAGCAGAAGCGAAAAGTATTTTTTTCATAGTCTGTTTTATTTTGGTGTATAATCAACATCATATCCCAGGCAGCTAAAATTAATCATTTCAATTCTAACCAAAGTGATTATAGGACATGATTTTAATTAGTTGAACAAATTTTGAAAAATGTTACATCCATAAAAAAACGGAGCCTGAAACCAGACTCCGCCTATAAAATTTTTACGCTAAAATTATTTACCCAGGTAAGATTTAAGGATCTTGCTTCTGGTATTGTGTTTTAGTCTCTTAATTGCTTTTTCTTTGATCTGACGAACTCTCTCTCTTGTAAGATCGAAAGTCTCACCAATTTCTTCTAAAGTCATTGGGTGTTTTCCGTTCAGTCCGAAGTACAATCTTACCAAATCAGCCTCTCTTGGTGTCAAAGTATTCAATGCTCTTTCAATCTCAATTTGCAGAGATTCAAGCATCAGATCTTTATCAGGACTTGGAGATTCTCCTGAACGTAATACATCATAAAGATTAGAATCTTCACCTTCTACCAAAGGTGCATCCATAGACAGGTGTCTTCCGGAGTTTTTCATAGATTCTTTAATATCTTCCTCGCTCATATCAAGAACTTCGGCCAATTCTTCCGGAGAAGGTGGTCTTTCATTTTCCTGTTCAAGGTGAGCGTATGCTTTATTGATTTTGTTGATAGATCCAATCTTGTTCAATGGTAATCTTACAATTCTTGACTGCTCAGCCAATGCCTGTAAAATTGATTGACGGATCCACCATACTGCATAAGAGATAAATTTGAAACCTCTAGTTTCATCGTACCTTTTTGCCGCTTTCATTAATCCTAAGTTACCTTCATTGATCAAATCGGGTAAAGAAAGACCCTGATTTTGGTATTGTTTAGATACAGATACTACGAAACGAAGGTTGGCTTTGATTAATTTCTCCAGTGCGGCTCTGTCGCCGGCACGTATTCTTTGTGCCAATTCTACTTCCTCGTCCGCAGTAATCAGTTCCACTTTACCAATTTCCTGCAAATACTTGTCTAATGAAGCAGTTTCCCTGTTGGTAACCTGCTTAGTGATTTTTAATTGTCTCATTTATTTTATCCTCAAAAAAGAGTTACTATAATATATACGTATGAAAAGGTAAAAAGGTTACACAGAATTCAGTTTTTTTGTACAATGTATACTATAAAAAGTATTAATGATTTTTAATAACAGGTTAAATGCCTGATAATTAATTTGTTATATTTTTTTTATTTTTGATTTTAAATATACAAATTTTATAACTTCCCTAAACCTTAAACCTTAAACCTTAAACCTTAAACCTTAAACCTTAAACCTTAAACTTTAAGCTTTAAACCTTGAACTCTAAACTTTAAACAAAAAAAAACGAAACCGAAGTCCCGTTTTATATCTAAAAGTAGTATTTCAGGTTATATTGAGTACCCGCAAACTCGTAACTCGTAACCCGCAACTAGAAAAGCTCGTTCAGCACTTTCGCCAGTCTCAATCCTCCGTACAGTAACTGTCTTTCCATCGTTTCATTAAACTTGTACTGGTAGTCGTAGGATAATTTAGAATCGTTAGGAGTCTGTGCGTAGATCTTATTGGCAATTTTATGAGAATCATATAGCCAGTCTTCCAGGGTTCCGGCCTGAATCTGTGCTACTTCTTCTTTGGATTTGATATCTAAAAGCTTAGAATATTCAGTGTAGCTGTATTTTTGAGAATCTACAAGTTTTCCATCCCAAACAGAGTGTAAATTCGTTTTTTCCCCGAAATAGGTAACATTGATTTTGTTTCCTCCCAAATCTTCAGCTCTTCCCACGTGTAGCGGCTGTGCAAGATCTCCCATAATGTGAATAAGAAAGATCAAAGCAATTTTTTTGTCTTTTTCAGAAGTGTTTTTATCTTTGATCTGGCTGGACAGGGTGTTTACCTGAGTATAAAGGCTTGGTCCTGCCTGTGCTTTTAAGTTTTGTTCGAAAGCCTTAAAATCAGTCATCGGATCAATGTTTACATAATGCCATGATGAAGCCTGCTTCCATGCGCCTGTCGTATCAGATTTGATAAAATCCGGCCAGTTTGCCCAGTAAGCCAGACGCTCTTTTCCCATGATCTTTTTAATCTCTCTTCTTGCTTTACGGGAAAGGTGGTTTTGTGCAATGTCTGCAATCACTCTGTGTCCCGTTAATCCCCACGCATAAGAATAAAGTGAAGAGGCCATGAATGCTAAAAGCAGAATTTTAGAATAAATACTTTTCATTTTAAATAACAATTTTCAGTCTGCAAAGATACGGCCCGCTTTCGGAATGAGCATGCATTATCCGGAATTTATTCCATAAAGATGATGTTAATAAAATTTAATGTAAATGAAAGAGAGCATTATAGTAAGTTTAACAGCTTTAAATTCCAGAAAAAATACAGAATGACAGGGCTATTGGAAATACGTTGTAAAGTTTTTTAGAGATTAAAATAAAAGTTCATCCCAACTTTAAATTTTAAGTATTAACCGCTAAATGTCTGATCCTGAAAGGATAATTTTAAATTTTAAAAAGCAAATAAACCCTTTAATTACCGTATTTTTACGGAATTTGCCGGAAATTATTCCTTTTAATGTCAATAAATTAGTATTTTTAAAATAAAATTATTGCCAAAATATTTTTTCAAACTTATGAGATATATTATCTTTACAAGTCATAATCAGAGGAAACACTATGTATGAGAATAATATTGTAGATATGCATTACAATAAGCTGCAGACAGACTTTAAGGCTGAAGCTGTGGCGGTTAATCTCTTGAAATACCACCGTGCGGTAAGCAATATATTCATAGAGTGTGTCGGCGTAAATGACCGTGCGTACCTGAAGGATATTAAAAGCATTTCAAGCAGTTATTTAGGATTTGATGAAGAAGTATTTACCATAGAGACTTACAGGGAGGGTATTTATGACTATCTTCCGGAAGGGTTGTTCCATCCGCCGTCTCTTGGAGCTTCCAGAAAAAATGTAGATTCTGTGGTAAGGGAAATCCGCAGGCAGAAAAGAGTAGAAGATGATGCCCGTAAGTTTTTCCGTCCTTTTGAACTGGAGGTTTTCTTTACGGAAATCAGTGCCCTGCTAAAGGAATCTGAGTTTGATATTACAAGCAATACAGATTCTTTACTGGAAACCGTAAGTGAACTTTGGCCTCTGATAAAGATGCTGGATAAACAGAGTGCATATATCTTTATGTATATTTTACCTTTCTTCCACCAGATCAGAGGAGACAAAAGATGGTTTGAAAGATGCATGACTGCTTTTCTGCAGGTACCGGTAAAAGTAACCTTTTCTCCCAATATTATCGATGAAATTGAGAAGAATGACGACTCCATGTTACTGGGAAATTCAAGATTGGGGGTTACCTATATTCCCAGCGGACCTCATATGGACGGGCAGCGCAACTGGGTGGTGAACATTGGTCCTATTCCTTACGGGGATATGAAGAGGTATATCCCGGGAAGTCCGTTCAGAAATGTACTTCAGGCTCTGTATGATTATTTTCTTCCGGTAACCGTAGATGTGGAAGAGAATTTTGTCACAGAAAAGGAAGAATATTCCTTCAGTCTTGAAGACGATGAAAGAAATGCCAGCCGCCTTGGATACTCTACATTCCTCTAAATTATTTTACTATATTTACAACTACCAACAAAGTATAAATTCGAAAAGAAAAAAATGGAAATTTCTTCAGTAAAAGGTATTTTTTTAAGGTATATCTTAATGCCTTTAATCGCTATTATTATGATGGTTATACTCGGTGTAATCAGAAGAAATAAACCTGCGATAAAAATTAAAGTAATTATTGTATACGTATTGCTGTGCAGCTTATGCCTGGCGGTTCCAGGTTTTTTCGGATTTGCCGGAAACCTTTTTAATCCGTACTGGTATCTTATTGCACAGGTTATCTACCTTATTTTGGGAATTATTCACGTAAACCTTTTACATAAATATTTCAAAAAACATATTGATTCCCTTGCAATGAGCATTCTGTTTGAGTCCATACTGTCTCTGACATGTATTGCTTTGGGAGGGTACCTTTTTACCCTGCTCTTTAAGTGGATGAGTAACGGATTGGGAAATGGAGTAATGGCAGCAACAAGTATGCTGATTTTTGTGGTTCCGATGGTATTTTACTACTGTTATATCCAGTTTATCAGCATTCCATTTGATATTTACAAGACATGGAGATATTCTCCGGAGCAGAAACTGCCTGATTTTGAAGGAGCAGATTTTGACAGATTAATGGTATTGAATGTGGAGCTGAGCAAAAAATTAGAAGATACCAACCGTTTCAGAATTAAAGCCAAAACACTTCCGACAGGAGTGACTTTCGGAGACTGGTTCTACAGGGTGGTAGATGATTACAACCATAAAAATCCGGGATCTGTCATCCATCTTTCAGACGAAGGAAATGAGCCGTATTACTGGATCTTTTATACCAAAAAATCGTTTTTCAGCTTTAGAAAGTATATAGATTTCGACCATGATATTACAACAAACAACATTTCAGAAAATGAAGTGGTGATTTGTAAGCGGGTTATTCAGCATGAAGAGGAAGGAATTGCAAGAAAATCATAAACACAAAAAAATTAAAAAGTATTAAACATGATACAGCCTATTAAACATTTTGCGATCAATTGGGTGGACGGGATGAAAGTTTCCCAGAGACACCTTAATGATCAGGATAATTTCTTAATTGATACCATCAGAGATTCCAATTCCCTTGGAATTACTACATATAATTACGGACTTCTGCCTATTTCCAACGAATTTACTGACCGTACCATTTTTGATGTCCATAATACGGCAACCAATGATGTACAGCTTGTTATTAAACGTTGCAGTGCGGTTACCATGGCCGGTTACCGTATTGAGCTGACAGACAGGAGAATCAGTGTGAAGTCTCTGGCAAAATCAATGAATGAAGAGCAGGCAGATGGTGAATATTATATTCTGATCTCTGTAAATCCTTTTGATAAAGTACCTTTCGGGGATATTGACCCTGAAGAAATTCCGCCGCGCCATCCAAGTGCACAGCCGAACCATCATATTGAGCTGCTTCCTGTAACATCTTTGAACAGCAGTTATTCAGGAGGAAATTACCTTATTATCGGAAAGGTGGATCTGAAAGGTAATATTGCCCAGGTGGATTCCAACTTTATTCCGCCATGTACTTCTGTACAGAGTCATCCGGCTTTGGTAGATTACTACAGCAGCTATGCAAAGTCTATCGGAAACCTTCAGCAGTATGCCTTTAAAATCATTCAGAAAGCGTCCCACAAGAATCAGAATACAGCTTTGGCACAAAATGTCAAGTTCCTGTGTACGACAATGATCAATACATTTGGAGATATGTATTTCCAGTTCAGAAATATTACCCCTTGGCAGCCGCCCGTATTTTTAATTGAGTCTTTTGCAAGACTGGCACTTCATTTATACAACTCAACCCAGCTTCTTGTTCCTGCAGAACTGGAAGAAATGCTGAACTACAGTTTAGAGTGGAGCGAAATTGCCCCTCATACTTTACTGAACCAGCTTTCTATTGTTGCAGAGACTAATTACGATCATCACAATTGTGGGGAACCGTTACTTTACATTCAACAGATGCTGAGAAGCCTTGAAACCATTTTCTCTAAGCTGAGCGAGCTTGATTACATCGGTCAGAGAAAAGAAAATATCATTGTTAATGAACAGGAAGTTTCTACCAACACCAATCCTAAGAGAGGCTGGAGTGTTTTAGATTAAATCACTTATCAAAAATAGAGTCCCGGGTGAAAATCCGGGATTTTTTATGTCCTGTATGGAAAAAATTAAAAGTAAATTTGTTGTAAGGATTGATAGAAATGAATTTAGAGATTATCAGACAGGAGACTCCGGGATGTTCGGATAAAATATTTTTAAACAGTGCAGGGGCGTCGTTAATGCCTAAGACCGTTACAGATACTACCGTTAAGTTTTTATATGAGGAGCAGGAGTTTGGAGGATATGCCGCTTTGACACGGAACTCAGATAAGGTCAGCAGGTTTTATGAAGAGGCTGCAAAGCTGATCAATACAAAACCTTCCAATATTGCATTTGTAAGCAGTTCTACCGATGGCTATGCCAAAGCTTTGTCCAGTATTGATTTTAAAGAAGGCGATTGCATCATTACAACCAATGATGATTATATATCCAACCAGATTGCTTTTATTTCTCTGCAGAAAAGATACCATATCGAAATCATCAGGGCCGCCAATCTTCCTGACCATGAGCTTGATCTGGAGGATTTTGAAAACTTAATCAGAAAGCATAATCCTAAATTAATTGCAGTTACTCATATTCCCACCAATTCCGGATTAATCCAGAATATTGAAGGAGTAGGGAAGTTATGTAAGCAATATGATATTCTTTATCTTGTAGACGCCTGCCAGTCTGTGGGACAGATCGTGGTAGATGTTGAAAAAATCCATTGTGATTTTCTGACAGCAACCGGAAGGAAATTTATGCGCGGACCGAGAGGAACAGGCTTTTTGTATGTTTCGGATAAAGCTTTGGAGAGAAATATGTATCCTTTATTTTTAGATAGCATTGGAGCCAGATGGTCTTCCTTTGATGATTTTCAGCTTAATGATACGGCCAGAAGATTTGAGCTTTTTGAAAGGCCATATTCGGCGTTGCTGGGATTTGCAGAAGCTTTGCGTTATGCGAATACGATTGGTATGGATAAGATTGAGCGTTATAATCATACATTGTCAGGGACTTTAAGGAATCATCTTCAGAGTAGTGGTTTCAGAGTTCTGGATAAAGGGAATAGATTAAGCAGTATTATTGCCTTCTGCCAGCCGGACGGAAAGGTGGAAAAAATCCATAAAATTCTGAGTGATAACAATGTATTTTTTAAGGAAAACCGGAGAGGAGATGCATTAATCGATTTTACTTCTAAAAATGTGGACCATGCTATCCGTTTATCACCTCATTATTTCAATACGATGGAGCAAATTGAAATTGTAACACACATATAAACGAGTACCACTCACAATCATACTGTATTAAATATGGCGGGCCCCGGCGAATGCCGGGGCCCGCAATATTTATTTTTTATTTAAAAGATCAAGCGTGTGCTCTACATGGCCGCCGCCTTTCCATTCATCATGTCCCGGAATAATCAGGGTTGCCTGTGAATATTTGTTTTTCAGTTTTGTCATGGTTTTCGGCCATTCTGCAACATTGGCTTCTCCGGTGTAGCCGAGATCAGCTGCTGCTTTGCTTTTTACAAGACAGCCTCCATCCAGTATTTTATATTTTGGAAACCAAACCACTACGTTGTCGGCTGTATGTCCTTCACCAAGAAAGTCTACAACAAATTCTTCTCCGCCAATACGGTAAGGTTTTCCTGTTTTGATAAGTTCGGTAGAAGTTGCTTTGCCTTCTTTCTTTAACAGTTCATTGGTTTTTGCTGTAGCGTAGGTTTTGATTCCTTTATTATTATAAAAGCTTAAATCCCCGGCTCTGTCTTCATGCGAATGGGTAGCAAATACCGCAATCACAGGAAGGTTATGGCGTTTCTGAATAGTATCCATCAGGCTTTGGTATTGGGTTTTCTGCCATGGAACATCGAATAAAATAACTCCTTTTTTGGTTACCAGATAAACGGCATTGGTAGAATATTCTTTTCCACCGAATACTCCAAAAGTCTTGTAAATATAAAAGTTGGGTTTAATCTGCGGTTCAATCACAAAATCCCGTACCTGAGTGTTCTGAGCATTTGCCAATGGACTTAGCAACATCGAAATAATAAACAACGGAATGCTTTTTTTCATAATTTTTTTGAGTAATAATTAATGTTTGATTGTCAGAAAAGACAAAGTCTGTTGTTTACAAACCTAACTAAAAATAAATCTTTGGGACTTAAAGAGATGGAGTTTAACCGTTTTTTAACAGTTTGAAGAATAAATATAATGTTTTTACAAGTAAATGCAGATTGGTAAAAATATTAAACCTAACAGGTTTTTAAAACCTGTTAGGTTTATTTTTTGAATTTTAAAAACGTTATTTTTTAACGAGTATTTTTTCAGTAGCTTTTTTACTCAAAATCTCAGTCTTGCCATCAATTTCTATTGTCATTGACATGTCAAAACTTTCGATTTTAATAATTTTTACCTTACTGTTGAGAAGAAGTTTCCTGTCATTCAGGTAGGTCAGGAAAGCGTCATCGGAAAGTGTAACAGATGCAAAAGTTACATTTTCTCCCGGTTCACAGTTGCTTAATTTCTGCAGATCCTGGGCAATAATATTTCCGTCTTTATCAGGAATAGGCTCCCCATGGGGATCGAATTTAGGATGATCCAGAATTTCATCCATTTTGTCGAAGAAAATCTGGGAATGCACGTGCTCAAGCTGTTCCGCAATCTCATGAACATTTTCCCATCCGAAATTCATTTTTTTAACCAGGAACATTTCAGTAAGCCTGTGCTTACGGACTACAAGGGCAGCTTCCCGTCTTCCTTTTTCTGTAACGATTAAGGGTTTGTATGTTTCATAAATCACCCATTTTTTCTCGGCAAATTTCTTCATCATGTTATTGACACTCGGCATTTTTACATTCAAAAATTTACTGAGCTCATTAATTGTAACCTTTCCTTCATTGTCAACTAAATGAAACAAAGCTTTCAGGTAATTCTCTTCTGTTAGGGTTGTTCTCAAAATGTTAGATGATTTTCATTACAAATCTAACAAAATAATATTAAATCCATTGTGCTTATAAACCAAAAGTTTATTGGAACTGATCAATACATTTTTAAGAAAAATATATTATTTGTGACAATTTAATAAGAATAACATTTAAAAGTAGTTATAAATGAGATTTTTATACATACAATTGAAGGTTTTGATATTTTTACTTTTTGTGTTTTTTGTGAATATTATTTTGATAATTGTGATTATGTATATTTGTTTTTAATGAATGTATGATATATGTATGTTTTTTTTCATTTTTATGTGATTTATTGGATAATTACCTAACTTAACTCACAAAAATTATAGCAATGAAATTAAAAATTACTTTTCTTTCAATCTGTGCATCTTTTTTTATAAATGCACAGATATTGAGCCCCAATGGTTTAAGCAGTGATGATCTTCCGGGGGCCACCTTTAAACTCGATATTGATAATTTTAAAAGAAATGTAAATATTAACAGAAAAAACTCTGAAAAGATTAGCGGTCAATCTATTGTTTTACCACTTATTGATGGTAAGAAAAAGGAGTTTATTCTATCTGAGAATAATCTTTTAAACAGAAAACTTGATAATATTGTCACTTTTGACGGATATTCAAAGGACAGACAGGATAAGATAAAGCTTACCCTTGTTGGAAATGAAATATCTGCAATGATAAAATCCGGAACAGGATATTATATTATTGAACCTTATAAAACTAAAAAGGGAGAATATCGTATTTACAACTCTTTTGAAATGTTTGGTGAAAAATTTACGTGCGGAACTGATGAAAATGATTTTAAAGAAAGTCTGGAGGCTGTAGCCAAAGGTTTGAATGTTCAGAAGTCAGTAACAGGATTTCCTTATGGAAGCTCATTGAAAACTTTCAGGATGGCAGTGGCAACAACCGGTGAATTTACAACTGCTTTAGGGAATCAGGATGCAGCTCTTGGGGAACTGGTTGCAATGATGAACCTTATCAACCAGATATATGAGTCGGAATTATCTATTTCTTTTACATTAATTGATAAAACAACCAATAAAACCCTGATTTTTACTGATGGAGCCACAGATCCTTTTACAATAGACCCATCTTTTGCTTCGGCGGCAAATTCACAATCAGGATTTGACTTGATGAACACGAACGGAACGCTGCCTTATGCAGATTACGATATCGGCCATACCTTTAATATTATGCCGGGAGCCGGAGGAAGTGCTCAAGGGCAAGCCGGGCCACGTCCCTGTACAGCCTCACTTAAAGCAAGAGCCTGGAGCCAGTGGACACTTTCTATGCCGAAATCTTTATCTGCCAACCTGATCGTTCACGAAATGGGACATCAGTTTGGGGCAGGGCATACCTATAATGCTGTTGGAGGGACACCTTCAAGCCCTACATTCTGTACTTCCGGATGGAATTCAGCGGCAGCTACAGAACCGGGCTCAGGATCTACTATAATGGCTTATAAAAATAACTGTACAACTCCTAATGATCAAACCAATACAGGAAATAACGGATTGAATTATTTTCATGCCAAAAGTATTGATCAGATCTTGAATACCCTTACAGTGTCCTCTACCTGTTATACTTCTGTAGTGGTAAATAATACACCGCCTTCTGCCAATGCAGGGAATACTGCTGTCAGCATTCCAAAAAATACGCCTTTTAAACTGAAGGGGATAGGCAGTGATGCTGAAGATACAAACCTTTCATATACCTGGGATCAGGTAGACGTTGCCACTGCTAATGATAAAGGTGCTTTTGGCAGTACTATTAACGGTAGTGGCGGATATACAGCCGTAAACAGTACTACAGCTCCGCTATTCAGATCTGAACAGAATACAATTACCACAGAACGTTATTTTCCAAAAATGAAATTTGTTCTGAACAATCAGAATAACCCTCCTGTTAATGAAGCGGAAGCGCTTCCTTTGGTAGCAAGAACAATGAAAATGAGATTCACTGTAAGGGATAACAGTGTGGTCTCAGGCGGAGCAGATTCCGATCAGGTGGTGGTAACCGTAACCGATCAGGGACCTTTAGCGGTGACCTATCCTAATTCAAGTATAACAGTGAATGCTGAAACAAGCATAAATGTAACATGGGATGTCAACCAGACCAATGTTCTGAAAAATACTGTAAATATTCTTCTTTCTACTGACGGCGGAGATACTTTCCCATATGTACTTGCATCAAATGTTCCTAATAATGGGACCGCTGCTGTAACTTTACCGTTTGTTCCCTATACAAATAAAGCCAGAATCAAAGTTGTTGCAGTGATCAATGATTATGCTGAATTTTTTGATGTTTCTGATACTAATTTTATTATCAGTTCAAACTGTAATGCTTTCCAAACCATTATGGTGGAAAATCCGAAGGTGATAACAGCAATACAGGGTAGTCCGGAATCAAATCTCAATCTGGTACCTCAGACACCGTCTAATGATACGTATACCGCTAAAACACTGACTTTCGATGCTGCAAATATGAGCCCAAACAGCTGGTATATATTTAATCAGACCCAGACAGCTCCCTACCTGCTTAATTCAAGCTCAAGTATGCTTCCTTTGAAATTCAAGGCAACAGAAACCGGAAGTTATACATTAAACTATCCTTCTCCAAATGGAGTGGCTGTCACTCTATACAAAGGAAATCAGACAGGAACGGCTAATTTCGTGACTTCCAATGCAGTGTATTCCGGAACCGGTACCAGCTTTACCTACTACAGAACATTCACTGTAAACCTTGAAAAAGGAGTGGAGTATTTTATGACTGCAAGAAACCTGAGCAATACTCCTATAGGATCAAGTGTTGTACTTAGCATTAACGGGCCGGGACAGTTTTATGATACTGTAAATGCGCCTGCCGGCGTTAGCTTTACCTATGTAGCTATCAATACGGCCACCAATACAATCGCTGCCACAAGTCCAACAGCCAATTTTACGACTTTACCGATAGGCACCTATATTATACAGGGGATTTCATTTACCGGAGCAGAAAGTGCCTTACTAAACAAGTCTATTGCTGATCTTAATCAGTCCAAGGTTTGTTACCAGTTAAGCAGAAACAATATTACTTTAAATATTACATCTGCATTAAGTACCAAAGAGTTTTCCAAAAAGGCTGTTGGCCTGGTTCCGAATCCGGTAAAAGACTTTCTTAAGGTATACAGTGATGAGAAAATAACACATTATGAAATTTATGATATTTCAGGAAGGTTAATGGAAAGAAATACGATGGATAATTCAGTCATCAGCTTTACTAAATTCAAGAGCGGTGTTTATATGTTAAAATTATTAAATAATAAAACATTGATCCATCAGTCAAAAGTTATCAAAGAATAACAGATCATTATATATTTAAAGGGGGCTATAGCAATATAGCTCTCTTTTTGTATAGTATTTGTATAAGATCAATAATATAGTATCAGGAAGATGAAAAACATTTTAATATTTCTGCTTTTTACACTGTTCTGCAATGCATCCGGCCAATCCCGAAGCTTTACATTTAACTTTAATCCTAAAAAATTTATAAAGGAAAATAAGCTCACTGAAGGCGGGAGAAAAGAAATTTTTTTTAATTTATATGATATAAACGGAAAGGAAACAAAATTTATAACAGCAGACAGAACAACAGAAGCATTAAGGAAAGAGCAGGTATACAGTTTTAAAGGGAAATCTGAGGATGGTAAAAAGCTTATTACCTTAACCATTGCCTCAGGAAAACTGACAGGAGCTTATATGGAGAACGGATTATCTTATTTTATTGAACCGCTGGAAAAAAACTGCAAAAAGAAATACAGAATATATACAAGTCCTGAAAAGGGATTTCAGGTAGGACAGCCTGATGATGTTATCAGGTAAATGTGATATTTGCAGATAGTGTGTTTTTTTAATAGCCAGTTGTTTCATAGGAAGGATTTTCTATTTAATTTTACTTTATGAAATTTTCATTCAAAAACGACTATTCTGAGGGATGTCATCCCGCTATTTTACAAGCCCTTTTACAGCATAATCTTGACCAGCAGGCCGGATATGGCGAAGATGAATATTCATTAAAGGCTAAAACTTTAATCAGGGAGAAAATCAATAATCAGCATTCGGCTATTTATTTTGTTTCCGGAGGTACGCAGGCTAACTTAATTGTTATTTCTTCAATTTTAAAACCTTATCAGTGCGTGATTTCAGCTTCTTCCGGGCATATACTGAATAATGAAACCGGAGCTATTGAAGCCACGTGGCACAAAGTGCTGAGCATTGAAACAGCAGATGGGAAGCTGAGACCGTCGGATATTATTCCTGTGCTGGAAAATCATAGGAATGTGCCGCATCAGGTGATGCCTAAACTGGTTTATATTTCCAATTCTACAGAGCTGGTAACAATTTACCTTGCGAAAGAACTGGAAGAACTTTCTGCTTTCTGCAGGCAGAATAATTTATTCCTGTTTATGGATGGAGCAAGATTGGGTCACGGCCTGACATCTGAAATCAGTGATCTTACATTGGAAAAAGTAGCAGCCTTTACTGATGTTTTTTATCTTGGAGGGACTAAAAACGGAGCTTTGATTGGTGAAGCGATTGTGATTAATAATCCCGTTCTGCAGGAAGATTTTGCTTTTAATATCAAGCAAAAGGGCGCATTGCTGGCAAAAGGAAGACTTTTGGGAATCCAGTTCCTGGAACTGATGAAAGATAGCCTGTATTTTGATCTGGATCAGCACGCCAATCAGCAGGCTATGAAAATCAAGAAAGCATTACAGAAAAAGGGAGCTGCTTTTCTTGCGGATACCTATACCAATCAGATTTTTCCAATCTTACACCATAACCTTATTGAGCTTTTGTCTGAGAATTTTGAATTCTATGTCTGGAAAAAAATAGATGAAAATTTTTCTGCGGTTCGTCTTATTACTTCATGGAGTACAGGCGATGAAGCTGTGAACCGTTTTATTGAAATTATTGAAAGAGAATAATATAAAATGAAAAGACTGTCCCAAAAATGTCATTCTGAACGAAATGCAATGTAGTGAAGAATCTCATATAGTTATCTATCAGAGATTCTTCCTTCGTCAGAATGATAAAAGTCCACTATTAGACTTTTGAGACAGTCTTTTTTGTTTTATAATGGATTATTTCAAAGCTTTGCTGACTGTTTTGCAGTCTGCCGCAGTTAGTTTCTGCCCGTCTTTATAGCTGATTTTCTTTTCGTCAGCATATTTGGTCTGCCCGTCTTCTTCTTTATGATCGCCAATTCCTTCTGTTAAAGTATTATCTTTCTGAATGAAGTAAATATCTCTTTTGCTTTTCTTGCCTTCAGAATCGAACTCATAAGTAAGCTTCAGGGTATCTCCTGATTTAAAGCCGGTAACATCTCCTTTTGAACTGTCTTTTTCACTGTTTTTATAAGATAACTTCCCGGTGATCGTTCCTAAATTATCGTCAATAGAAGCAAAAACACTGTCTTTTCCCGTAACCCCGATATAACAGAATGATTTTGGACCAAGCGTATCTACTACAGGTTCTTCTGCAGCAATCGTATCTGCTACTGCTTTGGGAGCCGGTGCTTCAGTTTTTTTATTACAGTTGATTAAAAAAGCTGACACAGCGCCCAATAAGATTAATTTTTTCATATCCTTAATTGTTAAAATCAAATTTTTGCCTTTCAAAAATAACAATAGTATTTATATATTAAAGAATATTGTTGATAAATAAGAATAATTTTCAATGAACTTTAACATGATGAATTTTTTAGGCACGGAAAATGATTTAATTTTTTAAATTGATTTAATGAAAAAGATAACTAAAGTGTTGGGTCTGGGACTGTTTATTTTAAACTTATATTTTGTGACAGGACAGACCCCTCAGAATTATATTTACACTTCTTCGGGAGATCTGCATGGAATTGAAAAGATGATTACCCGTAAAGATATTGGCGGAGTCCAGATTGTTTATAACTGGAAAGCATTGGAAACCTCAAAAGATGTGTATGATTTTTCTGTTATTGAGAAAGATCTCAATTATCTGACGAGCCTCAATAAAAAACTATTTATCCAGCTTCAGGACCGGTTTTTTGAGCCACAGGCTCGATATGTTCCTGATTATATATTGAAGGATAAAGAATATAACGGGGGATTGGTACCTCAATATGACAATCCCGGGGAAAATAAACCTGTAGGAAGTGGTTGGGTAACCCAGCAATGGAATCCAGCTGTCCGGGATAGGTTTCAGAAACTGATCGGAGAACTGGCGAAGAAGTTTGACGGAAAGATCCATCGATATAGAAATGAAAAAAGATAAGACAGGTTTCAGCTGTGATTGTTATTTTCAGGCTGAACTGGAAAATCTGAAATTTGCGAGAAGTGCTTTCCGTCAATCCCATGTTTTGCAGTATGTTAATTTCTTTCCCTGTGAATGGGAAAATGACCATCAATACATGTCCAGACTATTCGATTTTGCTTACAAAAATAATATAGGATTGGGCGGACCTGATATTGTTCCAGATAAAAAAGCACAGATGAAAAATTCTTATCCTTTTTTCAATCAATATAAAGGAAAACTTTCTCTGGTAGCTATGGCAGTTCAGGAGCCTACATTAACGTATAAAAACCCGAAAACCAAAAAACCTTTTACCAAAGAAGAATTTACAGAATACGCTGAAAACTTTCTAGGAGTAAAAATTATCTTTTGGAGTGTGGAATCTCCCTGGTTGAGAGATTCCTGATTGTTCTGATGAAAAGTTGGGGCAATTCTCTGTTTTATACTTTTAATATTCCTCTGAATCCTCTCGCAGCATAATAAGAATCTGCGCCATTGTGATACATAAATACGGTATTGTACCGTCTGTCGCAGAAAACAGCCCCTCCAAGTTCGCGGATTTGTGGTGGTGTTTTGATCCAGCTTGAAGTCTTTTGGTCAAATTTTCCCAATTCCTGAAGATGGCGGTATTGTTCCTCTGTCAAAAGCTCAATACCCATTTCTTTAGCGGTGTCTACGGCATTGCTTTCCGGTTTATTGGCTTTTCTGGCATTCCAGGCCTGATAATCATAGCACAGGCTCCGGCGTTTTGGGCTTTCCGGGGAACAGTCTACGAAAGAATATTCATCCGTTTTCTTATCGTAATCTACAACGTCGGGTTCACCTTCAGTAATTTCCATTTCGTATAGAGACCGGATTTTTTCGGGATTGGCTTCCAGTTTTTGTTGGATTTTATCCCATTTCAGGTCTTTATGACGGTTCATATTTTTTTCGAAACGCGTTTTTAATGTTTTTAACAGCTCGTTGATTTGTTCCGGGGTTAGTTTCTTTTTCATGTCAAATTTTGTTTTATGATTGGTAGATTTGTTGGATAATCGCAAAGACGC
Source organism: Chryseobacterium sp. (assembly GCF_041914225.1). GTDB lineage: Bacteria > Bacteroidota > Bacteroidia > Flavobacteriales > Weeksellaceae > Chryseobacterium. The sequence continues at coordinate 39,782 of NZ_JAYSDT010000003.1, forward strand.
AAGTTTTGTTAATGAGGGACTGTTTAAGGCGCAAAGATTTTATCTTCGATAAAATTTCCTTCATTAAGAAGGATTAATAGAAAAGTATTAAGATGAATTATTCTGACTTTAAGCTTAGAGCGAAGCTCATCTTAATATTCTAAATAGCTTAATACAATCTTAATGTTTCAAAAATAAAAGTTTAAACAATTTTAATATGAAAATGATTACTCAATGATAGTAATTTTCCTTTCTGCAGGTCTGAAATACCAGGAAATAATGACCAGTACCAATAATAATACTGCCGGAAAAGTTCTGCCGGCTTTATCACCAATGATAAGATGGGAAATAACAGCGCCGGACATCACGAAGAAAAATCCTGCATAAGCCCATTCTTTTAAGAGCAGGCGTTTAGGAATTAAAATCGCAATAACGCCCAGTATTTTCCATACCCCAATGATGGTCATCAGATAAGAAGGATAGCCGAGATTGGTGAAATTGGCCAGTTCATCTTTGTTTTTCATCAGTTGGACAATGGCCGTTGAAACCATTCCCAGAGCCATCCAGAGGGTGAATATCCAATAGATGATTTTTGTTCTTTTTGTTGAGGGTTGTGGTGTGTTCATGATCTGTTTTTTATGGTTAGTCATTTAATCCTATTCCGTCCATGATCTGTGGAATGCATTTTTCAATGCGGGCTTCACGGGTTTTGGACTGTTTGGCAGAGGAGAAGTGGAGCAGGTAAGCTCTTTGTCTTCCCGGCGTTAATGCTTTGAAAGCTTCTTGCAATGCAGGATTTTGATCCAGCTTCTCCTGAAACTCTTCAGCCATTTCAAACTCTTTTGTTTTCTTCATTTCCACTTTAGCGCCTGATTCTTCAATTTCAACAGCTTCAAACATATATTGGCGAAGAATGTCTTCCAGATCATTAATTTGTTTCACATCAGTAAAACGGATCTGTCTTGCAGCCTGCACATTTTCAGTCTGCTGAATCAGGATATGGTCCGGATCTTTCATCAAGGCGCCTTTAAAGAAGAGCAGCGCACAATATTCCTTAAACCCGTGGATCAGGAAAATGTTTTTCCCTTCATAGGTATAGCAGGGGCAGCCCCATTTTAAATCTTCTACCAGTTCGGTGCTTAGGGCGATTGTTCTTAACTTTTCAAATTCTTCTTTCCACTGTGTGGCTTTTTCGAAGAAAAAATTCACTTTTGGATTCATTGTGTGGTATGTTTGAGGTTTGAGAGTGGGAGAGTTTTGGGTTACGGGCTGCGAGATTCGGGTTATTCACGGGTAATATATAAACCTCGAACCCCGTATCTCGTATCGTCTCTCATCTCTTCGTCTATTATCTTTTCGTCTCTCTAAACAATTCCTGCAAACGGTTATGCGCCATATTGACACCTTGTGCAAATGGCATTTTCAGGTGCTGGTCTCTGAAGTCTACAGATTTATAAATCGTCTGGATCGTAATTTTACTGGTGGTATCTGTTAATTTTTCAAATTCTAAAAACTCGATCTGAGCGGGGAAAGGGGTGTTTTCCATCTGGAAAGTTCTTATAATTTTCTCATTCTGAACAATGTCATGAATAGTCCCATTGGCACTGAAAACCATATCTCCCTGAGGATTTAAGGTTTCAAAACGGTAACTTCCGTGCTGGTTGTTTTCAAATTTGGTTACTTTCGTTCCCATCCATTGCTCGAAAAGTTCTGCTTCTGTATATGCTTTGAAAAGCAGTTCCACAGGAAGATCAAATTCTCTGATAATGAAGATTTCCTGTTTTCCGTCTTCTGCCTGAATTTTTGTTTTAAGTTCCATATTTTGAGTTTGGTGTTTAAGTTTGAGGGTTTGAGGGTTTGAGAGTGGAGAGTTTGATACGTGTTACGCGTTTCGAGTTTCGGGGTTTGTTTTTTGCGGATCCGGGTTTTGGGGTTTACGAGGTTCGTGGTAAGAAATTTCGAGTTATTTTAGATTTTAAATTGCAATTCATTATATCTAACCCATCTCGAAACTTGCACCACAAAACCCCAATAATCCGAAACACGTATCTCGCACCTCGCATCACGTTTCTCTGTTCTGATACGCTTTCATCACACTTTCAAGCTTGTTGAATTTCTCATCCCACATTTTGCGGAAAGGTTCTATAAAATCGGCTATTTCTTTCATTTTATTGGGATTAAGGTGGTATATCATTTCGCGGCCGTTCTGTTCTTGGGTTAAAAGTTCACATTCCGTAAGAATCTGTAAATGTTTGGAAACAGTAGGTCGGGCAGTATCAAAATTGGAAGCAATGGCTCCCGCCGTCATCGATTGTGCCGCCACCAACATCAATATAGACCGTCTCGTAGGATCTGCTATTGCCTGAAATACATCTCTTCTTAAATTCATTGTGTAGTTATTTGACTACAAATATATGTGTAGTTATTTAGCTACGCAAATTTTTTTCGAAAAATTTTGATTAAATAATTAAAAGCCTGTCTATTGAAAGAAAAATGGAGAACTTAATGCTCTCCATTTCTTATCTAAATAATGCTTCTGTAAAATTTTTATTGACTACTTTGTCTCTCATTAATACCTTATCTGTGAAATTTCTAGAAATATTTCTTATCATTTTACTGTTAACAGCTTACTATTATCTTAATGGTTTAAAAATTTATATATGCCTGATCAGCCATGGACTATTGTTTTATAAAAACGCCGATGTATTTTCCGCTGTATTCCACAACAGTAGTGGAGATATTCATTTTATTACAAAAATCCTGATAAGCGGAGTTGTCACCAATATCATCACTGATAAAGACAGCACCTGGCCTCAATCTTTTATAAATCTGATGATAAGCCCACATTCTTCCGTAGTAGCTTTTGTCAGAATCATAATGGAAGACATCAAAAAAGGAAACCTCTTTGAAAATTTTAGGTAAAGATTCTCTGTCTGCAAAACGGAACAGCTTCCAATATTTTTTAAGGTTTTCCGGGACAACATATCCTACATACTGATCGCCATCCTGGGCAAGATAAGGCATATCTGAACTGTATAATGTGCCGTTTCTTTTTTGAAGCGAAAGCAGTATTGCTAAAGAAGACCATCCATAGGCTACACCTGTTTCAAGAACGTTTTGTGCTTTGGTAAATTCACATGCATAATATATAAGCTCTAATGCACCGGGACCACCCATTTTAATAGGGCATTCTTTTTCTTTTGAATCGGCTTTTTCCAGAACATCGGTATATAGATTTCTGAAGTTGTCAGTATCCATAGAAAACAATCTGGACACGGCTTCTTTTTGAGAAACGGCTATTGATGCGGCCCAGGCATTTGTTTTTAATTTTCCTCTAAACGGACTTCTCCGGTTGAATGTATTTTTAATAATTTTTCTGCCCAGTTCAGGATAAAGAGCAGGTCTTTTAAGATAAGCTACAAATGTTTTAAGAACTGTTGATATTTCGTTATTATGTTAAATTGTTTAAGACAAATATAATTTTTTTTAATTCATATTGTATTGAGATAATATGAATTTTGAAATTAAATCTGTTTAAAATTTTTTAATAATACGATTTATAGTTATTATTTTTTCAACGCAAAGCTTTTAAAGTTGAGATGCTTTATTTTAGGGAGCTAAGAATAGACAAGCTTGTCTTATGAAGGTGGAAGAATAACTTTTGCAGATCTTGAATACGTTCTCTTAATATTCTTGCTTACTATATTCTTAATGGTTAAAAATTCATTTGCTTTTTACGCAAAGTTTTTAAAGGGGAGATGCTTTTTTTTGGGGCGCTATGTGGGGGCACCCAAGCTTCCCTGTTGAAGCGGTACTATTTTTTTCGCCCCCATTGGGCGCCCGAAACGCACAAGATTAAATCCTTCTCTTATATTTAATTGGAAGTTTTTGTTTTTTCTTTACAAAAATGTCTGTCCAAAAATATATGAAGTACGGTCATAAAAATGGAAATACTTTTCTGCTTTTTCATTGGGTAGGAATTTTCTCTTTTATTAACACACTAAAAAGTGTGTTGTTTGATTGCAAATGTATAAAATAATTGTATAAATGGAAAGGTAAATTGATGAAATTATTCTAATAAATTTTAATGGTCTGTTGCTGCCAATGCATTATATGATTCAGCAGAGGTATAACCTGAAAAGCTGTACTCAGGAAATTGCCTTATCTTTGAGGATCTGACGTGCCTCAAAACTAATCAATGTATCATAGATGAAATTTTTACTGGACTTTTTATTTCGTGTTTTACAGCTTTTTACAGAACCTTATTTCTTGCTGTTACTTGTTATGGTGCTCATTGCTCTGATGAAAAGAAATAGTAAACATAGAAAACTGAGAATTGGAATAGGCATATGTGCCGTTTTGATGGTCATCTTTATAGGAAATGGTTTTCTGGGCAAACTGATTTCAAGATACCTGCAGAAAAGCTTCCTCAAAGCTTCTGAAGCCAGGAATACTACTTCTCAACATCCTGTTATTGTTGTATTAGGCGGAGGGGTTGTAGACATAGACCATACAGAAAAGCTGCATACAATGTCTTATTCAAGAATGGTAACTGCTTACCAGCTGTATCATGCATACAAGGCAGATAATAAATCCTGTAAAATAGTAATTTCAGGAAAGGGAAGAGGGCGCATCAGCGAAGCTGAATTATTTCGGGAGCATTTAAAAAAAATGGGAGTGGCAGAGGCTGACATTATTAAGGAAGATAAGAGCATGAACACGTATGAAAATGCAAAATATTCCAGCAGGATTTTGAAGCAGATGGCTCCTTCCAGCGTAGATCTGGTGACTTCTGGTTTTCATATGAAAAGATCTGTTGCTTTGTTTCAGACATTTGGATTAAATCCTGTTCCGAACGCATCAGATTTTATTAATACTGAAATTACGCTGATTCCTAACAGCTATAATGCTGCATTTACTTTTGTCATGCTTAAAGAGGTCCTGGGAATATGGCAGGTGCAGCTGTATAACAGTTTGGGATTGAATGGGTAATAATCTAAAATTATGATATAAAACCGGACACTTAAAATAACTTGAGTGTCCGGTTTTGTTTAACAAAGTTTTGATTATTATTTCGTCTTCTTAATAGAAATTACTGTCTGCAAAACCACAGAAGCAATAATAAATATTAGCCCTATATAAAACGAAAGATTCACTTCTTTGCTTTCTCCAAAAAATAAAAATGCCATAATAATAGCATACACAGGTTCCAGATTGTATGTTAAATTAACCGTAAAAGCAGGAATTTTTTTTAAAACCTCTGCAAACATCACATATAAGCCAACTGTACAAAAAAGCGATAAAATGCCCAGATATACAGTGTTTTTTAAGTCAGGAACAATGCTATCTGAATGGAAATAGAAGAGATATACAGGCAAAAACGCTCCCCAGCATACAGTACCGGCAATCATTTGATAATAGTTGATGACCCTGGTATCTCTGAAATCTTAAAATTCTCCTTATCCATGACAGGTTTAAAAACAGCTGTGAAAAAACTGGTCAGGCAATAGCAGACCACGCCAATGGATATATTGGCGTATTTTATACTCGCATAAAAAAGAAGCCAGTGTAACGTAAGCAGTAAGCCGGCTTTTGAAATCTGAATTTTTCCACGGGAAGAAATAGCAGTCGGAATTTTCAGAATCTGGATAATAAAGAACAAAATAATAGAGGAGAAGAGGAGTCTGTACCAGACAAGCAAACCTTCATTAAGTGTGATCAATTTTCCGAATACGCCTGTAAATCCGGCCAACATTACTGCCAGATGTAATAATAAATATGATTTTTTCATTAGAAAATGAACTGTAAAATTGGAATTAATATTTTCTGTTAGAATGTGAAGCATGAGAAAGCTGGTCATTAATAAATTAACGACATGAGTACACTTCAAATTAAATTGAAAATATTAAGGTGCCGGAGGAGGCAGACAGTTCGAGCGGTTCATATTTTGATCTGTTGAATGCCAAATATAGGAAAAAATATTTTGAAACTTTACATAAAAAATACATTGAATTTGTGTCCATCCGGATCCGCAAATACAAAACCATAATAATTTTCTCCAAAACTTTCAGGTTCTGAGACGATGGTTCCACCTGCGTTTTTTACTTCTTTAGCCCAGCTGTTTACCTGTTCTTTACTTTCTGCAGAAAGGGTAAATATGATTTCATTGGAGCTTTGCGGATCTCCAAAGTTCATGGTATTTAAATTTCTTTCGATGATGTTTTTTAAGAAAAAGTGGATGACGAATTCATTTTCTCCGAAAAAAAAGCTGACCAGTTCATTGGAACTGTGCGGATTATTAGGCTTGAATCCCAGTTCTGTATAAAATTTCTGTGTGCGTTCAAGGTCGGTTACAGCCAAATTGGCCCAGATCATTTTAGGTTTCATATTATTTATATTTTGGTTAGGATAAAGGTATTATGTTTAGCTATCATAAAAACTGTCATGTGGCAAGATTTTATATTTTAGGTGTAAATGAAAAATTATGGAAAATATTCTTCAGGAATTAGATATTCACCTCAAAAGAATATTTCCAGGAAATTGAAAACAAAGGAAAACTGGAAGATTTTCTGGACAGATTTATGACCAAAGAAGAGTTCTCAGAAACCGTTATAATATATCTGGAAGAAAAAAGTAAAGAATAAGGGATTCTCAGACGATTAATACTCTACTTCAGGGTTATTATGGAAAGTCCTATAATTTATATTATGTTAAATTGTATATTGTTTTAGTTTCAAAGATTCAAAGCACATCCTAGATTGCATTGTTTTAAGCTATTAATTATTGCATCAGATTTTCAGGTAATAGTCAACTCTATTCCTTGTTTTCTAAACCTAAATAGCCTCTAATCTCATCACCAAACTTTTTAGAAATTAAAATGGCGGATTAAGACTTAATACAAAGATTCTTAATCCGCCATTTTTGCAAATTGCTGTTAACAGTCGTTTTCTATTTATTTTTATTTAATTTTTCTAATTCTGGTAATTCACTTTTGTATTTTTCAACGTCCCAAACTAAATTCCAATTTTTAACGTAGTCAGAGATTGGACCTAAGCCGACTTCTGTTCTTCTTTTATCCACATTGTCAGGATCAATTAAAGGTAAAACATAGTAAGCATTATTATTCTGATTGATTCCTATCTGACTTCCGTATATTTCTTCTTTGCTGTAATATAAAACATCTGCTCCCAATACGTTACGTGTTTCAGAAAAATACAGGAATAAGATATATTGGGTAACAGCTACAATAAGCAGGGTTATTATTCCCAGAGTCCTTGCCCAGCCTTCTTTGATAAAATTGATGATCAGATAAATAAATCCGATACAGAAAGTCAGTCTAAGGGCAAATAAAATATTTTCTGTGAAAAGATGGCCGATAATAGCCGGAGTTTCAAATTTTGGAAAGCTGTATTTGTACCACAGCGATTCTGCAACTACGCCAGCCAAAAATAAGGCAAAGAAGATCAACACCAGCATTCCCCATTTTTTTAGCCCTACCTGAAGAATAGCGTATATTCTTTCTTTCAGAGGTAAATTCTGTGTACTTTGATTAAAGCCTTGTCTGGTCATTTCACCCCAGCCATGCGATTTTTTGAAATAATCTATAAACCCGTTTACTCCCGCTTTCACCACAATAGGATGAAAATAAAAAGGTTCTGAAAAGGCGGTGAAGATCAATCTGAGGAAATCTTTCCTTTTGGTATAAACCTGATGGCTTACGAGATCCACCAGTATGGCATAGATGGAATACAGGAAGCCCATTGAGATCACAAGAGCGAACAGAACCACAAAAAACGGCCAGTTGATAATTCCCAGCAATAAAAAAATGATAAAGATGATATACCCTGAAAATTCGATAAGCGGCCCCAAAAATTCAAAGAAAAACCAATATGGGAGGCTGATCATTCCCAATTTTCTGTATTTCGGGTTGAACATCAGGCTCCTGTGTTTCCACAGAGTTTCCATTGTTCCGCGCATCCATCTGTTCCGTTGTTTTCTGAGAATATCTTTGGACTCGGGAACTTCTGTCCAGCATAAAGGATCCGGAATGGTAAGCACTTCATAAGGTTCATTCCTTTCTTCCATGTATTTCCTCATTCTTACCACCAGCTCCATATCCTCTCCCACTGTACTTTTATCATAACCTCCGCATGCCAGCACAATCTTTCTGTCAAATACGCCAAAAGCACCGAAGATCAGAATCAGACCGGATGCACGAGACCACGCCATACGACCGAGTACAAAAGCCCGGATGTATTCCAGAGCCTGTGTTCTTCCCAACAAAGTTTTCGGCATATTGACGCTTACTACTTTTCCGTTTTCAATGACACAGTTGTTGGCCAGGCGAATTACTCCACCACAGGCGATGAACTTTTTATCGGTCTGCTCCAGCATCGGTTTTGCCAGTTTTAAAATCGAATCCTGCTCCAGAATACAATCTACATCAATGCAGACCAGATATTCCCCTGAAGAGATATTGACTCCCACGTTTAAAGCATCTGCTTTTCCGCCGTTTTCCTTATCAACAACAATAAGCTTTTTAAAGGCAGGATTTTTACTTTTATAAACTCCTCTTACAGCATTGGTTTCGATTTTCCCCTGGATGAAATAAGCCACAGATTCCAGTTCATAAGCTTCGATCAGTTTTTGTATGGAATCATCCTTACTTCCGTCGTTTACAATAATAATTTCCAGATTATGATAGTAAAGGGATAACAGGGAACGTACATTTTCCACAATGGTCATGCCTTCATTATAGGCTGGTGCAATAACGCTGAATACCGGAGCATTGGGATTGGCCGCAATGATGCTGTAATCTGTAAATGTATTTTCTTTTTTATAACGCAGCACAGCGCCCAGTGCATATATTCCTATAAAGAACTTTCTGCTTCCGTATATACTGATGCAATTAGTTCAACATCAGGTTGTTCTATTGCAATGCTCTTGTTTTTTTCGAAACTTTCAAAAATTCCTTCGTGAAGCATTTTAGCGGGAGTAATTTCCTGAATTTCCTCTTTTAATGCATTGATAAAACGGTCAAGCTGGTTTCCTTTCAATGCAATAAATACTCCCGGATTGGTACAAAATTGTCCTGCTCCAAGCGTTAAAGAAGTGACATAATCTTTTGCTAATGCTTCAGCTTTGGCTTCAAGCAGGTTTTGAAAGGCAAATACAGGATTAATACTTCCCATTTCTGCAAACACCGGGATTGGATCTTTTCTGCGGCTGGCAATATCGAACAAAGCTTTTCCGCCAGTGAAAGATCCGGTAAATGCAACGGCCCGGATATCCGGATGCTGGGTCAGATAAGTACCAGTCTCATAAGATGTTCCGGTAATATGGCTAAAAACTCCTTCAGGCCATCCGAAAGCTTTAATAGTTGCAGTTATAGCATCAGCCATTATCTGGGAAGTCTGCGGATGAGCCGGATGTGCTTTTACAATGACAGGACAGCCTGCTCCAATGGCACTCGCTGTATCACCTCCCGCTGTAGAAAAAGCAAACGGGAAATTGCTGGCTCCGAAAACAACTACAGGTCCAATGCCTACATTATATTTTCTGATATCCCCTTTTTGTTTATCAGGCTGGGCAAGATCAATTCTGGCTTCTGTATAAATACCGTCAGCAACAGCTTTTGCATAACTTCTCCATTGTCCTGTTGTTCTGGCCTTTTCACCGGTAAGTCTGGCTAATGGCAATGAAGTTTCGGCATGAGTTACTGTCAAAAGCTCTTCTCCCAAAGCTTCAATCTGATCAGCAACAGCATTCATAAATTCAGCCCGTTCATTTATAGTGGTATTCTTCAGAAACTGGAAGGCTTCAACAGCCATCTGAATTTTTCTGTCTATATTTTGTGTTGATGTTTCTTCCATCATATCTGTGTTTCTGGAATTAATAATACCGGACGATTTGCTCTGCCTTCTTCAATAATTTTTTGAATTCTTTCAGCTTCTTCTCCGTGAAGTTCAAGACGTGGAGCTCTCACATATGGATTACTTATCCCTTCTGCAGTTGCCGCCAGTTTGATATACTGGATAAGTTTAGGGTGAATGTCAAGCTCAAGCAATGGCATAAACCATCTGTAGATGGCTACAGCTTTGTCGTATTCGCCTGTTTTAACATAATTGTACATCGTCATGGTTTCATTAGGAAAAGCATCTACAAGACCTGCTACAAGACCATCAGCTCCAAGCATCAGGGTTTCCAGACAAATGGTATCTACGCCTCCAAGAATTTTGATCCTTTTTCCAAAACGGTTGATCATTCTGGTTACATTGGCTAGATCTCTTGTAGATTCTTTGACAGCCTGAATGGTTGGGTACTCAATAAGTTCTTCAAACATTTCAAGGGTGACATAAATTCCGTAATCTACAGGATTATTATAAATAAGGATCGGAAGATCTGTAGCGGAAGCTACTGCTTTGAAATATTCAACCACCTCGCGGCTGTCGGCTTTGTAACGCATTGGAGGAAGTAACATTAGGCCATCAGCTCCCAATTCTTTTGCTTTTTGGGCAAAATGAACCGCATTTTTGGTTGTATTTTCAGAAAGATTGAGAATAACGGGAATTCTGCCCTGTGTAATTTTTTTAGCATATTGAAGAAGTTCAAATTTTTCTTCAGTTTCCAACGCACTGGCTTCTCCCAATGTTCCGGCAAGGATAATCCCATGAACTCCAGCTTTAATCTGGGCCTCTGTATTGATCGTAAACATTTCAAAATCAATCTTCCCTTCTTTTGTAAAAGGCGTTAATACAGCAGGATAAATACCTTCCCAGTTTAGTTTTGTACTCATATCAAATAATATTTATTCAAAACTAAGTGAATTTTAAAACGGTAAATGTTAATATTTTAATGTATTCTAACCGTATTTTAACAGGTTGTTTTTTATTGCTCTACAGTGGCTTCTTTATAGTGTTTAAGGTATTCTTTAGGTGAATATTTCATGATAGACTTGAAAACCCGGTTAAAATTAGTAAGACTATTGAATCCGCTATTAAAAGCTACAGAAGAGATACTGTACATATTGCTGGATGTCAATAATCTGCAGGCTCGCTGTACACGGAGTTCATTAAGATATTCAATATAGGTGATTCCGGTTCGTTTTTTAAAAGATCTGCAAAAAGCCTGAGGAGTCATACAGGCTTCCCGGGCAATACGGTCAAGCGTAAGTTTAGTTTGGGTAAAATTCTTCTTAATAAAGGTCTGGGCATCTATAATTCTTTGATCATAGTCTGAAATATGATTCGGCAGATTCTTTTCTGAAGACAAAGGAATATGTAGATGCCTGTTTTGCATAAGATGGTTGAGAATCCTGATAAAATCTATAATCTGCTCTACTCCTTCTGTTTTTTGTAATGCCGCAATGTTTTCTCCGATACTTGTTTTCAATTTAGGAGCGATTTGGAAACCAACCTCTGAATGGGTAATGAAATTTTTAAGTTCTTCAAATTCCGGTAAGTCGAAAAATGCAGCGATCTTTTTATAAGGATCAAAAAAAATAGAGATGGAATGAACCTTCTGCTTTTCATTTTTTTCAAAATTGCCTCTGAAAACATGGGATTGATTGGCTCCCAGGTAAAAAATGTCACCCGCTTCAAAATTAAACAGATTCTGCTCTATGGCCAATGTTCCCCGTCCTTTAATGATCCACATGATCTGTGTTTCTGTATGTCTGTGAAAATAAGGATAGAAATTAGGCATAATATCTTCCTGGATTCGGATACTCTTGTTGGTGTCGGCTGGAACAGAGAATTGAAGACTTTTCATGGTTAGGCTGCTTTACTATATAAAATATGCGTTAGGTTAAAATATTGCTGAAGTTAAGCAAAATATGAACATTAAATATTATTTTAAAATCCAACCTTTGCATGTTCTTTATTTTAAACAAGAAAGACTTATTTATGGTACAAAATTGTAAATTTAAACCTTTAAAATAAAAACTATTCATAATATGTTTTCAGCACAAACTTATCAAGATAGAAGAGCCGTGCTACAGAATAATGTAGCGAGCGGAATTTTATTATTTCTGGGAAATATAGAGAATCCTGTGAATTTTGAGCACAATCCTTATTATTTCCGTCAGGACAGCACCTATTTATATTACTTCGGGATCCAGGAACCCCGTATAGCAGCCATTATTGATATTGATGAAAATAAAACCATCATTTTCGGCGATGAGCTAAGTATAGATGAAATTGTATGGATGGGAAGGCAGGAAACCCTTAAGGAAAAAAGCCTGAAATCCGGTGTTCAGGAAACGTTACCTTACACAGAACTTGCCCGATATGTTTCAAAGGTACAGACCTCAGGCAGAAAAGTGCATTATCTTCCTCCGTATCAGCCTTCCAATAAAATTTTGCTTTCAGATCTTCTTGGGATAAAAATTCCGGACCTGCAGCCTTCTGTGGAAATGATCAAGGCAATTGTAAAGCAAAGATCATTCAAAGAACCTCAGGAAATAGTACAGATAGAACAGGCTGTGAATGTCTCCAATGAAATGCATCTGCTGGCCATGCGCCTTGCAAAACCGGGAATGAAAGAATATGAAATTGCCAATGCCATCCAGTATCTTGCTGCGAATAAAGAGTGCCAGATGTCCTATCCTCCGATTGTTACTATAAACGGCGGTATTCTGCATAATCATTACCGTCTCAACACTTTAAAAGAGGGAGATCTTTTTCTCAATGATTCCGGGGCAGAAACGTCAATGGGATATGCCGGTGATCTTACCAGAACATTTCCTGTAAGTAAAGCTTTTACCACAAAGCAGAAAGAAATGTATGAAGTAGTGCTGAATGCTTTCAATAATGCCCAGCAGCTTCTGAAACCTGGTGTTCGTTTCAAAGATATTCATCTGAAAGCTGCTCAGCATCTGGTAGAAGGCCTTATTGATCTTGGACTGATGAAGGGAAACGCTGAAGACGCTGTAAAAAACCATGCCCATACCCTGTTTTTCCAGTGCGGACTGGGGCATATGATGGGATTGGATGTGCATGATATGGAAGATCTCGGAGAACAGTACATCGGTTATACTGAAGAAGAACCGAAAGATACCAAAACATTCGGTCTTAAGTCTTTACGTTTAGGAAAAGCCCTTGAATCAGGATTTGTAGTTACGGTTGAGCCAGGTATTTATATGATCCCGGAATTAATTGATATGTGGCAGGCTGAAAATAAAAATGCAGACTTTATTAATTATGATAAAGTAAATGAATACCGTAATTTCGGAGGTATCCGCGTAGAAGATAATTTTCTGGTTACAGACAATGGCTATAGGCTACTTGGAAACGGACTGATCAAAACCGTAGAAGAAATTGAAAATTACAGAACTGAACATTTAGCTTAATTCAAATATTATTTATGAAGGAAATAAAGAAACTAACAGCCATTGCACTCTATTTTCTGTGCTTATCGCCACTAGCAGCACAGAAGACACAATGGACTCCTGATGGCAATGCTTATTACTCATTTACTGAAAAAGGGGTTGAAGTTGTTGATGTACTGCATCCCGGAAAAGACCAGACACTTTTAAGCAACAGTGAACTGATTCCTGCAGGAAGTTCTGAAGCATTGAAGGTACAGAGCTTTCAGGTTTCTCCGGACGGGAAAAGTTTATTGCTTTTTGCCAATACAAAGAAAGTATGGAGAGATAATACCCGCGGAGACTACTGGATTTTTGACAAAAATACCAAAAAGCTTACTCAGCTTGGAAAAGGTTTGCCGGCTTCTTCATTAATGTTTGCAAAATATTCACCGGACGGTAAAAAAGTAGCCTATGTATCTAAGCATAATATTTATATCGAAGATCTTTCAAACAATCAGCAGACAAAGATCACTTCGGATGGCACGGATGGAATGATCAACGGTACTTTTGACTGGGTGTATGAAGAGGAATTTGGAACTCAGGATGGCTTCAGATGGTCTCCTGACGGTAACAAAATTGCTTACTGGAAACTGGACGCAAGAGGGACAAAAAACTTCCTGATGATTAATAATACCGATAGTCTGTACTCATTTACCATTCCTGTAGAATACCCGAAAGTTGGTGAAAACCCTTCCGGATGCAGTATCTGGTTTTATGATCTTGCTTCAGGATCTACAAAGAAAGCAGATATTGCAGGGGACGAAATACAGCATTATATTCCCAGAATGGAATGGGTACTGGATTCGAAATCTGTTATTCTGCAGCAACTGAACAGAAAACAGAATCAAAGTAAAATTATTGTGGCGGATGCAAGTTCAGGAAACAGTAAGACGATCTACACGGAAACAGATGCTGCATGGATTGATATAAAATCCCGCTGGAATGATAATGATCCGAGCGGATGGGACTGGATTGATAATGGAAAAGAATTCTTATGGCTTTCTGAAAAGGACGGATGGAGACATATTTATAAAATAGATATGAACGGTAAAGAAACATTGATTACAAAAGAAGCATTCGATGTTATAAAACCCGAATTTTTTGATGTTCAGAATAAGCAGATCTATTTTTTGGCTTCACCTAACAATGCCACACAGAAATACCTGTATAAAGTAAGTATGAAAGGAGGAAAAGCGCAAAAAGTAACTCCTGAAATCTATACAGGTTCTAATGACTACAAGATTTCCCCTAACGGAAAGATCGCAATGTTTACCAATGATAACATCAATGCCCTTTCAATAGGTTCCATAGTATCTCTTCCGGAACATAAAGAATTGGTAGCTGCCAAAAGATCAGCAAAAGCAGATCCTGCAATGTCTAAAGCGGAATTTTTCCAGGTTACCACACAGGACGGGATTACATTAGACGGATGGGTAGTAAAGCCTAAAAACTTTGATCCGAATAAAAAATACCCTATTGTTTTTACCGTATATGGAGAACCTGCAATGCAGACGGTAACAGACAGTTTCTACACAGGCTGGAATGGATTATATACAGGGAATATGGCTGAAGACGGCTATTTATATGTTTCCCTTGAAAACCGCGGAACACCCTCACCAAGAGGGCGTGAATGGAGAAAATCGATTTACCGTAAAATAGGACAGCTGAATATCCGTGATCAGGCAATGGGAGCTAAAGCTTTATTCGCAAAATGGCCGTATATTGATACATCAAGAGTTGCCGTATGGGGCTGGAGCGGCGGTGGCTCTTCTACCCTGAACCTTTTAGGACAATATCCTGATATATACCAGACGGGAATTGCGATTGCACCGGTTGCCAACCAGTTATTCTATGATAATATCTATCAGGAACGCTATATGGGGCTTCCTCAGGAGAACAGAGAAGACTTTGTTAATGGTTCCCCGCTCGCTTATGCTAAAAATGTAAAAGGAAACCTTTTACTGGTTCACGGCACAGGCGATGATAATGTACATTACCAGAATACAGAAGTGTATATCAATGAGCTGGTAAAGTACAACAAACAGTTTCAGCTGATGTCTTATCCTAACCGCACACATTCCATTAATGAAGGGGAAGGAACATCACTGCATCTTGCTACCCTGTTTACAAAATTTCTGAAAGAACACTGCCCTCCGGGAGCAAAATAACTAAACTATAAAGAGTCTCACAGTGATGTGGGACCTTTTTATTTTAAATACACCTCTTTTCAACAAAATTCCCTGGATTTCTCCAGGGAATAAAAGTGTCAAAACCTATATTTTTTTATAGTGGTGTGAATGATGTTAAATGGAAAGAAACAATGGATATGCCAAATTAATCACTATTTTATGAAATGTGACTTTTTGTGGTATCTTTTGTTGGCTCCGGAGGTTTTCATTTTTACAGGATTATCACTAAATTTGAGTGAATAATTTCTAAAATCATTCATGAAACTACCACTCTCCTATTATTCCAATCAGGATGTTCTTTTTTTGGCCCGGGACCTTTTAGGAAAAGTACTTTTTACTGAAATCGACGGTGAAACTACAGCGGGAATCATTGTGGAAACCGAAGCTTATTTCGGAGTTAAAGATAAAGCTTCCCACGCCTATGGCGGAAGGCGTACAGACCGTACTGAAACGTTATACAATCCTGGCGGAGTTTCCTATGTTTATTTATGTTACGGTATTCATCACCTTTTCAATGTGGTGACCTCTGTTGAAGATGAGCCTCATGCCGTTCTCGTAAGAGCTGTTGAGCCTTTGATCGGTAAAGAAATTATGGAACTCAGGAGAAATATGCCGGCTTCCAAGCCTTTTATTTCTGCGGGACCGGGATCTGCAGCCAAAGCGTTAGGAATTGACCGTTCATTTAACAGGAAGAAATTAACGGAAAATGAAATCTGGATCGAAGATCACGGCATCGTATATCAACCGGATGAAATAATTTCAGGACCGCGTATAGGTGTTGCTTATGCAGAGGAAGACGCCCTTTTACCGTGGCGTTTCTTTGTAAAAGGAAATAAGTATGTGAGCAAACCGAATAAGGCATAATATCAGGATTCATAAACAGAATGATAAAATTCTTTATAATAAGTAACCAGACTGTCAAGAGTAAACCCGCGGTTCAGACCACTGGTGTTGGGTAAAACCCATACTTTTGCTCCACAGAAGTCTTCAGGCTGCTCTCCCCAAAGAATTTCTTTCTTTTTAGAAAAGGCCTTGTAGGCTGCTTTACCAAGAAAAGCTACATATTTAGGCTGATATTTTGTTATTTTAGATATAAAACTTTCAAGGGCTTCGTCAAATTCTTCTTTTGAAAGCTCATCTGCGCGATTGGTTGCTCTTGCTACAGCAGTTGTCAATCCATATCCGAAATCCAGAAGAGAGATATCATTTACCACTTCTATCTCATAAGGTGTAAAACCTGACTGATGAAGAACTTTCCAGAAACGGTTACTCCTTCCGGAAAAATGAAAGCCGTCATTGGATGATTTTAATCCCGGATTGATTCCACAAAAAATAACATCGAGATGATTGGCAATAATATCTGTAAGCATAATTAAAAGTACAATGGTATAAAAATAAAGAGCAGTATGATTTCTGCTCTTTATGGTTTATAAAAGTTTAGTTCTGTAATAAATTTTTCTTTAAAAATTCTTCCAGGTCTTTGCCATGAAGATTCTTAGCTAAAATGGTTCCCTCACCGTCAATGATGATGTTAAAAGGAAGCTCATCTACTTCATAAAGCTTTGCGACAGGGCTTTTCCAGAATTTTAAATCACTGATCTGTATCCATTTGATACCGAACCTGTCAATTGCTTTCTGCCAGCTTTCTTTATTCCTGTCCAAAGAAATCCCGAGAATTTCAAACTGATTGTTCTTTACCTTATCGGAGTATGTATCATACAATGTTTTCAGCTCAGGCTGTTCTTCAACGCATGGAGCACACCATGTTGCCCAGAAATCGATCAGGACAATTTTCCCTTTTAGTGATGAAAGAGAAAATGCTGTTCCATCTGCTTTGGTCATTGTAATTTCAGGTGCTTTTTTTCCTATTTCTATTGCTTTTTGGGCATCAGCAGAACCTGAAAGAAACAGTAAAAATAATATTGTAAAACAGGTCTTCATATTAGTCATTTGTTAGATAGTTTTTATCCAGCCAATCTGTTTTGATATTTTTGGGAAGGTTTAAAAGCTTCGCATTTTTGAAGCCCTGTTCCATCAGTAATGCAAAAGCAGGACGGATATTAGGACATTTTACAAAAGGACAGCATCCGCAATAGATTACGATTTCTCTGCTTTTCGGGACATCTTTAAGATAATTTCTCAGTTTTTCCAGATTTTCAGGCTCATGAGTGGGACCAATATCTACAGAACCTTTAATAATCGCTTCAGGACCTACTGAAATAATTACGAGATCTTTTGTCTTATGCTTTTCAATTCTGGAAGCCAGTAACGCCGGATCCATCAGCTGGCTGTCTTTCCACGGATCCTGTTTTTGCTGTGCCTGGCTGAAAACCGAACAGACAAGGCAAAACATAATGAACAAATACTTCATACTTCTATTTTTCACAAATATAAGATGAAAAGTTCAGAGTTCAGTCCGGCGTTATACGCTGCATGCTTTAATTTTTCTTATTTTCAATCTGATTCCGAATAATTTTATACATTTATGCTTAGTATCATTCAAACATTTTAACCCATGGAAGAAACATTCCGGCCTGATGCCATTATCATTGGTGCAGGACTGGCAGGACTTACTGCTGCGATGGAAATTACCAATGCCGGAAAAAAAGTACAGCTCCTGGACCAGGAAACGGAGCAGAATATCGGAGGACAGGCTTTCTGGTCATTCGGAGGGCTTTTTCTGATCAATTCGCCCCAGCAAAGAAGAATGGGAATCAAAGACTCTTATGAGCTGGCTTTACAGGACTGGAAAGGAACCGCCGGTTTCGACCGTCCTGAAGATTATTGGCCGCGTCAATGGGCTGAAGCCTATCTGAAATTTGCTGCCGGTGAAAAGTATCAATACATTTCTAAGCTCGGGATCAGGCTGATGTTTATGGTAGGCTGGGCAGAGCGTGGCGATGGTTCGGCAACAGGCCATGGGAATTCTGTGCCCCGTTTTCATGTGAGCTGGGGAACCGGTACAGGAGCTGTAAAGCCTTTTGTGGAGAAGGCTTATAAAGCCAGGGACAAAGGTTTGCTGCAGATGAAATTCAGACATAGAGTGACGGAATTTATAACAGAAAACGGAAAGATAAAAGGACTGAAAGGAGATATTCTGGAAGATGATACTAAAGAAAGAGGCGCAGCTACTAATAGAAATGTAATTTCATCATTTGAATATGCTGCCCCGAACATCATTATTGCTTCAGGAGGAATTGGTGCCAATCATGAGCTGGTAAGGAAAAACTGGCCTGAACGGCTGGGAAAAGCCCCTGAAAATATGGTTTGCGGTGTTCCTGCTTATGTAGATGGTAAAATGATCGGTATTGCAGAAAATACAGGGGCTCATATCATTAATCCTGACAGGATGTGGCATTATACAGAAGGTTTGCAGAACTGGGATCCCATCTGGCCGAATCATGGAATCAGAATATTACCGGGGCCTTCATCTTTATGGTTTGATGCAAAAGGTAAACGTCTCCCTGCTCCTTTTCTTCCGGGATTTGATACGTTGGGAACCTTAAAATACATACAGGAAACCGGATTTTCCTATTCTTGGTTTATTCTGACCCAGAAAATTATCAAAAAAGAATTTGCGCTTTCGGGTTCAGAACAGAATCCTGATATTACCAATAAAGATTATCCTCTTTTTCTGAAAAGAATCTTTGGTAAAAAAGCACCAGGCCCTGTGGAAGCATTTAAAGAACATGGGAAAGATTTTATTGTATCGGACAATCTGGAAGATCTTGTTAAAAGGATGAATGAACTGGCCGGAAATAACCTCCTGAAATATGATAAAATAAAATCCCAGATCGAAGCCAGGGACAGGGAGCTGGATAATAAATTCTCAAAAGATACCCAGGTTAATTATATCAGGAATACCCGGAATTATTTAGGAGATAAGTTGGGTCGTGTAGCGGCTCCCCATAAAATTTTAGATCCTGAGAACGGACCTTTAATTGCTGTACGCCTCAATATTTTAACCCGTAAAACTTTAGGCGGAATCAAAACGAATCTGAACGGACAGGTCTTAAGAGATGATGACAGTATTATTGAAGGATTATATGCTGCAGGAGAAGCAGCAGGCTTTGGTGGCGGTGGAATGCATGGCTACCGGGCGCTGGAAGGCACTTTTTTAGGAGGATGTATTTTCTCCGGAATGAAAGCCGGGAAGTATATTGCCGGACTTAAATAAAATAATGAGCAGATATGAGCAGTTATTTCGATCATAAGGTCATCTGGATCACCGGCGCATCATCAGGTATTGGAGAAGCTTTGGTAAAAAACCTGGCGAAAAACAGCAGTGCCAGAATCATTCTGTCTTCCAGAAAAGAAGATCAGCTGCATTCCGTGGCTGAAAAAGCAGGATTGAGTATTGACCGGTATGCGGTGATTCCTTTAGACCTCAAAAATTATAAGGATATGCCTGATATTGCAAAAAAGGCTACAGAACAATTTGGAAAGATTGATATTCTTATTAATAACGCAGGACTGTCACAGCGTTCTCTGGCGATGGAAACGGATATTGAGGTAGATAAGCAGCTCATTGATATTGATTATATCGGAACAGTAGCCCTTACGAAAGCAGTTGTTCCTTATATGATCAGGAATAAAGGAGGACAGATTGCTGTAGTCTCCAGCCTGATGGGAATATTCGGAGCTCCGATGCGGAGCGGATATGCCGGGGCAAAGCATGCGTTACATGGCTTTTTTGATGCTTTACGGGCAGAATTATTCAATCAGAATATCATGATTACTATTATCTGTCCGGGTTTTATACAGACTGACATTTCTATTAATGCTGTCACCGGAGACGGCTCATTACAAGGGACCATGGATGATGCTACGAAAAACGGAATGCCGGTGGATATTTTTGCAGAAAAAATGCTGAATGCCATTCAGAAACAGAAAAAACAAAAAGCAATAGGAGGAAAAGAAGTGATGGCTGTCTATCTTAAGAGGTTTTTTCCAAGTTTATTGGCCAAAATAATCCGTAAAGCAAAGGTGGTATAAAAAAGCTCTGTTCAATAAAGAGCAAAGCTTTTTTAAGAATGTTTATATCAAAAGGTTTTCACCAGTCCTATTCCCACTGTGTTATTTTGATAAAAAGGCATGATCATAGTAGATGATAAGGTTTTTTTATTTTTATTCCCCCTCAGTAAATTGTCAATTTTTGGAAACAGCCAGTAGGCCAGTTCTGTAGAAAGGATTCCAAATCCGGCTCCTGCTACAACATCCCCCAGCCAGTGTTTATCATTCAGCATCCTGTATACGGCCGTGAAAACCGCGAACGGATATCCTGAAAGGCTCAGCCAGAAATTAGTGTCTTTATACTCCCTGAACATAAACTGTGCTGAAGAAAATGCTGTAGCAGAATGTCCTGAAGGAAACGATAAGGTATTGGAGCCGTCAGGTCTTTCTTCTTTTACCAGATATTTTAAAGGCATGGTAAAAGCTGCTGCGATCAGTTGTGAAGAGGCATAAATAATGGTGCGGTCTCTCAGATTATGCTTTCCTTTTATATCCATGGCATTAAGTCCGTATACCATTACTGCCGGAGCATATTGGGTATAATTATCCAGTTTTATCCGTGCAGGCTGATGCTCGTTGATTTCAAATCGTGTTGATTGATTAAGGCTTTTCAGGTTTTTCATGCTTAAACCTGCTACTCCATAAGCAATGAATGCAGCAGGAATAATCAGGCTTTTATAATTCAGAGTGCTTTTTCGGGCATCTTTGGTGATAATACTGTCCTCTACAGGTTTTTGAACTGATATCGTATCATTGGTATTCTGGGCATTGATCCTGCCAATGGCTGAACTCAAAACCATTATATAAATCAGCGTTTTTTGAAAGTGCTTTTTCATCCTAAATCACATTATAGTTATCCAGTTCTGTATTAAAATTTATAGCTGTATCCTAAACGGATTACCTGGGTTTCGTAATAATCATTGCTTGTGTAGGCAAATCCGGTCCCCTGAACAGACTTCCTGATTACCATTGTGTTGAGCAGATCCGAAGCGTTCATAAACAGTTCGCCCTTCCCTTTCTGAATCGTTTTTTTCACTCCTGCATCCATTGTAAATCTTGACTTTGTTTTTCCCTGTGGAATTATGTCTGATGCCAGATACACCAGGGTAAACTGCATATCCAGTCCTTTTGGAAAATGGAAAACGTTATTCATCTTGACATTCCCTGAGATAGCAGTCTGTCGGTCGGCTGAAAAAGTATTAGGCTGAGGATACAGGTTTTGTACAGTAAATGCGTTGATCTGGTTACGGTATAGATTTCCATTAACATTGAAAGAATATACATCTGATACTTTCTGGTTCCATATTGTTTCCAAACCGGTATTATAACTCTTTCCTGCATTCTGGAATATCGCATAGATAAGTGTGTTGCCCGGGACAATACTTGAAATTCTGGTGATGGTTCCGTTGGCAAAACGATGATACAGTGCAGAATATAAATATCCGTTATCCCAATTGTGTTTGTAGCCCAATTCAACAGAATTCGTAAACTGAGGACGTAATGCCGGATTCCCTACCTTAATAATCTCTGCATCATCATATTTAGGGAAAATTCTGATATCCACTTCGTTGGGGCGGTCTACCCTTCTGTTGTAAAAAACAGAGAACTTGTTGTGATCATCAAGTTTGTAAGCAAGCCTGAAATTCGGGAATGGCTGGGTATAATTGTATCCATCGCTTTTATACGTAGGATGGTTAGGATTGACATTATATTGAATTTTTACATATTCTACCCGCAGTCCTAATTCCGCTTCCCATTTTTCATTTTCAAAGACATAATTTCCATATACGGCAGGAATCAATTCTTTATAATCGGCTTTTCCTCCTGCAGAAACATCCAGGACAGAATTGGCGCCCGGAAAAAAATTCATATTGGTAGGAATACTTCTGTTCCGAAGCTTAATTCCGGTTTCTATTCTTCCGTACTTTAAGGGCTTTACATAATCTACATTGAAATCATATACCTGTTCATCGGATAATAATTTGAAGGCATCAGTACCCGTAGAAGCAGGAAGGTAGTTATCGTAGAAATACTTTTCATCTTCTCTGTGAAATGTATAATTGAATCCAACATTCAAAACATGTCCGGCTTCTTTGAATTTATGCTGATAGGAAGCAGTACCCATCACTGTTGTTTTCAGCTCATCCTCCAGAAACTGCCACAGACGAAGCCGCTGAGACAGATCTCCGTTGAAAAACGGCTGGTCTCCCCTGTCTGTAATTTTTTCACTTCCATACATTCCAGAAATGGTTAATGTATTTTGCGGATCAATAGTCCAGTCGATTCCTGCTTTGGTGGTGAAGAAATTGGTATTTCTGTTTCTTTTCAGCTGGGAATTGATTATAGTTCCGTCATCATAAGTACGGGTTACAAATTCATTTTTATTAAGGGTCTCAGTATATAAATTATCGGCCTGTAAAAATAGATTGACCTTGTTTTTTCTGTAATTAACAGCCAGTGAAGGGTTAATTTTGGGAGTGAGCGTATATTGCGGTCTTATGCCGGGCAGATTTTCCTTTCTTACCCAAAGTGAGCCTAATCCTGTGGTAAACCCGGCTTTTCCGTTCCAGCCGTTCTGCTTATTCTTTTTCATGATAATATTGATGATTCCGGCATTCCCGTTGGCATCATATTTCGATGAGGGATTGTTGATGATCTCAATTTTATCAATGGCAGAAGCAGGAATATTATCCAGTCCTGTCTGGCTTCCAAAACCGGTGAGAGCAGTCTGTTTGCCATCAATCAGTACAGTAACCTTATCATTTCCTCTCAATTGTACTTTACCGTCCTGTACAGTAATCCCGGGCAGATTCTGCATGCTTTGCAGTACAGAACCACCATTTTGGCTGATGTTATCTGCAACGGAATAGGTCTTTTTATCAAGGCGGCTGTCTATTTCATTCTTTTTGGCGGCTGTAATGGTAACCGTTTCTATTTTGGTCTCATTTTCCTGGTCCTGAGTCAGTTCAACATCAGGAATCTCCAGAAATTCGGACAAACTGCCAATAAAAACGGGTTGTATATGTTTTTTATAACCGGTGAGTGAAGTTTCCAGAATATAATGATCCGGTTTCAGACCGGTAAGAGAAAATCTTCCGTCTTCATGAGTAATCGTTCCGGCTGCAAAGGCGCTGTCTTTTTCTTTTTTTAAAATAATATGGGCGTAAGGTAATGCTGTTTTGTTTTTGTCGGTAATTCTTCCTGATGCTGTCACAGACACTGTCTGTGCAGAAACAAGGGATGAAATGATCATACAGGACGGGAGAAAAAACAGGGCTGTTCTATTCATTTTACTATTTTTATTTTCTTTTAAATCTATTTGAAGTGTATAATTATTTGTTTTGAAGGGATGGTAATTCCCGGGTATGTTTTCTTTGGGAAATAATAATCATCAGAACCATCAGTGCAAGGGATATCAGGGATGCATTAAGTGTTCCCAGGTCCAGCCCTCCTTTAGCCAGAGGTTTGGTTAAAAGATCGCCAAAAGTTGCTCCAAAAGGTCTGGTAAAAACAAAAGCAATCCAGAACAGGAGAACATGATTGATTTTTGTGAAATAATGAAGCAGGACTACAGCTAAAATAATCAGGCCGGTAATCAGAGCTCCGGTCATATATCCCAGTCCCAGATTATCACTCAGGAAATCCCCAAAAGCTGTTCCCAGGCTATTGGAAAACAATATTGCTGTCCAGTAATACAATTCTTTATTTTTTTCAGAAATCGGATATACTTCAAGGTTTCCGTATTTTTTATACCATAAAAATAAAGAAAGCAAAAGTCCGGAGAGTAAAATGAGGCTCCCGGTAAGATATCCTGTTTTCAGTGTTCTGTCTATAAAATCAGAGATTTCCGTACCTAAAGTCGTTGTTCCTATGATCACCATCCAGTAAATTGCCGGAATATATTTTTTTACACTGAGCTGCACAGACAAAATAACGATGAAAAATACAAGGGTGATCAGAATTCCCGCAGTATATCCTAAATTCAAGGTCATGGAAATAAAATCTCCCAGTGTTTCTCCCAATGTAGTGGCTACAATTTTCATTAACCAGAAAAGGAGTGTAACCGCTGCAACTTTATTAAATATTCTCATTCTGATGTACTTTTATAATGGATAAAGAATACTGCAGAACTAAAAGCCTGGAATGTTTCTGAAATCATTCATAAATACAGTTAATACCTCAGTATATTTTATACAAAGGTGCAATCCGATTTAGAAGAAATTCTGAATTGTTGGGTACGGAAATCTTTTTAACTAAAATTTAACGGTAAAAATATGGAGGCCGTTTTCAAATCTGTAGCTGATCATCCATTGGTGCAGCCTGCATATTTCGTGTATGATAGACAGTCCCAGGCCGCTTCCGTTATTGTCCGCTGAAAATTTAGAAAATCTTTTGAACAGTGCTTCTGTATTCAGTTTTTCGGTTCCTGAATTGGAAACTTCAAAAAAAGATTGATTTAATTCTATAGAAACAGAACCTCCCGGAGAAGTATGACGGATGGCGTTGATGATGAGGTTATTGATCAATATTTCTGTCAGAATACTGTTCCCGTTTACTTTTACATCATTTGAAATATTTTCTGCGGCTGAAATGTTTTTTTGTTCAAAATGCTCTTCAAGAATCTCAATACTTTGATGAAGCAGCTGATCAAAGAAAATTGTCTCCGAATGGTCAAACTGGTTATTATCAATTTTAGCGAGAAGCAAAAGATTTTTATTGATACGGGAACTTCTTGTAAGCGCTTTGTTGATGTCTTCTGCAATTCTGTATTGCTTTTCAGTGAGATCCTGATCCTGAAGTAAAATATCCAGTTTGTTTTTAATAATGGCAAGCGGGGTCTGCAGCTCATGAGATGCATTTTCGGTGAACTCTTTCTGGGCCTTATAAGTAGAAACATTTCGTTCAATCAGTTTGTAAAGGGATTGATTAAGCTCTTCAAATTCTGAAGTATCGGAAACCGGAAATTCTATGTTATTCTGACTGTTAAGATTAAAAGTCTTCAACTGATCCAACGTATCTCTGAAAGGTTTCCAGATGGATGAGGACAGCTTTCTGTTCAGGTATAAAAGTCCGACAACAATAACCACAAAAAAGAATATCGTGATCATCGCAATCACAGCTATGGTTTCATGGGATTCTTCAATGTTCGTTTGTATGGTAAACAGATAGGGTTTGTTGTGCAGGTAAACTACTTTTTTAAGGCATCTGTAACGTTCCTTTTTTTGTTCTGAAATAAAAGGCAGCTGCTTTTCATAAGTATAAACTGTATCTTTTCTGATCTTACCGGGAGATATCTTTTCAATATTGGTTTCAGGCTGAATGTGATTCCATAATTCAAGACTTTTTTCCATGTCGCCATCGGAAAGCTTTAACCGGTTAAATTCATAAGCTGTTTTCTCTATAATAATCTGGTTATGCTCATCCAGCTCACTTTTCCAGATGGTATCTACCACAAAGTAATACACAGGGATGCTTATCATCAGAACAATAAGTACATAGATGAGAAAGGGCTTTGTGGTTTTTGTTAATAGAGGCTTCAAAATGATGGATTCAATGTTTAAAGTTCGGGATTTAAAGTTTAATCTGCTTCTGATATCACTAAAACTATTTAGTTTTCCCACTTATACCCTGTTCCGTATACCGTTTTAAGATAATGTCCGCATCCCGCATCATACAGCTTTTTCTTAAGGTTTTTTACATGGGCGTAGACAAAATCATGATTATCAAGCATATCTGCCAGATCTCCGGAAAGGTGTTCTGCAAGTGTACTTTTAGAGATCACTTTATTTTTATTTCCGATAAAATAAATCAAAAGGTCAAATTCTTTTTTCGTTAATGAAATCGTTTCATTATTTACTGCCACTGTTTTAGCCAACAGATCTATCTGAAGCTCATTTTGCTTCACTACGTTGGAACTGCTGAACTGTTTCCGGCGGATCACAGAATATACCCTTGCCATCAGCTCAGAAAGATGAAAAGGTTTGGTAAGATAATCATCGGCGCCCAGTTTCAGGCCTTCAATTTTATCATCCAAAGCATTTTTGGCAGAAATAATAATGACACCGTCCTGTTTCTGCTGTTTTTTTAATTCTTCCAGAATTTTCAGACCGTTCCCATCCGGAAGCATGATGTCCAGCAAAATACAGTCATAGTCAAAAGCCTCTGTTTTATTCATAGCTTCATCAAATGTAGCGGCATGTTCACAGAGATAGCTTTCTCCGGACAGATATTCGGAAATACTTTTGGCGAGCTCAGCTTCGTCTTCAACAATCAGGATTTTCATGCCATAAAGCTATCATTAAATTTTGAAGAAATTTTGAATATAATGCGTCTGTTAATTCAATTTCTGATTACCATGTCTTTTCTTAGAGATATGTATGATATGCAAATAAGGATTTTATCTCTGATAAAATCCTTATTTCTTCAATATTTTTTACATGCAAAAACTCTTTTCTTCATTGCGTTCCCTAACGCTATTTGATTTTCTATCCTGTTATTTTTCTTCCGGAACCTGGGCTTTTTCATAGATCAGCCTTTCACTTTTTAATTCTTTCCAGAATTCAGCAGGAATAGCCGTGTTGAGGGCATCCACATTATCTTTTACCTGTTCAGGCTTGCTGGCTCCCGGGATAATGGATGCAAACTCATCTGCTGCCAGTACAAAATGGAGTGCCGCATCAACAAGACTTATACTGTACTTTTCAGCAATGGAAGTCATTCGTTCCCGCTTTTCACTCATTCCTTTCGGTATAACGTCTTTATAATTGTAACGTTCCCTTCCTGCCACATATCCTGAATTGTATCCTGCTCCTGAAACCAGTTTTACACCAGATTTTCTGACAGCAGGAAGAAGACGGTCCACAGCGTCTTCATGCTCAAGGATAGAATATTGCGTTGCAGAAAGACAGATATCCGGATCAGCAGATTCAATACAGTCTAAGATAGGTTCTATTTTATTGACACCCATTCCCCAGGCTTTTATGACACCCTGATCCCTAAGCTCGGAAAGAATCTTAAAAGCACCCTTTCTGGCCTGTTCCAGAAAGTAGGGATAACGGTCTCCTACCTGGTCTTCAGACAGATCATGGATATAAACGATATCAATATGGTTCAGTCCGGTTCTTTCCAGGCTTTCCTCAATTGATCTCTGTACAGCATCAGCAGTATAATCATGGCGGAAATCATAATTCAATGGGTTTTTCCACATGGTAGGCGGAACTTGAGCTTCAGGCACTTCACGGAAAAGTCTTCCCACTTTGGTCGAAAAAACAAAATCATTTCTTTCCTGTTCTTTCAGGAAACTTCCAAATCTTCGTTCACTTTTCGTCAATCCGTACCATGGAGAAGTATCATAATATCTGATGCCTGTATTCCATGCTGCCTGCAGAATTTCATGAGCCTGTTCATCTGTGATATTTTCGAAAGCAGTTCCGATCGCTACTCCACCAATTCTCAGTCGGTGTTTTTCTGTTAAAATGTCTGTTTTCATATTGAAATATTTTATGGTGTTGGTTATAAAAAGGCTGCAAACATCGTGCAGATATGATGGAAACGTTAAAAGTAAAGAACGATTCCGAACTTTTGAAATCCTTAATGAGTAAAGATATAAGGCTTCTTTTGATATTTTAAATATTATGTTAAATGTTTCTTTTATCACTTCTTTGGTCCTGTTATTGAATGAAATACAGTACACCATTTCAATAAATTATTTCATATGAAAAAAGCATATTCTAATCGTAGGAGGAGGATTTGCGGGTATTAACCTTATCAAATCTCTCAAAAATGATAAACGGTTCAAAATAACGCTAGTCGATAAGAATAATTATCATTTTTTTCCACCCCTTATCTATCAGGTGGCCACTTCTTTTATAGAAGCTTCCAATATCAGCTACCCTTTCAGAAAGCTGTTTTCAAACAATAAAAATGTGAAATTTCATATGGGCAGCCTGCTTAGGGTAAACCCGGAAAATAAAACAATAGATACGGATACCGGTACTCTGGGGTATGATTATCTGGTATTGGCACTGGGAACAGAATCCAACTTTTTCGGAATGGAAAATGTAAGAAAATGTGCCCTGCCGATGAAAAATATCGAAGAAGCACTTTACCTGAGAAATCATATCCTGCTGACCCTTGAAGAAGCTGCCCGAAACAAAGACATCAGGGAAGCCGAAAAGCTTCAGAACATTGTTATTGCAGGCGGTGGCCCGACAGGGGTGGAATTGGCAGGAATGCTTGCAGAGATGGGAAGGTATATTGCTCAGAAAGAATATCCGGAAATTAAGTTAGGCCTTTCCAATCTTTATCTTATAGATGCACTGCCTACCCTCCTTTCCCCGATGAGCCAGCTGGCTCAGAAGACAGCTTATGAAAAACTGAAAGAATTAGGCGTAAAAATTTTATTGAATGTTTCTGTAAAGGATTATACAGATAACAAAGTCATTTTAAGCGACGGAAACATTATTGAGACAGAGACGCTGATCTGGACATCCGGAGTGATCGGAAAAGAAGTTCCGGGATTACCGGAAAACAGTCTCGGAAAAGGAAGGAGAATTTTGGTGGATGCCTATAATAAAGTGGGAGGAACCAATAATATTTATGCATTGGGGGACATTGCACTGATGCTTTCAGAAGAAAAATATCCGAAGGGACATCCTCAGCTGGCTCAGGTTGCCATCCAGCAGGGTAAAAATCTTGCCGCTAATTTCAAACGCATCGAAGATGGAAAAGTCCTGGAGCAGTTTCATTACAATGATAAAGGAAGTATGGCTATCATTTCAAAATATAATGCTGTAGTGGATCTTCCGAAGCATTCCTTTAATGGATTTATCGCCTGGCTCACCTGGCTTTTTATTCACATTATTCCTCTTGTAGGGTTCAAAAACAAAATTCAGCTGGCAGTGGACTGGTTCCGTTTATTTATCACCAACAATCCATCCATCAGGCTTATTCTTTTCCCGAAAAGAAATACAACAGGCAACGGATAACTACATAACAAATACCAACACTTAAATCTTATAGTATGAAAAATCAAAGAAGACCTCCTTTTTTCGGAGAAACAGTGGTTATTACAGGAGCTTCAAGCGGAGTTGGTAAAGCCACGGCAGAAGCTTTTGCAGAACAGGGTGCAGATCTTGTTCTGGCAGCAAGAGGTGAAGATGCACTTAAAGATACGGCAGAATTATGCAGAAAATTGGGTGCTACCGTGATTGCAGTACCTACAGATACTTCCGTAGCTGAAGATGTTCAGAATCTTGTCAGGGAAGCCCTTGAATTCAGTGGTAAGATTGATTATTGGGTAAATAATGCCGGAGTGCTGGCCTTTGGTAAATTTGAGGAAATTCCGGCAGACGTTACAGACCAGATTGTTAAAACAAATCTTCTCGGATATATGCATTCTGCTCATGCGGTACTTCCTGTTTTTAAGAAGCAGAAAAAAGGAGTACTGCTTAATAATATTTCTATTGGCGGATGGATGCCGGCACCGTATGGAACAGCCTATACAGCCTCAAAATACGGGGTCCGTGGTATGGTGGAAACATTACAGGGAGAGGTCTCAGATTTTCCGGATATCCATATCTGTGCGCTGTATCCCGGTTTTCAGAAATCTTCCGGAATAGAGCATGCTGCCAATTATTCAGGAATAAAACTGAGTACCCCTCCACCCTCTTTTGATCCCCGGGAACTGGCTGCTGCAATTGTAAAGGCCGCTAAAAATCCAAAAGAAGTCATCTATCCGGACTGGTCTGCCATTGTGTTCAAAAATTTATATGAAATAGTTCCCGGAGTCATCCGGTATGTATCTTCAGCAGGGATGCGTATGGTGATGAAGAACGCTAATAAAGACAGTAAAACCGGAGGAAATGTTTTAGAGCATTCCAAAGGGAAGATGGGAATAGATGGAAAAACATTGTTTTCTTTTCCTAAAAAGCCTTTGCTATGGGCAGGAGCCGGAATTATAGGGGCCATGGCTGCAGGCTTACTTTTATCAGGAAAATCTGGTAAGACAGAATAATCATAAACAGGGAGGAAATTGATATGACAGACGTTGAAAAAGCTGTTTTTAGCTGTTTTTTGTAAGATATTTCATAAATTTACGGAGCTGTATCTGTTTCATAACAGCATAAAAATGTTTCCAAGGTGAAAATTCACAACAAAAAAAAGTACCTGAGCTTCCTTAAATTTAAAAGAGATTTCCAGAAATACGGATTGGAAAAAGCACGCAGTTATGAGCTTATTCTGCATTGGCTGAACAACAGACTGAGCAGAAACCAGTTTCTTGTGCTTTCCGGGATTCTTGTAGGCTGTACGGCCGGTCTTGCAGGGGTGATCCTGAAAACTCTGGTACACAATATTCATTATTTTATTACCAATAAGGTACATTTTGAATATCAGATTTTATTCTATATCGTTTTCCCTTTTTTAGGGATTGTTCTGACTACCATGATTGTTCTGACACTTTTCAAAGGACAGGACCGTAAAGGAATAGGAGCTATTTTGTATGAGATTGCACAGAATTCCAGCATTGTGGCTTCCGTTAAAATGTATTCCCAGGTGATACAGAGTGCGGTAACTGTAGGATTAGGTGGATCTGCCGGACTGGAAAGTCCTATTGCCGTGACCGGAGCTGCTATTGGTTCAAACTATGCGCAAACCTACAGGCTAAGTTATAAAGAACGTACTTTGTTACTGGCCGCCGGTGCTACTGCCGGGATTGCTTCAGCATTCAATGCACCTATTGCGGGGATTATGTTTGCCTTTGAAATTCTTCTGACCGGAGTGGTTTTTACAGACTTTATTCCTTTGGTGGTAGCAGCAGTCTGCGGAAGTCTTTTGTCAAGAATTTTACTTCAGGAAGACGTGCTTTTCAGGTTTTATACCAGAGATGCCTTTAATTATAAAAATGTTCCCTATTATCTTATCTTAGGGATTGTTACAGGTTTATATGCCCGTTATTTTGTGGTTATTTCTCAAAAAGTGGAACATTTCATAAAAGGACTTCAGCTTTCAAGAATGCGCAAAGCGATGTTTGGAGGCGCTGTTCTTTCGCTTTTGTGTGTTCTTTTTCCTCCTTTGTTCGGGGAAGGGTATGAAACTGTGAAAGCCTTTACCAACGGGAATACCTACTCTATTATTGAAAACAGTTTTTTCAGATATTTTGAAATCGGGGACTGGACGATTATCATATTTTTAGTTCTGGTTCTGCTTTTAAAAGCTTTTGCTACTTCCTTTACCATATTCAGTGGTGGAAACGGAGGAAATTTTGCCCCGTCTCTTTTTGCAGGCGGAACTTTAGGGTATTTGTTTGCACTGGTGTGCCAGCATCTGGGATTTACAGATGTTCCTGTTACCAATCTTGTTCTGGTAGGAATGGCCGGAGCGATGAGCGGTGTACTGTATGCCCCGCTTACTGCAATATTTCTGATCGCTGAATCCAGTTTTGGGTATGATTTGTTTATCCCGCTGATGATTGTTTCCGTGATATCTTATCTTATTGCCAAATGGTTCTCCCCGATTTCCCCGGAACTGAAATCTTTGGCAGATCAGGGAAAAATCTTTACCAATAAACATGATAAAAACCTGCTCTTTGCTTTAAGAACGGAGGATTTTATTGATCAATACTCTCAGACCATCAATCAGAACGCTTCTGTTACGGAACTGTTTGAAATGGTTAAAAACGGAGATAAAAATATTTTCGCTGTTGTAGATGATAACAGAAAGCTCAAGGGAGTGCTTACTCTTGATGATATAAGACCTTATCTCTTTAACAAAGAAATAGAAACTTCCCAATCGGTTACCCAGATCATGAAAGCACCGCCGGCAGTTCTTCACCGCGAAAATAAACCACTGGATATTCTCCAGACTTTTGATGATACCGGTGTCTGGAATCTTCCGGTAGTGAGTGAAAATAATGATTTTATAGGATTTATTTCAAAATCATCCATATTGATGAGCTACAGACAGCTTCTGAAAGAATACTCTGATTAGGTATTGACCTACAATAGGACAACTGAAGAACTCAATTCCCCTCCTCCGGAGGGGTGGCGAAAATTCAAAGAATTTTTGACGGGGTGGTCAGCATCGTCGAATAAAAAGAAAATCCGTTCAGCAATTGAACGGATTTCTGTTTAATCTATAATGAAAGTCGAAAAAATTAGTTGCTTGCGTTATTGAGCAGATCAATATCTTCCTGATCCAAAACAAGTTTTGGCGCATTGAATACTGTTTCCAGCTGGGATGCACTCGTAGCACTTACAATAGGTGCCGTGATCAATGGATTCGATAACAGCCATGCCAGAGAAACGGTTCCCTGGGTGGTATTATGCTTGGCACTTACCTGGTCCAAAGCCTTTAAAACCTCAAGTCCTTTATCATTTAAATATTTTCTTACGCCTTCACCTCTCGCACTTTTTGCAAGATCTGCCTCATTACGGTATTTACCCGTTAAAAAGCCTGCTGCGAGAGACCAATATGGAAATACGCTTAAATCAAACTGTTCCGCCAAAGGTGCATAATTTTGCTCAAAACCTTCTCTTTCCATCAGGTTATAATGAGGCTGCAATGCAACATATTTAGGAAGATTATTCTTTTCTGCCGCGTCAAATGATGCTTTCAGACGTTCCGGCGATAGATTGGAAGCTGCAATATACCGTACTTTTCCTGCTTTAATAATCTCATCATAAGCGGACAGCGTTTCTTCTACCGGAGTGGTATCGTCATCAAAATGGGTATAATAGAGATCAATATGATCAGTCTGAAGTCTTAGCAGCGACTCATCTACAGATTTTAAGATATGCTTTCTGCTGATATCAAAGCCATGTTCTTTTGTTTGTGAACCTACTTTTGTTGCCAAAACAATATTGTTACGGTTGTTACGGCTTTTCATCCACTTTCCGATGATTTCTTCAGATTGTCCGCCTTTCCCGTTTACCCACCATGAATATGTATCTGCTGTATCTATAAAGTTGAATCCTGCTTCCGTAAAACGGTCCAGTATATCAAATGACTGTTTCTCATCCAGTGTCCATCCAAAAACATTTCCTCCGAAATTAATTGGTGCAATCGTTAAATCAGTGTTTTTGATCTTTCTTTTTTCCATAAAAATAATTTTACTAAATGACTTCTAAGGTAGGGAATATTAAGCCCTGAGAATATTTAAAATAGCCATTTCTGCTATAGTTATTATAAATGAGAATACTGATGGTTACTGAGTTTTTTTTTTGATTAAAAGTAAAAATGTTGGAAAACGCAAGAGCGCAAAAAATCTAAGCCGCAGAGATTTTATCTCCAATAAAAATTGTGTATCGCAGAAATCAGATATACACTTGCTGAAAATCTTTGATTTTTCTGTGCCTTAAATTGCCTGATAATTTCACTAATCTTTGCGCCTTTGCGTTTTTCCAACAAAAATATTCTCACTATAGTTATTTTTCAACCTGTGGAATCTCAATGGCTATAAGCTGAAGTTTGTATTCTTCCAGCTGAAGATTGATCACAGATAATTCATTTCTGAAATATGAAGAGTTTGTAAAAAGATCATGATAATAATCTATACCTTCGAGTAGATTTTTCCTGAAAGTATTCCATTTCCTGGTTTGTGAATGGGTGATCTGTAATGATGAATCTGTAATTTCCTTTCTCAGATAATCCACGTACATTTTCAATTCGTTGATGAACATATTTGGACGGTAGTTATCCGGAAGAATATTGGTATTCCCATAAATATGTTTTACCATGTCTGAAAGAGACACTTCCTTATCAAAAAAGGCAATATTGGGTCCGGGACATATCACAACACCTTGCTTTTCGCCTTTGATTTCAAGGTTTTGTTCCATATAAGCGGCATTCACAAGTCCCACACACAGACAGGCTTTATGTGATTGCAGCCTTTCTTTTTTCAAATTCCGCCTCTGTCAGCGTTTCTTTTTCACTATAAAGTTCTTTCAGTTTGATATCCTGATACTTTCTGGAAGCTGTGCAGGTTCCTTCCGGAGAAAATTCTTTACTCAAAGCGAGCAGCTTTTTAGGACATGAACTTCCATATTTGCCTTTTGATTCTTTTTCATATTTCAGTTTTTCATTAGAAGTTCCTTTTACGGTGTTGAAAGGTACTCCCAATGGCGAAATATTGCTCAGATAGAAATCCTGTTCTTTTGATTGTACAAGCAGATTACGGGTTTCGGAATCTACAGAAGTAGCTTCAGGTACCAGTAAAAAGGGTGATCCCCAACCTACGCTGTCAACATTATAATTGGTTAATAAGAACTCATGTTCCTCGGATGTTCCTACTCCACCCTGAACGGTAATTTTCATTTCTAAAGGCTCAGACACCACAGGTTTTCCTTTTTGCTCCAGAGCTGCTGCCATTAAGGAATGGGCGGATTGTATAAGATCGTTTTTTTTCTGCCTGAATTCTTCCATAATCGGTCCGAGAAGCATCCCTTCGGTAGCAAAGGCATGGCCTCCGCAATTCAGTCCGGATTCTATCCTGTATTCTGAAACCCACAATCCTTTTTTGGCCAGGAAATTTCCCTGGATCATGGCAGAACGGAAGTCACTCACTTTAAGAATGATTTTCTTTTTGATCTTTCCGTTTTTATCCGGGAAAAAATCTTCAAATTCTTCCATGTAGCTATATAGGCGAGGATTCATTCCAGCAGAAAGTACGACCGATGATGAAAGCTTGCTTTTGGCAAACCCGCGAAGAGAAGCGTGAGCGTCGTTATACATGACCGGAAGCTGTTCATTCTGATGATAATTATCTTTATCTACTTTCGTCATGATATTGACATCAATACTTCCGGGATTTAAATTGGATTCAATGAAACTTTTAATCTGGGAACTCCAGTTGTCTTTCTGATGGATAAGGCTTTGAAGGCTGTTTTTGAGGTCTGAAGTATTGGGAAGCATAGCCATAAAGTCTTTCAATGCCTCTTTATTTCTGCTGATTTCCTGTTTGAAAGATTCAAATTTTTCATTCACGATATCATCCACCATATCCAGATAGGCTGTAATTCTTCTGGCTCTGTAATCTTCTGTTTTTGCAGAGATACCGAAATAGTCAAGATTGAACTTTTTATTGTAAAAGTTCTTCATCTTCTCAAGGATTTCATCATCAATGATGGAGATCACAGAAGATATTCCATACTGCGCAACACGAATCGGGCTGTCTATTGTATAAGCCAGTCCCATTACCGGAATATGGAAATTGTGCAAAGGTTTTTTTGTCATAAAGTTTTGATAAAAGTTCTTTTATTTTATCTAAAAATCCTTTACAACTATTCACTACTATAAAAATATTATTTTAAAATGAATTATGCATTAAATAATACTTTGTATGTGAAAAAACATGTCAAATATCATTTTTTTTCAATTTGGTCAAATAAAAAGATCAGTTATCCAACTGATCTTTTCTTCTTGTATGTTTTATTTTAACCGTAAAAGTCACAAAAGTTTTTTACACTTAAATTTTTCATAAGAAGCTTACTTAAACATATAAGTACACCTAAGTTTTTGAAAATCTTTGATTTTCGCTTATGGAAATTTTCAGCTTCATTATTTCAGCTTGGTTAAGTGTACTAAAGTGTTTCAAAATAAAAGCTTTTGTGACTTTTGTGGTTTCACTTTAATTATTCCGCTTTGTTTTTAAGCATCATCAGAAGGCTGTAAGCTCCTTTCTGTACAATTTTCTTATCCTTTAAGACATCAGCTTTTAAGATTTCCGTAAACTGATCATCTGAAATTCCGACTGCTACAGGAATCATTTTATAACTGGATTTTCCAAGATCTTCAAAAACATAATTTTTGTTTTCAAAAGAAACTACTGCTTCGTTGGGAAGTCCCTGGGTATAGCGGCTGCTGATATTGACTTCGGCATTCACGTACATGCCTTTTACAAATTCAGTATTTACAGATGATAATCTGGCTACCGCAGTTGCCGAACCTCCGTTTTCGATGCTTGGAACTACACTGATAATCTTTGCATTTGACTTAACGCCCGGATTCTGATTGTTGTAGACCAGAATTTCCTGCCCGACTTTTACATCATTTACATCATTTTCAAAAACCTTTAATTCTAACAATAATCCGGCCGGATTAATCAGCTCAAATAAAGTATCTGACGGGTTGATATATTGTCCGTTATTCACAAGAATTTTGCTCACAAAACCCGTAAACGGAGCATAGATATTAATCTTGCTTCTGATATTTCCTGTACTCAGCCCCTTGGCATTAATTCCAATGATTCTGAGCTTTTCCTCAAGACCTTTTAACGTAGCATTCAGAGTAGAATATTCTGCCTGAGCGGTCTGCATCGTTTTATCACTGCTGGCTTTGCTGGTATTGAGATCTTTCTGGCGGTTATAATTCAGTCTTGCCGCTTCGAGCTGAGCTTTTGTCACCAGATAATCCTGCTGGAGCTGTATAAACTGCGGATCCTCTACCACAGCAAGCACCCGTCCTTTGCTGAAATGACTTCCATTAATTACATTGATAGACTTGATATGCCCTCCCATAATACTGGAAACCAAACTGATGTGAGATGGTGCAATTTCTGCTTTCCCATTCAGTCTCACGAGCTTTTCCATATTTCTGTCCTGAACCGTGGTGGTTGTCAATCCTACAGACTGAATCTGTTTTTCAGTAAGATGGACTGTATTTTCATTGTTTTTAGCGAATTTTGTGTTTTCGTAAACCGTTTTTTCTTCCTCTTTCTTTCCTGAGCATGAAGATAAAGTGAGGGTTAGAGCAAGGCTGTATAGAGATATATTCTTGAAATGCATGACGTTATTATTTTGAAATTAAGAATTGAAGTTCTGCTCCGGTCTGATTAAGCTTTTCCAGCTGGTCAATATAATCTGCTTTGGTTTTTACGGCCTGGTTCACGAGGATTACCCAATTCAGGTAATCAATTTCCCCCACTTCCATCTGTTTCTGCGCTGTTTTTAAAATCGTTTCAGATTTTGGAAGCTGTTTTTGTTCATAATTTTCAATGATCCGCTGTTGATTCATATAATTGGCCAGCTGTTGGTTTAACCTGTTTTTAAGCTCAATTTCTTTTCTTCTGTACTGGTTTTCGGAGATGGCAATTTTTGCCTGTGCTGCTTTTGCCAAAGCTCTTTGTCCTTTTGTAAATAAAGGAATTCCTACACCCACCTGAACGGAGTTGAAACGGTTATTATTGATATTTTTCATACTCTGGTTGGTATATCCCACAAGGAGATCAGGAAGCAGTCTGCTTTTTTCCAGCTGTACTTCTGCTTCTCCTACTTTGATCTGTTGCTGCAGATACTGTAGCTCCGGATGCTGCTTTACCATTTCTTCAGAGATCTGAAGACCCATATTTATCGTTGGTTTATCAGCTATGGGTTGGTAAGGCATTTCGGATTGAAGTAACAGTTGAAGCTGAAGTTTTGCTATGTTCAGATCATTTTCAAGAGTATTCAGCTGAACTTTTACCTGTTCTTTCTGGATTTCTGCTGTGGATTCTTCCAGGATATTGGCTTCTCCTTTTTTTAATCTTAATCCTGCTTTATCGGCAAAATTACTGTACAGCTGGCTGATGTATTCCAGCACTTTTTTCTTTTCCTGAAGGACCAATATTCTGTAGAAAACATCTGTCACTTCCTTGGTAAGCTGTGCCTTTGTCAGATTCTGATTGATAATACTGGCAGACCATTCGGTATCCAGCATCTGCTTCCTTTTTGAATATACTGTCGGAAAGCTGAATCGTTGAGAAATTCCGAATGAATTATCGGTTTCCTCACCCTGAATCTGCCCAAACCCTCCGGTAACTTCGAGCTGTGGAATATCCAGATAGCTGGCTTTCAGCTTTTCCTGATAATCTGATACTAATTTTGAGTTTTTAAGAGTGCCATTTTGCAGGTATGCTTTTTCCAAAGCCTGGTCGTAAGTAATATTTTCCTGGGCCTGATAACTTCCAAAGGTGATCATCAGTAAGAAAACAGACAGTTTTTTATAGTTGGATTTTTTAGAGAATTTCATTTTATTTTTATTAATATGTTCAAAAAGGACGTACAGAATAGGGAGTACAAACAAGGTTAAAAGGGTTGCAAGCATCAAACCTCCGATTACTACGGTTGCCAAAGGTCTCTGTACTTCCGCTCCCGCACCATTGCTGATGGCCATAGGAAGGACCCCTAAAGAAGCTACAAAAGCTGTCATCAAAACCGGGCGAAGCCTGATTTTTGTTCCCATCAGTACAATTCTGCTGGTGTTGGTTATTCCGTTCTTTTTCAATCGGTTAAACTCTGATATCAAAACAATTCCATTAAGCACTGCAACTCCGAATAACGCAATGAATCCCACGCCTGCACTGATGCTGAAAGGCATCCTTCTCAATGCCAGAAAATAAACTCCTCCGATGGCAGACAACGGAATGGCGGTGTAGATCAGTAAGCTGTGTTTTACAGAACCGAAGGCAAAGAATAATAAAAGGAAAATCATTACTAATGAAATAGGAACAGCCACTTCAAGTCTGGCTTTAGCTTCATTCAGATTTTCAAAAGCGCCTCCATATGAAACGGTATATCCGGGTGACAGTTTGAGGCTTTTGCCTGCTTTTTGCTGAAGTTCTTCCACAATGCTCTGAACATCTCTTCCTCTTACATTAAAACCTACAATGATTCTCCTTTTTGTATCTTCCCTCTGAATCTGGTTCGGACTGTTTTTAAGTTCTACTTTAGCCAGCTGTGATAAAGGAATCTGTTCCCCGGAAGTGGTAGGAACCAGAAGATTTTGAATGCTTGTAATATCTTTTTTATGTTCATTATCCATTCGGACAACAATATCAAACTTCTTCTCACCTTCATATAAAGCGCCTGCGGTCTGGCCTGCAAAAGCCATGTTGATCACCCTGTTGATATCTGCCACTGAAATATTATAACGGGACAGTTCAGAACGGTTATAATCAATAACAACCTGTGGAGCGCCTACCACTGGTTCAATATAAAGATCCTGGGCACCTTTCACTGTATTGATGATGCTTCCCATCTTTTTTGCATACAAAGCAAGGCTGTCCAGATCTTCACCATAAATCTTGCAAACCACATCCTGTCTTGCTCCCGTCATCAGCTCATTGAAACGCATTTGTACAGGAAACTGGAAGCTGGTTGTCAATCCCGGAATAACGCTTAATGCTTTACTCATTTTATCAGAAAGCTCCGGAAATGTTTTGGCAGAGGTCCATTCCTTTTTAGGCTTTAAAACAATGATAATATCCCCGGCATCCATGGGCATAGGCTCTGTGGGAATTTCAGCACTACCGATTTTGGTCACTACTTTTTCCACTTCGGGAAACTGTGTTAAAAGGATGTGCCCGGCCTGCGTAGTTGCTTTTTTTGTTTCGTTGATGTTGCTTCCCTGGAGGATTCTCATTTCAACGGCAAAGTCACCTTCTTCCAATGACGGAATAAACTCTCCTCCCATTCTGGAAAGGGTAAAAACGGCACCTGCAAAAAGGATCAGCACGCTCAGGATTATTGTTTTTCTGTATTTAAGTGTTTTCATCAGGAGCTTTTGGTGGCCTGTTTCCACTTTACCCATGACACGGTCTGAAATGTTTTCTTTTTCTTTCTTTTTTCTGCTTAATACCAAAGAACTCATCATCGGAATATAAGTGAGAGAAAGTATAAATGCACCGATCAGCGCAAAAGCAACCTTCTGTGCCATAGGCTTGAACATCTTTCCTTCAATCCCCTGAAGTGTAAAAATCGGAAGATATACAATTAAAATAATGATCTGTCCGAAAACAGCACTGTTAACCATCCTGGTAGCCGAGCCTGAAACCTGGTCATCCATTTCCTTTTTGCTGAGCATATTGTCTTTCCCGAAATGTTTTTTGTGGGCGAGCTGGTGCAGCACTGCTTCTACGATGATGACGGCTCCATCTACGATAAGCCCGAAATCAAGTGCTCCAAGGCTCATCAGGTTCCCTCCCACACCAAAGATGTTCATCATGATAATGGCGAAAAGCATAGCCAAAGGAATTACAGAAGCTACCAGTAATCCTGCCCTGAAGTTTCCTAAAAATAAGACAAGAATGAAAACCACGATCAGTGCACCTTCCATCAGGTTTGTTTTTACCGTACTGATTGTATTGTTTACCATTTTGGCACGGTCAAGGAAAGGCTCAATGACGACTCCTTCCGGTAATGATTCCTGAATTTTTTCCAGTCTTTCTTTAATATTTCCGATCACAACATTGGCATTCTCCCCTTTCAGCATCAGAACGATAGCTCCGGATACTTCTCCGGTATCATTATAGGTCATAGCACCATACCTTGTCGCATAACCGATCTTTACGGAGGCTACATCTTTGATATGCACTGGAATGCCTTCCCGGGTTTCCGCTACCTGAATGTTCCCGATATCTTCCGTACTTCCCAGAAGCCCCTCACTTCGGATGAACAAAACTGTTTCCTTCTTTTCAATATAAGCTCCTCCCGTATTCTGGTTGTTTTTCTCCAGAGCAGCAAAAACATCATTGATATTGATATTAAATGCCTGAAGCTGATTGGGATTAATGGCAATTTCGTACTGTTTCAGTTTTCCTCCGAAACTGCTGACATCTGCCACTCCTTTGGTCCCAAGAAGCTGCCTTCTGACCACCCAGTCCTGGATTGTCCTAAGTTCCGTTTCGTCATATATATTTTCATAGCCTTTTTTGGCTCTTACCACATACTGGAAAATTTCTCCCAGCCCGGTGGAAATAGGTCCTAATTCCGGCTTGCCAATTCCTGCCGGGATATTATCCTGAACAAGCTGTAAACGTTCCTGAACCTGCTGACGGCCCAATACACATCGGTATTATCATCAAAAACTACAGTCACTAATGAAAGTCCGAAACGTGAAAAGCTTCTCAGCTCTGTAATTCCGCTGATATTGCTGGTAGCCTGTTCAATAGGAAACGTAACAAGCCGTTCTATATCTGCCGCACCGTAAGAAGGCGCCGTTGTAATGATCTGAACCTGATTATTGGTGATATCCGGCTGAGCATCAATAGGAAGTTTCGTGGTTTCGTAGATCCCAAAAAGTACAAGCCCCACTGTAAACAGAGCAACGATGAGTTTATTCTTTACAGAAAACTCAATAATTTTATTTAACATGAAAAAACTATTAATGGATAACCCGGAGGCAAAACGTTCCTGAATGAAGTCTTTATTTATTCACAGACAGCGACTGAAAACCTTCCGGCCTCATCATTATATCTTAAGAAAATAAAGTTAGTAATACATCATAAACAACGTTATCATGCACAACAGGTTAAATTGATATGTAATAATAAATGGACTGCTTTAAGACTAAAGCAATTTCAGTATAGAATCAATTAAGAAAGCCGCGGAGGCTGGAAAATCTGAGAAAGGTACTGATGGGAAAAATCTTTTTCCTTATAGATACTGGTTTTCTTTGAAACCGTAATCTCCTTAGTTTTTTTTATTTCAAATGTCAGTTCCGGAAGCTGGGCATGTACAGTCAGTACAATAGGAGGATTGATAAACGGCAGCTTCTGGTCTGTATCCCAGTCAGAATCCTGCTTGTGGTTATCATAATGTTCCATGACAAATTCTGAAAGACTCCCATGGTATTCCATGAAATGTTCAACAAACATAGGCACCTTCAGTACTTCCCCCGCATTGGTGGTAGCCAGCACATACATCATTGAGCATAATATGGAGAACCATTTTAACATTGGTGCAAATATAAGGCTTAAATTTTTCCTGAGAAGGCTGTAGTATTAAATTTTTGAGAATTTAATCCAGTTTAAAAATGGTTTAAATAAATAATAGTTATTCCAAATAATGTTAGATTCACCAAACAAAAATTAAATTCTGGATTTCAGTCTGCTCAGTGTTTCCTGTGAAATATTTAGATAGGAAGCCACCATTTTATTAGAAAGCCGGCGTACAATAATCGGATTTTCTTCCAGTAGCTGTTTGTATTTTTCAAGAGCATCCTGCACCATAAAAGACATCAGTCTTTTTGTGTTGGCAATACAGGCAATTTCAATATAAATTCTGTAAAATTTTTCCCACTGAGGAATAATGTCCAGTAAATGATAAAAATCCTGGTGGGTAATATAGTATACCTCCGAATCTTCTACAGCCTGAAGAAGCTCATCCGAAGGTTCTGAAGTAATAAAGGTATGAAGTGCTGTGGCAAACTGATTTTCAAAAGCAAAATATCTTGTAGAATCCTGTCCCTCCTTATTAATATAAAATATCCGTAAACAGCCTTTTACAACAAAGAATGTTTTCTTAGGAGAGTGAACATTGGTAACGAGAAGCTCGTTCTTCTTTAATTTGACAGGTTTGAAATAAGAAAGAATAACTTTCAATTCTTCATCTGTTATTGATATTTTGCTTTTAATATATGAAACTAATACGTCTTCCATTTATTTAAATCAGTCACAGCAAATTTAGCAATAAATATATTAAAAAATTACTGCTGTTCCGGCTTCTTATGTGCTTTCGGACGATTTCCCTTCCGCCTGCCCTGCTCTCCAATAGGAACAGGCATACATGGCATGGGTGTCCCATTTCAGATTTGTTTTAAAATAGGTGCGAAGTTCCTGCACCGTTGTATATTCTGCTGCGATATAAACATATTCTTTCAGAACGCCAGGTGGAAACCGAAAAGATTTAACTGTTTCTGAAAGCTGACTTCCGTTTTCAGGATGAGGATTGTGAAGCCATTCCACCGAAATATCTGCGGCGGAACACAGAATAAGCTCATCTTCCCTGCCTGCAACTTCCAATATTATCTTTGCTGTTACATAAGACGGAAGCTGTTCTGCTATGGCACTGATGACCGGTAACGCTGTAGCATCCCCTGCCAGCAGATAAAAATCAGCATCAGGAACTAAAGGTCTTGTACTTTCTTTCATCCCTATTTCCAGTATATCACCCGGATTGGCTCTCAGTGCCCAGGCAGAAGCAGGTCCGTTATCACCATGGGCAACGAAATCTATAATTAATTCGCGCTTTTCCAGATCAATTTTTCTGTTGGTATAGGTTCTGATAATAGAAGCACTTCCCTCTTCAGCCGGTATAAATATTTTATTGTTTGAACCGGAGCGTACATTAACTAATAATTCAGCCTGGTTATCATTTATTTTAAATACCACACGGATAAGGTGAGGCGTAAGATATTGTTTGTTTTTAACGATAAATGCAGAGCGTATTTTCTTTGTCTGCTCTGCCTGAGCAATTACAGAGTTTTCCATTCTTATTTTTTATTAATTAGTAGAATCACGATAGACACTATACAGCTGATGCCCCCGAAAAGATACACCGCCTGATAATCAAACCAGCCTGCGATTAATCCTGCAACAGGTCCTGCCAGCCCTAGTGAAAGGTCAACGAAAGCCACATACGCCCCCAATGCTGTTCCTCTCATCTGGAGTTTTACTTTTTGGATTGCAAGCACTCCCAGAGCTGGAAAAACCAATGAAAACCCAACACCCGTCAATCCACATCCGATAATGGCCAATATTTTGGATGCAGACGTCCAGATCAGCAGCTGTCCTGCTACTTCAATGATCAGAGAAAGTAAAGCAATCGTAAAACCTCCGTATTTATCTGGAAAAGAAGCAAATAGAATTCTGGTCAGAACATAGCATGCCCCGAAGATCATAAAGGCAAGTGAAGCATCACCCCAGTTTTTCTGTGAGAAAAATAAAGCAATAAAAGAAGCAATACATCCAAAAGCCATTGATGAAAAAGCAAGACTCAGTCCCTGTCCGGATATAGCACTAATTACCTTATAGAAAGGAGTTCGTACATGCTCTTTATC
Source organism: Chryseobacterium sp. (assembly GCF_041914225.1). Taxonomy (GTDB): domain Bacteria; phylum Bacteroidota; class Bacteroidia; order Flavobacteriales; family Weeksellaceae; genus Chryseobacterium. The sequence goes on from NZ_JAYSDT010000003.1 coordinate 84,140, forward strand.
TACAGGAATAGAGGGAAGATTGGCGGTGGAAAGCCAGCTTATCACCGGAAGTAAGGCAATAAGGACAAAAGCAGGCAGAATATCATATTCTTTGCTTAGCCAGATGCTGATAGGTGCTCCAATTGCAATTCCCGCATACATAGCAATACCGTTCCACGTCATTACTTTCCCTGAGCTGCAATGTCCCACGAGACCTATTCCCCAGGTTAATGCTCCTGTAACCAGAAAACTTTCACCTACCCCATGAATAATTCTTGCCAGTAAAAGAAAGGCAAGTGCCAGCAGTGGATGAGCCTGAAATAATACAGCCAGTACATAAACTGCTCCGGCAATCACAGCCAGTATCACACCGGACATTTTTCTTTTCTTGGCTCCTTTTGTATCTGTGATTTTGCCGGAATAGGCCCGCGTTAAAAGTGTTGACAAGGACTGAAGGCCAATAACAAGTCCCACCATTATACTGTCAAAACCTAAGCTGCTCTGAACAAACCTGGGAAGTACCCCCAAAGCAATTCCTATCGTCAGGTAAACTCCAAATACCGAAATAATAATCGGAGCGGTCACCTGGTAGAAATTAATAGTCTGCCCCTTTTCTAATGTTGTACTCATAAATTTTGTTTAAAATATTCGGGTGCAAAGGTCCCCGAACAGCTAACACAAAACTTTGATCTAGATCAAAAAAGGGACAGGGTTTTAATCAAAATCTAAAAAACCATCGGTAAGCTGTTTCCATTGTATTTTGGCAACTCCAAACATTCCGGGAATGGCAATGAAAAGATTTCTTATTACATCAAGGAATTTTGCATTGAAATTTGGCCTTTCATTTCGTCCGTATACTGCTGCTTTCAGATGATCAAGGCTTCTGGATATCATGAAGGTAGAAGTAGCTGCGGAACCGTAGAAATGAGCAATATGGCGGTTTTTTTTATCCTGGGGATTTATGGAAGGTCTGCAGGTCATGGATATACTTTCAGAAAAGGTGTCCTGATAGAAACAAATATCTGTAACTTCTACCCAGTCATATCCTTTGGCTTCAGGTTCTCCCGGCCCCGGAATGTCAATCCGGATAAAATCTCCTTTCTGAGGTTCCCTGTTGACCGCATTACCATCAGAATCATACAATTTAAATGCTGCGAATGCTTTACCGCTATAACTTTCCCATTGATTCACTGAGAAAAATCTTTCTTTTAATATGGTAAATTTCAGCGGAATCAAATCCTGCCTGTATACTTTTCTGCTTTCCGTATCATGGAAACCTCCGGACTTTTGTGCAGGAACACCTTTGAATATCTTTGGACTCATATGATAAGGTTTTTAAGCAATTTAATCCAAAATCTATTCTGAATTTTATGAGCAGGGTCACAAAAAAGGTAAACGCCTGTTTGATTATGGACTTAAATAATCTATTTTCCGGCGGTCATTTTTCTTTTTGCAATTCCTTATTTTGGTTAGAAAACAGGCATACAATTCATATAACAGCGAATTATATTTTGCAGGCTGTGTATTTATATTGTCAATTCATAAATCCTAAAGAAAATAAAAAACAATTAGGAAATAATTACTTTTACTTAAAATAAATAATTTTTAAAAAAAATGAGCTTACGATGTTTTGCATAATATGATTTTTGTTTATATTTGTGAATCGAAATAATTTTTTTTCATCATTTGTGTTTTTTTAAGGTCTCCACTTATGGAGACCTTTTTGTTTTCAATTGTATCATAAACGAATATTGGCTATTGAAGTGGAAAAATAATTGAAATGTGAAATATTTCTTTTTTTAATATCGCTAATTGCTTTTACATAAAGGAATGTGTGAAGTTTTATAATGTTAATAATTCCCTTTTTTATCGAATATTGAACTGCTTTAAATGCTTTTTGAAGCTTATTGAATGGTCTTAATGAAATCAGTGGGCCTGAACTGCATCACAGCCTGAAAACTTCTGGTGAATGCCTGAACACTCTTATACCCTACTTCATAGGCCGTTTCTGAAACCGTAAGAGTGCCCGAGCTTAAAAATTCCAGACTTTTAATGATGCGAAGCATCTGCTGGTATTTGCTTAAAGTAAGTCCTGTTTCTTTTTTGAAAATTCGTTCCAGTGTACGGAAAGAAAGAAGAGCTGTGTCACTGAGATCTTCCATCTTGATTTCATTCCGGTAATGGCTGTGAAGATGTTCTATGACTTTGGTAAGGCGTTTGTCTTTCGGAAGACTGATGTGAAGGGTCAGTGAATGCTCTACAAACCTTGGAAGTTCGTTAAACAGTGCTTTCAGAAAAATGTTTTCATCATGATCTGAATTCATCAGCTTTGACCATTTCTCGGAATATTTGATCATTTCTTTTAAAACCGGAGGGACGGAAAATACATTGATCTCATGATAGAAAGGATTATCCGTACTGATATCTGCAAACATGATCATCAATTTTATTTTTTCAGAATGTGAATTCGTTTTGTGAATAGCATTCGGGGGAATCCATACAGCGTGATTCTGCGGAAGAAGATAGATTTTTTCCTCAATAGTGATATACTGGAAGCCGCTTTCCACATAGACCAGTTGGCCTTTCTGATGGTGGTGAAATACATCATCGTGAACCCAGTTTTCTTCAAACCAGACGAAATAAGGTTTCTTCAGTTCATCTATTTTTATGCTGTCGTTCACGTTCATGTCGTTTTAGGTTAAAATTTTGGCAAAATTAAACAAAATTACTAAGCTAATTTTGCACAAAAGTTTAATTATGATGAAGAATGAAGTAAAAAAGAATGCTTCGTATGTTTTATTAATCATTAATGTTCTGGTCGTTATATTGATTTCCAGCAATCTCCGTTCCCCGATTGTTGCAGTTGCGCCTGTGTTGGGAGAAGTAAGAGATGCCTTAAATCTGGACAATTTTCAGGTGAGTTTACTGACTTCTATTCCACTGTTTATGTTTGCAGCCTGTTCTGTGCTGGTCAGCAGATTTTCCAATAAGTTCGGGATCAGTAAACTGCTGATGTATTCTCTGATTATTTTAAGCTTTGGTTTATTTTTAAGAATCAGCGGATCTCTTTGGCTTTTATTTTTAGGTTCTATCTTCATTGGCTTGGGAATATGCATTGGTAATGTAGTTACTCCTGGATATGTTAAAAATAATTTTCCGAAACAGATTGGCCTCATGACAGGGATTTTTGCTGTATCTATGAATCTTACGGCAGCTCTGGCTTCGGGGTTTAGCGTGAAAATCGGAGAATGGACAGGATTCGGATGGAAAGGCTCCCTGGGAATATGGCTGGTGATCGCAGCATTGGGCTTTCTGGTTTTATCATTGGAACTCATTCTCAATAAAAGAAATCCTGATCAGCCCAAAACGGCACTCAGTACTTCAGATTTTAATATGTTCAGATCTGCTCAGGCATGGAATATCAGTATTTTTATGGGGCTGCAGTCTTTATTTTATTATTGTCTGGTAGCATGGCTGCCTTCATTTCTTGCTGATTTTCATATGCAGGGAGAAAGTTCCGGCTGGGTATTTTTTGTGATTCAGATTACGATGATTCCTGTTACGTTCTGTTGTCCGATTATTGCCAGCAAAATGAAAGATCAGAGAGTTATGATCCTTTTTATCTGCACTCTGATGTTCGGAAGTACCATGATGTTTGTCTTCCTGAAGTCTCAATGGATTTACGTAAATGCTGTGATCATAGGGATTTCCAATGGATTGTCTTTCAGTTTATCCATTCTGTTCTTTTCCACAAGAACGAAAAGCAGCATCAACGCGGTTAAAATATCAGGGATGGCACAGTCGGTAGGATATCTGATTGCCGCTTTTGGACCTCCAATATTCGGTAAGCTGCATGACTGGGATGTTTCCTGGAACAGTTCATTTTATTTATTGAGTTCTGCGGTACTGTTAATGCTCTATTTCGGAATGAAGGCTGCGAGAAATAAATATGTAGAAGATTAAGACATAAGGTAAAGAGACTGTCTCAAAAGTGTCATTCTGAATGAAATGAAGTGGTTGCCAATGAGATTCTTCTTTCGTCAGAAATCGAAGATTTGACTTAGTCAATGGCAAAAGCCAAATTATTTGATTTTTGAGACAGTCTTTATTTTTTTTGCTTTTAAAACAGTTTTATTAATTAAAATTTTAATTCAGCTTCTTCACCGTCATCAAGTACAAAACATCTCTTCTCCAGTCCGTTTTCATTGATTTTCTCCGTAATAAATTTTCTGTCTTCCGTACAATGGCTTACGGCTTCAAGGTGAGTTACCCAAACAGCAGACTCCGGAGCATATTCACAGACTTTCAGAATGTCTTCACTGGTCATAATAATGGGATCTCCTATGGAAAAAGTAGCGGCTCCTCCTGCGACAATGATGTGTTGCGGCTGATGTTTAGCGATTTCCTGAGCAATTTCATCATACCAGATAGTATCTCCTGCGATGTATACTGATTTATTGTCTGTTTTAAATACAAAACCATTCACGATTCCCATTTTTTCTCCGATTTCTCCGGTTCCATGCTTTCCTTTGGTGGTCGATATCTCAATATTTTTGAATTGAACCGGATCATTATTAATGGCAATAATGTTTGTGAAACCTTGACCTGCAATTTGTTCCGAAATGACATCCGGGCAGATAACCGGAATATTTTTGTCAAGAAGTTCAATAGCAGCAGCGTCCCAATGATCAGGGTGAAGATGGGTTACAGCCACCGCATCTACGCTTTTTAATTTTTTATTTAATTCTTCTTTATTAAAAGGCAGGTCTACGAGAGGATTGAGTAATTCGCTGTCTGTCATTGGCATTTTTCCTCTCGAACCTTTGTCTCCGAGCATGGGATCTACCAGAATAGAAACTCCATCAATATTCAGTAGTAATGTTGCATTGCGCCACAATTGTAATTTCATTTTGGGTATTTTTGTAGAACAAAGGTATTACCTGATCACGGTAAAACAATCGAAGGTTACCAAAAGGTTAACCATAAATATTCAACTGACTTATGAATTTTGAAGAATTTAAAAACTGTGGATTAAGACGAAGTCTGGATGTCCTTTCAGGTAAATGGAAACCGTTAATTCTGCAAAACCTCTTTGAGGAAGATCGGGTACGTTTTGTGGAGCTTTGGCGGAATATGCCCAGAGTTTCCAAGAAAGTACTTGCGGAACAGTTGAAACAGCTGGAAAAAGATCTTATTATTGAACGCACTGAAGTGTATAATTTTCCACCGGAAGTTTATTATAAACTGACAGAAAAAGGTCAAAAGCTGGGGCCAATTCTTTCTGAACTTCATTCATGGGGAGACGGATTGACATAAAACAGCTAATTCAATTGTAAGTTTATATATGATTTACAGTTCAAAGGCATACTATCAGGAACAATGACAAGATTCCGAAATGAATTTCTTATGTAGTGAAGTTTTAGTTTTTTGTTTAAAAAAAATCGCGGTAAGGACTACTTACCGCGAAATAATATAAAAATTTTAGAAAATAAAGTCACATTTATTACCTCTTTCTGAGATGTTTAGTTCATTGCTATAAATTTGAACTTGAACAGTTGGCAGGATGTACCATAATAATCCCAAAGCTGTAAGTTAGAATTGCCGTCCATGGTACAGCTTGGAATATCCCAGCCACGGGTAGCATCAACCTTCGACAGAATTTTGTAATAACCATTGGAGACCGCAACTACCTGCCATGCCTGCGCATCATTGCTATAGTTCTGCCAAAGCCGGATTGAGGTTCCCAGTGTGTTGCTGTTACTTGTCAGGTCAATACAACGGTTAGATGCACTCGCTTTGGATACAAAACGCCAGTATCCATTTCCGGCATCAATAGCAACCCATCGCTGCGCGTTGGCACCATTCCTTGTCCATGGTCTCAGCACTGCGCCATTGGCATCCTCACCTGACTTTAAATCAAGTACTTTGTTGGCGTCGGTTTGAAATTCAATCTCGTAAATACCATTATTGACCAGGCTGCTGGTTGTGTTACAGTTTCCAACAGGATAATTGGAGGATGCATATTGCTGAAACCACTGTTTGGTTGGGGCAGCACATGCCTCCCAGTCATTATTGAAGGCTGTTCCTGCATTAGGATCTCCTTTGTGAAGCAGATCATCAGGGGCAAGGAGGTTCCAGCTCACATTGCCCGACTGATCCACAATATATTTTAAGTTTGCGCCAAATCCGCTTCCGCCTGCCGTACCGGTTGTAGCAACACCGAAGGTACCATACCCCTGAGGTGCCCAGTCGGTTTCTGTAATGGCGATAGGTGCAATGTCTGCGATTGGTTTAACGTTGATATTCCATGCATTTTGAAAGGATTGATAGTTGGTGACACCACCCCAGTAACCCGGGTAGATATGAACAGCATAGCCAATATTCCCTCCTGTGATCTGGTTATTAACATAGCCCTGATAATGCGATTGCCATCCCGTACCTGGTATCCAGCAAACATTATTGGCTCCGTTGTTACGGATAATATTCACTAAAGGCTGGAAGAAGTTTTTAAGTGCTGCAAAGTGCTCGTTTCCTGTAGAGCCCCATGTGCCATTTGTTCCGAGGATTTCAACGGGTTCATTAGCTAATTCGAACATTACGTTGTCGGCATTCTTTAAGCCAGGATGCTGTGACAAAAAGGTCCATACAGTTTTAAGATAGCTATGGTAGGCATCGTTTACGGCAATACGGTTTGGACATACGCCCGGCGGACGCAGGATAACATACATTCCCAGGCTGCGGGCATGGTTGATCAGTGGAATAATCACCTGATCCGTATAAGTAACCAGGCGGTTATAATTGAATCTTGAGATATCGTTCTCAGGGATGGCCGGTCCCGGATCATTGGTCCAATACGGATCAATATGTAGTCGGATGTAATTGAGATACCAGCCATCAGCAGCGTTGCTGAGTTTGGTCATGACAGCCTTGTTGTAGTTCAGAGCTCCCTGAACATTGTAATTGTCCCAGGTACAGTAGCCTGAATTGGCACCATACTGACATCCGTTAAACCAGGGGCTGGGTGTTATGGCAACACCATGTAAGAGTACCTTATTGCCGCAGGGATCTTGAAGATATCTGCCTCCGACATGCAGCATGGGTGTTGCTGCAAATGCCCTTGCGCTGGCGTTCAGATTGGTTTCAGGTTCATCCAGTAATTTTTTTTCTTCCATCGTAGAGCAGCTGGAAAGAATGATTAACAGAAAGGCCAGTAGCCACATTTTGTTTGTTTTCATAGTTTAAATATTAATATTATAGGGTGATTTATCAATTTTACTTTTAGCCATCAATTCTTCGACTCCCTATTCTGTATAGGAGTGCCAGATATTTTGACGGTAAGGTAATGTTGCAATAATGTAACGATGCTCAACAAGATCATGTGTTGATCTTCGTTACTTGTTCTTTGCCTTCAGATTTTGCAGTACAGTGGAACCGTTTCTATTCCATTTCATAGCTGAAAGCCTTTCTTCTTTTCCGGATTCTCCATACTTAAAAGTATGATATTGTGAAAATCCAAATAATCACGAGTTGTAATTGTTAGTTTGTGATAAAAATATGAATATTATTAAATACAAAGCAATACTTTTATTAAATTAACATAAAAAAATTAATATCATAAATAAAGTTGTTGATAAATAATTATAATTCTTTTTGTAGTAAGAAAATATGAAGAACCTTATCATAAATTTTCGTTTAGATGTTTATGAAAAAAGACGAAATGACTGTTTACTTTCTAAAATTTTACCATACATTTGAACCCACAACCTAAAAATTTCAGGCTTGCGGGTTATATTATAACCTCGAAAATTTAAAAAACCAAACAATGAAAAAACAATTATTATTTGTGCTTACTCTCGCAGCACAAGCTTCTTTTGCACAAATTATTTCCAAAGATCCTGCGTTTGCTTCAAACGGTATTTACACCCTTCCGGCAGGAAGCTCATATTTAGGAACGGGAAGCACGTATGCGGGAGAATTAACGGCAACGACAAATTCAGTATTTTATAAATCCTATAATACCAGTACCAACCAATTAATTATTTCTAAAGCGACAACTTACAGTGGTTCTTTAGATTTGACTTTTGGCACAAATGGTAAAATTGCATTGAATTACAATGACGGTTCTCTTGTTGGATTTATAAGACATACAGATGATAAATTAACTCTACTACTCAAACGATACGATTCTACGAGCAATGCATATTATCTGGATGTAGTTCGGTTACTTTCGAATGGACAATTGGACTCTTCATTTGGAAATGGAGGAATAAAAGTATTAGCCAATTTATCCGTTTCTTTTGAATTAACTAATCTTATATAGCAGGGAAATAAAATTCTTGTTTCAGGAATTAGTATGGATTCTTTTGGTCAAACTGATTCGAAAACTCATACTTTGAGATTAAATTCTGATGGTACATTAGATAATAGCTTTGGGAATAATGGAGAAATATTGACTTATCAACAGAATCCTTTTCAGAGTTCATATCTTCCTTATATCATTTTAGATAACCAACTTAATCTTCTTTTTTTTGGAAATGGTACAATAAAAAAATACACTGTTGACGGACAACCTATGACTGGTTTTGGTAACAACGGAGAAGTTTCGTTTAGTGGAGAACCCAGTATTGTAAAAGTAGATTCTGCTGATAAAATTGTGTATGCAAGAAATGATTTATCGTGGCAGACTCCACCTGTTTTAGGGAGGCTTAATGCAGATGGCACACCAGATACCACATTCAATTATAATGGTATTGTTGGTCTTGAATTTCGTGATATCTATGAAAAAAATGGTTCTTATTATATTGCGGGCTTTGCTGAACTCAATAATAGTGGCTACACTTATTATTATATTTCTAAACTTAATCAAAATGGAGCTATTGATCCCGTCTTTGGAGAATATATAGAAAATGATCCTGATTTAATTTATCATAGTATTAATTCAATAAAGGTTTTTGATGATAATATCATTGTGAGTACAGATGGAGAGACATTAAACATTGTAAATTATCTTATGAACGGCACAGCCACATTATCAACAAAGGCAACTGTAAAAAATAATACTGAAATTACTTTTGCTAGCCCTGTAGAACATCATTTAATTTACCAGGCAAAAGAAAAAATTAATAAAATAGAGATCTATTCTTTTGAAGGGAAATTATTGAAGACTGTAAAAGAAAATAATTCTGATGTTTCTGAGCTTTCTAAAGGAGTTTATTTTGCAAAAACTATTTTTGAAAATGGAATGCTCCTGACAAAAAAGCTTATTAAGAAGTAAAAATATTTAAAAAGCTAAAAAATCAGGTGTTATTGCAAAAGTAAAACGCTGAATATAACCTTAAAAACCTTATAGGTTTCCAAAACCTATAAGGTTAAAAAAATTAAAAATAATTATTACCGGAAGGGATCGTTCAGTCTTCAAACTGATCCAGAACTTCCATAATATTCTGATAGACAAAATCCAGTTCTCCAAAGGTGATGCAATATGGTGGGACCAGATAGATTACATTTCCCAACGGCCTCATGATAACCCCTCTCCGTAAGAATTCATTGTAAAGCTTCTTCCCTATTTCATTGAAATAAGAAGTCCCATTCCCGGTTTTAAAATCGAAGGCTAAAATAGTTCCGATCTGGCGAACTTTTTCCACACGAGGATGTAAAGCAAGTGCCTTCACAAACTCTGAATGTTGATGAGTGATGCGGTTGATATTCATTTGAGTTTCATTTGTCAATAGTAGTTCCATACTGGCAAGAGCCGCTGCACAGGCTAAAGGATTAGCTGTAAACGAATGCCCGTGGAATAAGGTTTTATACCGGTCTTCAGAAAGAAATGCCTTGTAGATGTCATTAGAACAGGTAGTAATTCCCATAGGCATGGTTCCGCCGGTAAGCCCTTTTGAAAAGCACATGATATCCGGTTTTTCCGTAAGATAATCTGCTGCAAAAAGTTTCCCTGTTCTTCCAAATCCGGTAAAAACTTCATCCTGAATCATAAGAATACCTTCTTCTCTGCAGAATTTCATCAACTGGCTTAGGTCTTCAGCTTTATAAATCAGCATTCCGGCTGCACCCTGAACTAGTGGTTCATAAATAAAACATGCTATTTCATCAGCCAGTTCTTTAATCTGTGATCGTAGGCTTTCAAGGCTTTCAGCATTGGGTGTATCAATAAAAACGACTTCAAAAAGCATGCTTTCAAAAGGTCTTGTCCAGAAGCTTTTTCCACTTACAGACATCGCTCCGAAGGTGTCTCCGTGATAGGCATTTTTAAAAGCTAAAATCTTTGTTTTCTTTTGACCTTTATTATATGCATATTGAATACACATTTTTAAGGCTACTTCTACCGCTGTAGATCCGTTATCAGAATAAAAAACTTTTTCCTGGCCGGATGGAAGAAGTTTCAGTAAATTTTCTGAAAGCTGTACCGCAGGTTCATGAGTGAAGCCTGCAAAAATAACCTGTTCCAGTGTATTTAACTGTTCAAATACACGTTGTGAGATATAAGGATGAGAATGTCCATGCAGTGTTACCCACCATGAAGAAACCACATCCATATATTTTTTTCCTTCGGTATCATATAGATAAATTCCTTTTCCTTTTACAATGGGAATGGCATCATCAGCGGTTTTCATCTGTGTGTAAGGGTGCCAGTTGACCGCTTTATCTCTCTCCTGCAGACTGATTTCTTTTGTTGCTGTATTCATATATTGATCTAAAAAGTGGTAAAGAAGAATGTGGTTTTTAAATTTTAACGCTATGATCGCCAGGCTTTTATTATATATGCTGTTGTTTTAAGCTCGCAAAGGTGTTTCACTCAATAATAAGAAATATTCTGCTTTGCTAAATAGAATGCCCTTGCAAACGAAATATTTTCAGAATTAAAAATCTTTTCTTTGCGAACTTTAGCGTTAAAAACTAATACTAGTACTGATGAAATCAGATATCAATGCTGCGATAAAAATCATAATACTAATAATCCAGCTCATCTCTCATTATTTTTATCGTTCATAATTGTCTAGCAGCATGTTTCTTTTTTCATCATAGGTTTCAGGCCTAAGGTCTGCAGCATCTGCATATCTTCAGAAACTCCAGGATTAGGTGTTACCAGTAATGTTTCTCTTTCTCCTGTGAAAATAGAATTGGCACCTGCCATAAAGCACCATGCCTGTTCTGTTTCAGACATTTCTATACGTCCGGCACTTAGTCTTACCATAGAAGATGGCATTACAATTCTTGCGGTAGCGATCATTCTTACCATTTCCCAGGTGTCTACTTTTTCATTATCAGCCAATGGTGTTCCTTCTACCCTTGCCAATGCATTGATGGGAACGGATTCCGGATGTTTTGGCATTGTGGCCAATGTCAGAAGCATTGAAATCCTGTCTCTGTGGGTTTCACCAAGCCCGATAATTCCTCCGGAGCATACTGTGATTCCTGCTTTTCTTACATTGTTGATCGTATTGATTCTGTTATCAAAAGTTCTGGTAGAAATGATTTCTTCATAATACTGCTCAGAGGTATCAAGATTGTGATTGTAGGCATACAGTCCTGCTTCCTGAAGCCTTACCGCCTGTTCTTCTGTAAGCATACCTAATGTGCAGCAAACTTCCAGGCCAAGTTCGTTTACCCCTTTTACCATGTCAATTACCCTGTCAAAATCACGGTTATTACGAACTTCACGCCACGCTGCCGCCATACAGAACCTTGAAGATCCGGAATCTTTTGCTTTTTGTGCATGGGCAATTACGGTTTCTGTAGGTAATAAAGCCTGTACTTTGATATTGGTATGATAACGGGCAGCCTGCCCGCAGTAGGAGCAGTCTTCAGGACATCCGCCAGTTTTGATGGATAATAAAGTAGAGATTTGCACTTCTGAAGGATCATGCCATTCCCGGTGTACGGTGGCGGCTTTATAAATAAGTTCCATCAGAGGTAAATGATAAATTTCCTCAATCTCTTCTTTCGTCCAGTTGTTTCTCAATGTTGTTTTTGTATCCATTATCCTAATTTTGTATTGTTAACTGTTTTGCAGCATGTTGTATAGACTCCTTATCAGTGATGGTGATTTCGGGAATCTTTATAATTTTTGTTTCTTTTTCAATAAAGCTGCAGATCACTCTTTCTGTATCTTCGGGGAAATCTCCGTTAAGAATTAGATATTCCAACGGTATTTCTCTCTGCTGTAAAGCTAAGATTGAAAGCAAGCTGTGATTGATGCAGCCCAGATAGTTTCTTACGACCAATGCTGCCGGGAGGTTTAATTCCTCAATCAGATCGATCATGAATGTTGTGTCTGAAATCGGCACCATAAGACCTCCGGCCCCTTCTACAATCAGTGGGTTTGCTGTTTTTGGAAGTCGAAAATCGTTCAGGCTGATCGTAATATTTTCTTCTCTTGCTGATTGATGTGGTGATGCAGCCAGCTGTAACCGGTAAGTTTCCGGATGGCAAACGTTAGTGTCTGTCCATGCTTCAATTTTATGGCTATCGGTATAATGCAGATCTCCTGATTGTATAGGTTTCCAGTATTCTGCTTTAAAATGCTGAACCAAAACGGCTGAGCATACTGTTTTTCCTATTTCGGTTCCTATTCCTGTTATAAATAGTTTCATGTTTTGATTTGGATTCGTGATTCGTGTTGCGGGGTTTAAAAATTATACTTTACATAAATTCTTTAATAATTCCTGTCAGTTTCATAATTTCTTCTTCTGTATTAAAGCTGTGAAGACATATCCTCAGCCGTTCACTTCCTTCTTTTACCGTTGGGCTGTATATGGCATAGGTTAAAAAACCTTCCTCTGATAAAGTATTCTGCACTGCTTTAAGTTTTTGATTATCGGGGATGATAATAGCCTGGACCGGACTTGTTCCTGCTGATGGTGATTGGAGATTTTGGCTTCGGAAAATTCTGATATTGTCCTGAAGTTTTATCGCCTGATCATGGCTTTGATCTAAAAATTCATATCCGGTTTTTATGCTTATCCATTGGAAATCCTGTGCTGATGTTGTGTAAATGAACGGACTTGCAAAATTGATCAGATAAGATTTCACCGTTTCATTACAAAGAATTGCTGCGCCATGGCTTCCAAGAGCTTTTCCGTAAGTGATAACTGCTGCTGAAACCTGATGTTGTAATTGATACTTTTCAATCAATCCATATCCAAAAACTCCGAAAGCGTGGGCTTCATCAACAATTAAAGAGGCTTTATACCGTTTTGTAATCGCTGTAATTTCCTTAAGAGGAGCAAAATCTCCTTCCATCGAATACAGGCTTTCGATAGCGATATAACAATGTCCTTCCTGTCTTTTTAAAATATTTTCAAGGTCTTCAGGATCATTGTGTTTGAACTTCAGTTTTTTAACATTCGAAAGTTGACATGCATCATGTACCGACCGATGAATCTGTTCATCTACAATCACTGTATCATGGCGGTTGGGAAGCGTAGAAAACAAAGCCAGATTCGCATTATATCCTGACGGGAAAAGTAATGCTGATTCAAAATGATGTTTCTGAGCAATATAATTTTCCACGGAAACTGCAATATCGCTGTTCCCGCTAATTAACCTTGAACCTGTACTTCCGGAAAGCAATTGAGGATTTTCCACAATTTTCTCCAGCAGGATATTTTGAAGCTGTTTGTTTCGCGCAAATCCCAGATAATCATTGGAATAAAAATCAATTCCATCAGATTGAAGCCTTAACTGCCTTAATGTTCCTTCAGCTTTCCTTTTGTCTAGGGATTCCTGAAAACGGGAAGTATTGCTAAGCATAATGTAACCGGGCTACTTCTTCTGTAATCGCATTCATCCACTCTTTATGCAATTCTTTTTCTATGGTCAGAATATGGTCTGCATGGTGTTTCCAGTCTGGCAAAAATTCATTCAGCTGATGAATCATTTCTTCCAGATGTCCTTCTTCTTCAAGGATAATAGATTTTACCATGATTTTAGAAGAAGCTTCAGTAAGTACCTGTTGATAGACAGGGTAAAGTTCATCTGCCCGGACCTCAATCGCATAGGTTACAAAAAGATAGGCAGCATATTTAATATCTGTTTTATCAAGATTAAAAGCTTTCTGAAGGTAGCGGCAGGCTTTTATATCCAGTGAGTGAAGATATTGGCTTGTTGCTATAGGAGCCAGAAGTTCTGTGCTTTCGTAGGTTTTGCATAACTCAGGATCTATTTTCCCGATCTGTTTTTTCAGGTAATAAGCGTGGCGGTGCTCTTCAGCAGCATGTTTCAGCTGGATTTGAGAAACCAGAGTTGGATGTTCACATTTTGATATTTTTCTGGCACCGGCATTTTCCATGAAAGAAAGTGTATTGAGCCATTTGGCATGGGTACTTCCGTCCTGTACTATTCTTTTTAACAGATGATGAAATTCCATAGATTTTTATTTTGATGTCAAAAGTAGTATATTGCCGGATGGTTACGTGGTGCCAGTTTTGATATTATGGATAGTCCGGTTAGAATTCCCTATGAAAGTTTTATAAAGATTGACAGAAAATCAGAAACGTCTATCTATTTACAGATCGCGAATCAATTGATCAATGCGATTCAAAGAGGCTTTTTACCTTTTGGGACGAAACTTCCCGGGACAAGAACCTTCAGCGAAATGCTGGAAATCCATAGAAATACAGCGGTTGCGGTTTATGATGAACTGTCGGCGCAGGGCTGGACAGAGAGTTTTCCGAACAAAGGAACTTTTGTGATTGGAAAAGATCAGGAAAAACCAGTGAAAGTGAACGATTTTGAGCAAAATAACCTTCAGAATTATCCAATAAAGACTGGTTTTTCATTCAAAACATCCAATATTTTAGATAATCCTTTTGAACATTCGGATTGTGAATATGTCTTTAATGATGGCGTTCCGGATATCCGTTTAACGCAAATCGGACAGCATTCCCGGTTTTACAGCTCTATTTTGAAACGTAAGTCCAATCAGAAAGCTTTTGGACATTACAATCATGACGGAAGTGAATTTTTTAAAGAACATTTATCCCAATATCTGAATCTTTCCCGCGGACTTCCTATTTCCAAGAATAACCTTCTTATTACCCGAAGTACGGAAATGAGTATTTATATTGTTTCCGAGATTCTTCTTTCTGCCGGTGACACTGTATTGGTGGGCGCTTTGAGCTACTTTTCAGTCAATATGATCTTTATGAAAGCCGGTGTTGACATTGTTTCGATTCCCATTGATGAAGAAGGAATTATAGTGGAAAGTGTCCGTGAAGCCTGTAAAAAGCAGAAAATACGGATGCTTTATCTCACTCCGCATCACCACTATCCTACTACGGTTGCCTTGAGTGCTCAAAGACGTTTCGAGTTGCTGGAACTGGCCAATGAATACGGATTTATTATCCTGGAAGACGATTATGATTATGAATTTCATTATGATAAAAGTCCGATTCTTCCCTTAGCCAGCGCTGATACCAACGGAATGGTGATCTACATCGGTTCTTTTGGGAAATCCCTGGCTCCCGGATTCAGAACAGGGTTTATTGTGGCTCCGGAAAACCTGATGACAGAAATGCGTAAATACCTGGGAATTATAGACCGTCAGGGCGATATTCTGATGGAAAGAGCACTTGGAGAAATGATCGCAGAAGGTGAAATCAACCGTTATCTGAAGAAATCTTTAAAAGTCTATCAGGAAAGGCGTGATTATTTTTCCGGATTGCTGGAAGAAAATCTTGGTGAGTTTATCTCTTTTGAAAAACCTTCCGGAGGGCTTGCCATATGGCTGGAATGGAATATTCCGCTGAATCTGATGCAGCTGAGCAGGAATTGTGCAAAAGACAATCTTTTTATTCCTAAAACATTGTTGTATCAGAATAAAGATCTTACGGCAATGCGTTTGGGGTTTGGAGATTTGAATGTTGAAGAGATGAATAAGGGAATTGAGATGTTTTCAAAAAACGTGAAGGGATTGATTGGTTGATTTATAATCAATTGCATATTTCTTGGTTGGAAAACGCAAAGGCGCAATTGAGATGAAGAGAACTTGTTTTAAGGCGCAAGGATTTTATCTTTGATAAAATTGATACTGGATAATATGACGTTTTAACCTTTTAAATTTAACCACAAAGTCACAAAAGTTTTTAAACACTTAAGTTTTTTAAGCTAAAATTCATACATAATAAAGTACACCTAAGTTTTTAAAATCTTTGATTTTCATCTTATATAAACTGTTCTGCGGTATTATTTTAAACTTATTTAAACGGATAAAATAAATCTTTTGTGACTTTGTGGTTTAAAAAAGTAAAAGCCCCTTCCCAGAGGCTTTTATTAATGATGAGAAGGATAAACTATTTTGTTTTTCTGATGCTTCGGTTTCTTCTTTTTTCTGTTTAAATAAATAATAAAACCGGTGATGGGAAGCGAAGTTGCGATAACAGCTGTCAGAAAATAAAATATTCTGCCTATTAATCCCAAAATACTTCCGGTGTGAAGATCATAGTTTCTTTCTCTTAAAGCGGTTCCGTACCCGATGTTTTGGTTTTTATATGATTGAGATTTTACAATACTTCCTGAATACTGATCAAAATTAAACTGTTCGTTTCTGTATTGTCTTCCGTCATAGGTAAGCTCAGCATAATAAGTACCTTCTTCTGATCTTGGAAAATTGATAAGCGCAGATCTTTTGTCTTTCAATCCTTTTTCCATGGTATTTCCAACCAGATTGAGAATATGTTCCCGGTTTGAAAATTCTTCGGAAGGAATGATGCTTTTGACTTTCTTTTCTGTGGGAGAGTTTCCATTTAATGCATTCTTTATCCATTTGTCTGCATCCTCAAAACTCCATATCAAAGCGGAATAAGAAATAATAAGCAAAGGAATCACGGAATAAAATCCCAGCACATTATGAAGATCATAATTGATTCTTTTCCAGTTGGCGGATATTTTAATGAAAAACATTCCTTTCAGCATGCTTTTACTCATTTTACGGGGATACCATATCACTAGCCCTGAAAAAAGAATGATCGCCAACACCAGTGTGGAATAACCGGTAATTGTTTTTCCTATTTTCTCACCCAGCAAAAGCCTTCTGTGAAGATCCAGTACAATTTCAAAAAAATCCTTTTTGGCATCTTCTACTTCCTGTACTTTTCCGGTATAAGGATCTACGTAGATTCGATAATAATAGATATAAGTTCCCCAATAGGTCCATGCTTGGTTGTCCATTTTAAGGGTTCGGAATATATAGGTTTGCGCAGGATCGGAAGGAATTATTACCCTTTTGACCTTCAACCCTTCGGGAAGAGCTTTTTCTGCTTTTTTCGTAAGTTCAGATAGTGAAAGCCTTTTTTGTCCGATATTTTCAACAAAATATCTGTTGGGGTGAACAATATGTTTTAATTCTTCTTCAAAAGAAAGGATACATCCGGTAGCTGCCATAATAACAACGATAAGCCCGGACGTGAGTCCGAGCCATAGATGTAGCTGATAGGCAATTTTTCTCAACTTTAATTTCATCCTTAAAATTTAAAGCTTACCTCAGCAACGAAATTACGAGGCATCTGCGCGACTATCACTCCCTGCCCTGCAAAATACTGTACATTGCCCAGGTTATTCATTTTAAATCCTAGTCTGTATCTTTCTTTTTCAAGGGAAATAGAAGCATTCATTAAAGTGTAGGCAGGAAATGCAAATTGTCCGGTAACCACTTTATTTCCGGTAATCTGCTTTCCAACACGGTTTACCCCGAAACCTACTCCTAATCCCTGAAGTCCTTTGATCGGAAGGATATAACTGATCCATGAATTGAATACATTCGCAGGACCTGCAGATTCCGGACGGCGCCCGTCTACAGCAGGATCAGCTTTTTCATATCTGCTGTGATTGTAGGCATATCCGGCCATGATATTTAATCCCTGAACAGGATTCATGATGGTTTCTATTTCAATTCCTTTGCTTCTTTGCTTTCCGTCCTGAACAACAATATTGTATTCTTTTCCGTCACGGATCACTCCGGTTCCTCTCTGTATATTGTCGACAAGGATGTCGTAATATGAAACGGTAAAATTAACCTTGTTTCTCCAAAGGTTTCCTTTCAATCCTACTTCCCACTGGTTGGCCATCTGAGGTTTCATATCTCCGCTAATGTCCGGAAGCTGTTGTGCAACAGGTGCCGTATAGCTGAAACCATTCATATAGTTACCATAGGCAGATAACTGGTCTTTTAGGATTTGATATACAATTCCTGCTTTTGGAGACCATGCAGTCTGATTAAAATCTCCCGTACGGATATTGGTATTCAGGTTCAGCTGTCCTTTACTTTCATAGTGATCCATACGTAAGCTTAAAAGCGTGATCAAACGGTCTGTAATATAGGTGACATTTGAAATATAAGCACCATAAAGGTTGGATGAAGAGTTATTTCTTACCAAAGGCGCTGTTGAAGTCTGAATTTTCTGCAGCACAAGATCTCTGGTGATGTTGGCATATCCTGCTAAAGTTTGTCCGTTAATGTTATCATATACCACGATCGGGGAATGATTGTTATTGATAGATTGGTTTAAATAATCTAACCCGATCAACACTTTGTTTTTAATTTTTCCAATATTAAATTCTCCGGTGAAATTCTGCTGAATACTTGTAGAAGAAGCTTCTGAGTTCTGCCACTGCACATTACGTTCCAGCATGGCATCACTTGTATTTCCCCTGATAAACTGATATTGGTATAAACCTTCTGTCTTTCTGAAGTTTCTTGAAATCAAAGTCTGTGAAGTCCAATGATCTGAAATTTTGTAATTCGCTTCAGCTTTTACATTGATCGAAGGCGCTTTTAAAGTAATATCATTATTAGAATAAGACTTTTTCCAGTCGAAGCCAAGTTCATCAGGATTATGGGCAAAATAGGCTCTTGTTCTCGGAAGGAAAATAATCGGTGTATTGGTTCCTTCATAATTATAGATCTGAGCTCCTAAATTGAACTTCAATCTGTCATTTACTTCATAGCTTATGGTAGGAGCTACAAAGAAAGACTTTCTGAATTCTGAATCCCTGAATCCATTCTGATACTGATACGCTGCATTCAAACGGAATAACATATTTCTGGATTCTGTAATAGGTCCGTAAACATCAGCTGTGACACGGTTCAGATTATAGCTTCCCATCAGATAAGACGCTTCTCCTCCGAAATAGTCTTTCGTTTTTTTGGTTACAGCATTAATCAAACCTCCAAACGAAGTTACCGCACCTCCATACAATGTTCCGGATGGGCCTTTGATCACTTCCAGACGTTCAATGTCGGCGGGATCTATCTCACCATTGGTATTAGCCGGCAGACCATCTACCATGGATACTTTGGTAGGAAAACCTCTGAGGCTGTAGTAGAAACTTCCGTCTCCCGAACCTCTTCCCGGGCTTCCCTGCATTTTTACCATACCCGGAACGTTTTTCAATACTTCCGAAATATCGTAAGTAAGCTGTTCTTTCATGATCTGCTGGTTGATGCTTGTATAAGCCTGTGGATTTTCAAGAGCTTTCAAAAGCATTTTGGCCACTGAAGTGCTGTCCTTATCCAAAAATTTATTTCTGCTCACTGCATATACGGTAATTCCCTCAATCACATTATTGTGTAACGGGGCGTAGATCGCAGGAATCTCATAGACATCTTTCTGAATATGGATGGGCTCCCTCATCAGTTCGATGTCATTTAAAACCACCTGAAGCGTATATTCTCCAGGTGGCACATTTTCAAAGTAATATTCTCCTGAATTATTGGTTTTTGCCTGATAAGACGTGTTGATAAGCCTTAAAACAGCGTTTTTTACCGGTGCTTTTTCAGACAGCATGATTTTGCCATGAATCCTGTCGCCCTGTTGTGCAGAAAGCGGGTTGGAAGATAAAGCAAGACCAAGAAGTAATATAAGGGTTTTAGATGTTTTCATGCTGTAATTTTTGTAACAGGGGATAGTTTATTTTACCGTTTTGTGATAATGGGAATGTGTCTATACGTTCTGTGCGTACATATTGAGGGTTGATACGCAGCTTATTTTTAATGGTTTCGGTGATGACCAGAGGATCAATATCCGGATTGTCATACAGCACAACGATTTTTTTATCATTGGCATTCAGGCATACGAAGGTATTGCCCTGCATTTCATTTTTAAGAATGAATTCTACCTCATCCAGATTCAGGCGTATTCCGAAAAGCTTCATGATACGTTTTATCCTTCCTGTGATATAATACATTCCGTTTTCATCTTTTCTCGCGGTATCTCCGGTATGCAGTACGGAAGGCTGCTCATACGTCGTCAGATCTTCCAGTTTATTAGCATAACCACCAAAAATACTGACATGTGAAAAGAGAAGCTCATCGGTTTCAGGATCAATTCTGAAACTTCCGTTATGTACAGGCGTTCCGATTGAGGTTTCTCCTTCCAGCAATCCTTCTGTAGTAAGATAAGCCATTCTTCCACCTGCTTCGGTCTGCCCGTATTGTGCAAAGAAATCTTTTTTAAATTCATGGCAGTAAGAGAAAATAGTCTTTCTCAATTCAGCATTGATTACGCCTCCGGTATGGGTAAAATACCTCAGGTTTGGAGAATCTTTCCTGAAGAATCCTATTCTGTTCAGGTTTTCATAGAGAAAGGGAACTCCGCCTAAAGTGCTGTAGCCGTACTCCTCCATTTCGTCCCAGAATGCTTTCTGCATAATGTCTTTATCCGTGCAGACAATTCTTCCGGCACGCATGCAGTTGGTGGTGAAAATAGAGAATCCGTATACAAAGTTGATCGGAACGTTTAAAGGAACTACATCCGTTTCCAGAATCGGCATATACTGAAGGATACTCAAAGCGTTCTGGTAAAGACTTTCATCAGATAATTTAACCAGCTTCGGTACACCTGTCGTTCCCGAAGTACTTAGAAGGATTTTGATGTCAGGATGAATGGTAACTTCACTCTTATAATCATCCTTTGCAAAGATGCTGATGTTGTCTGAGAATTCTTTCAGGCTGTATCCTTCAATTTTTTCCCTTTGCGGATCAAAGATGTATTTCGGGCGGTATTCTGCCTCAATACGCTCTTTGAATTCCTCATGCAGTTTCTGTCCAAATAACGCAATGGTGAGCGCTGTTCCGTAAAAATTGAGGAGCGCCTCAATACTTGGCAGCTGATTATCATTGTATAAAAAGATCAGCCCTTTTTCTACCGGGTTTAAGCCTAAAGTACGGTACAGTGTTCCCACCGGTATTGTTGTACCGGTGGAAGCATCTGTGAACGCCAGGTTCTTATTGGCAATTACATTTTCTAAAATTTTCATAGGCTTAATTTTCTACGAATACATCGTATTTTTTCATTTTTTCACGAATCTTGCCGACGGTTCCCATCTCAAGAATATCGTTAAAATCAAACTTTATCTGATAAAACTGTTCAAGCGCTTCTACGATCAGAAGATGGGACATGGAATCCCATTCCGGGATTTCCTGATACGTTAGTTTTTCATCTACCAGTTCTTTTTTTATAGCGATGGCAGAGGCAATAATTTCATAAAATTCTTCTGTAGTGTTCATTTTAAATTTTTATAGTTTTCCATTTTCCATTTCTAAAAATTATCAGGAATAGTACAGCCAAAACAATCTCCGAAGAAACGATAGCGGTAAATATTCCTGTCAGTTCCCAATGAAGTCTTACCCCTAAGAGATAAGCCATAGGAAGCTGAATCACATAAAACATGATAATATAAAGCAGGGTAACCTGCATGATATTTCCGGCTGCATTCAAGGCGCGGCTGATCACCATGGTGAATCCTAAGAGCAGATAAGCCATAGAAACCACATGGATATACTGCACCGCATATCCTGCAACTTCCGGTTCTGTAGTGAAAAATTTCACCACATATTCAGCAGCAATCTGCCAGAATAAGGCTACAATGACCAGATAAGTCATGTTGATGGTTCCTGCTCTCCAGACTGTTTTTTCTGCACGTTCCGGTTCTCCGGCACCCAGATTCTGGCCTGTAAGTACTCCTGCTGCATTTCCTATTCCCCAGGCAGGCATTGTTGCGACAGAAGCAATACGCTGGGCAATAATGTATCCTGCCAGCGCTGTTGTTCCGAAGGTAGAGATGATCTTCACCATAATCAGCCAGCTGGACGTGGGAATAATATACTGAACCAATCCTCCAAAGGCGAGTTTCAGAATCTTCTGCAACAATGGAATATCAAGCTGAAAAGGAACTCTGATGCTGATGCTGGTTTTTCCTGTGGCGAATATGAATGCCTGATATACAACTCCTAATGTCCTTGATAAAACCGTAGCATAGGCCAATCCCATCAATCCGGAAGCAGGAATAAATCCTAACCCGAAAACAAGGATCACCGCAAAGATGATATTGGAAATATGGCAAATCCAAAGTGATTTCATGGCAATATCTGCATCACCGGCACCTCTGAAAAGTCCATTTACCGAAAGACGGAGAATCACAAGCCCGATACTTAAAAACACCAGTCTTGAAAAAGAAATTCCATCCGTTACCGTACTGGCATTGACGCCAAGGAAATCAACAATTTCAGCGGAGAAATAACAGGACATACCACCAATCAACAAGGCAAAAAACAGGGCGAGCAGGATAATATACTGAGCTGTTCTGCCCATTCCTTCTTTATCTTTTTCACCCGCTCTTCTTGCAATAAGTGTAGCTGCTGCGATACCAAGTCCTACTGCGATGGCATACGCAAAATTGATGTAGTTGTCTGTGATCCCTACAAGTCCCAGTACTTTATCTCCTAATCTGGCAATAATCAGCAGGTTGACACTTACAAAAACAGATTCCATTACAAGTTCCATCACCATAGGAATGGCAAGGCTAAAGATGGAACGGTTGATACTTCCGGAAGTCAGCTCAACTTTCTTTCCGGCTATGGCTCCATACGTAAAAACCGCTCCTTCTTTTACTATATGCAGGAATTTCCTCATACTGCTGCTACTGAATTTTTATTAGCAATCTGATACAGAGGGTTAGGCAGTGCTCCGTCTTTTCTCGGAATGGCAAATGCCTTGTTTTCACTGTAACCTTTGTTTTTCAGACGCAGACTGTTGATATAGAATCTTTTGAATGCCGGCACATACAGGTCATACTTTTCGTATCGTTCCTGAAGGTGGGTATTCTCCGCTTTATAATTTTCTACACAGTTGTGAACAAGCTCCCAGAATTTCTCTTCCTTAAAGTTGGAATACGTATGCAACACATTAGACAGATATCTGAAAAATGCATCAAAGACGCCAAGCAAAATGAACAACGGGATATTTTCTTTGTTGGAAGACTGAATTAAACCGTCTGCAAGGTGTGCAGGAAGCTTTTCTCTGGCTTCTGTGGTTAAAACGATATCATCTACAAAGTCTTTGATCACAATTCTCTGCGGAACTCCGTTTTTCAGAACCACCATAATATTTTCGCCGTGTGGCGTTACACATAATGAATGCGTGTAATAGATATGTAGCAAAGGCGTAAGATAGGCATCAAGATAACTTTCAATCCATTCTTTGATATCCACACCTGCTTTTTCTGCAAATGCCTGAACTAATGGAATTCCGCTTTCGTCTACATAGAGTAAAGAAGCCATGGTAACCATTTGCTCATCCTCTTTCAGATAGTTTTCAGCACTTTCTCTCCATAATGCCCCGAGGAATTCATTATATTGGTAAGGAACACTGGCAATAGCACCGTATTGTGGGTGCTGATAAGTGATGGCAGCTTCTTCTCCTAAGAAAATAGTTTCTTTCTTCTCCAGATAAGCATCATCTTTTATTAACCCTTTTACCCAATCTGTAATGGCGGGAGCAATTTTCATTTGCTTAGGCGATAATCCTCTGATATTTCCTGTACTCAGAATAGAAACCGCTGTTTTCAGGTATCTCTTTTTAGGATGATCTACATTGAATAAAGTACGGATACTCTGCTGCGGACTGTAGGTATCACTTCCCTCTCCCAGCTGGATTAAAAGCCTGGAAGCAATATCCCCGGCAAAATGAATCTGAAGCTTATGCTCCCACTGCCATGGATGTACAGGAATAAAATGATAGTCTTCAACATTTTTACCTTCATTAATCAGTTTTTGTTGAAAATCATTATATAAATCCTCTCCTATTTCAGAACGATAAAATTGCTCTTGGTCAATATGTTCCAAAGCCTGTAATGACGATCTGCTTTTATGGGAAGCCAGCCAGATTACTTTTAAATTCTCATCTGCTTCAGGGGCAAATGTTTTCAGATCACGTGGAGAAAAACCCAATCGGCTTTTGTTCACAATAACCCACGGATGTCCGGTCATGTTGTGCTCCACAGTCTGGTAATCAGCATCCGCAAGGTCTTTTGAAGACATTACTCCTTTGGATAAAATAAAAGCATCACAATACAGCGTATGCAGTAATTCTTCCGTATATCTTGCAATGGTATAAGGATCTAAATCAAAAACAGACTGCATTTCCAGGAAAAATGCCGCAACATCTACCGAAGGCTGGTCTTCACCGTTTTCGGTTTTTATAATGCTGTCTTTATCAATATGCCAATAATCCATCATCCTTTCCTGGCCGCGGAAGTGGTATGAAATATTTTCAAATCCTGTTTCTAGTTTGAAAACGGTATATCCTTCTTTATCTTCAAAAGCTATCACAGGTTTCAAAAGCTCTTCGTGCATCAGTTCTGCGATGGTTTTGGCCATTAGGTTTCTGTTGGCCTGATTCCAGTTTTCCTGGCTTACTGTATTTTTTAAGTTGGTGTTCATTGTTAATTAGATTTTGGCAGTTGGTAAATCAGCATATTTTTCGACATCGAAATCCTGGAAAGCAATTTTCTTTTCAATGGTATAATGCTCTCTTCCCAGAATATCATTAATGATGTAGGAATTACGGTAAGCAGCCATTCCCAGATCGGTAGAAATATAGCTGTGGGTATGTACTTCGGCATGAAGCACATAGATTTCGCCACCGTTGTGATCTATGGAGTAATTCCTGTTCACATCAAACAATCCGCTGGAATCTCTCTTTATTCTGTCTTGAATGTTCTTTAGGAATGCAGGCTCGTGGTAACGGTATCCTGTTCCCAGAATCAGATAATCCGCTTCCTGATCATAAGGAACTTCCTGTTCAAGTTGTGTGAATTCAAGGTTGATGAAATCAGGATTGCTGTTGTCTACTCTATTCAGCTGGCTGTTAGGGATAATTTTAAGATTAGGATCAGCGTTGTCAATGTTCAGATCATAAATGAAATCGTAGATATCATTGATCAGATCGTAGTTGATTCCTTTAAACTGAGCTTGCTGCTTGCTTAAAATCGTTTTTCTTGCAGATTCGCTTCTGTTGTAGAAATAATCAACATAATCCGGTGAAGTAAGTTCCAGTGTCAGTTTAGAATATTCCATAGGGAAAAATCTGTCTGGCCGGGAATACCACCCCAGCTGCGTTTCATCATTTCTGTTTTGAAGAAGGTCATAAAAAACCTCTGCAGCACTTTGGCCAGAACCGATAATCGCAATTTTCTTTCCCTGAGATATCAGTTCCTCTTTTCGATACAGATAAGAACTTGTATGAATAATTCTGGAATCATCTTTCGGAACAAAAGAAGGAATATGAGGCTGTGTCCCCGTTCCTAAAATCAACCTTTCCGTTTTAAAAACAGTTGTTTCTTTTGTTTTGGTGTGAATGGCCGTTACATGATATAAACCTTCTTCATAAGTGATATCCACTACCTGCGTTGAAAAACAGCACTGCGGAAGCTGTTCAATGACCCATTGACAGTAGCGGTTATATTCTTTTCTCGGAATGAAAAAGTCTTCTCTGATAAAGAACTTATACAGTCTTCCGGTTTCCTTCAGATAGTTCAAAAGGCTTAAAGGATTCGTTGGGTCGGCCATGGATACGCAGTCGCATAAAAATGGAGTCTGCAGGGTTACATGGTCGATCATTAATCCCGGATGCCAGTCGAAACCATCTCTCTGGTCAAGAAAAAGGGCCTTCAGTTCCGGAATCGGATTGGATAATGCGGCAAGTCCCAGATTGAATGGTCCAATACCTATGCCTATTACATTGTATACGGCTTCGTTAGTCATTCTTTGTGATGTTTGTGGTGATTTGTACCTCTTTATTTTGTGGGAATTTTTCCCAGTACCATTCTCTGTAACAGAAGTTCAGATTGGCTTTTTTATGAGGCATTTCTATTACTTTATCTACTTTGAAGCCTACGTGGGCTTTGTTCATCATAGAAGCGAGAGAGTCTACGGATCCTTCGCCTACCATTTTTCCTACTTGTGGCTGCGCAAAAACATAATCAACCATAGATTGTGTGGATGGAGATACAAATTTCTTTTTAGGATCAGTAGGTGCAATAAACTGGTGCGTTCCGTAATCTGTAGGTAATACGTCATAATAATCTCCCACAATATCTCTGCAGGCCCAGTACACTTCAATATTACAGGATGGTTCATCGTTTCCGGCAATGATATAGCTGTGGGCTTCATCACCCGGAAGCATGAGTCTGTAATACGTTTCCAGTTCGTCAATAGGCCAGTTCATCTGCCAGATTTTCACGGAATGTTCACGGAATGTTCACGGTTGAACCATTCATGAAGCATTTCAAGGTCATTTTCCAAATTTATAGGGCGCATGCTCATGGTCACATCTTCTTTCTGGAAATACCTTTTAAAGAAGATTTCTGTTCCCTGAGGATGAATCAGCTGATCTGAGAAGAAATGTTTGTGAAGAAGGTTCGGAACTTTAGCATAAGAAATTGATGAAGCATTCACACCGCCGTCTACATCAGACACCGCCGACTGAAGGTTTGATTTTACGGCCCAATATCTTTGATTCAAAGCATAATCCGTTAAAGATGATGGCTCAGACTCATGAAGATTTTCAAATTCTCTGTACAGAATATGGATCAGTTTTCTTTCTTTTACCAGGCCTGTTTTACCTATGGAAGCGATCAGTGCGCTCAGATTACTCACCAGAAGATGGTGGGAAATAATGTCCAGAAGACGCTCATCCCTAATGAAAAGATCTTCAATTTCAGGATAATTTTTGATCAGGGATTCATATTTTCCTTTAAAGCTTTCTTTGATCAGATACCCTTGTCCGTCTCTCACATAAATAGATTGAGGAAGAAGTTGATGATCCAATTGTACAAGCAGATTCTGCTGATGGACTTCCGGAGCCATTCCCAATTGATTATACAATCTGTTTAATGGTGAAAGCAACAGATTTATGTATTTTTCAAACCAGATAATGGCTGCCTTTTCCGCATCCAGCCCCAATTGATTGGCAACATTTTTAAAGAAATGGGTTGTAAAATTGAAACCCTCTGTGGATTCATCCTGACAAAGTCTTGCCAATAAAATGACTTTATCTTCAGTTGTAAAAGGATTTTCACGGAGCAGAATATTCAGACTGTCCATATTTTTTCCTTCATAATGAACACTTAATGTGGATGGTTCCAGCAATACTTTAAAATCCGGGAAACTTTGTTCAAAGGAAGCCTTTACATTTTGCCACCAGATTGCCGAAGCATATCCTCTGTTGAGATCTTTTAAACTGTTTGTTCTTACAGAGCCTGTCATTAACACATGCAGAGAAAATTTCAGCATCCAGCTGAAGTCAGGATTGTATACCGTTCTGATAGAAGATGTTGCATAGAAATCTTCTCCCAATGGCCCGATATGAATAATTTTCCCGGAACCGAGCATTTCAGGATATTCTTCTGTTGATAAAAGATATTGTGCTTCCCATGGATGACAGGGAACAATGTAAAAATCATTGATGTTTTCAAAATCGTAACTTTCTGGTATGGATGTCCATTTTTCAAAGATTTCTTTTGCAGAAATTCCCGGAAGAGATTTTTCCGTGATGCAGTCTTTATGAATCAGGAAATAGTCCAGCTGAAATCCTTTCCCGAATTCGGGGCTGTATAACAACTGTTCTTCCTCAGAAAATCCCATTCTTGATTTGGTGAAAGGATGCAGATTGTGTCCGGCAGGAAGCATTTGCTCAGATTCAAGAAAAGAATAGGTTAAAAGCTGATCATCTTGCAGACAGGCTTCTGTGGTCAGTTCAAGGTTTCTTAAGCTGCTTTGAATTCTTTCTGCAAATTGTTTGAATCCGCTTTCATTGGCAGTCTCTGAAAATTCTTTGTAAACCAATTCTGTCAGTTTTTGGTCATTAACTTCAAAAACTTCTTGATTTTGGTGGTCTACAGCCCACAAAGCAGATCCGTATTCATGAAAAAGAGTTTCGGAACGGTAAGAAACCGGAGCAAATAAAAACAGTCCGCTTTTTTTCATTTCAAATCTCATGTGCAGTGGATAATCACTCTTCTGAAGAGCTTTTGCTGTGAGAAGATCATATTTCGGAACGCCCTGATAGAATTTTCCGTTTCCCAGTTCTCTCAGCATTCCGTTCAGCAGAATTCTGAAAGTAATTTCCCGGGCTTTTTCTCCTGTTTTATTTTTCTGTATTAAAGTCTTTTCCATGATTTTTGATTGTGGTGAGAATCTGATGAATGTCTTCTGTCGTGGTAATCGGGTTCAGGAAGGTGAATTTCAGATAGAAATTTCCGTCAACCTTTGTACTGGCTACAAGGATTTCTCCGCTGTAGAACAGTTTCATCTTGATGTATTGATTCAGGGCATTCAGATCACTGATTTCCGGTCTTACATATCTGAAAACAAGAACACTTAAGTCTGAATCTGAAAGAAGTTCAAAATCGGCATCTTCAGTGATCATTGCTGCAGCATCTTTCGTAAGATCAATCACAGTATCTGTATATTCTGCCAGCTGTTCTTTGCCCATCATTCTAAGGGTAAACCAAAGCTTTAAAGCATCAAATCTTCGGGTACTTTGAGTAATGGATTTATTGATCTGTGCCGGAATTTCCTCCTCGTCCATTTCTTTCGGATTCAGATAATCGGCGTGATGTTTTAGAATCAACAGTTCTTTCTTGTTTTTAACAATAAAAGCACTGCTGCTGATGGGCTGGAAGAATGATTTGTGGTAATCAATCGTTACAGAGTCGGCTCTTTCAATGCCATTGATCAAGTCACGGTATTTTTCACTTAATAATAAAGCACATCCATACGCTGCATCTACGTGCATCCAGATGTTATAATGCTCTGCAATATTCGCGATATCTTCCAGTGGATCAATGTTTCCAAAGTCTGTAGTTCCGGCTGTCGCTACAATACCAATAGGAATATTTCCTAACTGCTCTTCTCTTTTAATGTATTTCTTCAAAAGAGAGATGTCCATACGAAAACGGTCATCTGTTGGAACTTTAACGATGCTTTTCTCTCCCAGCCCCATTATAGAAGCATTTTTCAGGTTACTGAAGTGAGATTTATCTGAAACAAATATTCTGAAACGGCTTGCCTCCACTGGAAGACCATCCATTTTAATATTGTGATGATATCTTTTCTGAGAAAAACAGTCACGCATCATCACCAATCCCATTAAGTTGCTCTGTGAGCCTCCTGCTGTGAAAACGCCATCGCTTTCATTTGTATTGTATCCAATCTGACCCGCAGTCCAGTCAATGAGTTTTCTTTCCATGAAAGTTCCTCCGGCGCTCTGATCATAAGTATCCTGTGAAGAATTGATGGCACTTACAAGGATTTCGCCAGCCAATGCCGGAATTACTACAGGGCAGTTTAGGTGAGCCACATATTGTGGAAGGTGAAAAGCCGTGGCGTGTTTTACATAGATTTCGTCTACTTCTGCCAGAAGCTCATTATAATTGGATAATTTTTGATTAAGATCAATCTGTTGTACCATTCCTTTCATTGTTTGGGCTTTTATGCCGCTGAATGGTTTATTATTCCTGTAAAGAAATTCCCGGACAAGGTCTAAAGTACTGTTGACAGCATTACGATAATGATCATAATTGTCAGGATGAAAAATATTCCCAAAATTCCCCGAAATTTGAGGTGAAGTTGTGCTTGCCAGCTCTTCAAGGGATATTAAATTGTTGTTCATAAAAGTTTTGTAATGTGATTTTTTTAATCTGTGAATTGTTGTGGTTTTTTCGATATATGATTATATATATCTGATAGTCAGGTTTTTAATTTTTACATTTTTTATTATATTTTATTTGGTGGTTGCGAAATTATTACTAAATTTGACTCGATTATTGTTATTTAGAATAATTAAAAACAAAGATAAAAATTATTATTTAACACCAAATTTTTTTTAATGAATTCTACAGAAATTTTAGATAAAGACAGTTTAACAGCGGTAAAACTGCTTCCTACGGTCATAGAAGTTACCCCACAGGAAAGAAGAATGATAAAAGATGCAGCAGTACATCTTCAGAAAAAATATGACACTTATGAAAACCGTGATTTTATAAAGCATGTACATCAGCTGGCCTCTTATTTCTTACCGGAAAGAATTTTAAACATAGCAGCTGATTTTGCGAGTGACTTTTCTGAAAATCAGTATGGGGCGCTGATCTTTACAGGTTTGATGGACATTGATCAGGAGGAAATAGGTTCTACCCCACCGAACTGGCAGTCGGCAGATTATTCAAAATTTAACTTATATGGTTTTGCGTGTGCCCTTATCCATGGAGCACTTCCCTCAAAACCTGTACAATATTATTCACAGCGTAAAGGCGGTGGTCTGATTCATGCGATTATCCCTGATGAAAAAATGAAGGAAACACAGACCGGATCAGGGTCTGCAACCGATTTATATGTACACACAGAAGATGCTTTTCTGAAACATCAGGCTGACTTTTTAAGCTTTATGTATGTCCGAAATGAAGAGCAGGTACCTTCAACTCTTTATTCTATCCGTTCTCATGAATCGATTGGGGAAAATTATAAGCCTCTTTTTGAACCTATTTATAAAATCCCGAAAGATGCTAACCTGGAAACGGGAAGCAGTGAAGAAGAAACCCTGGATTCTGTATTGTATGGCAATACCAATCTTCCTTTTATGCGATTTGATGCGGCGGAACAGCTTTTCAATGCCAGCATAAGACAATCTGATGAAGCTCACAATACACTGCATGAATTCTGGGAAGAAGCCAGACATCTGATTTATTCGGGATTTACGCCTCAGGCCGGAGATGTTATTCTGGTTAATAATCATTTATGCGCTCACGGAAGATCAGCTTTCCGTGCGGGAGTAAGAAATATTGATGGTATAGAACAGCCGTGCGAACGAAGAATCATGCTTCGGATGATGAGTAAAGTGAGCCTAATCGATATGAGAGCGCATACCCTTACGGAAGATCCGTTTTTTGTCATAGAAGAACATCTGGGTAAAAACTTTCAACATTTTTAGATGCTGATGGGTTAGCATTTTTGAATATTCAATCAATCAAAATCCTTTTTGGGTATGGCTCAAAAAGGATTTGTGTTTGTCTTATATTTTCAAAATTACTTGATTTTCTATAAGTTTTGGCTAAAGCCAATATTACATTAACAATAGAAAACAAGCGGTCTAAAGTCCGCTTCTATTGATATAAAAACTAATCAATATTCAATAGGAACGGGCTTTATCCCGTTTAATAATTAAATATAAAGTCCAAATGGCTTTAGCCAAAACCTAATGACCATATATAGTTATTGTTTAAAAAATCTGTCAAATAATGACAACTGCTCAGACAATGATCTGCTCCAGTATTCCGGAACATGTCCTCCCAAAGATTCCGTGTAGAGGTGCTGGATCTTCATTTCTGTCAGCTTTTTATGAAAATTTCTGTTCATATTGATCATTTGAGTATCTTCCGTTCCACAGTCGAAAATATATTGCTGATCTGCTCCGGCCATCAGTTTTATTTTGCTGTCGGTCAGGAAAGCCGGATTCAAAGATTCCAATGGTCCCAGAACCTTATTCACCATATACTTCTGATAGCCTTCTCCGAATGAGTTAAAATCCAGGGCTCCACAAGAACTTCCTACAATACCGAATGTTTTGTTATAAGTAACTCCGATATTCGTTGCACCATAGCCACCCATGCTCCATCCCATAATTCCGCGGAATTTTTTCTCAGTTTTCACAGGATAATGTTTATCAATGAATTCTACCAGCTCTTTTCCGATAAAAGTCTGATATTGCGAATCTTTAACAATCGGGCTGTCTACATACCACGAACTGTAGTTGCCATCAGGAAGTACATAAATGGTTTTGTACTCCTGTGCTTTTTTAACCAGATCAGGAATATCCTGCTTGATAATTCTGTCCGGATTACCGCTGAAACCATGAAGAATATAAACAGACGGATATTTTGTATCAGGCTGAAGATTTGGGGTGATGATCACTGTTTTGATCTTTTTATTCATTTTCGGACTGAAAATTTCCTGATGAATAATTTTTTGTGCTGATAGCTGAATAAATACAGTCAGAACACATACAACGTTGATAAGCTTTTTCATACTGAAAAGTGTTTAATTAATAATAGCACAGGTATATTTTCCTAAACATATAGTATACCAATGACCTTTAGACAGGACAAAATTGTGAAATTAAAAAAGGGAAAGCCTCAACATATGTTGAAGCTTTTGTACATTTATTTTCCGTTAATATTTAGAATCTCAGCTGATTTCTTTTTTTATCCGGCTGAGCTGTGTAGGTGTAATCCCCAGATAAGAAGCAATGTGATGTTGTTTTAACCTGTTATAAAGAGAGGTATTTTCAAGCAATTGCAGATATCGTTTTTTAGCTGTTTCGTATTTGAGGGAAACTTCCAGAGGTTCTTTGTTTACCACCCAGTTTTTTTCAAGATAGTACATATGAAAAAGGGCAAGGTCATGATGCTTTTCAAGCAATTCCCGATAGGCTTTTGCAGGATATTGTATTACAGAACAATCTTCCAGCGCAATGATATTAAAGTCACTGGGTTCATTTTTTATGATGGCAGCTGTAGAAGCAACAAAGCTGTTTTCTTCAAAGAAGATTTTGTAAATATTATTTCCCTGTTCATCTGTTGTGTAGTACCCTATTAATCCAGACTTAAGAAAATAATAATACCTGGCCATGGCACCGGATTCCAGCAGAAGATCATTTTTATGGTAGTATTCTTCCGTACAGATATCCAATAAATCTTTAATGGTTTCATCAGATAAAGGATAATAGTGATTAATATGTTTTGTAAATTCTGAATGGTTCATTTTGATATTTAGAAGGTATAAAGAATAGTATTACATAATCATCTGTGAAAATCTGTGTAATCAGTGGTTAAATACAATCTTTCTATTTTGAAGAAAATTAATCCAATACTTTTTTCATCATCAGATCCATCTGTTCTTCTTCCCCGAGCCTGAAAATATGTTTGTCAAATTCAACAAATCCGTTTTTACTGTAGAAATTGATAGCCCTAAGATTTTTCTCCCACACTCCAAGCCAAAGGTATGATTTACCAAGCTGCTGAGCCGTTTCCAGAGCTTGATTATAAAGAAGCTGTCCCACTTTTTTCCCGTGATGGCTTTTCTTTACATAGATCCTTTCAATTTCCAGGCTGGTCTCGTCCTGAAGCTCGGTCTGAGCCTTCCCGGAATTCACTTTCAGATAACCTACCGGATTGTCTTCCTCCCAGGCAATATAGAAAAGAGAATCAGGATTATTCAGTTCTGATTTTATTTTTTCCGTATTAAAGCTGTCTTCCAGATATTTTTCCATTGCCTCTTCAGTATTATCTTCTGCAAAGGTTTCAGTGAAAGTCTGTATACCAATATTTTGCAATGTTTCGAGATCTTTTTCTCCGGATTTACTAATGATTATCGATGACATATTGTGTATTTATTGTTCTAATTTATTAATAAGATTTTTTATTTCAGGCAAGGTAAGTTCTGTTTTTGTACCTGTTGCTAAAATATTTTTTAAAATTGCACTATGGGCAGTTTTTAAAGCATCTTCACTTTTTTACTTCCTGGTCAGGGATTACTCCAGTATGTTCCCAGTTCTTACCAGTTGCTAAAGAGGTTATTTTTCCTGCCGGAACAAGCAGTAAATATTGATTTTGAACCATAAAATGATCTACAGGGTTGGCTGCACCACCTGTTTTTTCACCAATTACCTCGGCAAGTTTATATTGCTGTAAAAAGTAGGCAACAGCTTCTCCGGCCGAAAAAGTTTTTTTACTGGTAAGAATATAAATCTTTTTATGAAGGTATTTCTGTCCTGAAACTTTGGTTTGAGTACTGTCGGTAACCGTTTTCTGATCATGTCTGAACCAGGTGGTATAAAGATCTGTTTTCTGATCAAAAAAATAGCTTAAAAACAAAAGAAGCATCCCGTTTTCTCCTCCGCCATTCTCTCTGAGATCAATAATCAGGGAATGGGTATTCGCAACAAAATCCATAGTGGCAGCCAATGTTCTTTCGCTGGCTTCAGGAGAGGCAAAACCTTTGTAATTAATGTACCCTATATTACCCGGAAGCCGTTGAACGGTTTCAAACCCAAAGTTTTCGAGACGGTTGTTCTCATTGTTTAATGTCTCTCTTTCTTTTTCACTCATCTGTTTTTCAGGAATATAGTTATCGAGATATTTAACAAAAAAATGTTCATCTTTAACGGTGGTTCTCAGTTTTTGGGTAAGAAGTGCTGCAAAATCCTTTTTATTGAGCTGGTTAAATGTCCCTTTTTTCAGTTCACTTTGAAATAAAGAGTCCACTTTTTTATAAGTTTCTTTATCAATATAATGACTTTTTACTTTTTCTGTAATATCAGAGAGTACTGCTGAAATATCATTTTTCTGGGCAGCAGTGAATAAGGAGATAAAAAAGCAGGCCCTAATACATATTTTTTTCATTGAAATAAAGATTTAATATTTCAGCAAATGTATTTCAATGAAGTCTGCGGGAATTGTAAAAATGGAAACTCAGATAAACAGCCAGATATTATTTTTCCCGGTATCTACATCATCAAAGAATTTTCCGGGATTTATTCTGGTAAGTTCTTTAAAATCTTTAATAAGATGGGACTGGTCATAAAACAGGTTTTCATAAGAAAGCTCTGTAAGGTTTCTGAAATTTCTGTTTGTGATCAGCACATTGCGGAACCGCTGGATTTTTCTGAATTCTGAAGCCGGTTTAGCAAGATAGCGCTTGGAAATCTTATTGACATACTGCCTTGTTATTTTGTTTTTGGCTGCAATTTCTTCAATGCTCAATTCGGTTTCAAAATCATTCAAAATTGTATAAGCCAACTGTAAATCTTTCTTTATGAACTTTGAAAGCCAGTAGTTTTCCAGCATTTCAATTTGTTTATTTCTGTCAGATTCTTTTAAAATAGCATTCATCGTTTCTTTAAAATCTGAAATATTAATTTCCTGCTGCAGTTCATCACTCTTACTGGCATCATAAAAATGATAAATTCCTAATGGTTTAAAGTAAACGGTAACTTCATTAACGGATTGCTGATAAAGAATTTCAGTTGGAACAGAGCATCTGAACACAAAATCAATCACAATATTCTCAGATAGCGACCTTCTGATTTCTACCCATCCTTTATTCTGAACAATAGAAACATCCTGACAGGCTGACACGATAAAATAATTATCAGGAAACGTGAGGTATCTGATTGGCTGATGACTGTCATCTTTTTCCACGAAATAATAGCCTTCAATATATTCTTTAAGAACGGAATGTGTAGGTTGATAAAAAGTGACTTTCATACTAAAGGATTGAAGGTAAAAAATAAACAGAAAACAAAATCCTGAATGGTGTTCAGGATTGTATTATTTTATGAAAACAGTATTTTTTTAAATGCTTCAGAAGCCAGATGTACCTGTACGCTCCAGTCGTCTGCGGCATCGCTTCCTGCATCATCAGAGATGTATTTCAGGCATAGAAACGGGATATTTTCCTTTTGCGCAATCAATGCCAGTGGATAGGCCTCCATGTCTACAATATTATAATCTGTTTCAGAGTGGTTCATTTCAAAACTGTCACCGCTACCGCAGATACCTTCTTTTAAGGTATCGATCTTAAGACCGTATTCCAGTACAGGAGGCACACCGGATAATGGAGTTTCATACAGTTTAAATCCAAGCCCTCTTACATCCATATCTCTCTGGATGAACTTTGTACAGCACACCACTTCCCCTTTATGAAATCCTTTGCTTCCTGCAGAACCTAAGTTGACAATCAGTTTAGGTTTTCTGGTATGAATTTCTTTGGTTAGTTCTATAGCAGCATTCACTTTTCCGATACCTGTAATTAATTTGTTTTTATCATCGAATACAGTTCCTGCCTCGGAATCTAATGCAAAAACGAATAGTGTATCATCAATTGAATATTGGGTTTCGTCGTTAATTTTTATCATTGAGAAATCAGATTTATACAGCTGTTTGTTGTTGTATGACAAAGATACGATACTCTATTAAATTAAAAACCCAAAAACAAATATTGTTTTGGGGTTCTCATATCTTAAATACTGCATCCGTCAGCATCGCATGCTGCTCCACTGCCACCGGAAAGATCCTTAAACGGGCTTACTGTTTCTTTATAAGTCTGCTGGAGTGCATTTTCAAATACTTCTGCAGGCTGGGCTCCGGAAACAGCATATTTACCATTCAGAACAAAGAAAGGAACTCCGGAAATCCCATTGTTTCTCGCTTCCTGAATATCCTGATTAACCTCATAAGCGAGCTGATCTGTAGTAACGGCTTCTCTGGCTTCATCTTTATCAATTCCAAGATTTTCTGCAAGAGCAATTAAAACTTCAGTATCACCTACATTTTTGCCGTCAATGAAATGGGCAATAAATAATGCCTCTTCCATTTCATTGGATTTGTTGTGTTTCTTAGCTAAATGAAGCAATTTGTGAGCGCTGAAAGTATTTGTAATCAAAGTTTTTCCGAAATTGAAATCAATCCCGGCTCCTTTTCCCATTTGGGTAACTTGCCCCAGCATTTGAGTAGCCTGAGCTTCAGCAACTCCTTTTTTCTCCCTGAAATATTGAATCGTATCCTGAGTTTTATTGGGATCTAAGGTTGGATCCAGCTGAAAACTCTTCCATTCCACTTCTACTTCATCCTTAAAAGGAAGTTTATTCAAAGCCTGCTCAAAATTATTTTTCCCGATATAGCAAAACGGACACATTACGTCCGACCATATTTCTATTTTCATTGTATGTAATTTTAAATCAAGAAACTGTTTAAACTTAAAAAAGATATTCAATATATATCAAAACCATTAAGAATTGATTTAAGAAATAAGTATAGTTAAGATGAATCATTCTGATTTTAAGCCTTAAGCGAAGCTTATCTTAATACTCTCAACAACTTAATACAATCTTAATGTTTCAAAAATAAAAATTTAAACAAGTTTCAAATTAATACCACAAAGTTACTATAATTTATTTAATGTAACAAAAATTATTACATTTAATTCTGACAGGTGATTAATGTTTGACTCCGTTTCTCTACAATTCTTTTTAAGATCATCATTAAAAATGCAAGAATGCCAAAAACAAGGCCAACCCAGGGTATGTATTCTACTCCTTTTGCTACAATAATCCAGCCTCCTATTGTGGTTCCCAGCGTTACTCCCAGATTTCCGAAAGAAGTGGCCAGACTGTTGGCAAATTCTAACGAATCAGGTGCAGAAGAGATCATATAAGTAGAAGCATTCAGGAAACTTGGTGAATACAAAAATCCCCAGATACCGATAACGGCAATAGTTCCCCATAAATTTCCGTCAGAAAAATATAAAAGAACCGGTACCAAAACGGTTCCCGAAAGAAAGAAAGCAGTGGTTCCTGCTACATTTTTATTAAGCATTTTACCTGCTATTCCATTGGCGGCAATACCAATCGTTCCAAAGAGAAGCAGCATATAGCTGACCATTGAAGTGTCCATTCCCTTGGCTTTATTCAGGTAGTCAGCAAAATAACTGTAGGTAGAAAACCAGGCTGTAATCATGAAAAAATTAGTAAGAGTGCTCAGGATAAATGGAGGCTGTTTCAATATTCTGACCTGATTTCCATAGGATTTCTTTTCTTTCACCGGCATTGGGGGAAGCATAAAATAGATGACACCCAGAGCGATCAAACTAACCACAGTCTGTATCATGAATGAATATTCCCAGGATGCAATTCCAGCAATCCATGTAGCAAAAGGAACGGTAGCTATCATAGCAATGGCTACTCCATTAAAAACAATTCCCATTAACTCGTTCTTTTTCCTTTGATCTGCCTGAGATATTGCTACGGATAATGCAGTCGCAATATAAACAGGCTGAAGAAAGGCGGGTAAAATTCTCACCAGCATCAATAGCCAGAAAGGAGGAGAAAAAGAAGATACAAACCCTGTCACCAGAAACATAAAAATAGCAGTGAGCATTATTTTTTTACGGTCAAAGCCTGACGTGAATAAAGTCATAAAAGGTCCTGTAAGTGCAATGATTAATGCAAAAGCACTCAACAGATACCCTGCCTGATCTATACTGATTTTATAGTGCTCTGCAATTTGCGGAAGAATTCCTATGACACCAAATTCTGTTGTAATCACGGCTATAAATCCCAGACAGCCTATATATGCATATTTCTTCATATCTTAAATGTTGGATTTAAAATTATGAGAGGCAAAAGCAGCTATTTCATCTACAACTGACTGTACTTCTTCCAACAGTTCTCCCATATGCATAAAACCGTGAACCATCTCTTTGTAAAAACTTATTGTAAGGTCAACGCCTGCATTTTTCATATTTTCAGAAAGCTTTTTCCCGTCATCGAGCAAAGGATCATGCTCTGCAAGAATAATAAAGGTAGGCGGCGTTTCTTTAAAATCTTTTACTAAAGCAGGAATTGCCAGCGGATTACTTTTCTCCTCTTCCGGAAGGTACCAGTTCCAGGCTTCTATACCTCCCTGTTTTGTAAGAACAGGCCCGTTTGCATAGGTTTCCCATGAACCTGAATTCAATTGGTTATCTACAGCTGGATAAATCAATACCTGAAATCTGATCTGTTTTCCTGACTGAACGGAAAATGCAGTTGACAAAGCTGCTCCCGCACTGTCTCCTATGATTCCTATTTTATCAGGATCAATTCCTAAAGACTCTGCATTTTTGATGGCCCATTCTATTCCGTCAGTACAGTCATTTAATCCTGCCGGAAAAGGATATTCAGGGGCAAGACGGTAATCTATAAAAATAATTACAGATCCGGTTTTATTGGCAAGCTTGCGGACTAATGTATCATGTGTTTCGTATCCTCCTGAGATAAACCAGCCTCCATGTATATAGATGATAGCCGGTGAGGGTTGAGTATTTTTCCCGGCAGGACGGTAAATCCGGACAGGAATCTGGTGGTTTTCCTTTTGAATAGCCAATTCTTCAATCAATGCTACTGATTCTTTTTTACCACCCAACTGTTGAGACATTGTTTCATAATATTTTCGTACCCCATCCAGAGAATTTTGAGGATTGAAAGGTTCTATTTTTTTCAAATGATTTAAAATCTGTGTTATTTTAGAAGTTAATTGCATTTTTATTTCAATTTTAATTATGATGATTTTTGCAGGGAATTTTAGCGCTATTGTCCCTTATTTTCTGCTTTGACGAACAAAATTAAATCTCAAACCTTACATTTGCATTGTATACAGCTAAATGTATGGTACAAACAAATTTGTAAGTAATGGGCAAGATAAAAGAAAATTCAACGAATAATATCAACAGACAGTATATACAGGAATGTGATCTGAGCTATGCAGTATGTAAAATCGGCGGACGATGGAAACTGATTATTTTGAATAAATTAAAAGACGGGAAATTACGTTTCAGCGAAATTAGAAATTCCATTTCCGGGATAACGGAAAGAATGCTTACTCTTCAGTTGAGAGAGCTGGAAAAAGAAAGTTTGGTAAAGAGAACCGTTCATGCAGAAGTTCCGCCAAGAGTTGATTATGAACTTACAGCGATTGCCAAAGACCTGATTCCGATCTGGAAACAGCTTGATGAATGGGGCGGAAAACACAGGGAAATGATGCTGGCACAGGAAATAATTAAGGAATAAAGATTAGAAAATCTGAAGATTTAAAAATTGAATAGATTCAAAAATAGAAGCGGGATTTTATCAAAGATAAAATCCCGCTTCTTAAACGAATCAGAAATAAACAGCTATATCTCTGCGTTTGCTTTATTTACTTTCTTTGAAAACAAAATATGTGCAATCAGGGCCAATACTCCAAATGCGGTTCCTACGAAGCATACACCACCCCATTGGGCCTTTTGCCATGCAATAGAAGCCAGCCAGGTTCCCAGTGATCCACCAATAAAGTAAGATACCATATAAACTGTATTCAGTCTGTTTACGGCATTGGATTTAAGTAAAAAATAATTAGTCTGGTTCATAATATGACTGGACTGTACTCCCAGATCTACAAGAATTACCCCAACGATAAGCCCCCAGTAGGTTTCTCCTGCAAAGTAGGTAAATCCCCAGCTTCCAATGACAATCAGCAAGGAATACAGTATAATCCGGTTAATATCAAGGTGTTTTTGCAGTTTCCCTACCTTTGCAGCCGCCAGAGCTCCTACAGCACCTGCCAGTCCAAAACTTCCCACTACAGAAGAACCTGCGTTGAAAGGCGGTTTCTCCATATGGAAAACCAATGTGGTAAACAAAGCACACATAGATCCGAAAGCCATTGCCCCACGGAAAGATGCCAGCTGAAGAACCGGCTGGGTTTTCGCAAGATGGGCAACAGAGCGCATAAGTTCTTTATAAGTTCCTTTAAAGTTCGGAGATAACTCAGGCAGCATTTTATAGACAGCCAGCCAAACCAGGATCATTAATCCTGCCGCGATACCGAACATAGCTCTCCAGCCCCATACTTCGCCAACAATTCCTCCGACAAAACGGGATAAAAGAATTCCCAGCAGCAGTCCTGACATTACCAGCCCGATATTGCCCGATTTTTCTTTATCTGATGAAAGTTCTGCAGCAATAGGTACAAAAAGTTGCGGAATAACAGACGTTGCACCAATCAGAAGGCTGGCAGCATACAGCATCCACAGCTGAGTGGCAAAAGTCATCCATAAAAGTGATCCGAAAACAAGAAATAAATCAATTAAAATCAGTTTTTTACGAAAGAATTTATCTCCCAATGGTACAATCAATAGTAATCCCAATGCATAACCAATCTGGGTAAGTACAGAAATTTTACTCGCTGAACTCTCAGGAATCTGAAGCTCTTCTGAAATGAGTGCCAGCAGCGGCTGGTTATAATAATTATTGGCAACTACAAGTCCGGAAATAATAGCCATAAGCCAGATGACCGTCCGGGAAATACCTTGGGTAGAACTCTCCTGCATTACGTATAAATTTTTATTTGAAATGAAACTATCTGACCGTTGATATCGCCAGATTTTTAAGAGATCAAAGATAATCATTAAAAAAAGAAATTCCCTGGTTTCCGGTTTTACATTTTTATAAATAAAGCAGGAAACTGCTGTAAGTAAAATGATTTCAATAAACTGCCGGATCATTGTTTTTATTGATGATGTATATCGATGAAAAACCTTTTACATATTGGAAATATTAAAGAAATTTGCAGCATGAAAATCATTCCACTTAAAGAAGGCAATTTTTCGGCAAGCAAAACCAAGGATTTTACACTTTTAACAGATGAAAACTTTGATCAGGTTGGAGGAATTAAAATGTCTGTACAGCCTTTTCTCATCATTACTGAAAATGATTATATTCTTCTGGATGCAGGGATTGGCTGGAAAAACGAGTCCGGGGCAACTGTAATCTCCGAAATTCTGGAAAAGGAAAATATTCATCCCGGGCAGATCACTAAATTATTACTTTCCCACGTTCACAAAGATCATATCGAAGGAGCGGTGACGCTTACGGATAATGGCTTTGAAGCAACTTTTCCCAATGCTCAGGTGTATATACAAAAACGGGAGCTGGATTTTGCTATGGAAAATAAGGGTAATCCTTCCTTTAATTTTGATATGCTGGAAAAATTGATTCAACTGCCTGATATCATCTGGATGAATGAAGATAA
Source organism: Chryseobacterium sp. (assembly GCF_041914225.1). Lineage (GTDB taxonomy): Bacteria > Bacteroidota > Bacteroidia > Flavobacteriales > Weeksellaceae > Chryseobacterium. The sequence goes on from NZ_JAYSDT010000003.1 coordinate 126,074, forward strand.
AGGACAGATTACAGATGAAATTTCATATGAAGTGGCAGGCGGACATACTCCTTTTATGCAGGTATTCTGGATCAGGGAAAATGAGGAAACGGTTTTCTATGGTGCCGATGACCTTCCACAGGCTTCTTATCTGAAGTATCATTTGGCTTATAAAAGTGATTTTGATGGCAGGAAAGCAATGGAATTAAGGCTTAAATGGGAAAAAGAAGCACAGGAAAACCATTGGAAAGTTCTTTTGTATCATGACCTGGATAAAGCCGTTATAGAATTTTAAATAAAAAAATGGTTTAAATTTCATTAAACCATTTGTAGATATCAAATTCCGAAGGAATATTGAGCTTTTTTCTTATCCTGTTTTTCCTGTTTTGTATGGCTTTGGGCGTTACAAAAATACAGGTTGCAATTTCCTTGGTGGTCATATTGAGCTTAAGATAGATACAAAAGATCAGTTCAGAGTTTTTTAACGAAGGCTGTATAGCTGATAACTTTTTAAAAAAATCAGGATAGACAAGTCTGAATTTATTCAGCAAGCGGGGAGAATTTGCTTTGGCAAGTGCCATAATTTCGTCTTGTACAAGAATTTTCTGATTCAAATCCTCTATATTCGGTTCAGTGTTTCTATTTTTCATAATACTTTCTCATCTCTACTTATTTCAGATACGGCATCTCTTGCGCATCAGTACAAAGTCTTTTTTTTCTCTGATATCTGTGTTTTGCTGATTAATATTGGAAACAGAATAGTTTTTATATATTTAAAATTTTATTGTTTTTAATTAATATAATATAATTTTTCATAGTTATGGATTGTAATTGTTGAATAAATATGTTAAAAAAATTCTACATATGAATTTTATATCATTTTTACATTGGCAAAGAAAGAAAAAATGATTAAAATTTTGTTAAAACCGCGTACCACATAGATACCACGTTATTTTTTCAGCAAAATATCATAACAGCTTTTATCAGCCAGTTTCCCATTATTTACAATATTGCCTTTTAATGGGGTGTAAATGTAGCGGATTACCATTATTACTTTTTATGATCTCAATCAATATCCTTTAAAAGAAATATCCAAAAAAAGGTGATTATGTGTGGTATATGAATGGTACCACGTTATTCAAAAAATAAATAAAATCCATGTTCCTTTATTTTAAGAAAGTTTTAAACAAGAATAGTATGAATGTTTATTTAAAAATAGTAAAATAGAATATGATCACTGAAAGTTTATTGATTTCATTTGGAGCCGAAATTAAAGATTATAAGGCAGAAGATATTATTTTCCGTGAAGAAGAGTCTCCAATGTATTATTATCAGATTGAAAAAGGGAAAATTAAACTCAATAATTATACGGAAGACGGAAAAGAATTTATTCAGAATATATTCTCAGACGGTCAAAGCTTTGGAGAATCCCTGTTGTTTGTAAACAGACCATACCCTATGAATGCCGTTGCAATGGAAGATTCAAGTGTATTCAGAATACCAAGACAGAATTTTCTGGATCTGATCCGGAATAATCCCGAAGTTTCTTTAAGTGTCTATGAATGCCTCGCGGAAAGGATGTATTATAAATATATTATGTTGTATAATCTTTCTTTTCAGAATCCCGTATCCAAGCTGAAATTGCTTATGGATTATCTGAAAAGTTACCATGAGGAAAAAACACCCTATTCTTTCCAGGTTCCGCTTACCCGGCAGCAGCTTGCTTCACTTACCGGATTACGGGTAGAAACAGTGATAAGAACCATCAAACAGATGGAAAAGGATCAGATGGTAAAAATAGAACGCCGGAAGATCTATTATTAAATAAAAGCCGGATTATTCCGGCTTTTACTATATTTTATCTGGCAGTGTTCTGCCCGCTCCTACTGATCAAGCTGTCTTTGAAATTCTTCCAGGTATCTGGCAATATGAATCCCGTCTGCCAATCCGTGGTGTGCCTCAACAGAAACCGGAAGGTATTTTCTGCCGTCACGGATATTAAATCTTCCAAAAGCAACTTTAGGAACTGATTCCTTCGTATTAAAATCAGTAGGCTGCAATATAGCACTGAAAGAGTTCCATGGAATGGTGGTATGTCTTACATGATCTTTTCCCAGTCTTTCATTGCTTAGTCTCAGTCCCGAAGTCTGGTGAACCCCTTTTATTTCCTCCTGCAAAGCAGCATTAAACGTTTCAAAATCTTCTGAATAATGAGTAAAAGAAAAACCAAAAGTACCATCCGGTCTCCCGATTGTGCTGCCGGCATGAACCGTATCAAACTGTACAACCTGTCCGTCAACGATTCTGAGTTTTAATTCATCAACTGTATTGATTGCCACCATAGACTTATGAAAATAGTAGGCAAAAAAAGAATATCCTTTTTCTTTGGCTGTTTCATATGCTTTTGTACAGTCTACTTCTGTTGTAAATCCGAAATAAGGACTTGCCATATTAGAGAAAAATTCAAAATGTTCTTTCCTGTTCCAGTTATCTATGTCTACAATCTTCATTAATTCTTATTTTGTACAAATCTCTGAAAGTTTCTCCGGTTTAAAAAATTTATGACTGAAAATATAATTAAAACTTAACTTTACAAGACCGTGATTTGGTAGGCATTTTGCAGCAAAATAATGTATTTGCAACACTTATTGTACGTAACTCCTTTTTCATTCAGGAGATGACTTTAATCTAATTATTAATAAAATATAAAATATGGCAATGGAAAAAATCGGATTCATCGGATTAGGAAATATGGGACATCCTATGGCCAAAAACCTTGAGAAAGCAGGCTTTCAGTTATCTGTTTATAACAGATCTCCTGAAAAAACCAGAGACTTTGAAGAAAAATCATCCGTCTGCACCCAGATTGAAGAGTTGGTACAGAACAGCGATATCATATTCACTATGCTTACCAATGACAGTGCTGTAAAAGCAGTTTATGAGGAAATCATCCCTTTAAATATTCAGGGAAAACTTTTTGTAGATATGAGTACCATTTCTCCGGAAGCATCCAAAGAAACAGCCGGATCTTTGGAAACAAAAGGAGCTTCTTTTATTGACGCTCCTGTAGCAGGAAGCACTATGCCTGCAAAGGAAGGAACACTCATTATTATGGCAGGAGGTGAAGAAAAAGACATCAGGCGAGCCATGCCCTATCTTTTAAAAATGGGAAAATCTGTAAAACATTTGGGGGAAAATGGAAAAGGCATCGCAGGAAAACTATCCATCAATTATTTTCTGTCTGCCATTTATCAGGGATTGGCGGAAACTGTATTACTGTCCGGGAAATTAGGAATTGAACGGTCCGATATGCTTGAGATAATCAATGAAAGTGCCAGCGGAAGCGGTGCAACAAAGGTAAAAACACCTCTGCTGATTGCGGACGAGTATACCCCGGCATTTGCTCTTGATCTTATGCTCAAAGACATTCTTCTGGCTAAAAATGCCGGTGCTGATTTTCCTTTATCCGAAGCATTGATTCAAACGTATCAAAATGCACATGACAAAGGTTTTGGTCAGGATGACGTGATAGGAATCATCAATTATTTAAAAACAACAGAATAATATGGAGATCATCAATTATAAAGGAAAACATTGGTCTGCAAGAAAAACAGGTCATATTTATATAGTAAGTATTGACAATCATTCCAATATTGTAGAGACGCTAACGGATTTTATCCGGGACCAGAAAATTCAGGCAGGAGAAGTAACAGGAATTGGAGCGGTGAGTGAAGCCACACTCCGTTTCTTTAATCCGGCTACTAAAAAATATGTGGATAAAGCTTTTAAAGAACAGATGGAAGTCACCAATATTTCCGGAAATGTTTCGGAAATAGAAGGAAAATTGACGCTTCACCTTCATATTACGCTGGGTAGAGAAGATTACACCGCTTTGGCAGGACACCTTTTAGAAGCAAAAATTCAGGGAGCCGCAGAATTTATTTTCTATCCATTGAATACCAGAGTGGTAAAAATTAAAAACGAAGAAACGGGGATCAATCTTTATGATTTTGAAAAATAGAGTGCTGGCAACTGTTGATTGTTTATTGATGGTAGATGCTGTATTTAAATTTCAAGCTTTTGAAAATGCAAAGACACAAGATTTAGTTCCTGTGCCTTTGTTCTTTTTATCAGCAGCCATACTTATGCCCGAGTTTGTGTTTTTTAGCGGACTACATTAAATTTCAGTAGTGGTCATCCCGAATTTCTTTTTGAACGAAGAATAAAAGTGCGATAAATTCTCAAAACCCAGATCAAGATAAATATCTGAAGATTTTTTATCCCTGTTTTTTATTAAATAATAAGCTTCCTTCAATCTTTTTTCTTTCAGCCATTGTTTGGGCGTCATCTGAAATGTTTTACTGAAATCTCTCTTAAACCCTGAAAGACTGCGGCCTGTAAGCTTTGCAAAAGTACCAACCGACACATTGAACATAAAATTTCTGTTCATAAATTCTTCAAGATCAATTTTATGAGGTTCTGAGAAATCAAAAAGAAGATTTTTAAAATCAGGATTACTCAGTAAAAGCAGCTCTATAGCTTCCTTTACTTTTAAAATGGCCAGTTTTGGAGGTATCTCCTTTGTCTTATTGATATAGGGAATAAGAGAAGTAAAATAGCTATTAAAAAAATCATCAGGTTCAAAAAATAATCGTTGATCTCCTGGAAATCCGGTTTGTACCTTTATTTTGTTTTCAGCAGCATAGTGTCTCAATGTCTCATCGTCAAGTGTGATGGATACAAACTGATATTTCTCCCTGGCTGAAGGATATTTGACCGTTCTGATCAGCTGGTTTTTCCTGACGAGAACTACTGTATTTTCCTTAATCACTGTTTTTCCGTGTTCATGAAAAGCATGCGTTTCCCCGGAGATCTGAAATCCCAGAAAATAGTCAGGGATGAATTCTTCATGACCTCTGTAAGATTCAAAAGCACATGAATAAACCAGTTTGTCAAATATGATCTCCGTAGTGTTTTCCATAATGCAAATATCTGAAATTTAAGCAATAGCCTCCGCTCCAGCTTCTGCTATTTCCTTATCCTGTTCCGGAGTTCCTCCTGAAGAACCTATGGCACCAATAATCTTTCCGGCTGTATTTTTTATGACAACACCCCCTGCAATTGTCAGAAGTCCTTCATTTGAGTTCAGCATTCCATAACCATGAATACCTGTTTCAGAGATAATTTCTCCTATTATATCACTGTTCACTCCAAACATCACTGCCGTTTTTGCTTTTTTAACAGCAAAATCCATCACTCCGCAGACACTGTCCAGTCTTGCCAATGCAACAAGATGACCTCCGGCATCCATCACAGCAATACTTACAGGAATATTCATAGATAATGCCCTTTCCTTTGCTGCATTTAAAGCCTTTTCAGCAAGTTCATAATTCATTTCCATAGGATTAGCTTTTTGTGTTCCACGCCTCCGCCTGAAGTTGTTTTACAAAATCCTCAGTTTCTTTCGGATGGACATTTCTGAAATTACAATGGTCATCTAAAGCTACATTTACAGTCACTTCAGCCATAGACTGCGGATCAAGTTGATGTGCTAACGATTCAGCAGCACCGTCAAATGCAGATTCCGGTGTAAAATTAATTTTAGGATCATACCAATGGAAGATAGAATCTACACCCCTGTCATTAAATCCAGTTCCGAATACACCCGGATTGCAGGTTGCAATTTTAATATTAAACGGAGCGAGTTCGGTTCTTAGCCCTTCAGCAATAGATTCCAGCGCATGTTTGGAAGAACAATAAGCTGCAACATAAGGAACAGTCCACAACCCTCCCATTGAGGAAGTAAAAACAATCTTACCACTCTTCTTTTCAACAAACTTTCTGATGAAACCCTGCGCAAGATTCAATGCCCCAAACACATTCACTTCAAACATAGCACGGATAATATCTACCGGCTGTTCAGCAATGGGACCGCCTTCCATAATTCCTGCGTTGCTGATTAAGATATCTATTTCATACTTTTTCAGGATATAATCAATATCTCTTTGGCTGGTTACATCCAGCTTATCCACTGTAAGATCAATTCCCTGTTCCTTAGCCTCGCGGATTAAATTACTCATTTGAGGATAAACCTGCGCAGTGGCAATTACCTTATGTCCTTTTTTAGCAAGATCAAAAGCAGCAATCTTTCCGAACCCACTTGCTGCACCTGTAATTAAAATTGTTTTACTCATTGTATTCTTTTTTAATGATGATACAAATTTCAAAGATTTTCACAAGGGTAATATTGCTTGCAAGCTCATTTTTATATTGCTGGAAAGTTCATAAAAACGAACAGAGGATGAATAGTTTTCTGAATAAGTCTCCTTTTATATCATAAAAAAATATATTTATCGTTAGATTTGTAATATAAACTAAAACCAGTATATGCTTAAAATTAAAACGCTTCTTTTAATTTTTATCTCTTCTTCTTTCAGCTTTGCTCAGAATTGTAATTGTGAAAGTAATTATCAGTGGGTAAAAAAGACATTTGAGGAAAATGATGCCGGCTATCAATATGTGATTGATCAAAAGGGAATTCCGGCTTATCAGGCTCATAGCAATGAATTTCTGAACAAAATCAAAAATGTAAAATCAGATACTGAATGCCAGCAAATCATTTATGACTGGCTTAAATTCTTCAGATCCGGCCATTTTTCAATCTCAAAAATTGACAATGCCAGTCAGCAAAATCCGCCTGCAGCTGTTGAAAATATAAAAACAGAAATGGTGAAAGTTGATCTTGAAAAATTTAAAAATGAAGTTCTGACTAAGAAAGATTCGGATATTGAAGGGATCTGGGGAACCGGGCCCTACACGATAGGAATCAAGAAATTTGGCGATAGTTATAAGGGTTTTATCATTACATCCGGAGCAGAAAATTGGAAACCTTATGAACTGAAACTGGTTATTAAAGCTGATAAAACCACAGGAACCTTTTATTTGAGAAACAAATCAGCCCAGGAAATAAACAACATAAGGTTAATTGGAAAAAATTATCTTGGGTTGGGTGAGTTTACCCTGAAAAGAATTTCACCCCAATTTGAAAAAGAAGAAAGCGTTGAAACATACTTTGAAACAATAAAAGCAGAAAAACCTTTCCTGAAAGTGCTTAACAAAACCACACTGCTTTTAAGAGTTCCATCTTTCAACGGCGCTTTAAAAAAAGATATAGACAGTGTTATTGCAGCCAATCAATCTAAAATTGAAAGCACAGAAAATCTGATTATTGATATCAGAAATAATGGCGGCGGCAGTGACAGTAGTTTTGATAAAATTATCCCCTATCTCTATACCAACCCTATCAGAAGTATCAGGACACAGTTTTATTCTACGAAACTGAATAATCAGCGAATGCTGGATCTGTATGAAAATTACCAGAAATATGGAATACCGGAGGAAGAAAGAGAATATCTGAAGAAGGCCTATGATAAACTCACGAGGAACTTAGGCAAGTTTGTCAGCCTTCAGGACGATGGAAATATAGTAGGTATCAACAAGCTTGATAAAATTTCGCCTTATCCGGAAAATGTGGGAATTATCATCAATGATGGTAATGGCAGTACTGCCGAAGAGTTTTTACTGGCTGCCAAGCAGAGCAAAAAAGTGAAGCTTTTCGGGACAACGACAGCGGGAGTTCTTGATATTTCCAATATGTATTTTATTAATTCACCCTGTAACGAATTAAAATTAGGGTATTCTCTTTCTAAAAGTTTCTGCATTCCGGAAATGGCCATTGACGGAAAAGGGATTCAGCCGGATTATTACATAGACAGAACAATCCCTGATTATCAATGGATTGATTATGTATATGAAGTTCTTAATGAAAAATAAAATAAAAGGCTGTTTCGAACCGAAGCAGCTTTTTTTAAGCTCTTTCCATACTTTCAATGATTAAAAATAAACAGTTTGTTGTATATTGGTTAAGTTTTTGAAGCTACTCTACAAAACCAGTCACACCGTTGAAATTAATCACATTTACAAAAAAAGGAATTTACTGTCCGCAGGGAAAATTTTATATAGACCCCTGGCGACCGGTAGATATGGCGATCATTACCCATGGCCATGCTGATCATGCCCGCTGGGGAATGAAAAAATACCTGTGCCATCATTTCACAAAACCTATTCTTCATCAGAGAATCGGAACAGATATCGAATGCCAGAGCGTAGAATACGGAGAGGTTGTTACTATCAATGGGGTAAGCTTTCCCTTCATCCTGCCGGACATATTATCGGGTCTGCTCAGATAAGACTTGAGTATAAAGGATATGTAACCGTAATTTCGGGGGATTATAAAGTTCAGAATGATGGACTCAGCACCCCTTTCGAGCTGGTAAAATGTAATGAATTTGTGACGGAAAGTACTTTTGGCCTGCCCATTTACAACTGGCTCGAAGTTCCGGATTTAAATAAAAAACTTCAGAACTGGGTACTGAAAAATAAAGAAAACAATAAAACATCAGTCTTCATCGGGTATTCTCTTGGGAAAGCCCAGCGTATTATGAATGCGGTGGAAGAACTGGGAAAAATATATGTCCACTATTCCATTGGAAAATTGAATGAAGCCTTTGAAACTGTGGGAATTGATCTTCCGGATTATACGATTGCAGATTTCAGGGAACGTCCCAAGGAAGTGCAGCATGAAATTGTCATTGTACCACCTGCCTTACTGGACAGTAATATCATCAAAAAGATTCCCGATCCTGCTACAGCCATATGCTCAGGCTGGATGCAGGTGCGAGGTGCCAGAAGATGGCGGAGTGCAGATGCTGGATTTGCCATGAGCGACCATGCTGACTGGAAAGGATTATTACAGACTGTAAAAGCCACCGAAGCCGAGCTTGTACATGTTACCCACGGGCAGACAGAAGTCTTTTCAAAATACCTGAATGAGATCGGAGTCAAAGCAGATGTTGTGGAAACATTGTTTGGGGACGAAGAAGAAGAATCCGAAAAAGAAACCCTTCAAACCCCGGAATCATGAGACACTTTGCAGAACTTATCAATGCGTTGGAAACCACTAATAAGACCAACGCTAAAATTGATGCTATCATTGATTATCTGGAGCGCGCTCCTGATGAAGATAAAGTATGGTTTATTGCCTTGTTTACCGGAAAAAGACCCAAGAGAAATGTGAATACCAATTACATGAAAGAATGGGCACTGGAGATTACGCAGCTTCCCTACTGGCTGTTTCAGGAGTCTTATTCTTCTGTTGGAGATCTTGGGGAAACCTTATCATTGATACTGCCTCCCCCGCAGGAAAAAATCGAGCGTTCTTTATCAGAATGGATGAATGATATTGTTAATTTAAAAAGCAAAACAGATACAGAGAAAAAAGAATTTGTACTGCAGTCATGGAATGGCCTGGATTATACCGAGCGTTTGATTTTCAATAAATTAATTGGCGGAAGCTTCCGTATCGGAGTATCAGATAAAACATTAATCAATGCGCTGACCAGATTTTCCGGTCAGGAATCCAGTACTTTGATGCACAGCCTGATGGGAAAATGGCTGCCGGATGAAGTGTCTTTCAAAGAACTTATTGATGCAGAAAATGTTAATCCTGATAATTCAAAACCTTATCCTTTCTGCCTCGCCTATCCTCTGGAAAAAGAACCGGAAGAGCTGGGAAATCCTGATGAATGGCTGGTAGAATATAAATGGGACGGAATACGCGGACAGATCATACGGAGAAACGATGAAGTCTTCATCTGGTCAAGAGGTGAAGAACTTGTGACAGAACAATTTCCGGAAATCAGAGAAGTTGTACAGGAAATGAAAGGCAACTTTGTATTGGACGGAGAAATATTGGCCGTAAAAGACGGTAAAGTTTTAAATTTTAATGAATTACAAAAAAGATTAAACAGAAAAACTTTAACTAAAAAAATGCTGTCGGAAATCCCGATTGAAGTTTTTGCCTATGATCTGCTGGAACTTGAAGATAATGATCTGAGAGAGAAACCGATCTCTGCAAGACGAGCTTTGCTTGAAGAACTGTTATTGAATGAAAATCCTCAGAACATCAGCATTTCCAAAAGCCTGGAGTTTGAAAAATGGGAAGAATTGAACACCCTCAGGGAAAATTCACGGGAAGTAAACAGTGAAGGTTTGATGCTGAAGCAAAAAAATTCTCCATACCATTCCGGCCGGAAAAAAGGTGACTGGTGGAAGTGGAAAATCAATCCGTTTACCATTGATGCAGTGCTTATTTATGCCCAGAAAGGAAGCGGAAGACGAAGTGCTTACTATACTGATTATACTTTTGCCGTGAAAAATGGTGATGCTTTAGTAACCATAGCCAAAGCTTATTCCGGACTTACAGATAAAGAAATTATGGAAGTAAGCCGCTTTGTAACCAAAAATGCTATTGAGAAATTCGGTCCTGTAAGAACGGTAAAAGCAGAGCTGGTCTTCGAAATTGCTTTTGAGGGAATTGGTTTCAGCAACCGCCATAAAAGCGGTGTGGCGCTCCGTTTCCCGAGGATTGTAAGATGGCGGAAAGATAAAACAGTAGATGAAATTGATACTCTAGAAGAAATTAAAAAATTAATACAATAATAGTGTAACGCAATGACGCAAGGTTTTTTTAAATTATTAGTAATATTTCGTTCGCAAAGGCACTACGTTCAGCGATAGTGAAATATTGACTTTGCTGAGTGAAACGCCCTTGCGATCGAAAATTAAACAATATCACATAAAATCTTAGCGCCTTTTGCGTTAAAAGTAAATCAGATTAAATTGGCAGTTTTCGAACATACAGACGGATTTAAGATCATTCAGCAATGGATGAGCGATAAAGGTATTGCCCCTTTTAAATTCCAGCTTGAAACCTGGAAAAAATTCGGAAACGGATACAGCGGAATGGTTGTAGCTCCTACCGGATTCGGGAAAACTTTTTCTGTTTTTTTAGCACTGGTTTCAGACTTCCTGAATCATCCCGAACAATACAAAAAAGGGTTGAAAATGATCTGGATAACGCCGCTCCGTTCCCTTTCCAAAGACATTGCAAAAGCGATGCAGGAAGCTATTGATGAAATCGGACTGGATTGGGCCGTAGGTGTAAGAAACGGAGATACTGATCCCAAAGTAAGACAGCAGCAGGTAAAAAAAATGCCTGAAATTCTTGTTGTAACTCCTGAAAGTCTTCATTTGCTCCTGGCTCAGAAAAACAATGAAGCTTTTTTCAGGGATATGAAATGTGTGGCTGTGGATGAATGGCATGAATTACTGGGTTCAAAGCGTGGTGTCATGGTAGAACTTGCCATTTCCCAGCTCAGAAAATACGTTCCGAAGGTTAAGATCTGGGGAATTACCGCCACGATCGGGAATCTGGACGAAGCCATGGAAGTGCTTATTCCTTATGATATTAAAAAGACAAAGATTACGGCCAAAGAACATAAGAAAATAGATATTCTGCCTGTTTTCCCGGACGAAATTGAAATATTGCCGTGGGCAGGACATCTGGGAAACAAGCTTGCAGATAAGGTCGTTCCGATTATTCTCGGATCAAAATCCACAATTGTGTTTACGAATACGAGAAGCCAGAGTGAAATGTGGTATCAGCTTCTTTTGGATGCACATCCTGATTTTGCCGGCCAGATCGCCATCCATCACAGTTCCATTGACGCTCATCTGAGAATATGGATTGAGGAAAACTTAAGTTCCGGAAAATTAAAAGCTGTGGTTTCTACATCCTCTCTCGATCTAGGGATTGATTTTAAGCCTGTCGACACCGTTATTCAGGTAGGATCTGCCAAAGGAGTTGCGCGGTTTTTGCAGAGAGCCGGACGCAGCGGGCATTCCCCTTTTGAAACCTCAAAAATATATTGTGTTCCTACGCACTCTCTGGAGCTGATTGAAGTTTCAGCATTAAAAGAAGCGGTAAAACAGAAAGTTGTTGAGCCCAGGGAACCCCAGGTTCTGTGCTTCGATGTATTGGTTCAGTTTCTGATGACTTTGGCTGTAGGAGATGGTTTTTATCCTGATGAACTTTACGAAAGAATCAGAAAAGTATATGCATTTCAGGAAATACTGGATGAAGAATGGAAAAGTATCCTGGAATTCCTTACCATCGGCGGAAGTGTTTTAAAAAGCTATGAGGAATTCCATAAGGTTGTCATTATGGAAGATGGGCTTTATAAAGTAACTTCAAGAAAAATTGCCATGCTTCACAGGATGAATATGGGAGTGATCGTAAGCGATGCCATGCTGAAAGTGAAATTTATTTCCGGGGGTTATATTGGGATGATTGAAGAATATTTTATTTCAAAACTAAAAAAAGAGGAAAAATTTATTCTTGCAGGAAGAACGCTGGAAGTCGCCATGATCAAAGATATGACGGTCTATGTAAGAGCTGCCAAAGGAAAGGCTCTGGTGCCAAGCTATCTGGGAGGAAGACTTCCTTTAAGTTCCAATCTGGGACATTTTTTAAGAGAAAAGCTTTCCCATGCCTTAAATCCTAAAGCATCAGAAAAGGAACTTAAATTTCTTCATTCTTTATTAATTAACCAGGAAAAAAACTCCCACATTCCCAAGGAAGATGAATTCCTGGTGGAAATGATTAAAAACCGTGAAGGATACCATTTGTTTATGTATCCTTTTGAAGGGCGGCTGGTACATGAAGTAATGGCTGCATTAATTGCTTACCGTATCTCAAAGCTGGCACCTATTTCCTTTTCGATGGCAATGAATGATTATGGATTTGAATTATTCAGTGATAAGGAAATTCCGCTTAATGAAGAAAATCTGCAGCAGATCCTAACCCGTGATAATCTGATGAATGATGTGATTGCCAGTATTAATTCTGCCGAAATGGCCAGGAGAAAATTCCGGGATATTGCCGTAATATCAGGAATGGTGATTCAAAATTATGCAGGACAGCAGCGCTCCAACAAATCGTTACAAAGTTCAGCCGGATTAATTTTTAAAGTGCTGGAAGACCATGATCCCGGTCATTTTTTAATAAAGCAGGCCTATACGGAAGTCTTTAATATGCAGCTTCAGGAACAACGTCTTGTAGAAGCTTTTAAAAGGATTGAAAAGTCTGAAATTATTTTAAAACATTCCCGTTCCTTTACTCCGCTCAGCTTCCCGATTAAAGTGGATAGTTTGAGGCAGACCCTTTCCAGTGAAGGTCTGGATGCAAGGATTAAAAGGATGCTGAAACTCTCTGATATAAGTGATCTTTTATAATCAATTAATGTGTTTTCTGTAAGACCAGATATGCCGATGAATATTTGTTTATCGCAAAGACGCAAAAATTGATAATAATAACGTTTTAAGACGCAAAGATTTTATCTCCGATAATTTAGTCACGTTAATCTTGCTGAAAATCTTTGATTTTCTTGCGCCTTAAATAAAAATAGATAATATAAAATTTGCGCCTTTGCGAGATTCTAAAATTTATAATCAAATAAAAAACCTGTCTTTTTAATCTTATTCATAGCCTAATATTCTGCGTTAATTTTATTGATAATTTTAAATAATCACCGTAACTTAGAGTATAGCTTCTCAGAAGTTTAAATAAATGTAAATAATGGAAAAATTATTCTTGGTCCGTCACGGACAGTCACTCTGGAACCTTGAAAACAGGTTTACAGGCTGGAAAGATATCGATATAACAGAAGCCGGTATTGAAGAGGCAAAAAAAGCAGGACTTGCTTTAAAAGGAGAAAGAATAGATATCGCTTTCACTTCTGCCCTCATCAGGGCACAGCATACACTCTCTATCATTCTGAATGAAATAGGAAATCCCAATATCCCGGTTGTAAAAGATAAAGCTCTAAACGAACGTTCTTACGGAAACCTTGAAGGGCTAAACAAAGCAGAAACAGCACTTAAGTATGGTGATGAGCAGGTTCATATCTGGCGCAGATCGTATGATGTGGTTCCTCCGGGAGGTGAAAGCCTTAAGGATACGTACAACAGGGTCATTCCTTATTTTGAAAAACAAATAAGGCCATTATTAAAACAGGGTGAAAATGTATTGATCGTTGCGCATGGGAATAGCCTCCGTGCCCTGATCATGTATCTGGAACATCTTTCTCCTGAAGAAATTCTGGAGAGAGAAATTGCGACAGGCTTTCCTCTGACGTATGTTTTTGATGAAAAATTTCACGTAAGCCGGAAAGTAAGCTGATTCGATTAATAAAGCTTACCTTTGAACATTAAATCAATTCATACAGCGTGTTTATAGCTACCAAAAGCATTCCTATTCAGAACGAAATTTTTATCCTTACCAATCAGCGTGCTGCATTCTGGGAAAAAGAAAAAGCACTTGTTCTTTCTGATCTTCACATCGGGAAAACTGCTCATTTCCGGAAAAACGGCATTGCACTGGCTAATCATATTATGAAAAGCGATCTGGAAAGATTATCTGCGCTGATTGAGTTTTTTCAGCCTGAAAAATTTGTTGTGGTCGGGGATTTACTCCACGCAGGAGACAATTCTGATGTTGATGAGTTCTGTACATGGAAATCCCGATATCCGGAAATACAATTCTATCTTATTGAAGGAAATCATGACCGGATATCACAAGCTTTGGAAGAAAAATTATGTTTCAGTCATAAGTCTGAACTGCTTGAGATAGGAGACATTACTTTTATTCATGATTTTGATACAACAAGACCAGGATTTCAGGTTACCGGACATATTCATCCCGGAATTGTACTGAATTCTCCGGTAAGGAATATCAGGCTCCCCTGCTTTGCTCTCAGCAGCAACCAGTTATTATTACCGGCTTTTAGTGAATTCACCGGACTGGATACGAAAAACCTGCCTAAGAAAAGTACCTTTTTTGTATTTACAGATGCGGAGATTTATGAAATCTGATCTTTTACTTATCTCTGACAATATATCCGTGCCAAGGTTTTAAGCCTTAACACGGATGATACATCAGATAAAATTATTAGTAAAATATTAATCTTTCTTACTCAAACGGATACTGTACAGTGTGATCAGTACGGTAATTACCAGAAATAATGCTCCGATCCATGGTGTGCTTGCTAATCCTAAGGATGATGTTACAATAATTCCTCCTGCATAGGATCCGATGGCAATACCAATATTAAATGCTGCAATATTGATCCCTGAAGCGACATCCTCGGTTCCGGGAAGTTCCTTTTCCGCAATCTGTACGACCAACAGCTGCAATCCGGGAACAGAAACAAATGATAATGCTCCCAGAAGAAAAAGCGTAATGATGCTTAAAACAGGGCTGCTTACCGTAAAGTAAAACGCAAATAATACCAATCCCTGAGCCGCAAACATCCATAAAAGTGCCTTAAGAGGGTTTTTATTGGCTACCTTTCCACCAAGAAGATTTCCAAAAGCAATAGCAATTCCGTAGATCAGCAGGATAAAAGTAACTGTTGATTCCTGAAAACCTGTGATTTTCTGCAAAATGGGTGACAGATAAGTAAAAACTACAAATGTTCCTCCATATCCCATCGCTGTCATTAAAAAGGCAAAAATCAAACGTTTGTTTCCCAGTACTTTAAACTGGCTTTTTAGAGAAGCTGATTTCCCGTTTTTCAGGTTGTTGGGAACCAGCAATAAGCTGGCCGCTAATCCAATGATTCCCAGTATGGAAACTCCTATAAAAGTTGCTCTCCATCCGAAATGCTGCCCTATGAAGGTACCCAGCGGAACCCCCGTTACAATTGCCAGTGTGAGCCCGGCAAACATAATGGAAATAGCAGTAGCCCTCTTTTCTTCAGGCACCAGAGAAGCCGCAATGGTAGAGCCTATGGAAAAGTAAACCCCATGAGCAAAACCCGTAAGTATTCTTGCCAGCACTAAAGTTATAAATCCGGGCGCTATGTCACAGATTTTATTGCGGAAAAACAAAAACGGCTCAAGAAATTGAGCCGTTTATACAAGATTAATAATGTTAATTTTTCACATCTTCTATAGATGCTCCAAAATTAATATGAAGGACATTACCGTTCGGCGTTACTAAAGCCGGTACAGATTTTACTCCTGCATGTTCAGCCTCTTCAATTTTGTTTTTATCATTTCCCAAATGGATGATTTCAATATTTTCCAAACCTATAAGATTAATGATATCATGCTCTGCGCTGATGCAGACCGGACATCCGGCATGATAAAAAATGGATTTTTTCATAAGATGGTATTAATTAATAAGTGCTTTCATTATATTTTTTAACTCTTCCGTTTCCTTTTCATGTAGCGGCTTCAAGGGGCTTCGTAAATTTCCTCCGTCTTCCCCGAGAATATTCAGCCCTGATTTCACCGCTCTCGGCAAACCTTTGCTGACAATAAATTTTAAAAGGTCAAACTGCTGATAGAAAATTTCTTTTGCTTTTTCAAGATTTCCTTCTTCCACCGCATGATAAAGACTGATGTTCAATTCCGGGATAAGATTGGGAACTGCCGTACACCAGCCTCTTGCTCCGGCAGAAAATGCAGCCAGGGCCAAAGGATTCGAGCCGTTATAGAAGGCAACTTCTTCTCCCAGTTCTCTTCTCAGATAATGCATTCTCTGAACATCTCCGGTACTTTCTTTAATCATCGTTACATTGGGAATTTCAAGCAGCCTTTTCAGCAGGGCCGGTGACATATCTACTCCACTTGTTGCCGGATTATTATAGGCCATAATCGGAATAGAAATTTTATTGGCGACAGCATCATAATGGGTCACAATTTCGTCGTCTGTGAGTTTCCAGTAACTCATCGGGATGATCATCACGGCATCTGCTCCTGCTTTTTCGGCAAACTGCGCATGGTGAACCGTTTTTTCTGTTGTAAGATTGGAAACCCCTACCAGCGTTGGAATTCTTCCTTTTACCTGCTGCAAAGTAGCTTCTGTAACTTCTTCCTTTTCTTCATCAGACAGATATGGCATTACCCCTGTACTTCCTAATGGCGCAATGCCGTGGCTTCCGGAAGTGACCAGCCTTTCTACAAGGTGTTTGAAAAGAGGAATATCTACTTTTTCATTTTTGTCAAAAGGTGTTATGGGATAAGCTATAATCCCTTTGAATGGAACATTTTTCATATTTTGCTGATTTAAAAATTGAAACTAATTATTAACCTCTTGTCTTAAAGGTCTCTGCCTTCCTCTTCTCTTAATGCAACTCCTAAGTTCTGCAGCTGAGGAGCATTTTCGCAGGCAATATATTTGGCAGGTTCCTTATCGCTAAGGTTCTGGTGTTTATGCCATGCCCATGAAGGAATATATACTGCGTCTCCTGCTTCCCAATGTACTCTTTCATCTTCTACTTCTGTCCAGCCTTTTCCCTCAATGACAAATAATACGGTTTCATACGTATGGCGATGTCTGTTGGTCTGCTGGCCGGGAAGAAGGCCGCCGATCGTCATGCTGACATTCTTACTGGGAAGATCTACAAAGAAAACCGGATGTTTCCTTTCTGTTGAAAACTGATTGTGCTCACCTGCATTTTCTACATTTTTATGAATCAAATGGCTGGGTTTTACATACTTTGGTCTTGCAAAAGTTTCGTGAAAGTCTTTAGAACTGAATTGTTTCTTGTCCATGATTTTAAAATTATTAAGGTTTTGTGCTTTATTGCATGACAAAATTATTTTATATTTGGACTGTTTAAATGATTCAGTTTTTACACAAACAGATAGTCCAGATGTTACGACCTTGGAAATTAGAATTAGAAATTGATAAAAAGCTTGATAAACCTGTTTATCTGCAGATTGCCGATACCATTATCAGTGATATCCGTTCAGGAAGACTGAAACCCGGTGATGCTTTGCCTGGAAGCCGGAATCTGGCACAGACTTTAAAGATTAACAGGAATACCGTTGTGGAAGCTTATCAGGTTCTGATGAATGAAGAATGGGTGATTTCCAAAGAACGGAAAGGAATTTTTGTGTCAGAAAATCTCCCTGCTTTACATGAGAAAAAAACAGGCAGAATACAGGATTCTTTAAATCAGCAGATGATTTCCAACGCAATGCTAATCAATTTTGATGACGGGCATCCTGACAGTAAGATTGCGCCTGTAACAGAGCTGGCAAGGGCTTACCGACAAATTTTCAGTATCAAAGCCAAATGGCAGATGATGGGCTATGGAAATGAGCATGGGGATGTTGAGTTCCGTAAAATGATTTCTCAGATGCTGAATCATCAACGTGGAATGCATATTCAGGAAAATGAAATTTCTATTACCCGAGGCAGCCAGATGGGTATGTTTCTGACAGCTCAAACTCTTTTAACTTCCGGCGACAGTGTTATTGTAGAAGATCCGGGGTACCAGCCTGCATGGCATGCTTTTGAATATGCCGGTGCCGAACTTTTACCCGTACCTGTAGATTATGAAGGAATCAGTATTGAAGCTGTAGAAATGCTTTTGACAAAGCATCAGAATGTTAAAGCCATTTATATTACGCCTCACAGGCAATATCCTACAACTGTCACTTTAAGCCTTTCCAGAAGATTAAAATTAATTGAGCTTTCAAATCAGTATAATATAACCATCATTGAGGACGATTATGACAACGAGTTTCATTTCGGGTACCGCCCTATCCTTCCTGTTTCAAGTTTTCCGGAGCTGCACAATTATGTTTATATCGGAACACTGAGTAAGGTGGTAGCCCCTGCTTTGAGGATTGGCTACCTGACCACTAAAAATCAGGAATTACTGAAAAAAATCGGTGATCTGAGAAAAATTATTGATGTGCATGGAGATGTTATCATGGAACAGGCTGTTCTTCAGCTGATCAGAGAAGGTGCGGTAAAAAAGCATATCAGAAAAGCAACCGTTTATTACAGGCATAAAAGAGATTTCGTTTATGAGCTGCTAAAAAAGCATATGGCAGCTATTGCAGATTTCACATTGCCTGAAGGTGGGCTCGCCTTTTGGATTGTTCCTAAAGTTCAATTGGATTGGGATGTAGTAACCTCTCTTTTATTGGAGAAGAATATCAAAATAATCCATCCGGAACAATACAGTCAAAATAAGGTCAATGGCTTCAGATTAAGCTACGGAGCCCTTTCTGAAGAACAGCTGGAACAAAGTATTCCTTTGATTGCTGAAATTTTTTCGAACTCCTTTTAATCATTGATTTCAAGGAATACAGATATCCCACAATCAAAAATCAAATAAAAATCAAAGTTTTTTAACTTTAGTGAACTCTTCAGCAACTTATTTTAACCTAAAATCAACTTAAGTGGTTAAAGCTTTGTGACTTTTGTGGTTTAGTAAATATTTTCCCACAGATTTCACGGATTTACACAGATGTTTGAGCAATCAAAAAATCTTGATTTTTTTAAACTTTAGTGAACTTCTCCGCAGTTTATTTTTAACTTAAAATCAACTTAAGTGTTAAAGCTTTTGTGACTTTTGTGGTTAAATTATATTTTCCACCACAGATTTCACAGATTTACACGGATGTTTGGGCAATCAAAAAATCTTGATTTTTTTTAACTTTAGTGAACTTCTCCGCAGTTTATCTTTAAGCTTAAAATCAACTTAATGGTTTTTATCTTTTGTGACTTTTGTGGTTTAAACAGATCGGAAACTACTCCACTTCAAAAATAGCCTGAATCTCTACAGAAGCCCCCACAGGAATGGATGATGCCCCCAGAGTTGCCCTGGCATGTTTTCCCTTGTCCCCAAAGATTTCTACGGCCAGGTCAGAAGCCACATTCATAAGGTCTGCATGCTTTGTATAATCTTCTTTTGTATTGAAAATTCCTGTAAGCTGAACACATTGTTTTACTCTGCTCAGATCCCCTCCTACAGCTTCGTTCAATACAGAAATGACATTCAGCATGGTAACTTTTGTTGCTTCTTTTACCTGCTGTTCATTTACTTCAATACCCAATTTCCCGGGATTGAAGATTTTACCGTCTTTCAAAGCAACCTGATTAATGAATACCAGATTTCCGGAGCGCACAAAAGGCTGATAATTTCCTGCCGGTTTTGGGACCTGCGGAAGGGTAATATTTTTCTGTTTGAGTATTTCAGCGAAGTTCTGATGATGTTCTGCAGCAAGTGCCGCTCTTTTTGGACGGGTATCCTTTAATGCCAGCGCTACTTTTGCAAAGTTTTTTCCTTGTAATTCAGCAATATTCCGTTCTCCTTTGGTAGGTCTTTCAACATCTTTTAAAGAAGCCATACTCGTTACCCCTAACACGGTATTTCCCTGTGGAATAGCCTTATTCAGCTCTTCTGTTCCACGGATGCCGTTAGGTACCAATATCATTCCGTGAACCGCAAGACTGTTCCAGAATGCCTGTATGGCCAGCTCTTTTCCAGCACCGCTTCCTGCTGACATGAAAACTGAAGCCGGAACACCTTCTAAAGCATGATTGGTCCAAAGCTGGACGGTTTTAGCTAAAAATTCACTCATCCCCGTACTGATATTTCCGAAATAAACCGGTGAGCCAAAAACAATCCCGTCATAACTTGTCAGTTCGTCTACGGTTGCCACCGGAAGATTTTTAAGGTTAGGATTTTGTGAAGGTTTGACCATTTTGATATAAGGAACCGCATTATTTTCACTTTCAATTCCTTTAGCGATTTCTTTGGCCAGTTCATAAGTCCCGCCATTATCTGAATGGATAAGGACCAATATTTTTGCTTTATTTTGTGCCATAATGGTGGTGATATTAGATAATACAATTAAAATAAAAAAAAGACATCGTTTTTTCATTCTGAACAGGATATAGGTTATTTTTATTAATGTTATTTTATTGACAGTACAAAATTAGTATTGGCGTTTTTATTAAATTTGCCAAAATATATATGCAAAACGACATTATGAAATGCGGACTGATTGAAAAAACGGAAAGTCATTTTATCGATTCTATTGAAAAAGAGGCTTATGTCTGGTGTGAAAAAAACTGGAAACATGATGATTATGAACACAGGCATAGCCGCACTCAGCTGACTTTTGTAGAAGATGGTTACCAGTATTTCCATATCGACAGGAAAATTTATCTTGTCCCACAGCATCATGTCATATGGATTCCTTCAGAAAAAGGCCACAAAATAACTTCTGAAGCACAAACGGTGAATCTGATGGTATTTTTATTCAAATCTGTTTTTGAAGACGAATTTTATCAGAATGTTCAGGTGTTTGCCGCTCCTCCTGTGCTAAAGGAAATGCTTTTATATGCCTCAAAATGGAATCAATCATTAGATGAAAATGAAGAACAGGACGTGTTTTTTAAAGCTATTTTAAAAAGTCTTCCCAACTTCTGTAAGGAAAGCAGTGGGTTAGAAATTCCTGTACCTGCAGATACAAGGCTGATTCCTGTATGTGATGAAATCAATACTCATTCTAAATATAATTTAGACATTGATGCGCTGGCTGAAAAAGCACAAATGTCTGTCCGGAACCTCCAGAGAATTTTCAAAAACGAAACCGGAATTACCCTCCAAAAGTACCTTCAGCTGACAAGAATTTTAAAAAGTATCGAACTGATTGACACCAGACAATATACTTTAAGTGAAGTTGCTTATAAAGTTGGCTATCAAAGCCTGTCTGCATTTACTTCATCCTATTTTTCCGTCATGCAGGAAAAGCCAAAAGTTAGAAAAGGTCATGGCGTTTCATCATGAGGCATATCAACCGGTTTTGATTCGGGAGAGCCTTTTTCACGGAGCCATATGGATAGAAGAACCAATGAAGCTACGGCAAGAAATTCACTCTGCCAGTTCTGAAAGGATTCAAACCAGAATCTTGATTCTGAAATATACTGCATTGCCGTTACAGTCGGTTTGCTGTTCATCAGCTGTTCATCATTAAAATCCTTAAGGCTTCCGTAGAAATGTAAGATAAAGCTGGCCAGAAAGAGAACGGCAAAAGCAATGGATAAGGAATGCTTATAGAGTTTCAGCCATATTCCTCCTTTTTTGACGGGCCATGGCGCTTTGGGATGCGGTACAGGTTCCTTGTCTACATTTTCCTCTTCCGTCATAGATTTCGACTCACTGGAGCCTTTCTGCCTCAGAGAAATTGTTAATAAAACATAAAGCATCATCTGAAGAAATTCGCTTTCCCAGTTTTCAAAAGTTGCCTGTATGAAATGGCCGCTATGAATATATTCACCGATCTTTAAAGCAGGCTGTCCGTTTTCAATGAGTTCTTTGTTTTCTGTTTTCCAACCCATAAAAAACTGTCCTGCAAGAAAAATGATCATCAGAGTAATCAGAACAATACTTAAGCTGTTGCAATACAAGAAACTGGTGCGTGGCATATTTCCGGGTTTAAGGTTAAAATTTAAAGTTCAAGGTTTAAGGTTTAAGGTTTGAAATGTAGTGTTTTTATGGATCATGTTTCTGATAAGGGAATACTTTCTGCAGATTCCTGGTTGTGGGTCCGGTAAGAATTTTTCCATTCACATTGAATCTGGAGCCATGGCACGGGCAGTCCCAGCTCAGCTCTGCACTGTTCCATCGTACTTCACATCCTGCATGCGGACATGTACTTCTCAGGAGATGTAATGTACCGTCAATCTCTTTGTACAGGGCATAAGATTCTGATTCGTACCGGATGACTTTCGCCTCTCCTTCTCCAATTTCTGAAAAGGATTCTATTTTATCTTTAAAAATTTTATCTTTTACGAAGTCAAAGGCTACCGTTGCATTTTCTTTCACAAAATCTGAGAATCCGGCAACAGGCTTGATTCTTGAAGGGTTGAACAAATCACCGTATTTACTTTCTCCTGTAACAATCAGATCATGCAGGATCTGTGATGAAAGTGTTCCGAATATCATTCCGTTTCCTCTGAACCCTGTAGCAACAAAAATTCTTTCCTTACTGCCGGGAAGTTTTCCAATATACGGAAGCCCGTCCACCGGCTCATAATATTAGCTGGACCAGCTATAATACACTGTTTCCACATCAAAGTATTCCCTGACATAATTTTCAAGTCTTGAAAAGCATTCTCCGGTATTTTCAGCATGTCCTGTTTTATGATCTTCACCACCTGCAATCAAAAGGTTTTCACCTTCAATACTCTGAATACGGTAATAATGATAAGGCTCACAGAGATCATAACCCAGTGCCCACGGATAGCGGTCGTTTTTCATGGTAAAAGCCATTGCATAGCTTCTGTAAGGAGCATTCGTAAAATGAAGAACATTGACTCCCGGCGGTATGTGAGTTGCATAAACAACATTTCCTACCTTTATTTCTCCTTTTGAAGTTTTTAAAGTAACATATTCATCGTACTCATCATGATCTTCACAATGACAGTTTTCCTGAATGGAACCTCCCAGCTTTATAAAAGCCTCACAAAGTCCTTTGATATATTTTATCGGATGAAAATGGCCCTGTCCGGGAATAAGTACTGCTTCTTTGAAGGGTATTGGAAAAGGGATTTCATTCACATAACTCATTTCATGCCCAACTTTATGAGCTCCTTCCACAATACTTTTCAACTGTTCCTGCTGCTTTTCATCCAGTGCAAAAAGATATGCTGATTTCCTGGCAAAATCACAGCTGATATTGTATTGCTGAATGCGGTCTTCAATAATTTCAATGGCATCAACTCCGGATTCTGCATAAAGTCTGGCTTTTTCAAGACCAAAATCCCTGATAGCTTCGTTGAAGGTGGTATCAAAAAAATCATTTAAATGAGCAGTTGTTCCCCCTGTTGTTCCGAATCCGATATTGGCAGCCTCCAGAATGATGCATTTCTTTCCGGATTCCTGCAGCTTCAGCGCTGTTGACACTCCGGTAATTCCGCCGCCCACTATGGCAACATCAAATATCTGGCTGAGATCAGTTTCTGCAGAAAATTTTCTGACTTCTTCCTGCCATATACTTTTTCTTGCACCGTCTCTGTACATAACTCTATTTTTTACTATTAAACTTACCTGATACTTAAGGTATCACTTTCCGGAATTCCTGTTTTATCAGTATTGGCAGGATTGTTCTTCTGATCTCTTTTTCTGTTTTCGTCTTCATCAATATTGCATCTGCAGGAAGTAAAAGTAAACAGGCTTAGAACGCCTAAAATAAGTGCTGTTGTTTTCATAATGTAAATTTTTTAGTGTTGAATATCTTATCCGTTCACAATTAACCCTCCATTGGGGTGAAGTACCTGTCCGGTAATCTGCGAGGCATCTTTACTGGCCAGAAACAGAAAGCTGGAGGCAATTTCTTCAGGAGTGGCATTTCTCTCGAACGGAGGTTTGTTGGGATTTTCTTCTTTTTCGTCAAATGTTTCTTCAGTAAGCGGTGTTGCTACAGGGCCGGGCGCAACGGCATTGATGCGGATTCCTTTTGGTTTTGCCTGTAATGCCAGTGAGCGGGTAAAAGAAACAATAGCTCCTTTTGTAGCGGAATAATCAAGAAATTCCGGATGGCCCTGGTATGCAGAAACCGAAGTTGTATTGATGACACAGCTTCCTTCTTTCAGATAAGGGAATACGACCTTCGTCAGTAAGATCATCCCCACAATATTGGAATCAAAGGTTTGCCTTATATTCTTTTCCTCAAGATCTTCGATTTTGTCCGCAGGAAACTGAATTCCGGCATTATTGATGAGAATATCAATTTTTCCGAATACCGAGATCACTTCTTTTACCGTTTCTTCACAGAATTCATAGTCATTGATGTCTCCTTTAAAAATGATGCATTTTCTATTCAGCGTTTCAATTTCTGCTTTTGTTTTTCCGGCATCATTGTCGCTGGAGTGATAAATAATGGCAATATCTGCTCCTTCCAGGGCAAAAAGAAGGGCTACCGCCTTACCGATTCCACTGTCGGCACCGGTAATTAAAACAGATTTATTTTCTAATTTTCCGATCATACCGTTATTTATTATTCTTCTGTTGTGGGTTTTTGCATTTCATACATTCTGTGGGCAGCCATACTGTCGCTTGAAATATTAGCCATGGCTACGGAAAGTTTATTTTTTAAGCCCGATACTATTTTATCATCTCCGTTCATCAGAGCATTGTAACCGTCAATGGCCACTTCTTCAGGTGAAGCGAGATTATCCCTGTCTTCAAGTATTTTACTTGTGTTCATATCCGCTTTATTGAAGAAATCTGTGTCTGTAGGCCCCGGTAAAAGCGCAGTGACCGTAATTCCGGAATCTTTTAATTCTTCACGGATAGCTTCAGACCAGGACAACACAAATGCTTTGGTACCATGGTATACCGATTGCCATGGACCAGGAGCTTTACTGGCTACTGAAGCCAGGTTTAAAATTTTTCCTGATCCTTTGGGCAGCCGGTCCTTCAAAAACAGTTTGGTCAATATGATGACAGAAATGATATTTAACTGTATAATGTCTACTTCCCTGTGAATATCAGTATCCTGAAATTTTCCATAGACGCCCTGTCCGGCATCATTAACCAGGATTTCAGGGCTTATCCCATTCATTTTCAACTCTGAATAAAGGGAATAAGCTTCTTCTTCCAAAAAAAGATTTTTGGAGATGCTGATCACATTCACTCCAAAATTTTTAAATTCATCAGACTTTTTTTTCAGCTCTTCATGATCTCTGGCCACAATAACAAGGTCGTAGCCATTCTTGGCAAACTGTTTGGCCAGTTCGTAGCCTATACCGCTGGTAGCACCTGTAATGAGTGCAAATTGATTCTTGCGATCCATAGATTTTATTTTAAGATTAAAAGTCTGTTCAGCTCACTTTTAAAACAGCCCAAAATGAATTCCGTATAATAGAGCTGGGCATTCAGGGCTTGTGTTTTGGGATGAAGTTCCAGTTTTTTAGTCAGGATAATCTCACCTTTATAGGAGAATGAGAAATAGGCAAAAATTTTATATCCGGAATTGCGGATCGGTGTACAGTAGCCTGTTGTGGCAATAGACCAGTCGGACTCATAAAGTCTGGCTACATTCAATGCCATGGTTTCTGCAATATTCTCTGAAACACAATCGCATTCTTCGGCTTCCTGCCTGTTGACCTTTAACAATTTTACTTTTTCCTGCAAAGAATAAGCTGTCATGCCTCCTTTATAAAACATAGAGGCATTCGGCATCTGAGAAAAAGCCAGCTGTAAACATCCTGAGGTAACACTTTCTGCCACCGAAATGGTTTCGTCTGTGGTCATCAGTGACTGGCTTATATATTCGAGAAGATTCTTTTGAAAATCCATACTATTAATTTTAAGTAATTGATTTATAATTGTATCAAAATCCTTTTTATTTCCACGGGTCAAGAACGACCTTTACACATCCGTCTTCTTTCTTATCAAAAATTTCATATCCTTTGCTTACTTCATTAAGAGAAAGGCGGTGGGTAATGACATCATCAAGCGTGATTTTTCCGGTCACAACATAATCCATGAGTTGATCTATAATGGGATGAACGTTACATTGTCCTGCTTTAATGGTGATTCCTTTGTCAAAGATCTGTCCGAGTCTGAAATTGTCATAATTGACAGGATAAACTCCCAGAACGGAAACAATACCACCTCTTCGGACGGCACTCATGCATGCTTCCAGCACCTTGATTGAGCCTTTTTCAAAGTTCAAAACAGCTTTTGCCCGGTCTATAAAGCTCCTTTCAGGTTCAAAGCCTACGGCTTCAATACAGAGATCTGCTCCACGCCCGTCCGTCATATCCCTGATCTGTTCTATAGTGCTTTCCGCATCTTCCCACAAAATGGTTTCGCATCCTGTAAGTATTTTGATACGGTCCAGCCTGTATTGAAGAGTATCAACAACAATGACTTTTTTTGCATTATATAAGACTGCGCTTTTGGCAGCCATTGTGCCTACAGGGCCTGCTCCAAAAATGACCACGGTTTCTCCTCCTTTAAGTTCTCCCCACATCACGCCTGTATAACCGGTGGGGAAAATATCTGTGAGAAATAAAACCTGTTCATCTGTTAAATTTTCAGGAACCTTTCTGGGACCAAAATGAGCGTAAGGAACTCTTACATATTGTGCCTGTCCGCCGTCATATCCCCCATACAAATCTGTATATCCGAATAAAGCTCCGCCTTTATCTTTAAAAATGCCTCCTTCCGGGCCGTAATAATCAGGGTTACTGTGTTCGCAGGCAGTAGGAAGATCATGCTGACAGAAGAAGCAGCTTCCGCAGGCAACGGGGAAAGGAACTACTACCCTGTCTCCTTTGTTCAGATTGGTAATATTTTTTCCGGTTTCTTCTACAATACCCATAAATTCATGTCCCATTACCATGGGTCTTGCCTGGGGAATTCCTCCTGAATACATGTGCAGGTCGCTGCCACAGATAGCGGTAGAGGTTACTCTCAGGATAATATCATTTTCATCCAGAATTCTGGGATCTTCTACGGTGTCACAGGTAATGTTACCTGGTGAATGAAAAACGGCAGCTTTCATAATTTAAATATTTAAAGTGATTGGTGTTGGTGTGAAGGGTGTTTTATGATTACGCGTTTCTCTCCATTTCAAGATCCCAGACTCTGTGCTGAGCAATAGCCTGGATGAATTTATCGGCAGGATCTCCGTCTTCCCATGTAATGATTCCCGGATCCTCATGTTGTTTTGTTGCTACGTTGGAATTCTGATAAAGTACTTCTGTATCTTTTCCGAAATAAATGGCTTTACAATGTTTATAGGCTTCGTTGATGAAATGCAGTACCAGATGCTTATTTTCTGAAGTCATAAGCTCTTTTACAGCATCTTCTCCCGGGCAGATGGCAAGAGCATCAAAACATACGCTTGCAATACTCGTAAGAGAATGTTTTGGTACAAGCTCAGAGCCGTCATTCAGCCTTACCGGAGCAACACTTGGGGCAATCAGTTCTACTCTGGCGCCTTCTGCTTCAAGCTTTGTTTTAAGATCATTCACCGCTCCGCCATCAGCACCGTTAGCCAGGATAAAACCTATTTTACGGCTTTTGATCGTATTTTTTACGGTATGCGCCATGCTCAGTGCATCGGAAACTTTTGTGTGAGGTTCTCTTTCTTCGCTCTGAAGTTCTATAATATTACTGTCTGAAGGCAAACTTTGGTTAGGCCATTCCAGCTTTTTAACTTCAACACCTAATTTTTCTGCAACGCTCCATGCGAGGGACATGTCAATATAAGCCAGCTGGCCTACCAGCCTTTCTCTGATTTCCAGACGGGTTACTTTTGACAATTCAAAGACCAAAGCATTCTGAAGGTGCATTTTCTCCGGTGTTGACTGGCTGTTGTAGAATAATTTAGCCTGAGAATAATGATCTACGAAACTCTTGCTTCTTTCTCTGATCTTCACTCCGGAAACTCTTTCCTGCTGGGAGGTAAATCCACCTTCAGACATCATTGCCTGAAAAGGGCATCCTCCACCGATGGAATTCGGTTCATAACTGCTTTTCCCTTTGACGATTTGTTGTCTCATATGGCCGTCCCTTTGATTATTATGAACGGTATTAAGTGATCTGTTAATCGGTATTTCATGGAAATTGGGAGAGCCCAGCCTTGACAGCTGAGTGTCGGTATATGAAAATAATCTTCCCTGCAGCAACGGATCATTGGTAAAATCAATTCCCGGAATAATATGTCCGGGGTGAAAAGCAACCTGTTCTGTTTCTGCAAAGAAATTATCAGGGTTTTTGTTCAGGGTTAAAGTTCCTACAATTTCTACAGGGACTTCTTCTTCAGGAACTATTTTGGTAGGGTCAAGAAGATCAAAATCAAATTTGTGTTCATCTTCTTCAGGAATCAGCTGTACACCGAAATCCCATTCAGGATAATCGCCGTTTTCGATGGCTTCCCAAAGATCTCTCTTATGGAAGTCAGGATCTACCCCTGAAATCATCTGTGCTTCGTTCCAGGCTACAGAGTGTACGCCTAATTTGGGTTTAAAATGGAATTTTACAAAATGTACTTTTCCTGCTTCATTGATGAATTTAAAAGAATGTACTCCGAAACCTTCCATCATTCTCAGGCTTCTCGGAATGGCTCTGTCACTCATCAGCCACATGATCATATGCATACTTTCGGGCATCAGTGATATAAAATCCCAAAATGTATCGTGTGCCGATGCAGCCTGTGGAATTTCATTATCCGGTTCCGGTTTTACAGCATGGATGAGATCCGGAAATTTGATGGCGTCCTGAATAAAAAATACAGGCATATTGTTGGCCACGAGATCGTAATTTCCTTCTTCGGTATAAAATTTTACGGCAAATCCGCGGACATCTCTTGCCAGATCCGTACTTCCCTTGCTTCCCGCAACGGTTGAAAATCTCACAAAAACAGGGGTTTCTTTCCCAAGTTCTGTCAAAAATTTTGCTTTGGTGTATTCTGCAAGGCTTTTGGTAAGTTTAAAAATACCGTGGGCTCCGGAACCCCTGGCATGAACTACTCTTTCGGGAATTCTTTCATGATCGAAATGGGTAATTTTTTCCCTCAGAATAAAATCTTCCAGTAATGATGGGCCCCGTTCTCCCGCCTTCAGAGAATCCTGATTATTATTAATCTTTAAGCCCTGATTGGTAGTCAGTTTTTCGTTTTCATTGGAAGTACTGTGCAGGTCAAGCTGTTCTGCTTTTTTGTTGTGTTCGTTGGTTTTCATATTCATAATCTTTTTTGTGGTTGATCTTTTTCAAAAGCAGTTAAATAAGGGGGTCGGCAGAATTAATCTTTTTTATTGTCCAGGATTTCAAGGAACCTGTTGATGTATTCTTCTTCCTTCAGAACTTTATAATAAGCCGTTTTGGCATATAAAGTAAAAGAAGGAGACTCGAATTTTATATCATCATCCATTGCTGTGGTTTCCATGGTGTTTTTAGTATGGAATTCCCGGATATGAAGAAGATATTCTTTTATATAGGTGTCAATTGTATGTTTCAGGATATCACATTTCGCATTGTTTTTAATCTTTTCCAAAGACTTGATCAGAAAAGCAGTCACTCCGTAAGAATTGATAATTGGCGGAAATAAAGACGCATTCTCTATTGCATTATTTTTATCATTCAGCCCGGAATGTTGTAAAGTGTCATTTTCAAATATCATATTCAAAAAAATGGTATTAGTTGTGAGGAGCTTTTAAATATTGCTCAAAATAATGGAGGTCTTTTTTATCTTTAATGGACAGATAAAACATGATCTGTTCCGGTTCTTTCAATCCAATGCTGCTGAAACTGTCGAAGTGAGCAATTAATGCCTGAATATTTTCAATATCAATATCTTTCAGAATAATAAACAGAAGAAAAATATTTTCTCTGATCTCTTTGGCGTATACTGCTGCTCCGTCTTCAAAACATTTCCCTGTATGAGGTATTTTTATAAAATCTTTGTGTCTCAGTGTTTTTATTATGCTCTGACAGTCCATATATTTTGATTTCATAGTTAAAATAAGCCACATAGAACTACCTACATGGCTTATTGCATGCTTTAATCTTCCTGTTCTGCATCAAAATTGATGGATGTTTCCGCTATATCGGTAAGCAGGGAATCTGTGTCTTCCTCTTCCTGAAGTGTTCTTTCAAGAAGATCAGCGGCCTTATCATGTCCCATGGTAATGGCAAGCTGTGCAAGCCCGCCGTAGGTGGCAATTTCATAATGCTCCACTTTCTGTGCAGCAATGATAAGGGCAACATCTCTTGTTGCGGAGCCATCTTCTGTGGCTTTAATCACTTCTTCGCCTTCTTCTATGATTCCTTTGATGGCCTTACACTCTTTTTTCTCAGGCTTTTCGTCGATAAGCTGGAATACTTTTTCCAGACGTTTTACGTGTTTTTGAGTCTGAAGATGATGATCCTCAAAGGCATCTTTCAGCTCTTCAGTAGTGGCTGCTTCCTGCATTTTTTCCAGGGCATCCAGGATCACATTTTCAGCAAAATAAATATCTTTAAGCGCACTCACAAAAAATTTGTGAAGCGGTGAACTTTTCATTTCATCTTCTTTCACAGTTGGCTTATCTGCGGTCCCTTTTTTAGTAGCAGAAACAGCACTATTGGTTTCTAATATTTTATTTGGCATAGTATGAATGGTGTTTTGGTATTAAAAGGATTACCTCTTTATATAGGTCTAAAGAGGCAATCCTGGAAAAAGAATTATGAATTACGTCTGCCTCCGAATCCGGAACGACCTGAAGATCTTCCGCCTCCGTGGGAAGCCTGGCCTCCCATTCT
Source organism: Chryseobacterium sp. (assembly GCF_041914225.1). GTDB lineage: Bacteria > Bacteroidota > Bacteroidia > Flavobacteriales > Weeksellaceae > Chryseobacterium. The sequence goes on from NZ_JAYSDT010000003.1 coordinate 157,087, forward strand.
GGCTATTCTTGTACGTTCAGCTTTGCTCATAGATGCGAAACCTCTTCTTGAAGTTCCTGAACCTGAATTTGATCCGCCTCTTCCTGAGCTGCTGCCATTATTTCCTGATCTTGAAGAGCCTCCTCTTCCTGAGCCTGAGTTAGAAGATCTGCCTCCACCGTGGGAAGCCTGACCACCCATTCTGGCAATTCTTGTACGCTCAGCTTTACTCATAGAAGCAAAACCTCTTCTTGAGGTACCATCTCCTGATGAGGACCTGCCCCTTCCTCCTGATCTGGAGCCGGAACCAGAATTTGAACGTCCGCGGGAACCACCACCGGAGTTTCCTCCACGAGATCCGCCTCTACCGGAAGTAAATCTTCCCTGGCTGTCTCTTTGCTGGTTTCCGTTTCCTCCTCTGGAACCTCCTCTTCTTCCACCGCTGCGTCCTCTCTGATCATCATCGTCATCATCTTCTTCGTCATCGTAGTCTTCATCATCCTCATCATCGTAATCATCATAGTCATCGTCATAATCCTCATTTTCATCAAAATAGTCTTCGTATTCTGAAAAATCATCATCGTAATCTTCATCTCTTGAGGCATCATTAAAACCATGATCATAGCCTAACTGGTAAACTTCTTCTAAGTTTTCCGGTGAATGTGACTGTCCTCTTGAACTGCGGTTTCTTGAATTTCTAGTGTTCATAACTGAATTTTTTATTATTAATATTTAGTGATGTGTATTGCAGTCCGTGACTAGTATTAGACGGCAACAGTTGGGTGTCGGTAATTTAAAATGATATTAAAAGCAAATGCTTTTTATGTTCCTTTTACAAAGGTCTTAAGAATTGGATTGAAAATTTATATTTCAAATGTACATCATAATAATTCACTTTTTTATGATCTGAATCATGTTAATGTAGATTAATACAAAACTTTCTGTTTTTTTATGACAATATCAGCTATTTTTCTGCTCTTTTAAATTGATCTGATGTATTAGTCTTCTGTAAAAAGACATTACAGAAGACTTTCATCAATATTCATTCAGCTTATTGTTTCCATAATTTTATGGATTTAATAGAAAAAATCACAAAATAATATACGAAGTGTTTCTAATATAAAATTTTGCGATTTTCAATTCTTAGGATTTTATCCTTCTCCATATGTTTAATGGTCCTTATTGCGGTTTCTACACACAGACCTGTAAGGCTTGCCATCTGCTGCCTCGTTAATGGAATCAGGAATGAATATGGACGTGCATCTTTCTGAAAGCTTTTCAAATAATCCATAAGCCCCCTAAGCCGTATAGACGGATTTTGAGACGAAAGATTCTGCATCATGATAAATTTGTAGTAAAGACGCTCAGAAAGAAAGCTGCTTACTTCCATGCATAATTCCGGATTCTGGTTCAGCAGATTTAAAAAAATGGATTTATGAAGTCTTAAAACAGTGCATTCTGTAATGACTTCAGCATTCATTGGATAAGGCTTATCTATAAATAATATAGATTCACCACAGCTTTCGCCGTCTGATAAAATGTTTTGAATAAATTCTTTCCCTTCCTCATTATAATTATTAAGTTTTACTTCTCCCTTAATAATCTGGTAATAATAGTTAGGGATATCCCCTTCAAAGAATATAGTTTCTGAAGGGCTATAGTGTCTCGTTTCTGCTCCCGCTGAAATCAAAATATTTTCGTCGATAACCATAATAGTTTGTTTTTGGTGGTGTTGTTTTCTTCTTCTCCTCTTCTTAGTCTTAGTAAAAATATCATTGGGAACTGATGATAGTACATGCAAAAATTGCACCTTTATGATTATTTATGAAGTTAAAAAAAGTTAAAAATATTAATAAATGTAAACCTATTTTGGATTATTGGTTAATTATTTTTATTAAAAATTAATTTAAATTAAACTTTTGATACCGCATTTTTGAAGTTGTAATTTCAACTTTCTGAAAAAATATTAGAAAATAAAACCCGTTTCGCTTGATTAAAACGGGTTTTTTCAAAGGAATAACAGAAAAACCGTTATTTTTTTGGAGATTTATTGTTAGGGGTTCTTGCAGTATCTGCGCGTTTTTTTGTAGAAACTGTATCCGTACGCATTGTATCTGAAGGAACCTGGGCCATAGGGGTAACATTGGAAACGGTATCTGTCCTCATTGTATCTGCGATAACACTGTCAGTTGTAACGGACGTTTCTGTTCTGTTTTCTTTTTTACAGCTCAGGACAATGACTCCCATGAGCAGGATTGACATAATAAATTTCATAATAGTATATTTTGTGGTGAAGGTTCAAAAGTAGACCATTATGAATACGATTTCTTATGACTTAAATCATAATGCTTTATTTTTAGTTATTTCGCAAATTTTTTGGTTCCTGCAACGCATAAGATGACTCCCAATGTCACTCCCAGCATTCCCAGGCTTACCTGTTCGTGAAGAAGCCATGCAGCCAACGCAAGACCAAAGAACGGCTGAAGCAGCTGCAGCTGTCCTACAGTAGCAATACCACCCTGCGCCAGGCCTTTGTACCAGAATATAAACCCAATAAACATGCTGAAAAGAGAGATATAAGCCATTCCGAACCATCCCTGGAAACTGACATTTCCGATATCATCAGGAAGATAAATAAAAAATAGAGGAATCATAATAGGTAAAGCCAACACCAAAGCCCATGAAATTACCTGCCAGCCGCCTAATGTTTTTGAAAGCTTAGCACCTTCCGCATAGCCCATACCACATAAAATAACAGCAAGCAGCATCAGAACATCTCCAATGGGCGAAGCAGATATTCCTTGCGAAACAGCATATCCGATCACCAAAAGACTTCCTACAACCGAAAAAAGCCAGAATACAGGATGAGGCCTCTCCCCTCCGCGCATCACCCCGAATACAGCAGTTGCCAATGGAAGCATTCCCAGAAATACAATAGAATGTGCGGAAGTAAGATATTGAAGAGCCAGTGCTGAAAGAAGCGGAAAACCTATCACACAGCCAAGGGAAACCAGCAGCAGAGGGACTAAATCTTTTTTGACAGGACGTTTTTCTTTTCCTATCCCTAATACTATAAAAGCTAATACTCCCGCTACCGCTGCACGGACTATGGTTACAAAGATCGGACTCATTTCCATTACTGCCAATTTGGTGGCAGGCAATCCGCCGCTGAATAACAGCACTCCTATAAAGCCATTGATCCATCCACTGATACTTTCATCTTTTGATATTTGTTTTGTCAACATTATATTCAAGCTTTTAATTGATTTTTCAAAATTAAAAAGGATCACCAGATAAACACAGTATCAGTTTTGTATATTTGCATGAGCACAGTTCAGAATTATGAGTAAAGAATTTTTATATACAGAAATTGCAGACGGCATTGCCAGACAGATCAGAAATGGTATCTTAAAAGCCGGAGATAAGCTTCCTTCGGTAAGAATGCTGTGCCAGGAACATCAGGTAAGTATGAATACTGCCAAACGTGTTTTTCTGGAACTGGAATCACAATCTTTGGTAGAACCCAAGCCGCAATCCGGGTATTTTGTAAGCCAGCTTCTCTCTGCCAGGCTTCCTTTGCCTGAAGTAAGCCGTCCGTCACTCATTGCCAATAATGATGAACCGGATGAGCTGATCAGTAAAGTATATGAAAATATGGGTAAAAACGGCATTACCTTTTTCTCTATCGGGATTCCGTCAGGAGATCTTTTACCCCAGGCAAAACTGAAAAAAGAAATCGTAAATGCTACCAGGGAATTAAAAGATGGCGGAACGGAATATGAAGAACTTCAGGGAAATCTGAAACTAAGAAGAATGATTGCCATACGTTCTTTACAATGGGGAGGAAACCTGAGCGAAAATGACCTGATCACTACCAACGGCGGAATGAATGCGCTTTCTTTCTGTTTAATGGCCTTAGGAAAACCCGGAGATACCATTGCGATCGAAAGCCCCTGCTATCCCGGAATTCTGCAGCTGGCCAACGGATTGGGTCTCAAAGTCCTGGAACTTCCTACTCATCCCACTACCGGAATAGAAATTGAAGCTTTAAAAAAAGTAATTCCTAAAATCAATATCTGCCTGCTTATTCCCAATTTCAACTCACCTTTGGGAAGCTGTATGCCTGATGAAAATAAAAAGGAAATTGTAAAGATACTTTCTGAAAACAATATTCCTCTGATAGAAGATGATGTGTATGGAGATCTTTATTTCGGGTCCAGCCGTCCTAAATGCTGTAAATCTTTTGATAAAGACGGCAATGTATTGTACTGCAGCTCTATTTCAAAAACACTTGCTCCGGGGTATCGTGTAGGCTGGATTGCTCCCGGAAAATACAAAGACAGGATTATGAAGCTTAAACTCCTTCATTCCACTTCATCGATTTCCATTGTTAACGAAGCGGTAGCTAATTTCCTGAAATCCGGAAAATATGAAAAGCATCTTCAGCAGCTCCGCAGAACATTGCAGATCAATTATCAGAACTATGTTCAGATCATAGCAGAATCTTTTCCGGAAGGCACCAAAACGAGCCGTCCGCAGGGAGGATTATCAATATGGATAGAATTTGATAAAAAGATAAAAACAACAGAATTATATGATCTGGCCATCAAACAGAACATAAGCATAGCTCCCGGAAGAATGTTCACATTGCAGGAGCAGTTTGAAAACTGTATGAGACTCTGCATAGGACTTCCATGGTCGGAAGATACACAGGCAAAGCTGAGACAGATCGGACAGCTTGCCCGAAAGATTTATTTGAAGTAAGGAAGATGGGGGCTGGAAGATGGAAGTTATTATAGTTTTAAGGATAGCTTACGTCAATTCTTATTGATAATGTGAAGGATTCTAATAACTACCAGGTTCTTTTTTGTTTATCAGAATTTCAAGCTTCCCTCTCCCATCTGCCAGCCTTTTATTATTTATCCGGAACGAAATTTTTTCTCGCCAGTTCTTTTCTTACACGACTCAGACTCTCAGGAGTAATTCCCAGGTAAGAAGCGATCATCCATTGTGGAACTCTCAGCAGTAAATCCGGATACATTTTAATGAATTTCATGTACCTTTCTTCAGCAGTCTCTCCCAGCAAGGAATTGATCCTGTTCTGAAGGCTTCTGATATGTTTCTGGAGAAGGAAATCACTTCTCTCAATACTGTTCGGAAATTGCTCTACAAGCTTATTGAAAAAATCAGGATGTAAAAACAGAACTTCTGAATCTTCAACAGCTTCTATATAGTAAATGGATTTTTCATTGAAATAAAGACTGCTTCGGTCCGATATCAGCCAGCTTTCCGGAGCAAACTGGATAATATGTTCTTTTCCGTTCTTGTCAATAGAATACATTTTCAGCAGGCCTTTTTCCACAAAGAATATATGACGGCATATTTCGCCATACTGAAGAAGAAACTGGTTTTTTGGAATTTTCTTTACTTCGTAATGCAGACTGCAGGTGTTCACGTTCTGAAGCGGAACATTTAAAACTTTGGCTAAATAATTATTTATATTCTTCATGGTACAATCTGGCTTAAGGAAATATCCTGGTGTGAAGCACTGTTTACAGGCTTTCCGTTCTCTATTACAATCAGCTGAGGACTTTCATGTCTGATCTCAAACTCTGCTGCTATTTTGTTGGAAACAGGTCTGTGAGCCAACAGGTCCAGGTAATATACATTAACAGGCTGGTCTGAGTTCTCAACCTCCTTTTCAAAGTTTTTCAATACAGTTCTGCTGATAAAGCAGCTTGTAGAATGCTTGAATATGGCTATCTTCTTCTGAAAAGAATCTTCTATCGCTCTGGCAAGATCCTCTTCAGATTCTATCTTTTTCCAGAATGTTTTTTGCTCAGGGGTTTCACTTTTCCCACCGAATATTTTATCAAAAAAACTCATACATTAAATTGTTTTAGATGGTGATCAAGATGCTTGTATTCTAAAAATGGCCAGTCTTTTTCAGTCATGCTTCCGAACAACCTGTGACGGCCCGGCAGCTTGTTATTACAGCAAACTTCCCGGAATTCTTCCAGTGTTTTCAGCAGATTGGCTTTTGATTCATCAAAATCACACTCAAAATTAACGATTAGTTTTTGAAAAGTGGGCATGTTTCTGGGAATTCCATTATTGAAAACATACATTTCTATTTTAGTACAGATTCCTATGGTCTCAAACAGGATATTGATACGGGGAAGGTCCAGTTTTTCCAAAGCTACCTGAAGAACCAGATCACAATGTTTCAGCATCTGACACACGTTCATTTTTCCCCATTTTCTTTGGGAATTTTCAGATAACATGGAAATTCTGTCCACAATTTCCTTATAGTATATGGGATTATTAAGACTCTTCCTTACCAACCTTTTTCTATCTTCAGATTTTCAATATGGGCAAAATGGTGATTACAGTGCCACACATATAAAGCAAGGCTCTCCCTTAGATTATAGTTTTTGTTATGTTCAGGATGATGAAATGTTCTTTCAAACTGTTTATTCGTAAGGCTTTTAAGAAGAACAACCCATCTCTGGTGAGTTCCTTTCAGCATTCTCATAGCGGGTTTTACAGGCATATGAAAACTATCCTGAAGCTCTGCCCATTTTGCTTCATCATAAGGTTTTATGGTAGGGTTATCTTCTGTAAGCGCCAGTTTAAAACGGATAAAGCTGTTCATATGGCTGTCTGAAAGATGGTTGACGAGCTGTCTGACGGTCCAGCCGCCTTCTCTGTAAGGAGTATCCAGCTGTTCGTCTGTAAAATGTTCAATGAGATTTTTTAGCCTGCCGGGAAAGTCTTTGATTACTTTAATATAAGTGTCCAATGTAGTATCACAAATATTTTCAGGAGCTTCAAACGGTCCTATTGGAAACTTTTTCTTTTCTAAATCACTCATTGTTACGGTTTTAATTTTTTAAACAGTTCCGGTTTGTCCGATTATATTTTTGAGGACAATTTTTCAAATATCACTTGTGTAAATTTATCAAAATTTCAAGAATATAAAATGAATAAAGCATTAATTGTAGAGATAACAATTTATTGAACAGCATATTTTCATTAAAAACGGCCTCAGTGATGATATTGAGGCCGTTTTTAGAAATTATTTAAGAAATTAATAACCATGCAGATCAATTCCTTCCGTTCTCTGTAAAGGTACTTTCTTACCCATTTTCTTTTGAATTACTCTGAAATGCTGCAACTCATCATCAGTAAGAATGCTGATTGCCGTTCCCTTTTCATTGGCACGGCCTGTTCTTCCGATACGGTGAATATAATCCAAAGGGGAACGTGGCAATTCGTAATTGATAACGCATGGCAGGGACTCGATATGAATTCCCCGACCGATCAAATCTGTGGCAACCAGGATCTGCACACCGTTTACTTTAAATTCTTCCAGATTATTTCTTCTCGCTCCCTGGGACTTCTGGCTGTGAATAGCCACTGCTTTGATTTTATTCTTTTTAAGCTTTTCTACCAGGTTATCTGCAGATCTGGTAGACGAAACGAAGACCAAAGCTTTTCCTACTTTCTTTTCTTTAATTAAATACCGTAGAAAGGGTCCTTTATTTTCAGGAGCAACATGGTATGCCAGCTGCTCAATATTATCAATTTCAACTTCTTCTTTTTTAATTTCAATGATGACAGGATTAATAGACAACCGCTCTTTCATTTCAGCTACCTTATCATTTAATGTGGCCGAAAATAAAGTCGTTTGTTTTACTACAGGCATCAGAGCAAAAAGTTTATCCATTTCCTCCCCAAAACCTAACTGAAACATTTTATCCGCTTCATCGATCACCAAATGCTGAATTCCTGAGATACTCAATGCATTATGGTCAATCAGATCCAATAAACGTCCCGGCGTTGCTATCAGAACTTCCACTCCAAACATCCCTTTCATCTGCGGATTAATGGAAACTCCGCCATAAACTGCCATGGTACGGATCTCTCTCTTCAGGTTTCCTGTAAAAGCCTGGAAGACTTCATCAATCTGAATCGCTAACTCCCTTGTAGGAACTAATATTAATACCTGAATATTACGTCCTTTTTTAATGTCTGCATTCTGAAGTTTTTCTAAAATCGGCATCACAAAACAAGCCGTTTTCCCGGAACCTGTCTGTGCAATTCCCATAAGATCTTTCCCTTGTAAAATAACAGGCACAGCCTGCTCCTGTATCGGGAATGGCTTTAAATACCCCAGTTTGTTGACAGAACGAATAATACTGTGTGATAATCCTAACGATTCAAATGACATAAAAATATTTATTTCCTGCAAAGATAAGCTATTGTTATTTGGTTTATCTCTCAAAATCCTATACTATTCTTACAAAAAATAATTATTCTGATTTCTAATCCCTTCATTTTATAAGCGTTGAAAATTTATGTTGCCGATTTGTCCGATAATTCAGTTTTGGACAAATTTTTGCGGATTAGTTTTGTAAATTTATCAAAAATTCGAGAATTCAAAATATGAAAAAAGCGTTAATAATAGTCGATGTACAGAATGATTTTTGTGAAGGCGGAGCACTTGCAGTCCCTGGAGCCAGCGAAATTATTCCATACATCAATCTCCTGATGGAGGAAAATGAATATGACCAGATTGTTCTGACTCAGGACTGGCATCCCGCAGGTCATAAAAGCTTTGCAAGCAGTAATGGAAGAAAGGTAGGAGAAAGTATTATTTTAAATGGGGTGCCACAGTTTATGTGGCCGGATCACTGCATCCAGGGAACTTTCGGTGCAGAGTTCCATAAAGATCTGAACAGAGACAAAGTAACCCACATCGTACAGAAAGGAAAAAATATTGAAATAGACAGCTACAGCGGTTTCCAGGACAATAATCATTTTATGAAAACCGGTTTGGATGACTTTTTAAAATATCATGATATTCAATTAGTAGAAATCGTGGGACTGGCATTGGATTATTGTGTGAAGTTTACTGCATTAGATGCTGTTGCCAACGGCTATGTAACCTGCCTGCATTTCAACGGCACCCGTGCTGTTAACGTAAAACCTGATAATGCAAGGGACGCAATCTATGAAATGATTGAAAAAGGAGTAACTGTTTTAGGGTAATTTTTTTTAATGATGAATTATAACCGATGGGTTATGGATTTTAAAATTTATGACTTAATATAATAAAAAAAGCGCAGAATTATTTTCTGCGCTTTTTGTTTTATTCTAAAGATACTTTTTGAAAGAATGAAGGAAGTTAAAAACGTGAATCCGTCATTCATCATTATTTTAAAGCATTTTAAGGTTGTTCACTTCCAGTTCTGTAAGGATTCTCCAGTGCCCTCTCTTGATGTTTTTCTTCGTTAATCCTGCAAACATCACTCTGTCCAACGCTTCCACTTCATAACCCAATCTTTGGAAAATTCTTCTGATAACACGGTTCCATCCGATGTGGATCTCAATTCCCACTTCATTCTTTGGCTTTCCTTCAATATAAGAAATCTGATCAACAACAGCTACACCTTCATCAAGACGAATACCTTCTGCTATAAGACGTAAATCTTCACCAGTAAGCTTTTTATCCAATGTTACATGATAAATCTTTTTCGCATCAAAAGATGGATGCGTCAGTTTTTTCGTCATGTGTCCGTCATTAGTTAATAAGATCACTCCTGTTGTAGAACGGTCCAGTCTTCCAACCGGGAAAAGTCTGTAAGGAGAAGCATTGGCAACAAGATCCATAACCGTTTTTCTTGCTTTGTCGTCTTTTGTAGTGGAAATATAACCTTTTGGCTTATTCAAAAGTACATATACAGGCTTTTCAGGCGTAATGCTTTGCCCGTCAAAAACTACCCTGTCTGTTTTCTGTACCTGATATCCCATTTCAGTTACCACCTTTCCGTTTACTTCTACCAGCCCCTGGGTAATCAGCTCATCAGCTTCTCTTCTGCTGCAGATCCCGGAATTAGCGATATACTTGTTAAGACGGATGCTGTCTTTATGAACATCTTTTTCAATTTTGTTCAGTCTTCTTTTCTGTACAAAAGATTTTGCTCTGTCTTCATTTCTTTCATCACCATTAGATGGTCTTCTTCCGTATTTCAGGCTGCCTCTTTCGTACTTATCTCTTGTATCAAAATTTCTTCCGCCTCTCTTAGGTTTCCCAAAAGATTTCTTCTCATAGCTCTCACTTTTGTTCGTGATGTAAGGTTTTCTTTCAGATTTTGAACCAAAATCATCATTGGAATTTTCGAAGCTGTCGGTATTTCTTTTGAAAGGTTTCTTTTCAAATCTTGAGTTGGATCCTTTATGTTCCGGCCCTTTTTTTCCTCCGTCTTTAGAGAAAGGCTTCTTAAAAGGTTTTGATCCTGAAGAATTTCTAGATCTGGAAGCACGAGAATCATCAGAACTTTTCTTGGTTGAAATTCTTGGTCTCTTTGGTCTGTCTGAATTATTATTATCTCTGCTCATTCTAAAAATTTCTGCAAAGATAGTAATTTAGTTACGAGTTAAAAATTAAGAATCATAACTTTGCACTATAGTTTACATTTTTAACTTTACATATAATAGAAGATGATAACAATATTAAACGATAATTTTTCACAGCTCAACGAGTTTCTTCACGAAAGATCTTTCAGTAAAATTTTCATTCTTGTAGATGAAAATACCCATGAATACTGCCTTCCTGTTCTTTTAGGAAATATGGAAACTGATCTTGGTTTTGAAATTTTAGAGATTGAAGCCGGAGAAGAAATGAAAAATATCCAGACAGCCAATCAGCTTTGGGAAATTCTTACGGAGATGAAAGCAGACAGAAAAGCATTGGTTATCAACCTTGGTGGCGGTGTCATTACGGATATGGGAGGATTTGTTGCATCTACTTACAAAAGAGGAATTCAGTTCATCAATATCCCCACTACCCTTTTATCCATGTGTGATGCTTCCATAGGAGGAAAAACGGGTATCGATCTGATGCATTATAAAAATATGGTAGGAACTTTTGCCTTCCCCGAACAGATTTTTATCTTCCCGAAATTCCTGGAAACATTACCATTTAAAGAATTAAGAAGCGGTTTTGCTGAAATGCTGAAACATGGATTAATTGCCGATAAAAATCATTGGGATCAACTGATTCAGATCCGTAAGCTGGAAGTGGAGACCATAATTCCGCATATTCAGACCTCAATGCACATTAAGCAGAATGTTGTAGATCAGGATTTCCATGAGCAGAATATCAGAAAAACACTGAATTTCGGACATACGATTGGCCATGCTGTGGAAAGCCTATGTTTACAGCAGGAAAATCCTATCCTTCACGGTGAAGCAGTAGCCATGGGTATGATTGCTGAAGCGCATCTGTCTTTTCTTGAAAACCTTATTTCTGAAGAAGATTCAAAAATGATCATTGAAAACATACAGAGATACTATCCATATCTTGATATCAGTGACTTTAAAGACGAAGATATCACAGCTTTATTACTGAATGATAAAAAGAATACAGACAGTAAAATCAATTTTTCCCTGCTTTCAGGAATCGGCTCTTGTACCTATGATCATCAGTGCAGCCAGAAGAACATTATTGAATCAATAGCTTTTTATCGAAAACTGAACGATGCTTAACTATTTTTCTGAAAAAATACATTAGTTTTAAAGCCGTTTTTGACAAAATTGTCAATTTAGACACTTTCTAAACAAACGTTTATTTATGTTTTTAAAACGTTGAAAATCAAATATATAACTGTAAAATCACTTAAACGCTAAGTGATTTTTTTATTGATTTTAATCATAAAAAACTTTTTTGGCAAGCAATTTGGAAGATACTCTGCGTTCAGCTGAAAATTGCTGAACAAGTAGTAAAATTTAAAATTAAGAAAGAGTAAAAATTAAAAAATTAAAGTTATGAAAAAGTTAATTTTAGGATTAGCGTTAACTGCAGGAACATTCGCATTCGCTCAACAGACAGGAAATACATCTTCTAATCCAGTAACATTCGGGGTAAAAGGAGGAATGAACGTATCTTCACTTTCAAAAGACAGCGGTCTTGATGATCAGAAATCTAAAATAGGATTCAACGCAGGTGTGTTTGCCAATATTCCTTTAGCAGCTTCATTCAGCGTTCAGCCGGAAGTATTATACTCTCAATATGGTAACAAATCAGAGTTTACCACACTTGGAAATAAATATTCAGCTTCTACTAAGTTAGATTATATTACTGTACCGGTAATGTTCCAGTATAACTTAATCCCTGATCTATACGTTGAGGCAGGACCAGAATTTGGTTTCATGGTAAGTGCTAAAAATAAATTAAAAAATGAAACCAACGGAAATTCTACTACATCAGACAATTACAAAGATAATTTCAATACATTTAACTTTGGTATTGGTCTTGGTGCAGGATATTATTTCACTCCAAACCTTGGACTTACAGCAAGATATGTTGCAGGTTTAACTGATATTGCAAAAAACAGACCTAGCGGTTCTGATGCAGTAAGAAACAATGTATTCCAGGTAGGATTAGCTTATAAATTCAAATAAGCTTATACATTCAATAACAAATTTTATATTCAATAGAAAAGATCAGATTATTTTAATCTGGTCTTTTTTTATGTTATAATTCTTAACCGGTTTTGTTCGGTTGCAATGGAGTGATGATAAATACTGATTAACAATTAATTTTAGTTTTTGGCACAACATTTGATAGTTAAAGAAATGTTAAATAAAACTCAAAAACTATTAAAATAAAAACTTATGAAAAAGATTTTTTTAGGTCTTGCATTAGTAGCAGGAACTTTCGCATTCTCTCAGAAAACTTCAGCTTCTGCTGCTTCAACTTCTCCAGTTAGATTTGGACTAAAAGCAGGTCTTAATATTTCAACTATCTCTAATAGTGATTTAAATTCAAAAGCTGGATTTTATGGTGGTGCTTTTGCAAACATTCCAGTAGCACAGGATTTCTCCGTACAGCCTGAAGTATTATACAGTGGTATGGGTGGTAAAGCCAAGTCTAATAGTGATTTAAAATTAAATATGGACTATATCGCAGTACCAGTAATGTTACAGTATAATCTAATCCCTAATCTATATGTAGAGGCAGGCCCTCAATTCGCTTTCCTTATCAGTGCTAAAGGAAAAGGTAATGGTGCATCTGTAGATGTTAAAGACAATTTCAAAACTTTTGATTTCGGTATTGGTCTTGGAGCTGGATATTATTTTACACAAAATATTGGCGTGAATCTAAGATATACCGCTGGATTATCGGATATTGCTAAAGACAGAATCGGTGGTGATTCTTCTAAAAACGGTGTATTCCAGATCGGTTTAGCTTATAAATTCTAGGAAATAACTTTATGTTCAATACAAAGCCGGATTATTTAAATCCGGCTTTTTCGTTTTATAAATGATTTTGGCAAGGAATTTGCGTGTTGAGTAATGATTGTACTCTATTCCGGAATTTTCAACTTACAGTTCCTGTTTTACAATGAGTAAGCGTAATTATCTGATTAATTCAATTGGATTTAAAGCTGAAATCTGACTATTACCATAAACTTTTAACGAGAACTGCATCGGGTTGACCGGAACAACAGAATACTGAAAAGGATTTTGTTCAACAATGAAAATACATTTTGATTTCAATAGAAAAAGTCAGGTTTATTAGTTTAAGCCTGACTTTTTCGCTTGCTGCAGGATACCAGAACTTTGGTGTGACAGCCAGATTTACAGCAGGTATCACAGACATTTTTAAGCACGATTATTACAATAATAAGGTAAGAAATAATGTACTTCAGGTTGGAGTGGCTTATAAGTTTAAATAGAGATATTTATTTTCAAAATGAATACCGGGCACACAGTCCGGTATTTTTTATTTTCAGTTCTTAAAAACAATCCAAATATTTCTATAATTTTTGGAAAGAGGCTTTCATTTTTTTGAATTTTCATTATTTCAATGATCAGCAATAAAGTATTTTTAATATTAAACTCTTTTCATACATAACGGGTTTGGCAGCATATTTATTCAATGAAAAGGGATAAATATTCAGAAAAAGTCTTTTAAAAAACTATCTGAAAACCCTTATAAACAGGCGTTTTTTAAGTTTGGCAAGCAATTTGCAAAATAATTCGGGTCTGATTGAAATGATCGACACACAAATAGTAAAATTAAAAAATAAAATTATGAAGAAGTTATTTTTAGGATTAGCATTAACTGCTGGTGTATTGGCTTTTGCTCAGGAAACAGAAACAAAGACAGAGTCAAAAACAGTAACTGCATCACCTCTAAAAAAAGATGTTCAACCGGTTAGATTCGGGATCAAGGCAGGAGGAAATTCATCTTATTTCAGCCAGCAGAAATTCGGGATCAACTCTCAGCAATTAGGTTTCCACGCAGGTGCATTCGTTAATATTCCAATTTCAAAACAATTCAGCTTTCAGCCAGAGGTATTATACAATCAAATGGGAGCAAAAGCTGTGATCTCTTCTACAGAAACTGACAATGGAGTTACGAATGTGAAGACAAAAGTTGAGGACAGAGTAAAAATGAACTATATCTCAGTTCCGTTAATGGTTCAAATGAGACCTGTAGATAATTTTTATATTGAAGCAGGACCTGAATTCAGTTATTTCATCAACGGAAAAAACAAAGGTGAATCCACTGTAGCAAGCACTACCGGAGGGGTTACAACCACTACTACAAGCTCTCATTCTACAGATATCGACAAAGATCAGATCAACAGATTCAATTTCGGATTAGGTCTTGGTTTAGGGTATGATATCACGCCGAACATCGGTATCAATGCAAGATATGTGAACAGCCTTACAAAAATCGATAAGAGCAGACCGGCAGCTGAAAATAACAACAGAGTATTTCAGTTAGGCCTGAACTATAAATTTTAATTAAAGAACCAATTTTTTAACCCTAAGTGCATTAACCAGCACGCATAAAATCGCCGGAAGAATTTCTTCCGGCGATTTATTATTTATAAGTAAAAAACTGATGTTTATTCAAATATTCTCGGATCGTCGCTGATAACGCCATCTATTCCCATATCTTTTAATTCTTTTAATCTTTCTTTGGTATTCACAGTCCATGGGATTACTTTCATGCCCAATGCATGACATTCTTTTATCAGTTGTGGTGTTACAAGAGTATGTTCAGGGCTGTAAATCGTAGGAGTAAAACTCAGGAATTTCATATCTCCGGCTACTCCATTCAGATGATCGGGATACATCTTAAATTTTTCCGGAGGAATATTTTTAAAATAAGCCTGCTGCTGCGCCAGTTTTTTATCATCTACCCTTTCTACAAGTAAAGCCGTCTTGATTTCAGGATATTCTTTATGAATTATTTCCAGTGTTCTGGGATCAAAAGACTGAATAATCACCCTATCCTGTATCTTTTTTTCAACAATAATCTTCATCATCAGATCAACAAATTCTTCAGGCTCCGGATGAAATATATTGTCTGAGAAAGGACGCGTTTTGGTTTCTATATTATAATATGGTAACGGTCTTTTCAGTTCACGGGCGTACGCTTCACAGGCGTCTATTACGTCTGAAAAAAGTGGTTTCTGAGCCTTCATTTTCTTTTGATCTGGATATCTGTCAAGCTTTTTTAAACCTACATCAAAGGTTTTGATCTTCGCATAAGGCATTTCATAAATTTTGTAATAAAAACCTGAATCTTTGGGAATATAAGTTCCATCCGGTTTTGTAACCAGTTCCGGCGAAAGAAACGCATCATGGGAAAGTATTACCTTCTTGTCTTTCGTGATGGCCAGGTCCATTTCCAGTGTAGTCACATTCATTTGTAAAGCATTTTTCATGGCCGGGATTGTATTTTCCGGAAAAAGGGATTTCCCTCCGCGGTGAGCCTGCTTATCAAAAGATTGTGAAGAGTAAAATTGGGCCGCCAGCAAAAAAACACCTGTAAAAAGTATATTTTTCATATCCTGAAGTTTTAATCTGACAAAATTAAAACTCCGCTGTATATTGTATAATACGGGAATATTAAGCTTTTGCTACATTTATAAAGCAAAAGAACCAGGTTGATACCCGGTTCTTTTTATTATTTCATTAAAGAGATTAATTGAATAAATCTGTTTCTTCTCCTTTTCCTACAGGATATTCTTCTGTAAAGCATCCGAAGCAGTGATTAGCAGATCCTAAAATTTCTTTCAGGTTGTCTATGCTCAAAAACTCTAAAGAATCTACCCCAAGGTAGTTTTTAAGTGCTTCTGTAGACATATTTGCAGAGATCAGATCATCTTTGGATGGAGTATCAATTCCCAGATAACAAGGAGCAATAATTGGCGGAGAAACACTTCTGAAATGAATCTCTTTCACTCCTGCATCTTTCAGGATTTTAACCAGCCTTTTTGATGTTGTCCCACGAACGATAGAGTCATCAATGATCACGACTCTCTTATCTTTCATCTCAGAGATAATCGGGTTCAGTTTAAGGTTCACTACCCTTTCTCTCATTTCCTGGGTGGGAACAATAAAGCTTCTTCCGATATATCTGTTTTTGATCAGGACCGGACGGAAAGGGATTCCGGAAGCTTTTGAGAAGCCAATAGCAGCAGGAACTCCGGAATCCGGAACTCCAATCACTAAATCAGCTTCTACAGGAGCTTGTTCCCAGATTTTTTCACCGGATTTTTCTCTGATCTCATAAACATTGATGTTTTCAAGTGTAGAGTCAGGTCTAGCAAAATAAATATATTCAAAAGAACAGATTCTCTGCTTTCCTTTCGTCTCATCCATCATATAAGAATGAAGTTTTCCAGGTTCGTTTTCATTGGTATAAATGATCTCACCAGGAAGGATATCGCGTACATACTGAGCTCCTACAGCATCTAATGCAACAGATTCTGAAGCTACAACATACGATTTCTCATCAATGGCTCCCAATACCAGCGGACGGATACCATTGAAGTCTCTGAATGCAAAGAATTTGTTTCTCGTCATTCCTACTACGGAATAAGCACCTTCAATCTTTTCCATGGTAGCTTTGATAGCTCCGCGAAGACCTAAATCGAGGTTTTTCTGGATCAGTCTCAGGATAACTTCAGAATCGGAAGTCGCTCTGAAAACAACACCTTCAGCTTCCAGTTCTGCTTTTAATTCTTTTGCATTGGTAAGGTTTCCATTGTGTGCTATAGAAAGTATAATCTGGTCATATTCGTTTTTTGCGAAAAATGGCTGGAAATTATATTTCTTTTTATCTCCTGCAGTGGTATAACGGGTATGCCCGATTGCAGAATTTCCCATAAAAGTTTCAGGTTCGTGAATGTCTTTATAAACATCCAGAACAAGTCCTTCGTCTTTCATATTAGTGATTCTTCCATCTTTTAAAACGGAGATACCACAAGCTTCCTGACCTCTGTGCTGCAAAGCAAAAAGCCCGAACTGTGAAAGAGAGAATGTATCCAGATCACTGTCCGAATACAATCCGAAGATCCCACACTCTTCATTAGGAGCATCCAGTCTTTCCTCTTCCTGAGTTCTGAAAAGATTTCTTCCGTAAGTCTGGGTTTCAAACTGTTTTAAATATTCACTTTTATGAATGTCTAAACTTTTCATTTCTATTTTTTCTAAATTAAAAGATTAAAACATTTAATCTTTAAATAAATTAAATCTTATTTCTGTAAAAGATTTTTAAGACGGTTATAGATTTCCACATAAGCCTCAGTAACTTCTCCCAAGTCTCTTCTGAATCTGTCTTTGTCTAATTTCTTCATGGTATCTTTATCCCAAAGTCTGCAGGTATCAGGAGAGATCTCGTCTGCTAAGATGATTTCACCGTCTGAAGTTTTTCCTAATTCGATTTTGAAATCTACCAGAATGATATTGATTTTGTCAAACAGTTCGATAAGAATGTCATTGATATCTGAAGACAGCTCATACATTTCGTCAAGCTCTTCATAAGTAGCTGCTCCTAAGAAAACGGCATGGTGATCATTGATAAGCGGATCTCCCAGCTCATCTTTTTTATAGCAGATATCGAAGATTGTTACCGGAGATTTAATTCCTTCTTCCACTCCTAATCTTTGTGCCATGCTTCCAGCTGAATAGTTTCTTACAACCATTTCCAAAGGAATGATAGATACTTTTCTTACCAGCTGCTCTCTTTCGTCTAGTTTTTTGATGAAATGAGTTTTAATCCCTTTTTCATTTAAATATTCAAAAATAAGAGTGGTGATCGCATTGTTCATTTCCCCTTTAAGGTCTACCTGACCTCTTTTTTGAGCGTTAAATGCTGTAGCATCGTCTTTGAAACGTACTACTACTTCATCAGGATTATCGGTTGCAAATACCTGTTTTGCTTTCCCCTCGTACAACATTTCTTTCTTTTGACTCATAATTTTACTTTCTAAATTGTAGTTAGATTTATTGATTTATTTTATTATTATTCCTGTTAAGACAGCCAGTCCAAAACTTAGCAGTGTACCAATCAATACATATTCTGTAAGTTTTCTCTGTTTTGCCTGTGCAAGGTCGCTGAACCTGAAAACAGATTTGGCAGCTACCATGAAACCTACGCCTTCCCAGTGGTTCACCATGATAAAAGTGAAGACCATAAGACGTTCTAAAATTCCGATATATTTTCCGGCACTTGATAAAGATTCGGTTTGAATAGTGTTGGGGCCATCCGGAGCGGGTGTCCATGATGACAATAAGATTTTGATAAAAACTGAAGCAGGGGTTGTAAGAAACAATGCCGCCATGATTATCTTTAAAAATTCCTGATTCTGTAAAAACCCGAAGCTGAATTCCTGGAAATAAAAAGAAACTCCTGCAATCACTAAAATGTGCAGCAGCTGGTCAATGAAAAACCATCTTTTCTTAGTCTTTACATTTTGAAATGTAAGCTTGGCTGCATCAATAACAAAGTGAGTGAATCCTACCAGAACGGCTACCCACCAAAGCTGAAGATCCCAAAGGAAAATAAGGCTTAAAGCTATGTGTATCAGAACGTGAAGGTATAAAAACTTACTTTTCAGTTTATAGTTCTCCTTATCTGCAACCCATGAATTTGGCTGAAGTGTAAAATCTCCGAGTAGATGTGCCAATATGAGTTTGATGAAGATCATGCTTATAGTTCTGAGATTTTCTTTCTGAAATACTGATTGGTTTCCACAATGAGCTCATAGTTGGCTCGCTTCAGTCTCTGGCTTACCGAAGACTGTGAAATGGCAAATCTCTTGGCAAGATCTTCCTGGGTGATATCCTGGTTCATGATCATTTCATGAATAATCTCTGCCGTAGCCATCGTCCAGTTGTCAAAATCCTTGGACGACCATTTCAACAGGATATTAAGATCTCTGTCTACCGGATCACTGGATGTTTTGATCGCAACGGTATGTCCGTCACTTTTAAGATCATTCAGCAGTCTGCCGGAATTCACGTAAGCAGTACCATTAGATTCGGTAATTTTCTCAGAAGAGAAACTTTCTTCACCAATACCTATGGCCATCCTGACATCTAAATTTTCAACACTTTTAATAAGAGATTTTATGGCTAGAAAACGCCAGAAAACGTCATCAATCCTGCATTTGAACTGAAACTCATCTCCCCTGTAGATTTCCCATGTATGAGGAGCGCTTCCCCATTTTTCGAGAAGATGTTTAAGCCTGGTAATCCAAACTTCAGTGTCCGCATGCTGTGAATTTATAATATCACCGGTAATGACCGCTATCATACTGCAAATATAAGCATAATTACTTATATATAAAAAATATAAGCAGAAACCCTTATAGATATTGATTATTAGCGAATCTGCTTATATCGATGATGCAGTAAGCATAAGGTTTTTAAGGCTTTATATCAAATTAAAAAATCAGGAAAAAGCAAAAACCAAGTAAAATCTTTACAGTTGCATTTATTTTAACTCTACTTTTTTAAGCTTTTTAGACAGGAAGCTTATTTCTGTTATCACTCCTGCTTTAAGAAAATAAACCTAACAGGTTCTTAAAAACCTGTTAGGTTTGACTTCTCATTAAATGATAGTATTTAAATCTGATTTCATTTACTTTTTAATAAACTGATGTGCCTTTTCATCAAGCTTTAAGAAGTAAACTCCAGTTGGAATGCCTTGTACAGCAATGTCTTTCTTATATCTGAAAGGATCTTTTTCAGTATAAATCACTTTTCCGGAAAGATCTATGATCTGGGCTGTTTTCACTTTGTCAATCTCTCCGTTCACATAAAGATGATCATCAACCGGGTTGGGATAGATGGTAAATTCATTATGATCAGCAATCAATTCTTTGGCAGACAGTGCACCCAGGTTCTGACAGTAATTGGATGGATAAGAATCCCACTCACTGATAGTAAATGTACTGTTAGGCTGGTTGATGGTACTCTTTCTGTATAAAGATACATTACCATTGTTATTGATGGTATATTTTACCCCGATAGCATCTACCGTGACCGTTTTATTATAAGCAAGCTCTACATAATTTTCCCCTGCAAACATCATAGGATCAGAAGCTGTTACAAATCTTGTCTCAGCATTTGTATAGCATGATAACGTTGATTTAGGATTGATAATAACAAACGCTTCATTGTTTCCTATTTTCCCTTCCAGCTCATAGGCATCTCCATTATAGATAGCATTTGTGGTGTTATTTTTAAACTGGATATTGATCCTGTAATTGTTCAGATTAACCTCATGTCCGGTTTTATTAACAATTTCCAACGCATTATTCCTGATGAATTCCGTATTGGTTCCGGATATATACTTGGTGATCATAAGATCCGGAGCATAGGTATCCGAAGCAATGGTTGAAGTTGTAACAGTATTGCTGAAAGGCGATTCCAGATATCCTTTATCAAAAGCTTTCACCGTAAAAGTATAAGTTGTTGACGGATTGAGATGATCTATGCTGACAGAAGTCCCTTTCGTAACCGCAACAGGTGTTGCTGAGCCATTCATATACACCCGATATCCTAAAACATCCGTATCAGGAGAAGCGGTCCAGCTCAGATTGACAAAATAAGCATTCTGCTGTGTGGAAACCAGTGATCCTGGTGTTGCAGGAGGAATATTGTCAGGAGTTTCGGACCAGATCATATCAACCCACTCTGGATGGTCAATAAAAGGATTCCTGTTTTTTTGTAAGGTATAAATGGTATTATTCCGGTCGATTTCCCTCTGCGAAACCGGATCTGAGGTACTCCACTGTTTCAGCATTGCAATATAGGCAAGATCAATAGCCCTTTCTTCAGTTCCATCCAACGGACACTGGTCTGTAGCAGGTGTGATGTTCGCTGATGTACTGTAAGCCGTATTGAATGAACCCAATTTCCCTTCATATCTCACGGCAAAATACAGCAGCGTCCTCGCAATATCACCTTTGAACTCATTAATAGGCTCGTAAACCCTTCCGGTATAAGGATAATTGGGAATGGCAGCATTGGCCATCCTGGAACCGTTGGTAAAATTATAGAAATTGGTATTACCGCCTACTCCATAAGGATAATTGTTTCTCAGCTGATTGATCCTTGCATCAGCAGGAATAATAAAATTAAGGTCCGAATACATTGGATAATCACTGATGGCTGAGCTGGTACTGAATGTACTTTGTGGCATCATATGTTCCCTGTTGTACCCCATGCCTTCCGTGCTGCCATTACCAATGAGCTGATTTACCTTATACTCATAAGCATCCGGCCCGGCCGGTATTTCCGAATAAATATCCAGCAGATACTCAGTATTGGAAGCATCATGATCATAATATTTATCAAGATCAGTCTGCCCATACAGTCCCGGAAGATCATTATAATGCCAGTTGATCATTTTTTCCGAAATAATATCATGAAGTTTAGATTTCAGGGCATACCCGGTTAATCCGGCAGTACCATTATAATATCCTGGAGGAGCCTGCGCAGAAATATAAGAGGAAATTAAGATAACAGGAAGTAGAATTTTTTTCATGCCTTAAAAATTGGGAAACTAAAATAGTGAAATAAAAAATGTAAAAAACTGAATATTTTATTAAGAAAGTATTAATTCTCAAAATATAAAAAATTGAAAATTAAACGCATTGCCGATGAATATTATGAATAAAATATTTTTTTTTTAGCATTCCATCAATTTGGTTATCTTTGGGAACTAACTATTATTATATGAATACAGAGACTATTGACAACATCAAAATGATAGCGGAGACGGCTAGAGAATTTGCAGAAAAGAATATCAGACCGAATATTATGGAATGGGATGAAAGCCAGACATTTCCAAAAGACTTATTCCACCAGTTGGGTGAGATGGGCTTTATGGGAATCGTAGTTCCTGAACAATATGGGGGTTCCGGATTGGGTTATCATGAATATGTTGCTATCCTGGACGAAATTTCTCAGGTTGATCCCTCTATTGGTCTTTCTGTAGCAGCACACAATTCACTTTGCACCAATCATATCTATGAATTTGGAAATGAAGAACAGAGACATAAATGGCTTCCTCAGCTGGCTTCCGGAAAAGTAATCGGAGCCTGGGGACTTACTGAGCACAACACAGGTTCAGATTCAGGAGGAATGTCTACTACCGCTGTAAAAGATGGTGATGAGTGGATCATCAACGGAGCTAAAAACTTCATTACACACGCTATTTCAGGAGATATTGCCGTAGTAATGACAAGAACAGGAGAAAAAGGAGCTAAAAATAATTCTACAGCCTTTGTTTTAGAAAAAGGTATGCCCGGATTTACTTCAGGGAAAAAAGAAAATAAACTGGGAATGCGTGCTTCCGAAACAGCAGAACTCATCTTTGACAACGTACGTGTACCGGATTCTCACCGTTTAGGAGAAGTAGGCGAAGGTTTCAAACAGGCTATGAAAGTTCTGGATGGAGGTAGAATTTCTATTGCCGCATTAAGCTTAGGTACCGCAAGAGGAGCTTACAAAGCCGCTTTGAAATACGCAAAAGAGAGACATCAGTTTGGAAAGCCAATTGCAGACTTCCAGGCTATCAACTTTATGCTGGCTGATATGGCTACAGAAATTGATGCTGCTGAACTTCTTATCCAAAGAGCTTCTACGCTTAAGAATGCAAAACAAAAAATGACAAAAGAAGGAGCTATGGCAAAATTATATGCTTCTGAAGCTTGTGTAAGAATCTCTAATAATGCTGTCCAGATCTTCGGAGGATATGGATATACAAAAGACTTCCCTGCTGAGAAATTCTACAGAGACTCTAAACTTTGCACCATTGGTGAAGGTACTTCTGAGATCCAGAGACTGGTAATCGGAAGAGATATTACAAAATAATTTTCAAATCTCAATACAAATGATTAAACAGGCACTTTTAGGTGAATTTCTGCATGAAGCCGAAAACACCAGAAAAATTTTACAGGCAATCCCGGACAGTGCACTGGACTGGAAACCTTCTGAAAAAAACTGGACAACCGGTCAGCTTGCCTCTCACATTGCTGAAGTGTACAATTGGTATGAACCCACTTTCAATCAGGACATTTTTGATATGGGTACATACAAGTATGACAAAGGAGACATTTCGAAAGCGGAAAATATCCTTGCAAAATTTGAGGAAAATGTTGCCAATGCACAGAAAGCTTTGGAAAACTCTGATGAAAACACTTATTTCAACGAGTGGAAAATGGAAATGGACGGAAATGTATTGTTTCCTCCTATGCCAAAGGTTCAGGTGATAAGAGGTTTTCTTTATAATCATTTGTACCATCACAGAGGTGAGCTGGTTGTTTATTTAAGATCAACCGGAAATAAAGTCCCTGGACTTTACGGACCTACTGCTGATGATAAAATGTAAGTAAGTATTGAATAAATATACTAAGCTGTTTCATTTTTGAAACAGCTTTTTTTGTAACCAAAATATAGAACATACAGTAACATTTTATAAAATTTAATTTACTATTATAACTTACATTACTTTATATAATTAATAAATTATATTGTCTAATTTTAGTAAAATAATAAATAAAATGTTAATTTTTTATTTATTTAACAAATTAAATTCATTTCAGCATTCTCACTTTTCTTTTATTAATAAGCTTTTTCAATTATATACAATGTGTTGCATAATATTTTATGTGAAAAGTCTAAAATTTCCTTAAAAAATTCTGTTTTCGATAATATTTTTTTTATTAGCTTTGGTATTCCACAATCAAATTTAGTATTTAATATGAAAAAACAATTAACGCTGATTGGAATGCTCCTTGTTTCGGGTATTTCTTTCGCACAGACTGACCGTCTTTGGACTGAAGGTTCCAGAAAAGCTTCATCAGAGATCTTTGAAAACAAAAACAGCATCAGCAATCCTAAGGTTTACAACCTGGACATCAACGGATTGAAAAATGCTTTGGCAAAAGCTCCCAAAAGACTGGCTGCAGGCGAAAAATCAGAACTCATTATCTCTTTTCCGAATTCTGAAGGCAGAATGGAAAATTTTAAAGTGAGGGAGAATTCCAATTTTGCCCCTGAGTTGGCAGCAAAATATCCGGATATCAAATCCTATGTAGGACAAGGTCTGGATGATCCTAATTCCACAGTCTACTTCAGTGTTTCTCCACTCGGACTGTCATCAATGGAAATTTACGGCGATAAATCTGCTGTATTCATTGAGCCGTACACAAAAGACCTTTCTTCCTATGTTGTGTACAGAAAATCTGATAAAAAAGATGATCTTAACAAATTTGAATGTACAGTAGTAGAAGCTGCACAGAAAGGCGTTTCAAATTCTTCACTTGCAGCAAGACCTAATGCTGATGATGCCAAACTGAGAACATTTAGACTTGCACTTTCCTGTACAGGAGAATACACCACGTACTTTGGAGGTACCAAAGCACAGGCTCTGGCCGCAATGAACAATACGATGACCCGTGTAAACGGTGTTTTTGAAAAAGATTTTGCAGCAAGAATGGTTCTTATCTCCAACAATGACTCTGTAATTTACACCAACGCTTCTACTGACCCTTATTCTGCAGCTTCAGGAATGAGCAACTGGAATTCTCAGCTACAAAGTACCCTGACATCCGTAATTGGTGAAGCGAACTATGACATCGGACACCTGTTCGGTGCTTCAGGTGGCGGTGGAAACGCAGGATGTATCGGCTGTATCTGTACAAACGGATCCAAAGGAAGCGGATACACTTCCCCGGCTGATGCCATTCCTTCAGGAGATAATTTTGACATCGATTATGTAGCTCACGAGATGGGACATCAGTTTGGTGGTAACCACACTTTCTCTATGAATAACGAGGGAACAGGTGCTAATATGGAACCGGGTTCAGGATCAACCATCATGGGATATGCAGGAATTACAAGCCAGGATATCCAGCCGCATTCCGATGCATTCTTCCATGCAATAAGCATTCAGCAGATTACCAATAATATTAAAGCTAAAACCTGCTCTGTCAATACTAATACAGGAAACTCAATTCCTACTGCCAACGCAGGTTTAGACTATACTATTCCAAAAGGAACTCCATTTGTACTGACAGGTACCGGAACGGATGCCGACGGAGATTCTTTAACTTACATCTGGGAACAAATGGACAATGCTTCTTCTTCTCAGACAGGAGCAAGTTCGGCAGCAAGCGCAACAAAAGCTTCAGGACCTAACTTCAGATCATGGACTCCAACAACTGCACCTGTAAGATATTTCCCAAGAATGGCTTCTATCCTGACAGGCGCAACCACTACAGCAGGTTCTGAAATCACTGTAGAAGCGCTTTCTTCTGTTGCCAGAACATTAAATTTCAGATTTACCGTTCGTGACAATAAAGCCGGAGGTTCAGGAAATAATTCCGATGATGCTGTTATCACAGTTAATTCAACTGCAGGACCATTCCTGGTAACTTCACAAAACTCAGCTACAACATATGCCGGAGGAAGTTCCCAAACTGTAACCTGGGATGTGGCAGGAACTACTGCAAACGGAGTAAATACAGCCAATGTAGATATCTTATGGTCAACAGACAGTGGAAATACATGGACTACGCTGTTGGCAGGAACCCCGAATGATGGTTCACAGGCTGTAACGATTCCTAATGCCAATACAACTACAGGAAGAATTATGGTAAAAGGATCAAACCACATTTTCTTTGATGTTAACAATGCCAACATTTCTGTAAATGCAGGTTCCGGAACTCCTGATACCGTCGCTCCTACAGCGCCTACCCTTGCTGCTTCAGGAACAACTTCTACTACAACCAATCTTTCATGGTCAGGTGCTACAGATAATGTAGGAGTTACAGGATATGATGTATACCAGGGGGCTTCATTAATCGGCTCAACGGCTTCTACAACGTATACTGTAACAGGACTTACTCCAGCAACTACCTACTCTTTCTCTGTGAAAGCAAAAGATGCAGCAGGAAATGCTTCTGTTTCCAGCAATACAGTAAGCGTTACCACTCTTTCAGGCGGAACGGTTACTTACTGTTCTTCTTCTGCATCCAATACCGCTGATGAAAGAATCGGAAATGTAACATTCGGATCTATTAATAATACTTCTACAGGAACTGCAGGTTACGAAAACTTCACTTCAGTTTCTACGAATGTTACAAGAGGAAATGCCTATACAATTTCCATCACTCCGGTTTGGACATCTACAAAATACAGCGAAGCATATGCTGTTTATATTGATTACAACGGTGACGGAGACTTTACAGACAGTGGAGAACTGGCATGGACAAAAGCAGGTTCTACAACCAGTCCGGTAACAGGATCTATTACTATTCCATCTACAGCAACTGTAGGGTCTACAAGAATGAGAGTAATGATGAAATACAGCTCTATCCCTACTTCATCTTGTGAAGCATTTACTTATGGCCAGGTTGAGGATTACACGCTTAACATTGTATCTTCCGGAAAAGGAGACATTCAGAATACAAAAGATCTGATCACAGATGTGAAGTTTTATCCAAACCCTGTAAGAGATATCCTTTATATTTCCAATACGACTTCAGAAGATTATAAAATCTTCGATATGGGTGGAAAACTAATTGACTCAGGAAAACTTCAGAGAAGCTCTGTAAACGTAAGCAATCTTATCAAAGGTGCTTATATGATTCAAATCGGAGAATCTTCTAAAAGATTTATTAAAAATTAATAACTTTAAAATTAAACGATGTGAAAAACTGCCCTTTACGGGGCAGTTTTATTTTTTATGTAAAACATTATATGAAAAGCATTTATGACTCTTATTAATTTTACATAATTATTTTATTTAAATGAAAATCACCGAGATTTGAGTTTTTTGGTTTAAATTTATTGCATAATAATTATTCTTTATTGTACCGCTTGCCCTGTTTGTATTTAAGGGAGCTCTAAAACCGTTTTTGACGCCTGACACTGTTGCTTCTTTTGACTCTGTTTTGGGATAATTCAGTACTTGAACAATTCCGGTTCTTAAATTCAATTATATTGACCACAAAGTCTTACTGCTTTCACCATAGCATTTCCACTTAAGGCTTATGTAAAGAAATAATGTTTCAAAAAGGAAGCCCCTTTAATACCTTAATAATTTTAAAATAATTTAATTTTTTTATATGAAACATTTATTTAAGTACTTTTTTATCTTAACGATCACCACTTTCTC
The DNA here is from genome assembly GCF_041914225.1 of Chryseobacterium sp. GTDB lineage: Bacteria > Bacteroidota > Bacteroidia > Flavobacteriales > Weeksellaceae > Chryseobacterium. The sequence goes on from NZ_JAYSDT010000003.1 coordinate 184,574, forward strand.
CATCGCCTGCAGTTCTGACAGAGATGATGAGCCAGAAACCAATTCTGATGTCACTATTGTATTCTATAAAAACGCTGATGAACTGGCAGTAACTTACGATCCGAATAACACTGTGAGCCAGTCTGTCAGAAATCAGGCCTACGATCTTTACAAACAGGGCAAATGGAGCGAGCTGGAATCACTTTTTAAGGCTAATAATTTAAATGGCGGATGGCCACCTGCCAACGGAGGTTACAATATCGTTGACGATGTTCCTTTACAGGTCGGACAGAAATTTGACCGATACAGCGGGGCTGTAGGTAATTATACCGGCAATGGCGTTCCTACTTTAGGCGGAAGTTTTACCAGCCCGATCATCAACGGATACACCTATACTTTTACACAAAGAGCTTTAAATCAGCCTGAAGACAAATATGATTTTTATTACGAAATTGACGTTCTGAATAATTCAATGCAGTTTAAAACCCAGACCGCAGATATTATTCCCTGGTTTGGACAGGCTGGAAAAGGAAAACAAACCATGTGGAAAATCCCGATTGACATCAATACCGGTTATCAGAAAACATGGAATAAGCTTGCAGAAGAAGGCTATATAAAAGTAACCATTAAGAAAAGTCCAAGCGGAAAATATAATAACTTAGCAGGTACAGTTATTCAGCCATAAATCAGCTCAAATGTATTCAATATCAGAAAAAATAAGCATTACCAGAAAAATTTCTGTTGAAAAAAGCTCTTTCATTAATGATGAGGCTCTTCCTTCAGCAATAACCACTTTCAGCTGCTGTGATTGCGGGAACAAAAATACAATTGCAATAGCTCCCTACGAATCCGGGTTTCCCGTCTTTCAGCTTTATAATGAAGATAAAATATTATCCAAAGATGAATTATTAAAACAAGGAATTGTCAACAAAACCTCTCAAAGAGTGCTTCATTTCGGAGAACTGACAGTCAATGATCTGCCAACATTATACTTTGGTACCGACTGTACTTCGTGCCATTCAAAATACATCTGTGTATTCAGCTATGGAGAAAAGCAGCCGGGTCTGGAAATATTGACGATTTCCGGTATCTGGAAATACGAATACCTGAAATAATTAAATATCATCAACAGATTCAAACAAACCACAATTTTTAAGTTGTGGTTTTTGCTATCAGTAAGTGATTATAATTTTCTCTTACTCTTTATTCGTACATTTCTACCTGCATATTTCACATTTTACAAATCCTTTTCTATCTTTGTGGGAAATAAAAAATTCATGGATAAAATTGATAGTCTGAACCAAGTAGCAGAATTCCATACTACTTTCAAAGCCCCTATTTTAGATACCCCACAAATTCCTTCTCCGGAAAGATGCAATCTCAGAGTGGAGCTTTTACAGGAAGAACTTAATGAGTTAAAACAGGCGATTGCCGATAATAATATTGTAGAAATTGCAGATGCACTTTGTGATTTACAGTATGTTTTAAGTGGTGCTGTGCTGGAATTCGGACTTGGCAACAAATTTGTAGAGCTATTCAACGAAGTTCAGCGTTCCAATATGTCGAAAGCATGTGATAATGAAGAGCAGGCAAAGGAAACAGTTGAATTTTACAAGGAAAAAGAAGTAGAATCTTTCTATGAAAAATCCGGAGAAAAATTTAATGTTTACAGACAGGCAGATCATAAAGTATTAAAAAACAAATACTACTCTCCTGCTGATTTAAAATCAATTATCGAAAAATAAAATATGAAAAAATTTATTACCAATATTGTTGCCGTTTCAAGCTTATTTTTAGCTGCACAACAACTTAGCGCTCAAAAAGTAGTGGTAAACCGCGAGGTTGAAACTCAGAAAGACGGCAAAATGCTTTTGGGAAACCAACTGAAAGAGCAGTTTTTAAAAGCTCCTTATGCAGATTGGTATGTAAAGGAACATGATGAATATGTCCTTGACCAGAAAGCAGTCAGTGAATTAAAAAAAGAGAAAATCGGGTCTTATGATATCATTGTTTTCATGGGAACATGGTGTGAAGACAGCCACAGAGATTTTCCGAGACTGATGAAAATATTGGAAGCCGTAAACTATCCGGAAAATAAACTGACTATTATTGCCGTAAACCGTAAGAAAGAATCTCCTACCGGGGATGAAAGCCTTTACAATCTTCAGAAAGTTCCTACCATTATCCTGAAAAGATATGGAAAAGAAGTGGGAAGAATTGTAGAAATGCCTACCAGCGGATATATTGAAAGAGATTTAGCTGAAATTCTTAAAAAGAATGATTCATCTGTTATCAAAGAAATTTTTAAATAGATTTTGAGAAATTATAGAACCATATTATCCTTTGCAGCCGGTGCCGGCGCTATGGTGCTTCTGTTCTTTGGTCTGAAGTCCTGCCTGAACCTTGGAAATAAAACGGAACAGTCGGATTATTATATCCTGACCAATCAGATTTCCAAGATGAATAAAATGGTGGTATTGGAACAGAATACTTCCAGCATGCAGAAAACCAAAATGGGTTATGAAGTTTTTGGAAAAGAAATCTCCAGCAACAGTATTATAACCTATACCAAAACGAATGCACAGGTTTCCTATGATCTCAATAAAATGAAGATTGAGGTAGATTCCATCAATAAAAAGCTGGTGATTACTGAGCTTCCTGATGCTGAGATAAGAATTACGCCAAGCGTTGAGATTCAATCTCTGGATGATTCTTTCATTAACAGAATTTCAGAAAAGGATATTAAAAACGTTACAGCAAAAGCGAAGGAAACAGCAGAGAAATCAATTGACCAGAATCAGCTGAGAAATGAAGGCCGCAAACAGTTGATGGAAAACCTGAATAATATTTTTGTTTTGGCAAAAGCCCTGAATTATACCATCGAGGATAAAACCGGTAAAATCGGTATTTTGGGACTTTAGAATAAAATTTTTCCGTTTGGCAAACCCTTTGAATAATAATTTACATGTTCTTGGAACTTAAAATGTAAAGTCATGAATACAAAAGGAAACACCAAAAAGAAAGAACCTGCCAATACAGCAGAGACTAAAAAGCAAAATCAGGATTTTCAGAATATTCCTGCTGCATCGAAAAAGACCAATCCGCCTGATATTGATAAAGAAGATATCCAGAAAGCATCAAAGAACAAATCAGGAAAAACGGATAATACAAAAGACAAAAAGTAATAAGACTTTTTATAATTGAAAAGTTCCGTCTCATGCGAGGCGGAACTTTTCGTTCTAACTATCTAACTGAACTTTTGTTTTCTATACAATGGTAGATTTCCCGATCTTTACATTTTCAAAATTATAATATGATGTTTCGGAATATCTGATATGGTCTGCAATAAAGCTTCCCACTTCACTTGTTGAGTAATATTGTTTCGTATTAAGATCAACGGTAACATATTTATTTTCAATAGCATGTTCTACCGACTGTCTCAATTTATCGGCTGCGGCCTGTAAATTAAGATGATCCAGCATCATAGCCACACTTAAAATAGAAGCAACAGGATTGGCAATCCCTTTTCCTTTAGCCTGAGGATAAGACCCATGAATAGGCTCAAACAGAGCATTCTTCTCTCCTACTGAAGCAGATGGTAACAACCCGATAGAACCACCGATCACACTTGCTTCATCTGAAATAATATCGCCAAACATATTTTCTGTTAAAATAACATCAAAATGCTTAGGATTAAGAATCAGCTGCATGGCGGCATTGTCTACAAACATATAGTCAAGCTGTACGTCAGGATATTCAGGAGCAATTTCCTGGCAGGTTTTTCTCCACAATCTTGAAGTATCCAGAACATTCGCTTTATCAATAAGCGTAAGCTTCTTCTTTCTTTTCTGTGCTTCCTGAAATGCCATATGCGCAATCGGAATAATATCTTCACGGCTGTATTTGCAAACGTCATAAGCATATGCTCCATCCGGATCGGTAAATTTTTCACCAAAATAAATTCCGCTTACCAGCTCTCTGAAAATCTGGATGTCTGCTCCTTCAATAATTTCTCTTTTCAGCGGACTCTTATCAATCAGTGACGGATATGTCTTCAATGGACGGATATTGGCAAACAATCCCAGTTCTTTACGAAGTTTTAATAATCCCTGTTCAGGTCTTATTTTTGCTTCCGGATTATTATCAAACACCGGATCGCCGATAGCTCCGAAAAGTACAGCATCTGATTCTTTACATATCTTTAAGGTCTCTTCAGGCAGAGGATTTCCTGTCTTAAAAATAGCTTCTGCTCCGATTAATCCGTAATCAAAATGAAATTTACATTGAAAAACTTCAGCAATAGTATCTAATATTTTGATACTCTCACCGATAATTTCCGGGCCAATCCCATCTCCGGGAAGAACCGCGATTTTAAAATAATTGTCGTTCATTTGTTTTTTGTGCTTTTAGTTCAAATTCTGTAATGGCTTGTTTTCTGCTGATTAAGAAATCAATATCATCATAACCGTTCAGCAGGCATATTTTTTTATAAGAATCCAGTTCAAAGGTTTCTGTGGTATCTTTGAAGCTGACAGACTGTAATTCCACATCAATAGCAATTTCCTGGTCAGGATTTTCATTGACTCCTTCTAAAATTTCTTTTAAAAACCCTTCGGAAACCTTTACGGGAAGAAGCCCATTATTCAAAGCATTTCCTTTGAATATATCAGCAAAATAACTTGAAATGATGACTTTAAAGCCATAATCTGTTAACGCCCAGGCCGCATGCTCCCTGCTGCTTCCGCATCCGAAGTTGTTTCCGGCGACAAGAATTTCACCACTGAACTTAGGATTGTTTAAAACAAAATCAGGATTCGGTTCTCCTGTATGAATATTGAACCTCCAGTCTCTGAACAGATTCTCTCCGAAACCCTTTCTGTCTATACTTTTAAGAAATCTTGCAGGAATAATCTGATCTGTATCTATATTTTCTGCCGGTAACGGAACCGCAGTGGATTTTATAATAACTAATTTTTGCATGTATTCTACATTGTTAAGCTTGAACCACAAAAGTCACAAAAGTTTTTTTAACTCAGTTTGCTTAAGGATGGATAAAAGAATCCATATAAGAAGTTCGCAAAAGAATGAAAATCAAAAATTTTCATAAAGCTTAAGTGCTCTTTTTATGTAAGCAAATGATAATTTCTTCTTACAAACGACATAACCTTTTGTGCCTTTTGTGGTTAAAATAAATTTAAAATTACTTTTTAGTTTAAACTTTCAAAAGCTGAAATTTTACCTTCTATGGCTGCTTTTGCTGCAGTGAGCGGACTGGCAAGAATTGTTCTTGCACCCTGTCCCTGTCTGCCTTCAAAGTTTCTGTTGGAAGTGGAAACACAATACTCTCCTTCCGGAATCTTGTCATCATTCATTGCCAGACATGCAGAGCAGCCCGGCTGACGGATCTGAAAACCTGCATCATTAAAGATTTTATCCAGTCCTTCTTCATAAATCTGTTTTACCACCTGCTGGGATCCCGGAACGATCAATGCTTTTACCGCTTCCGCTTTGCTTTTTCCTTTGATGTACTGAGCTGCAGAACGGAAATCTTCTATCCTTGCATTGGTACAGCTTCCTATAAAAACATAATTCACCTTGATACTGTTAACCGCTTGTCCAGCTTCCAGTCCCATATATTGTAATGCCTTCTCTTCAGATTCATTCTGTGGCGCAGGAATAACTTCACGGATTGAAATACCCATTCCCGGGTTGGTGCCATAAGTAATCATCGGATAAATATCTGATGCATCGAAGCTCAGTTCTTTATCAAATAATGCCCCTTCATCAGTTTTCAATGTCTTCCAGTACTCTACTTTTTCTTCCCATTCTTTCCCTTCCGGTGCGAATTTTCTTCCTTTTACGTATTCAAAGGTGGTTTCATCGGGAGCAATCATTCCTCCTCTGGCCCCCATCTCAATACTCATATTGCACACGGTCATTCTTCCTTCCATCGACATCTCTTCAAATACATTTCCTGCATATTCACAGAAATATCCCGTTCCTCCGTCTGTTCCTATTTTTGAAATGATATAAAGAATCACATCTTTAGGCTGAACATTTTCGTTCAATTTGCCGTTGACTGTAATTCTCATTGATTTCGGTTTATTCAGCAATAAACATTGGCTTGCAAATACCTGAGCGACCTGGCTTGTTCCTATTCCAAAAGCGATAGTTCCAAATGCTCCGTGGGTGGAGGTATGACTGTCACCGCAAACAATACTCATTCCCGGCTGGGTAATTCCCAGTTCCGGAGCGATAATATGTACAATTCCCTGATACTGATGTCCTAATCCGAAAAGTTCGATATTATTTTTCTTACAGTTTTCCGTAAGCTGTTCTACCTGATTTCTTGAAAGTTCATCTCTGATAGGCTGCTCCTGATTCAAAGTGGGTACATTATGATCCGCGGTGGCAACAATCTGTTCCGGTCTGAAAATCTCCAGGTTTCTGGATTCCAGTTCTGCAAAAGCCTGAGGGCTGGTTACCTCATGAATCAGGTGTTTGTCTATATAAATGATCTGAGGTCCGTCAGGAATGGTTTCTACCACGTGAGCGTCCCAAACTTTATCAAAAAGTGTCTTTTTACTGTTGTTCATTGTTTACTTTATCTTGATATTAAATCAAACCTATCCTATTTTTCTGGCAAAAGAATGCATCATCATGTTCAGGTTCTCATTGTCTATTTCTTTTTTAAGATCAGCGATCTTCAGAAACTCCTGGTACAGGTAATCAAGTTCATTCTTGGTAACCTCATACCCGATATGTTTAAAACGATACGCCAAAGCCGAGCGGCCGCTTCTGGCTGTAAGGATAATGGAAGAGGCATTCACACCTACTTCTGCCGGATCAATGATTTCATAGGTTTCCCTGTTTTTGATCACACCATCCTGATGAATTCCTGAGCTGTGGGCAAAAGCATTGGCTCCTACAATAGCTTTGTTGGGCTGCACTGCCATTCCCATCAGGTCGGATACCATGGCACTCATTTCATTCAGCATTCTGGAATTGACATTGGTATGCAGATTCAGATCTTTATGCTGTTTTAAAATCATCACAACTTCTTCCAATGCCGTATTACCGGCTCTTTCTCCCAATCCGTTGATGGTACATTCAATCTGGCGTGCTCCGTTAATTGCTCCGGCAATAGAATTGGCAGTAGCCAATCCGAGATCATTATGACAATGGCACGACAGTACTGCTTTTTCAATACCTTTTACATTTTCTTTCAGATATTTTATTTTCTGACCGTATTCTTCCGGCAGACAGTATCCTGTTGTATCAGGAATGTTCAGTACTGTCGCTCCGGCTTTGATAACGGCTTCACAAACCCTTGCAAGATATTCATTATCTGTTCTTCCTGCATCTTCAGCGTAGAATTCCACATCTTCCACATATGTTTTGGCATACCTTACAGCTTCTGCCGCTCTCTCAATAATATCTTCCCTTGTTGAGTTGAATTTGTATTTAATATGAGAATCCGAAGTTCCGATACCGGTATGAATTCTTGGTCTTTTCGCAAATTTCAATGCCTCTGCTGCCGTATCAATATCTTTTTTATTGGCTCTTGTCAGTCCGCATACTTTAGCATTTCTTACCAGTTTTGAAATTTCTGAAACCGATTCAAAATCTCCCGGACTGGAAATCGAAAACCCTGCTTCAATGATATCAATCCCCAGCTCATCAAGCTTTTCAGCAATAATCAGTTTCTGTTCCGTATTCAGTTTACATCCCGGAACCTGTTCCCCGTCTCTCAGTGTCGTATCAAAAATTTCAATTTTTTCGGAATTCATAAATGAAGTTTTTTACTTAATTTTGGTTCAAAACTACAGCTTGCAATATTTTTTCATTTTCACATTTTTTGAAAATTACAATATTCAACAGTTGAAAAAACAATCTTATTCATCTATTAATCAGTAATTTAATTTATAAAAATTTACAATGGCAGAATTGCAGAAAGATTTTTTGTTTGTATTGGTAAAGTCATTGACTACTTCTGAAAAGCGACAGTTTAAGTTGTATGTAAACCGTCTCGGAATTAATGTTGATGCTAAATTTCTTCTGCTCTTTTCTGAGATGGATAAAATGAAGGAATATGATGAAACAGTGATTATTGAGAAAAAAATTTCTACCAAACAACAACTTTCCAACCTTAAAGCCCATCTTTACAAACAGATTCTGGTAAGCCTCCGTATGAACCCGAGTCATCAGAATTATAGAATTCAGCTTCGGGAACAGCTGGATTTTGCTAATATTCTGTATCAGAAAGGTCTTTATAAGCAGGCTTTAAAAATATTAGATAAGACTAAACAGACTGCGCTGGAGCTGGATGAAAAAAGCATTGCTTCCGAAATCATTGACCTCGAGAAAGTAATTGAATCACAATTTATTACACGAAGTATCGAAGGCCGCGCCGAAGAACTTATCAAGCAGTCTCAGGAGATCAGTAAGCAGAACCGCTACACTACAAAACTTTCCAACCTTTCTTTGAAACTATACAGTGAAATGCTTACCCATGGCTATGTAAAAAATGATACAGACCGACAGGAAGTCATGGATATTTTCAATGCTGAAATTAAAAATATCAATCCCGAAAAACTAAATTTCACTGAAAAATTATGGTATTATAAAGCTCATGTATGGAAGAACCAGCTCTTGCAGGATTATAAATACACTCTGAAATATGCTTATCAGTGGGTAGATCTTTTTCATAAGAAGCCCGAAATGATTTACAGCCATCCGGTTTGGTATATCAAAGGAAATACTTATCTGCTCAAGATCCTTTTCCTGTATGGAAATATTGATATTCTGGAGGAGCATTTTGAGAATTTTAATAAAATGGTACATGCGGAAAATTTTGTTCAGAATGAAAATCTTCAATCCCTTATTTTCCTTACTCAGTACAATACACTGATGAATATTCATTTTATAAAAGGAGAATTTTTTACCGGCACAAAACTTATTCCTGAAGTGGAATTGAAAATGGAAAAACTCAGGGAAAGAATTGATGAGCACCATTTTATGATTCTTTACCTTAAAATGGCGGCTATGTTTTTCGGCAGTAAAATGTTTGAAAAATCAATTGAATATTCAATGAGGATCATAGAATCCAAAGGTAATGTACAGGAGGATCTGCTGTTCCATACAAGAATTCTGATCCTAATGGCGAAATATGAATCGGGTAAAGATGAAGATTATGATGAATTTATTGCTTCTACGCTGAAGTTTGCCAGAAAAATGAAAAAGCCGGAAGAGTTTCATTTTGAAAGCATTCAGTTTTTTAAGAATCTTAATAATCAGGTGCCGGATCAGAGACAGAAAGCTTTTGAAAATTTTGATAAAAAGCTGGAAGAATTCTCAAAAAATGAATATTACAGACGTTCATTATTCTATATTGACATTCATGGATGGATCAAGTCTAAAGTCCAGAATGTAGATGTGATTGAAATTATCAAGCAGAAAGTAAGGTATAAAAGAAAACATTAACCTGCAATAAATAATCAACTGTTTTTAAACATATTAAAATACATCATTTAATGTAAAATAAAACAGCAAAAAATTCCCGCAGATTTAGCTTATTATCACAGATAAATATAAAACCTGTTTTAATTTCCCAATCTGCGGGATAATAAAATCGTTTTAACGATATCATCCTATTTATATATATTTTCTATAAAATTCAGAGCATTTCTGTGGCTGATTTTTTCTGCCAGTTCGGATGAAAAGCGTTTTTCAATTTCTTTATTGATTGCAGGATATCCCGAAGCATTGGAATGTTCAGGAAAGAAAAAAGGATGACGGGATGTCTCAGGATGATCCTTCCAATAGAAATAGTCTGCTCCATAGGCGATACTGTTTTCTCCGGCAAGATCTAACCCATATCGGATATGCTCATAAATTCTATCCGGGTTTTCCGTATCTACATAATCTTTGATAAAATTCAGACCTATCAGTCCTTTCCTTTTGATTACTTCCTTTGCCAGTTCATCAGGAAGATTCCTGTTGTTCTGATAAACAGACCTGTAATTGGAATGACTTGCCAGAACCGGAATTGAATAATTTCTCTGATCAATATAAGTGAAAATATCATAGGCCAGCTGATCACTTGTATGAGCCAGATCAATAGCAATATTTCGGTCAGCAATATAATCAATCAGGACTTTCCCATCATCCTTTAAGCCGGCGGTGGCATTATTTCCCCCTCCAAAACGGTTTTCAAGATGATGCGTTATTCCAAGGTAAAAGACTTTTTCTACATTCTCAATCATGGCTTCCAAGTTTTTAAATCCGGAGTCAAGACTTTGATTTTCATCACAGAAAGCAGATGCATTTTCAATGGAAGCAATAATTCCTATCCGGTTTTCATTACCGGTTTCCTTGTAATTGTCCTTATTAAAAAGAAAAAAGTTCTCATTTTTGGTAAGATTTGAAAATAAGCGGCTTTGTTCCAATCCGTAATTGGTACTGTTTGCTCCTGTTCCTGCATACATGGCCATCACCTGAACTTTTACATTTCCTTCCTGCAGATAAGGAAGGGAGCAGCCCAGCTCTTTATCATCCAGAGTGGTACCTGATCTTAGCAGATAATAAAGTAAATCGCAGTGAAGGTCAATATTCATTGTGCTCATATTAAATTGTAATTCGTTTATTATTAAAGTTTTAAATCAGAAAACAAGCTTTAATATTGAGATACCGGATAACAAAAAAACAGAAGATATTTTTCTGTAAAAAACTGATTATAGAATCTGACGAAACAAAAACAGTCCTGATCTTTTTTATTTTAAATATTAATTCTCATTCTAATTGTAAGCTAATATAGTATTTTATCTAAAAAATGCGTATTTTTGCATCTTAAAATTTCTTAGTAAACAATGATAAAAATTACACTTCC